>NZ_JBLWTN010000002.1:0-581612 GCF_048270125.1 Thalassoglobus sp. | reverse complement strand
GGATCCCTTCTTAAGAAGCCGGCTTGGCTCCTCTTGGGATCGTGTGGGCATGATGTGCCTCCTTTCTGAGAAGAAACACATGCAAATCCCAAACCAACTTGTACACTAAAAGCAAAGTTTCAGGACCGGTTCTAGTAAAAATGCTGTTCGCTTCGAGGCAGATCCTGAACACTGATTCGAAAGATGCTCTAATCCAGACCGATGGTTCCGTCAGGGAAGAGCTGCGAGATGCTGGTTCGATCGTGGATCGACTGGATCGCTTCTGCGAACAGACGGGCCACCGAAACGACAGAGATATTGTGCGGGAGTGGATCGTTATGTGGTTCAATCGTATCAGTCATGAAGAGCTGTTTAATGTTGCTCTTGGCGATACGTGGTGCAACGCCTTTTGACAGAACACCGTGTGAAACAGCGGCGTAAATGTCATTGGCTCCACGGTCAAGCAGCACGTCCGCCATAGACATGAGCGTTCCGCCGGAAATTGTGAAGTCGTCGACAATCAGAACGTTCTTGCCTTTCACGTCACCGATCAACTCCAACACTTCTGCTTTTTCATCGTGGTTGCGACGTGTCTTATTTCCGATTACCACAGGGACACCAAGATAGTTCGCATAGGCCGATGCCCCTTTTGCGAAACCGATGTCCGGACTACAGACAACAAGGTCTTTAATCCCGAGAGTCTTAATATGGTCACACAGCACGTATCGAGCGTAAAGGTGATCGACCGGAACCTGAAAGAACCCTTGAATTTGCGGTGAGTGCAAATCCATCATCAGGCAGCGATCCGCTCCGGCAGCTTCGATCGCATCGGCACAAACACGTGCTCTGATGGAAACACGAGGCTCGTCTTTCTTATCCCCTTTAGCGTAGCTGAAAAACGGGATGACTGCGGTAATCTGTTGGGCACTTGCTCGCTTGAGGGCATCGATCCAGAAGAGCAGTTCCATGAAGTTGTCATTCACAGGGTGGTGGGTTCCCTGCAAAACATAACAGTCCCGACCCCGAACATTCTCCAGCACACGAACGAAAACGTTCCCTTCGCTGAAGTAGTGCGCTTCGCTCGGAGTTTGCGAAACACCCAGTTCTCGAGCGATTTTTTCAGCCAGCAGTTTGTTTGCCGAGCCTGCGATTAAAGCCAATTGACCTTGAGGGGGCTGAAAGGCGTGAGGACGTGGGCCGTTTTTGGGTCGATTCGGCATGCTGATGGTTTCGAACTGGGTAGATGAAGAAACAAAGAAGATGAAACATCTTCGGGCATGATATCGGTGTCGATGAGGGACACAAGTGACTCTTGTCGGATCAGGCTAAACCATTGGAAATCGGGCGTCTTCCCGGAGTTGGCCCAAAGTCGGAAAAGAGCGTCAGAATAGCGACAGGAATCGGAAATATTGCAAATATCAACAGGGAAGAGCTGAACGAGCCAGTCACATCGCGAACCACACCTGCGAAATAAGGTCCAGTAGCAGACGCTGCAACCATTGCAGCCATCCAAATTCCCGTAATCTTCCCAAGATGCAGCTTCCCAAAATATCGAGGCCAAACCGGGTGCGACGCTCCCGAGTAAAATCCCTGACCTGCTCCCATCAAAACTCCAGTCAATAACACCGCAGACGACGAATTCGCCCCGCGAAGAGCCAGAACACTCAGACAAAAGAGAATCTGACCGAGAATGAGAAACGGCTTGGGAGGAAATCGGTCCACCAGATTTCCAGAGAGAAACTGGGTCACCGCCCACGTCGCTGAGAGTGCGGAGATCATGTAGGCACTTTCAATTCCGTCCAAGCCCTGCTGCTCCATGATGGAAATTCGGTTAAAAACAATCGCCGTCATGACGAGTGCAAAGACACCAGAACCTGTCGACAGTGCCCAGAACGCCGAAGTCCTGACCACTTCGGCAAAGGGCATCCCCGTCAAAACTTCTTTCGGATCGTCCTCTTTTGGTGCTCGACGACTGTCTAAGCTTTGCCCAACATCTTCCGGTCGATTCCGGTACAAAAAATAGAAGAGTGGAAACAGCCCGATCCAGATACCAGTTCCCCAAATGAAATAAGAATTTCTCCAACCAAAACGCTCGAGCATCCAGTGATTAAGAATCGGAACTGTCCCCATCGCCACGGAAAGGCTCAGCTTCCGAATCGCTTCAATCGAGCCAAGTCGACGGTGAAACCAGAACGCCATCATGTTTCCACTTAACATGGCGAGAGTCCCCGGGCCGAGCATTCGGAGCAGGCAAAACGAGATCACAAGCAGGAACCAGCTGGTCGTTGCTGCCATCAGGAAGCACGCCATCGAGAAGAGCGTGATGGCGACCAGAACCGTCTTACGTAAACCGAAACGGTCCATCAAGTAGCCAAAGTAGGCGATTGGGATCGCGCCGAGAATTGTGCCGAGCATGTAGGCTTTGGCAAGTTCCGTCTCAGTCAGCTTCAGCGATGTGCCGATCCCTGCGTTGAAGCCAGAGATTCCGTAAGTCTGCCCCGCTGATGTCGCCATGATCGCTAACATCGAAAGCGGCAACATCACCCACCCATAATACAACCTGGCTGATGTTGGAACGGGTGTGCCTGAAAGCGGTGCATCCTGCATGGAAGAAGTCATTCGTGAGAAACTACAATCGTTAAGAGTTGATCCTGAAACCTAATTTTCTTCGCTCAAACTTTGAGAAAAGCGACAATTCCAGAGGTTTTCGGACGGAGCCTAAAAGGGTCCGAGCCTGGGAGGCATTGGGTCCATCGTGAAAACAGATGCATCAAACGCCTGCTTCATCAACTCCATTTTCATGTCTCGTGACAGTGGATCATCCCAGAGATTCTGAAATTCGTCGGGGTCACTTTCAAGATCATATAGCTCCCCATCAGAAGTGCCATGATAGACAACAATTTTGTTTTTCCGCGTACGGAACATCGTCCCATACGCACGATGATGAGTCCATGAATTCGAGTATTCGCAATAGACAGAGTCTCGATGCTGGTCGGGGTCCGCTTCGCCTGTGCAAATGCGATAGAGGCTCTTCCCCTGAATTTGGGGTTCAATCGGGATGTTCATCGCTTCACAAAACGTCGGAACGAGGTCGATCAATTCGACGAAAGCATCTGAGCGCAACCCTTGTGAAAATCGCTGTGGCCACTGAACTGCGAGTGGAACGTGAACGGCCTGTTCATAGAAATGGGGTCCTTTGAGATAGATACCATGATCGCCCAGCATCTCGCCATGATCGGACATGAAAACGACAATCGTATTCTCCAGCTGCCCCGTTTCCTCCAACGCTGAAATCATTCGTCCGACCTGATCATCTATCAATTCGACCATCGCATAATAAGCAGCCGTGATTCGCTGCGATTCCTCCGGGCTGATCTCATCGACTCGCATCCCCCCTTCCTGATTGTGAGCCCAAACGTGATCCAGCTGCTGAAATTTTGGTTTTGAATCGAGCTCCCCGGGCGCAGTTTTCGGAAGTGGCATTTGAGCAGGATCATAGCGATCCAGATACTCTTGCGGGGGATCGAAAGCGTGGTGAGGATCGAACATGTTGACCGAAAACATCCACGGACGGTTTTGGTTCTCGTGAATGAATTCAATTGCCATCTCGGCACACCAGGTTGTTTGGTGGAACTCTGCTGGGACGCCCGCTTTCACATGTCCGACTTCAGGCGCGGAGTACAATTCATCCCAGTGAACTCCCTTCGAGTTCAACCATTGCTGATAGGCATTCTCCGGCCAATCGGGCTGTGGGTGATGACTCCAGTGAAAAACGTCGTACCCATCGTCGATCCGTGTTTCAACTTTTCCATCGGAACACGAACTGAGATGAAGCTTCCCAGCGAGCCCGCAACGATACCCATGGTCTTTGAGGATTCGTGGCAGTAAACGTTCGTCCGCAGGAATCGTCTGTCCATTTTGGCGACAACGCGTGGTCCTGGGATATCGCCCGGTGAGAAAGGACGCCCGACTTGGACTGCAAACGGGGCTTTGACAATAAGCATGGGTGAACGTCACACCCTTCTCGATAATTTTATCGATATTGGGAGTGCTGATCAGACTGTTCCCCAGTGCGCGGATGGTGTCATACCGTTGTTGATCGCTGCATATCCAGAGCAGGTTCGGAGCAGAGGACGTCATTCTGTTTCTATCTCAATTCAGCACGAAGAGCATCAAGTTTTAATCAGTTCAAAAGTTTAGCAGCTTGGCTCAGAGGAGACAGCAGGCGGGGACTCTCTAATGATTCTTCTCAGAAGTTGCTTTACTCTGTTCCCTCGCAACATGCGAATACCAATCTGAGTTCGTATCGACAATGAAAGAGATTATTGTGGCAGGTTTTCGATGGACTCAAAAATCTCTTCGAGGCGTTCAGAAATCTCTCGTTGCTTTGCCACGAACTGACTGTGCATCTCCTTCGAGATGATCTCTCCTCGGTCAATGAGGATTTTTTCCTGTTCAGCCAACTCTTTCTGTTTCTGAAGCAGCAACGTCAGCTGAATACGAACTTCCGGGGGAAGTCCACCGTTCCCCTCTCCTGGCGAAGCCTCTGCCAGATCACTGGAAAGACCGGAGAGTTGTGCGAGCCGAAGTTGGATAGTCGCCAGATCGCTCTCGGTGTCTGGTAGCTCATCATTTTTCTTGAAACGACTGGAAACGACCTCGAGTAAATCAATCAAACTTTTCAATGACTCATTCAGGACCGGCAGATTTCCAGTCGACTCTTGAAATGGCGTGAGCTTGTTGGCGATTTCCTGCTCCACTTGAGCAAGTTCAAGCAATTGTCGACGCTGACTGCGTGTAAGCCGGCGATTTACAGTGACTGCCTCTTTGATCAGAACGAACTCTTGAATGACCGAATTCTGTTCCTCAGCGAGTTCTTTTGCGAGCAGAGTGAGCTGCCGGATGAGTTGGTTTTGATCACGATTCTGCAAGCTTCGCACGCGCTCCCCAACAACATTCATCGCTGCTTGAAGATTTTCATCGATTGTCCCTAGCTCCGTTCTTTGAAGAACTGATGCGCCATCTTCGACAGCGTCCAAAAGCGAGTCAATCTCTGAGATCGAATCCGACAACAATTCTTCAATTTGCGGCAATCCAATATCCCCAGCCCGCTCAGCCATTTCCTGAACTCTTTTTCTCAATCTCTTCTGTTGTTGGATGAGCGCCTCGTTTGCTTCAGACCGAATCCATCTGGTGTGCAACTCACTCTGCTGCTCGGAGAGAGTTTCGAGTTCATTCGCAAACTCACGATAGGATTCCAGATCAGCCTCCATTTGAGTTTGCCGAAGCGTGTCCTGCAGCTGGATATTTTTGAAACTCTGAAGCAGTTGACGATCAATGTCGATTGCTCGCAAGATTTTGTTTCCCAGAATCGCTTCCGCTGCGCGTTGCAGCCGAACTTCCCCTTGAGTCTCTTCCAGTTCACGCTTGAATACGCTCCAGTTTTCTGAATCGCTTTGCTCAAGTTGCTGTAGCAGTCCCTGAAGTTTCACAGCGAGCGCGACATGCTGCTTCGAGAATCCTCGCAGTTGCTCAACTTGCTCAGTGCTAAGTTCTGACACAGCCCGGGAGATCGTCAACTGATCGACCGCAGAGAGATTTTCAATCACGGTTCCTAGCTCCGACTTAATGAGTTTCCACTGAATTCGAATATCAGTAGAACTCCCCCATCGGTCCAGCGCTTGCAAAATTCGTTCTAGCGTTGTTGTGACCGAACCTTGCAGTGTCATCGAACGATTCAATTCATCCAGCAGCCGACGACGAGCAGGCCCGGAGGTTTCAGTTTCCCGGGCAAGTTCTCCAAGGGTCCGCAGTGACTGAAACGATCTCATTGTTTCTGAAATCCCGTCATCGAGAAGATCGCTCACCGCGTTTGTCGTCTCGGTTGAAAGCTCTTCAACTCTTCGAGAATCCAGCTGATTGATACGAATTTCACTGGCAATTGCAGAAAGAGTTCCTTGTTGAATTCGAGAACGCAGAGTCTCCTGCACCCCTTGCTGGCGGACTTGCAGGAGATGCAATTTCTCATTCGCTTCTGACGTGAACTCTCCATCCCGACTCTCCTTCGAGAGTTGCCGGGTCTCTGTGAGAATATCCTGTTGTGTTTGATACACAGCAAGAAGCTCGTTCGATGTTTGCTCCAGAAGCGATTGAAGATCCTGTTCCTTCTCCTGGGTCGAAACGACAGTCAAGCGAATCGGAGACGTTGCCACCAAAACAGGTTCCGGAGAACGATCTGAGGCAACCGCAGAGAGTTCAACGAGATCGCCCTCCTCCACCGCAAGTCGATGCAGGTCAAGCGTTCCTGAGAGGGTCGCTTCAAGCTGCCCATCCTGAACTTCTGCAGCGAGAGACAATGGTGTCTTCGCGTCGACTTTCAATGAAAAATCTTGCAGTCCATAATCGTCTCTGGCAGTTGCTTCATAAGGAACCAACGCATCTCTGGTCACACGGAGATCTTTTTGAGGAGCCAGCACCGTGACTTCCGGAGCGAAGTCAACCAACGGTTCGATCCGGATTCGTTTCACGCGTTGCCAGCCAGGCCCCGTAGAATTCTCCGCTTCAACATCAGCCCGAACACGGACAAAGAGTTCATAGATCAGACTTCCTTCCTCAGCTTCTACGACATCTAAATCGAACCTCAAATGTGATCCATTGACGACTTGAGAAACGACTGCATTCGACTCCAAATCGCGAAGCTCCAACTCTCGAACTGGTCGATTCATGGAGAGGTCGAACTGCAATAGCGATCCGACCGGGGCTGGAACTGGCCCCGACACATTTTCCAAAATTGTCGACTCCACATTCAGGTACTCGGGAGGATTAATCTGGCAGATCATGCTCTGCACAACCGGTTTGATCTCTTTCCGAAGAGTCATCCAATCCATCGATTGATCGTCCCCACCAACAATGCGAAATTGCATCGTTTCCATTTGATTGGGAACGAGACGAAATCGAAATGTCTCTCTCCCCGATTCGCTGGAACTTTGTGGCTGCCGATTTTGTAAACGGATTCGTTTCAACGGCTGCGAAGTGCGACGTATTTCCAAAATGACATCTTCGGGCGGTTCACCGATGATGTCCTCGACATAAAAGTTGCTGCCAGTCGATCCCATCAAAGAAATAGTTGCCCCTGGAGCCACAGGATTTCGTTGCTGATCGAAAACACGCAACTTCGTCAGTCGCGGCCATTCTGCCTGACTTGCAGGCCATACGACACGCGTGGTCGCAGTCACAACCGTCGGCATCGCATAGAGGCTCAAAAAGAGAAATCCAAACATGAGCAAAGCGCCTTGAACGATCAGGTTCCGCGACCGGACTTTTGTGGACCGAGACACTTGTGATTCCAGACAATTCTGAACAAGCTCTTTCTTCCAGGATGATGAACGATCAAGATTTCCGGAGGCTTGAAAATCGACAGCGGCGGCCAGTTCTCCAGATCGTGTCCCTTCGAGTTTCTCCAGTGCCAACGCAACATCAAGTGGCTGTATTTTCTGAAACAGTGCTGGCAGCAGTTGCAGGACTACAACGCTCGCTGAACCGATCCAGAAGAGCATTGAGATCAAGAACCGGACGATCGAATGCGTCGGCCGATAATAGAAATCGAGCCAACCAAGCCCCAGGACCAAGATCGAAATCAGCAACACAGTCTGTAATAGCGCACGAACCTTGAGATACCATTTCAGCCGAAGCCGAAGGGACTCAAGTTCGTCACGAAGGGTTGCCATATTTCCTTCTCATCACTGGGGCATTTCAGAGACGCGACAAAGACATTGCTCAACGAGAAGGGGTTGACCGAACGAAAAAGACAATGTCGAACAAATCAAAACTGCTGCCAGCTTGATCGGTAATTGAATCAATCATCATAGCAGAGTACGTCCCCAACTCACGAATCGGAAAGAGTTTCCAGTCAGCAACTCAGACAAAGATCAAACAAAGAACTGACAAAATTTGCTTTCACAAGGTGTTTTCGCATAAATGTTCGCCCCCTGCCTCGTGGGGAACGGTGATTCTACTGGAGAAACGCGTTCTGCTCGGGCATCAAAACGTCGAAGATGCCTAATCCAAACCTGCTCGGCGGCGAAATATCCATTCGATGGACATCGCAATGATAAACACGATCAAGATCTCCGAGCGGTTCCAAAGTGGAATCAGCCTTGTTTCGGAATATCCGGTAAGCTTCCGCTCGGGGAGTTGGTCAAGGATAGAATCAATTTCCCACGGATGCAAAAAGGCCCCATGCGTCGATTCGGACAACGAGCGCAAGAGACTCTCGTTCATCGGAATGTATTCCTCTTCCGGGTCGGAATCGAGGACGCGAAAACGGGTGCGGATTGTGGCAACACTTTCTTCTCTGGAATCAAAAGAGACTGCATACTCACCCGGATTGAGATTTTCAATCGTGCTCGCGAACCCATCGAAAGGAAGCTGGGTTCTTCTCAGCGTTACGTTTTGAGTACTCCCTGAATCGGCTTTCAGTTCAACAATCACAGAATCAAGATTTTGATACTTCGCCTTTCGATCAAGCAGTCGGACTTGAATGGATTCGTAAGGTCGGTACTCGTCCTGGTCTGTCAAAAGTTCGAGAGGCGGAAGTTGATCGAGCAATTTTCGGCGACACAAATTGCGAATCATCTGAGACCAGACCTTTCGATAAAACTCCCCGTTCGCGACCGGTCTCCACCTCCAACTGTCATCAAAAAGGTGCTGAATAATCACTCCTTTGCCGTATCGCATCGAGAGAATCAAAGGGAGCATCTGACCTGCTTGTGCTGAATTGACTCCTTGCAATAATGGAATCGCAGCGGGCTTTGCAGCGTACATTTTGAAATCGGGATAAATCAGTGGAAGTTGACCAAGTTGATCCGGATCGGTCCCCACAGGTAACACTCCCTGCGCTTTTCCTTCAGCGGTGACGACGATTTGAGTCGGCATCCTCTCCGACTCTTCTCCCGATTGCTCAACGGCTGGATGCATCTCTGCTAACCCCGATGACAAGTCGAGTGAACCGAGAGATGTCTCCGCAGAAAGGAGCAAAAGTCCTCCACCTTGCTCCCTGACAAATCGTTGAAGCTCCGCAACAAATCCACCATCGAGCAATTTAAAATCGACATCCCCAAGAATGACGGCATCAATCGTCTCCAATGATTTCGGCAAGCGATTCAACGCCGTCCTGTCTTCAACAGCGAATGCCGGATCACTTTCAAACAAGAAGGTTTGAACTGCAAGATGCGAATCTCTTTCCAACGTCGCTTTCAGGTGTCGGTATTCCCACCGAGGACTTCGATCAACCAAGAGAACGTTCAGATCAGATTCTCGCCCCCAGACCCGAATGCGTTGCAGGTTGTCCTTAAGGTCTGTCTCGCCTGCCAAAGGGACGACTTCAATCTCAAAATCATTTCTCCCAGCAGCGAGATCAGGCAGGACCATCGGAACACTTTCGGTAACGCCTTGACGCAGGCCGTCGATGGTCACGCTGAACACTTCGGAATCCTGAAGAATGTTTCGAATCCGAATTGTCACCGGAACCTTCACGTCTTGATTCGCTTCCAGCGAGACTGTCAGCGGATGATCTTCCCCCGCAAAACCGACCGGCTCAAGGTCTGTCCTCGTGATCGCCAGGTCGCCGGTACTGCGACGACTCCCGACACCCACCGCATAAACAGGAATTCGAAGACGGCTGAAAGTTTTTTCCGTTTTCACCAATGCCGAAGCACTATGAGCTGTCGGATTCCCATCTGAGAGCAGCACGATCGCTGCAGAAGGTCGATCGCGTTGGATTCGCCCCAACTCGTCCAGTGTTTGGACGAAGTCGGTTGTTGCCCCGGTTGCTCTGAATTTCGAAAGTCGTTCCGGCACCGATTTGAAAAGTAACTCTCTTTGTGAAACCGAGAGTGATTCCGCCTCTTGCTGCAGGTGAAGACGCGAATCAAAAGTTAGCAGTTCCAACTCATACCGACTGATCGCCCGATCCAGCCAGCTGCTTGAGCCCGTCGTCAGAAAGTCTTTAAGAATTTCGATCCGTGGTCGGTTCGGTCGTGAGACGCCAATGCCTTGCAGCCTCTTCAGATCTTCCGCGGAATACCGATCCGTTAGCGACATGCTGCCAGAGGTGTCTACCAAAAGAGTCAATTTCGGCTGACCGTAGGCCACGGTTTTCAGACGAACTTGCAGGATGAGCAATGCCACCAGAAAGATAAT
This sequence comes from Thalassoglobus sp., assembly GCF_048270125.1. Classification (NCBI taxonomy): domain Bacteria; kingdom Pseudomonadati; phylum Planctomycetota; class Planctomycetia; order Planctomycetales; family Planctomycetaceae; genus Thalassoglobus; species Thalassoglobus sp. The sequence goes on along the minus strand of NZ_JBLWTN010000002.1, from coordinate 571,433 downwards.
CAAGAGTCTGTTCGAGAACAAAAATATTCGAACGAGCCGGGATTGGTGCCGGGCCATGACGTTGACCAGCCAAACTCCGATCCAAAGCAGACAGGCTGCAAGAATCAGTACATGTGCTGTTTGCCAGTTCCAGGCCGCTTCCAACCTCCAAAGACGTTGAATCCCGCCCTCTTCCCCATTCACGGGGAGGTCGAAATACCAAGTCAAGAAAGAGTCAAAAGGTCTGCTCACAACTGCAGATTACACTAGAGCTACGGTTGGAAACCACTCTCCCCGCACGGACTTTGAAATCAACAGCCAAAGTCAAGGACTCGCTGAGCTTGCCGATCCGTGAGAGCACAGAAAATACCGTACCAAAAGCAGAATTCGTTGCCACTCAGATGAATGGCAACGAATTCAAAAATTTATAGCATCTTTCGATTTGGTGTACAGGTTCTGCCTCGTGTTGGACAGTCTTTCCCTTGACGACAGATGTTATCCACGAATGACTCGACCGTTATTCACCCCTGTCCGTTTTATGGGATCAAGAAAATCAATCCGGTATAGAATCCGGCAGCAGTTGCAGCTGCTTTCTTGTTGAACGGAATACGATAACGCAGATGCGGTGGGCAATCACCAGGGCGATAGTTCCCGAGAGCATACTGCTCAGAGTTCACAGGGTTGAGAGCCATTTGATACGGGAGGCCGACCACTTGGAGTCCGAATTTTGAGACCGACACAAATGGCTGTGCGTAGGGGTATGTGTGCCCGTAGCGTTCCAGTGAAACGTCTTCAAAATATAGAGGATCGTGTGTGAGGTTAGACGCCATCCAGTGGTAATACGTCGGCGGGAAGTTCCTCTCCAACTCACCCGAATGCGGCAAGTTCAGATAAGTTGGCTCTGTCCTCTCCTGTCCACTGGAAAACCCAGCTTGCTCTCCGATCGCTTTCGCTGGTCTGTAGTCGTAAAACGGCTGAATTTCAGAAATGTCTCTGAGAACAGGCTTTCTTGGCTCAGGCTCAGGTGCTGGAGGCAAGACTGCGTCTCGTTGGGCGAACCTGGGCAGTCCGGCATCCTGTGATCCTGGAACCACGACTTCAGTTGGTGCCAGGCTCTCGGCTTCGTTCCCTTTGTCGGAAACCAATCCGTATGGATCTGGCACAAGTAGAGATCGAGCAGGTGACGTCAAATCACTCGTAGATTCTACCGGAAACGGTTTCGCATTCATGCGAACCGGATCCGGATCGCCTGGCAATTCTGTTGAGAATCGCTGCTCGGATGGATCGAGTAACGGAATCGTTGCCTCAAACACTCCCCCTTTATCGAGGAGAGTTGTGTCCAACACTGGAGATTCCTGTTCAGCTTGCTGAAACGGCAAGATTGATGACGGAGTTAATAAGGGAGCCTGCTCGCCGATCTGCTGTGCAGCTCCCTGCTCCTCACCTGGAATCCATTGTTCACGCGCTTGTTGCCAGCGCGCATTTGCGGATCTCTTGTTCAATCTCTCGAGTGGCGAATCGTCCGCAACGACCGATGAAACCAGGACTGTTCCAATAGCGATCGTCGCAGCGGCGCGTCCCATTGTCTTTAATGAGAACGAATGAATTCCCAACCCCTTCGAGCGTTCAAGAAAGCTCGCCAGAAGAGTGTTCGGTTGAATAGTTTGGTGCTTCTTGCGTGATGGCAATGTCATGCGGATGGTTCTCCCTCACCGTTGCCGCCGACACTCGTAGGAAACGAGCCTCCGTTCGAAGATCATTGATCGATCGAACCCCGAGATATCCCATCCCGGCACGTAGCCCCCCCACGAGCTGATATAACAAGCTGCTGAGAGGTCCCTTGTAAGGTACGCGTCCCTCAACACCTTCTGGTACTAATTTCGGCGTTCCGCGGCCCTCTTCTTCACTCAAGCTTTGCCGATATCGCTCACTACTGCCATTTACCATTGCTCCCAGGGATCCCATTCCGCGATATCGCTTGAATCGTCTTCCCTGATAAAGGATCAGTTCCCCCGGACTTTCATCCAGCCCTGCAAGCAGACCACCTAACATGACTGTAAACCCTCCAGCAGCAAGGGCTTTTGTGATATCTCCACTGTAGCGAATGCCCCCATCTGCGATCAGTGGAACGTCTGTTCCAGCGACCGCTTTCGCAGCTCCTGAGACAGCCGTCAGTTGTGGAACACCAACTCCAGAAATCACTCGCGTTGTACAAATTGAGCCGGGACCAATGCCGACTTTAATTCCGTCCGCTCCGGCATCGAGCAAGGCTTTAGCACCCTCATAAGTGGCGATATTCCCTGCGATGACATCAATCTCCCAGTGAGATTTGATGCTTCTGACGGTATCAATCACGTTTTTCGAGTGCCCGTGAGCACTGTCGACGACAAGTACATCGACTCCGGAATGAATCAGTTGTTCGGCTCGTTCTTCGTCAAAAACGCCAACAGCTGCTCCAACGCGAAGCCTTCCACGGGAATCTTTGTTCGCTCGGGGGAAACGCAGATTTTTATCAATGTCCTTAATGGTGATCAGGCCCTTGAGGTGGAACTGATCATCAACAAGCAGAAGCTTCTCGACTTTGTTCTCACGAAGAATTCGTTCGGCACTCTTCAGGTCTGTATCTTCACGTGCAGTTACGAGATTTTCCTTCGTCATCACTTCTGAAATCGGTGTCTCACCCGATTCAAGAAAACGCAAATCCCGGCGTGTCAAAATTCCTTTGAGCTTCCCCGATTCGTCCGTGATCGGCACTCCGCCAATGTTGCGAGAGTCCATCAACTCCACTGCTTCGGCAACTCGCATCGATGGAGGTAAAGTGACCGGATCAACGATGACCCCATGCTCGCTTCTTTTGACACGATCGACCTCCATCGCCTGTTGCTCAACCGGGAGGTTCTTATGAATGATGCCGATTCCACCCTCTTGAGCCATGGCAATCGCCATATCACTTTCGGTGACAGTATCCATCGGGCTGGACACAATCGGCATACTCACAGAGATATTCCGAGTCAGCTTCGAAGAGACGTCCACCTCTCCTGGCATCAGTTCGCTGTATGCCGGAACAAGTAAGACATCGTCAAAGGTCACGCCAGTTTCAAGGATTCGATCGTGCATAAGTTGGTCCCCCCGACCACTTTTGAGTTCATTGTTGTGAGGTGATTTTGACAGCTTGTGTCGAAAACAGCTGAGTGCGTTCAGAAAATTAAAGTCGAATGTGAACGCTCCCGCTGTTTTTATTGTTTGTCCGAAAACCATTGCCCAGCAAGGGTTTCTCAATCATTGAGAGGCTAAGTCGAGGCTTTCGGAACGGTTTTATTCGTGGCTGACTGGTGGCTGCTCTTGCTCATCAACAGCATTCACTGCCGCAATTTTGTCCTGAAATCGAGTTGCCATATCGACAATTGTGGGAGTATCGAGCTGTTCAGCCCGAACGTTGTGTTCAATATCCATCTCGGCGAGAACCTCATCGACTTGTGGCTTTGTCAGTTCTTTTCGAAACATCCCGACGAGGACGCTGCGAATGAATTTCCGTCGATAACCAAACAGGCGGCGAGCAAAGCTGTGGAAGAATGCCCGGTCTTTGATCTTCGCTCGCTTTTCCTCATTGGGAGTAATCAGCATGATGGCTGAATCGACTTTGGGTCGTGGCCAGAAGACTGTCGGTCCAAGCTGCTTGATCATCTCCACATCACTTTGTGACTGGAGCCATACAGATAACGCTCCGTAGTGAGATTGGCTCTTACGAGCTTGCATTCGCAATCCGAGTTCGTACTGAATCGTAACGACCATCCGAACCCAGGGAAGTTCAGTCGCAACCAGATTAGAAACGACAGGAGTGGCGATGCTGTAAGGCAGGTTTGCAATCAGCTTAAGGCGTCGATTTGGTGAAACGGCGAGTTGTTTCTCAATCTCATCCAGAACGAGTGGTGAAAAGTGATTCTTATTCTTGAGTGCATCTGTGAGCAAAAGTGTGACGTTGTCATACGGAGCGATGGCTTGGGTTGCCAGTGAATGCATATCTCGATCCACTTCAACCGAAATGACATGCCCTGCTTCGCGCGCCATAAAGGTTGTCATTCCCCCAGTACCAGCGCCAATTTCCAGAACGACATCATCACGGGTCAGTTCAGCTGACCGCACGACATATTCAACAATGTTGATATCGATTAGAAAATTTTGCCCAAGATGGGTTCGTGGATGAAACCCATGCTCTTTGAATTTCCGCATCAAATGAGATCGTGTTTGTCTTTCTTGAGCTTCGGACATATCAGTTTGCGGAGTCCTTTTCGGTGATTCCTGTCAACATTTTTTCCATGTACTTCCCGATGATGTCAGTCTCGATATTGACTGTTTCCCCCACGGAGCGTTTCCCAAGAGTCGTCACTTCGAGAGTGTGCGGAATGAGAGCGACACTAAATCTCTCGGCCTCCACATTCACTAACGTCAGCGAAACACCATCAACTGTGACTGATCCTTTGGGAACCATTTGACGAGTCAGGGCTGCAGGGACTTTGAACCAGATGTTCGTCCATTCCCCTTCGGTCTCGATGGCATCAACATGCCCGATTCCGTCAACATGCCCCTGAACAAAGTGCCCTCCCAGCCGATCAGTCGGTCGAAGAGATCGTTCAAGATTCACAGGCGTCCCCGGTTTGAATGTCCCGAGATTTGTTTTCGAGAGCGTTTCCGAGCCAGCCTGAAAAACCCACAAGCTCTGATCGGCTTGAGGCTGCTCAATACGAATGACTGTCAAACAACAACCGTTGATGGCGATACTATCACCAATTTTTGTCGACTCGATTTCGTCGAGATGGCCCGATGGATTAATGGCAATATCCACACCGGGGCCATTTTCTATCACCGATTCAACAGTTGCCAAACCTTCAACTAATCCAGTAAACATAATTCCTGATGCGGCTTAATTCGCCGTGCTCCCAAGGGTTGTGTCGAACCGAAAACCGAGTCAATCACAAGCTCTAAAGTCTGATCCGTTGTTCTAGAAGCAGTCTCAAAACCTATGGAATTGCAACCTTTCTCTGTACCAGAGAAGTGAATAGTAAGTATTGAGACCAGTTCTAGAACACTTTCGTGTTTCTCCTGTCTGTGAAGAGTGCATCGCATGTGACGAATCACTCAAATCCACGAGACAGACGTGTCCATCTTTTTCAAAAATGCTCTAGGCCTGTATAAGCACACAGCCCGAAGCGAATTCCGCATTGAGCGAAATTTGCTTCGGGCTGATGAATGTCAATAATGAACCGTTCCATTGAACAATTATGACAACCCTGAACAAAATTGTCCAATCAGTCAATTTTGAACCGCCCGGTTGCAACCCAGGCGGAGAGTGACAGGTAGTTTGTACTGACGACCTGAATATTGAATGCCGTTGCGTAACGATCGCATGAATTTCCAGTTATTTTTCACAACCGTGACATCGAACGCAGCCGTTTGCGAAAACCACCACCTCTTCAGAGAGTGAATAACATTTATGGTTGGGACATCGAAGCCTTCATTTTTCTCCTACCTGGGAATCTGGACGCTCCTGCTAATCTTGCAGTGCGATCTCTCCGGAGCTTCCGCATTTGGAGCCGATTCTGCGTACATGGATCAACCTCTGGCGATCATGGCTGTCGCTGGTCTCGAAAGAGTCGAGAAAGACCTCATCCATTTAGGGGAAGTCAGCGGAAACAAGAAACCAGCTCAACAGCTTCAAATCTTACAGAAAAAACTTCAGCAGTTTCCAGGAATTGATCGTCAACGCCCCATCGGCGGGATGCTGGTCCTGCACCGCGAGAAACTCGAACTTCCCACTTTCCTCGTAATGCTTCCCGTCACCGATGGTGAAAAATTCGTGACCGCATTCAAAAAGAAAGTCCCTGTCGTCCAGACAATCAAAAAGGGAAACTGGAAAATCAATATTCCCAACATGCCACTTTATGCCAACCTGCAGGACAAATACCTTCTCATTGCTCAAAGACGCAACACACATCAACACGTCACCAGCGAGATGCTCAAGTCACTGGAAACACAAACCCGCCAGAATGATGTTTCAGTCTCGTTGCTTCAGGCCGGAATATCAGATCCGTTACGAAACCGGATCATTGAAGGATTTCAAATTGAACTCAATAAAGAGCTCGAACAAAAACCGAATGAAAAAGACAAAGAGTATGCACTTCGAAAAGAGTTGATCGAGTTGATTCGCCTGACTGGTCTTCAACTCTTCACGAAGATGGAACAAATCTCAGCCACTCTCCAAATCGAGTCAGACATCCAACTGAGCGCCGAATTTAAAGTCGCCCAGGAGAGCGATCTCTCCGATGTGCTGGCAAGTCTCCCGCTGGCTGAAAAGAGGGTTCCTGGTGTCTCCACAGAATCAAGACCAGTGAGAATTCAGTTTTCATTGAACATCCCGCAACCGTTTCAAGTATTTGCTTTGAACATTCTAAAACAGGTGCGAGAAGATGTTCGTCGTGACCTCAGTCCGCATCTTGCAGAAGCAGACCGCATGCCGGTGCGAGGTGCCTTCGATGCCATTCAGCAATCGATTGACGATGGAAAACTCGACGGATTGATTGAGTTCCAGGAAATCGAAGAAACACGCATGGTCCTCATTGGTGGGCTCAGAATTCTGGGGAACAGCTTGATGGCAACCTCTCTGGAAACCATTCTCCCGTATGCCCGCGACTCTAAAGACATCACCGAAGTGGAGATGAACGTCATTAACAACGAGCACTTGAAACTGCACCGCCTGAAAGGGAAAGAGCCTCGCGACGAAGACAGACGACTCTACGGTGATGAGCTATCACTCTTCGTCGGGACAGGAGCAAATTCACTTTGGCTCTCCGTTGGTGGAGAGAAAACTCCCGAACTGATCTCTGACCTGAGCAGCCACGATGCGAAGCCCGTCGAATCAATCGTTCAGATTGACTTTTCATTCGATCCCTGGCTTCGACTCGGTGAAAAACATCAGCAAGATCTCGAGAAAGTGAAGCGCTTCCGGCAAGCCTTTCCAGATGACCAGAACGACAAAGTTCATTTCGACATCAAAAGTAGTGCGTCAGGCTTTAATGCGACTCTTCACGCAGAATCGGGTTACCTGAAACTATTGGGACTTGCCATGGAAAAGTCTGAAGCAGAAAAACAGGCTGCCCCAGAAACGACTCGATAGAGCAGTTTGCTGTACCGTGAGCGCGTGAGAAAGGGGTTTCGGTAATTGGTTACGCAATCTTCATGTCGATGAAAATTTCGCTTGCGTTATTGAGACTCCCGTAAACGCTTCACAGCACCGCTGACTAATCGGACGGTCTCAGCAATTTCGTCCAGACTGTTTTGCACCCCAACAGAAAAACGCAACGACGATTGATACACCTCTCGCGGGCAGTTCATTCCCAATAGAATGGGAGCAGGCTCTGCTGATCCGCTGGCACATGCACTACCGTGTGAACAACAGATGCCGCTTAAGTCCAATGCGACGAGTAACGCATCGGCATCACACCCGGGGAAGGCAATGTTGAGTGTGTTCGGCAAACGAGAATTCTCGTCACCGTTGATAAAAACTGGAGAGCAACTTTCGGCCAACCCACGTTGCAGATGGTCTCTGAGTGTGGCTTGATGAGCGTATCGCTCTTGCAAATCTGTACAGCACATCGACAACGCTTTCGCCATGCCCGCTGCAAGCATTACCGGTTCAGTCCCGGCCCGTTTTCCATTCTCCTGATGCCCTCCAACAAGCTGTGGGAAGACCTTCACTCCTTCACGCACAAGCAGCGCGCCGATCCCGCGTGGCCCGTAAAACTTATGTGCTCCGATCGACAGAGTCGCCGCTCCCGAATCACGAAATGAGACCGGAATCTTCCCCGCTGCCTGCACCGCATCCAGGTGCAACGGGACTCGATGATTATCGCAGAGCGCAACTAAAGAAGAAAGATCCGGAATCGTACCGGTTTCATTATGAGCAACGAGTGCTGTCGCCAAAATCACATCCGACCACTCAACGGCATCGAGTGAATCTTGCTGAAGTTGACCGACGTTCGTCAGCTTCAAGGGTTGCTTTCGGCAACCTCGTTGAATCAATCGCTTGATCGCTTCCGTAGTCGCTGGATGTTCCCCCGGAGGAAGTACCACAGCCCCGCTGCGACCAACCGTCAATCCAAAAATTGCGAGATTGGATGATTCCGTCCCGCCGCTGGTGAAGAAAACCTCACTCGGCTGGGCATCTAGCAAGGCTGCAATTGTCTCCCGAGATTCTTCCAGAACTTGTCTCGCTTTTCGCCCTGCGAGATGTCGACTTCCTGGATTTCCAAATGCGAACGTCGCCACACGTTGCATTTCTTCCATCACTTCGGCAGCGACAGGTGTTGTGGCATTATTGTCGAGATAAATCATGGTGCAGGTCGAGCGAGTTGCAGCTCAAGACGACCTTGAAGGACGGTCGTCACTTCAAAGTCTTCTCTCTGCTGCAAGTCTCATTTCCAGTGCGACTCCCAATCCTATCCGTTAAAGCGAGACAGGATCAAAGAGATATTTTGTCCACCAAAGCCAAAGCTGTTCGAGAGTGCGTGATCAACTTTCCGCTCTCTCAATTCATTTGGAATGTAATCAAGATCGCAGTTTGGATCGGGTGTCGAATAGTTGATGGTCGGGGGCACAATGTTGTCTTGCATCGCCAGCAAACAGACAATCGCCTCCGCACTGCCAGCTGCGGCAATCAGGTGCCCCATCATGCTTTTCGTACTGGAGACCGGCGTCTTGTAAGCATCCTGTCCGAGAGCCTGCTTAATCGCAAGCGTTTCGACTTTATCATTGACTGCCGTACTGGTTCCGTGTGCGTTGATGTAGTCAACGTCGTCGGTATTGATCCCGGCATCTTTCAACGCCATCTTGATCGCCCCGGTTCCACCACGTCCTTCGGGGTGAATGTCGGTGATTCGATAAGCATCAGCTGTAGAGCCGTACCCATTGATCTCACCCAAAATTCGAGCCCCTCTTGCCTGTGCATGTTCAAGCTCTTCTAGAATCAGAATTCCAGCCCCTTCGCCAAGAACAAACCCGTCACGTTCCTTATCAAACGGACGAGAGGCGCCTTGAGGATCTTCGTTCCGTGTTGAAAGTGCCGTTAACAAATTGAAGCCGGTCACTCCAAACGGATGAATCATGCTGTGTGCTCCACCAGACATCATGATGTCTGCGTCGCCTTGACGGATGATCTCGCTCGCTTCTCCAATTGCCTGACTCGAAGCAGCACAAGCAGTCAAGCAATTCAGATTCGGTCCCTGCGCGTTGAAGATACTCGCTAAGTGACCGGCAGGCATATTCGGCTCCTGCTCTCGCTCTTCATTTGGGTTGAGCCGTTCGAGACCTTCTCGGGTGAACTGCTCCATGTCAAACTCACCGTCTTTTTGCGCATTGGCAATGAGCTGCATGAACAGAAAGAAGTCCTGCTGACCTTCTCCCGCCCCGAGATAAACGCCGAATCGGGTCGGGTCGAATTTCTCCTCTTCGATCTCCAGGCCTGAAGACTTCATCGCCTGGACAGCAGCTCCGATTGCAAAACGAATGTTTCGCCCGGCATGCTGAAATCGTTCGGGATTATCGATGTAATCTCCGAGCTGAAAGCCCTTCACTTCAGAAGCGAACTTCGTCGGAAATCCAGAGGCATCAAAGTGTGTGATATAGTCAATCCCACTTTTGCCTGCTTTCAGTGAATCCCAAGTTGAATCCACATCGTTTCCAAGTGGAGTAACACAACCCATTCCGGTGACGACAACACGTCTACGCATCAAAGCTATCCTATTTGTAAAGCTGTCCAGGTCGGGAGCAGATTTTTCTCAATCCGGACTGAATTGCCTATGGAGGAATTTCATCCCATCCATCTGAAACCGACTTTCATCAATTCGGCAATTCTGAAATCGTAACCCCGCCTCATTATAGGACGCAAGCAGACTCATTGAGAAGCCCCCTTTTTGGTTCCGAAAATATCGATTGCAGCGATTTTAACGCCGCTTCGCTGGTTGGTGAATTTTCTCACCACAATGACGGAATCGATCACCCCGCTACAAAACCGAGACTGACAAGGACATATGGATAAAGTTTTCCGGATTTGACTGTTATCAACGTCACGACCGATCCTGAGTGGTATCTTTACAAAATCACGTGATTCTTGAAATTTTAGCTGATTTTTTCGACCAAGCAGGCCATTCCTAATGAGCAGCCAAGCCGTACTTCCTCCCTCAACTTCCCCGGCCAACTCTTCAAAAAGTCAGAATCTGACCACTCCGACCGACAAAAATCCGCTTCAGGATATCATCGAACTTGCTGGAATCGCTGAACTCCCAGATGTCTGGTGGGTTACAGACCTCAAAAACGAATCACCGCGAATCGATGTTCGCTGTCTGTCTGAATCGACACGGTTGGGAAAACGATTGCTCGATCTGTTCGTGTCAGCCACTCTCCTCGTCCTCCTTTTTCCGATCATGATCATCGTTGGGGTGCTTGTGAAAATCACATCTCCCGGACCGATGATTTTCAAGCAAGTTCGAGTCGGACTCAACCTGCGCCGCAAGGGATCTGATCGCCGACAACTTTCAGACGAGGCGAACTCGACAGAAGACCGACGAAATGCACCGACTGACCGGAGAGTCGAGTTCGCGTACGGTCAGCATTTTACGATCTACAAATTTCGAACAATGCGAAACGATGCGGAAAAGAATGGAGCCCAGTTCGCTGTCCAAGGGGACGCACGTATCACAGGAATCGGAAAATTTTTACGTAAAACCCGACTCGACGAGTTACCGCAATTGATTAACGTCTTACGTGGCGAAATGTCACTTGTCGGTCCGCGCCCAGAGCGTCCAGAGTTCATGGCTGAACTGTCTGAGGAAATCCCGTATTACCTCGACCGGTTGGGACTCAAACCAGGACTCACCGGTGTTGCTCAAATCATCAATGGCTACGACAACGAAATAGACAGCTTCCGCCGTAAAGCCGCTTTCGATTTATACTATCTTCAGAACTGCTCCGTTTGGAATGACTTCAAAATCCTAGTCCGCACCGTCAAGGTCGTCTTAAGCGGAAGTGGAGCCCTGTAGAGCAGCTATTGAATTGGTGTTCCAGTTCTGCCTCATAACTAGACATGGATGCCGTCAAAGCGATCTTCTCGGGCACAAAAACAGGTTGAAGATGCGCTCATTGCCCGGCGCTGATCTGACAACAGTGGTATTTCGGTCACTCCGGTTGCGAGTTTCCAGATGAATGCTTAGAAAGAGTTTTTCCGAGCCCATTCTTCATCCATACTGGCTTCATGATCACTCGCACACATACCTCTGACGATGGAACTGTCAGCCATGCGGTCTACACCGACTGTGAACGCTATCGCTATGTGCTGACAAGACGCTGGGAAGAGTCAAGCAGCAATCGCGTGGTCTTTATTGGTTTAAATCCATCGACTGCGACGGAATATCAAAACGATCCGACAGTCGCGCGATGTATCAACTACGCAAAGGCCTGGGGCCACGATTCGATGACAATGCTGAACGCATTTGCATTTCGATCGACTGATCCCAAAGGGCTCAAAACCATTGACGATCCAATCGGCCCTGCAAATGATCGCTACATCCTGAAGCAGTGTCGCGAAGCCAGCCAAATCATTCTCTGTTGGGGAACACACGCAGAACACTTGAACCGTGGTCTTAATCTTCTCGCAAAACTCAACAAGCTCGACCTGGAACTTACCTGTTTGAAAATCACCAAGCATGGTCATCCTTCACACCCGCTCTACCTGAAAAAAGACCTGTTGCCGCTCCCATATGCTCCTGAAAGAACGCTCGACTCTTCAGACTGATTTGAGTTTCCCTCACCCTGCTGAGTCGTTGCAATTCTATACGCTGTTGTCTCCTTCACAGATCCTCTATTCTTTGGCACATCTGGACTATTTCAAACTGCTCCGCCCCCTTTGCTCACAAGAGTTTTCGGCGACGCACTGAAGACCAGCTCGTAGATTGGCATTTGCAGCAACTCCAACACGTGATCGACCCGCCTTGCGGAGTAATCCCTTGAAGCACTTCCTCCTTCTCACTTTCTCTCTAGAGCAGTTTGCTCTACCGCATGCCCGTGAAGAACGTATTTCTCCAGTAAAAATGCTGTTCGCCACGAGGCAGAACCTGCAAACCAATTCGAAAGATGCTCTAGCGTAGCCTTTTAGCCCCCAGTGGCTTAGCGGCCTAAAAGAGACACTGGAAGCCCTGAAAAAACATGCTCCAGACTTTGGTAACAGATCACCATAAATTTCACCCCTGAATTAGCGAACATGAGCGATCATCAAAATCCTTCGTCTTTAGGCTTTCGAATGCCTGCTGAATGGGAACCGCAAGAGGCAATCTGGCTTTCGTGGCCTCATTCTCTGGAAACCTGGCCCGGCGCGTTTGAGCCGGTTCCACACATATTCGCTGAAATCGCACGGCACATCGCTGAGTCGCAACTCGTGCGTATTAATGTCACAAACGAATCGATGGCAGATGAAGTTCGGCAGTTGCTGAACAATGTGAAAGCGAACATCGCGAACGTCCGCTTTCATCTCAACCCGACCAACGATGCCTGGGTTCGCGACCACGGGCCGATTTATCTTGTTCGCTCTGAAAATCAACAAACCGAGCGGGCGATTACGAACTGGGGTTACAACTCCTGGGGTGAAAAATACCCACCGTTCGACCTCGACAATGCGATCCCAAAACGAATCTCTGAAGAGTTTCAGGAGTTCGCATTTTCACCCGGAATGATCCTCGAAGGAGGCTCGATTGATGTGAATGGTTCTGGCACACTGCTGACCACGACCTCTTGCTTACTCAATAAAAACCGAAATCCGGGCCTGTCACAATCGGAAATTGAGACTCGACTCAAGAACTTCCTCGGAGTCAATAAAATTCTTTGGCTCGGCGAAGGAATCGTAGGTGACGACACTGACGGACACATTGACGACATTACACGTTTTGTGTCTTCCAACGTCATCGTGACAGCAATTGAAGAGAACGCTTCCGATGAAAATTACTCTCCTCTTCAACTGAACCGAGAGTTATTACAAGGGATGACCGACCTCGAAGGGAACTCGTTCGAGATTGTTTCCCTGCCAATGCCCGATCCCGTTTACTTCGAAAAAGAACGACTTCCCGCGAGTTATGCAAATTTTCTGATTTGCAACTCGAAGGTTCTCGTGCCGACATATCGATGTAAGAACGACCAGACTGCACTCGGAATCCTTGGTGAACAGTTTCCTGATCGTGAGGTCGTCGGCATTGACTGTACCGACCTGGTTTGGGGACTGGGAGCCATCCACTGCCTGACGCAACAACAACCGTCGGCCGATTCCGTTTTCCCTCTGTAACCCGCTCCACCCCAGTGTTTTCGCTGGGGGAGACGTTCATTCACGGGAGAAGTTGAGACTTATTTGAAGGATTGAGTCGCAGCGACTGCGAGTTCATCGCAGCGTTCGTTCTCCGGATGACCACTATGCCCCTTGACTACAGTGAAGCGAACCTCATGTTGGGCAAGTAAGTTGTCGAGTCGCTGCCAGAGTTCGACGTTTTTGACCGGCTTGAGTTTTTTTCCCTCACGCCGTTGCCAGCCATTCTTTTTCCAGTTCGGCATCCACTCCTTCGAACCTTTGGCGACATAGACGCTATCAGTGATCACTTCCACTGCTGAAGATCTCGAAAGCGCTTCGAGTCCGCTGATGACAGCCATCAACTCCATTTGGTTGTTGGTTGTCTCACGATCTCCGCCACTTCCTTCTTTTTCAGAACCAGTTGCCGGATGCCTGAGAATGTATCCCCAGCCACCAGGACCGGGGTTTCCGCTGCAAGCTCCGTCAGTGAAAAGTTGCACAAACGGACGCTTCGGTACCTGATCAGCAGACATAACTCCCCTCGGCCGTGGATTGAAGCACGGGCAGAAAAAAAATTAGCGAGTGTTTTCCCTGCCGATTGAAGACTGGCAGATGAGTCGAGTCTGAATTCAGACTATTGATCTCACACTGCCTGATTTTTCAGTCTCGAAATGACAGTCGGGCATGTCGTATAGGCTAAGAGCCTATTTCGCACGATAAACAATGCGCCCACGATTCAAATCGTAGGGAGAGACTTCAACTTTTACGCTATCGCCAGGGACGATACGAATAAAGTTTTTGCGCATTTTCCCAGAAACATGGGCCAAAACAACGTGTCCGTTCTCCAGCTCCACTCGGAATTGTGTATTGGCAAGTGCCTCGAGCACTGTGCCTTCCATTTCGATGGCCCCTTCTTTGGCCATAAAGCATCAACCTTCTTGAGTGTTTTTTTGCAGTTAACGAGGACATCTCGCTAACGTGAAGGGGAAGATTGTAGCCGTACGGAACCAGAGAATCAAAGCGTATCTTGGAATTGAGAATCGAATCTGTTGAAATAACTCTCGAAGCCTGCAGCGGCGACGAGAAAGATGAGTCTTCTCACACAACAGACGGCATGCAGAGGGCATATTGTATGGACTCAGTCACTTTCGTGTTTCCCGTACCCGCAAAAGTGATCTTCATGACATCATGGATCCCCACGAGGCAGAACGCTGTGACATCCATTCGCTGTCGCGACTGGGTCACTTCCGATCGGCTCTGTCGACCGGAAAGACGAGGGTAAATTTCGTTCCCCGGTTAAGTTCGCTTTCGCAATCGATGGTTCCGCCGTGCGCCTCGACAATCTTTCGAACCGTTGGAAGCCCTAATCCGCTGCCAGTCGGCTTAGTGGAAAAAAAGACATGGAACATTTTGTCTAATGCCTCGGGAGACATCCCGCAACCGGTATCGATGATCTCCAGGACGACATGGTTGTCACGACAACTTGTCTGGAGTTCCAGAAGCCCTCCTGATGGCATCGCTTCCTGAGCATTTCGAACAAGGTTCGTCAGAACTTGTTGAATGAGCCGAACATCGAGAAAGACCGGCGGAATATCAGATTGAAAATGGGGACGGACGTCGATCCCATGTTCTGAAGCCTCAGCTTTGTAGAATTCAAGAAACTCGTTGATGACATCTTCCAGATTCATTTGCTCCAGATGCAACTCGCCGGCCCGGGTGAACTGCAAAAATGCTTCGAGGATCTGGTCGAGGTTGTCGCACTGAGTCTGGATCGTTTTCAACTTCTGCAACATTCGGTGAGCAGCCGGAGAATCAAATGTTTCGAGTTCTTCCAGCAACAACTCAAGATTCATGCTGATCGTTGAAAGTGGATTTCGTACTTCATGTGCAAGTCCGCCTGCCAGCACTGTGATTTCGTTGTATTGTTTTTCAAGTCGTTCCCGCTCAGAAGAATCAAAGGTTTCGTCCGTCATCATTGGCTCACAATTGAAACATGTCCCTGAAAGTTGTCATCAGAATTTGGGTAGTCGCTGCGATAGTGAACTCCCCGACTCTCTTTTCTGGCTCGAGCCGACTCAATGATGAGGCGAGCGACCAGAAGCATATTCTGGAGCTCCCAGCCTTCGACCGACTGAAATTCTCGCAGCGACACGTATCGTTCCCAGAAATCAACTTGCGTGGCTGCCGCGGCTAAACCAGCTTCATCCCGACGAATCCCGACGTTTCTCCACATGATTGCCCCCAGCGAATTGAGCAGATCCGTCAGGTTCAAACTGTCTTGATTTTCCAGAAACGTTGAGCCTGAAAGCACGGGGGGGGCCTCAAAGTTATCAGGGATCTGGAGTGCAGCCTCGGAAGCACCAAGTCCGGCATTGATCCCGAAAAATAATCCTTCCAGTAAGCTGTTCGACGCGAGGCGATTCGCTCCATGCAGACCACTCGAAGTCACTTCTCCGGCAGCCCACAGCCTGGGCAAAGTCGTTTTTCCATTCAAATCGACGGTCAACCCGCCGACCATATAATGCGCCCCCGGACGAACTGGAATCCGGTCTTTGGCCAGATCGAGTCCAAATTCCCGACACATTTCACTGATATTTGGAAATCGATTCGCGATCATATTCGGGTCGAGATGCGTCAAGTCGAGATAGACACAAGGATGCCGCGTCTTTTCCATCTGGTCAGTGATCGCCCGGCTGACGATATCTCTGGGGGCGAGTTCCAATCGATCGTCGTAATCTCCCATGAAGCGATAGCCTGTGACATCAACCAGATGTCCTCCTTCGCCACGCACCGCCTCTGTGATGAGATGGCGTGAGCTTCCTGCGATATACAGGACAGTGGGATGAAACTGCATCATCTCCATATCCCGAAGTTCAGCCCCAGCACGATACGCAAGAGCATGCCCGTCGGCAGTCGCGATGTCCGGGTTGGTCGTCTCGCGATACAATCGACCGGCGCCTCCAGTCGCCAGAATCGTCTGCTTCGCCCAGACAAATGTCTTCCCGTGATATGAATTCCACATCAACGCACCACGACATTCGCCCGCGTAGGTCAGCAGATCGATGGTGAAGGTTTTCTCCCAGATCTCCGTACCGCTCGCGCCACGAATGCTGTCGATCAAGGCGCGCATGACTTCTTTCCCAGTGGCGTCACCGAGGGCATGAGCGACTCGAGGGTGACTGTGACCACCCTCTGTCGTCAAGGCGATATGGCCATCGATCTTATCGAAGTTCGCTCCATAGGCTGCCAGCTCTCGAATGCACTTCGGGGCTGATTCCACAACCGCTTTGACCACTTTCTCATCACACAGTCCCGCACCTGCGGTGATGGTATCCTCAGCGTGGTTGCTGAATTCATCAGACGGGTCCAGGACCCCAGCGATCCCCCCTTGAGCCCAGGAACTGTTTGACATCGAGACCTGATCTTTGGTGACCATCACGACGCGAAGTTTCGGATCGACTTCCAGCGCTGCGCGGACGCCAGCGATGCCTGTCCCGATGATCAATACATCGACAAACATGTGTGGAATCCGTTTTGGGTCAAAACGAATCAAATAACGTTGAGGGGGCGAATGATGAAGTAAGGGCATCCAGAGTATCGTTTCTTGAGATCAACATAGGGAAAGTAATAATGAAGAGCAGCTGCGGGCATTGTTGGTGGAGGGAAAAGAAGTTTACTCGCTCAGTTCTCCTCCCGGGATTCAGTTCTCATCGGGAATTTTACGGCCATGCGGATCAACGTCAGGCGAATCCAGTTCGTGCTTGAGCTGTTCTCGCATCTCTTCATCGAGAAAGTGTTCAACATAGTGAGCAGTCTCATGCAGATGGTCATCGGGAAGGTCGAAGTGCTTCTGCATGTAGGACTCCCAAAGACGATGGCTGCCGATGAGCTCTGCCGCACGGGAACGGCCTTGATCGGTCAATGCAAGCCCTTGAGTTGATGCAAGCAACAACCCGCGCCGCTGGAGCCGAAACATGGCTAGCCAACGTTCGAACGGCGGAATCCACACGGTTTCTTTTTCTGTCTGGGAAGCACTGACATACAGTTCTCCAAGTTGTTCTTCAAACCGATAGACCGTTGAAAGAATGTCGTCGGCAGCAATTTGCATGCGCAGCTTTAATCGCGAAAAACCTTTTCCAAGTAATCCGTAACGAGGAGACAACAGAAAAGCAGCAATGAAGAAGAGACCACACGCGACTGCAATCATCCCGGACGTTCCGGCATCTTGAACTTGATCGAACCCCAGCGGTTGAAACACCATCACGGGCACTGTCTTCGCAAGAATTTGTCCCACGATCGCGCTCAAACCTGCCACGACTAAACTGATCGCAATCGTCAGATGCAACCGGTCTGTCAGCAAGACGGCCGTCGCCGCCGGGACAATCAGGAGGCCAATGACAAGGATACTTCCGACTGACCGAAACGCCATCACAACAGTCACTGCGGTGGCCGCCATGAGAACATCATTCACGAGACGAGAGTTGATTCCCTGAACCGTTGCTAAGTCCGGGTCGAAAGCTGCGATTCGCAGTTCTTTGTAAAAGAGAACAAGGAGAATCAGGTTCAGCAGCAACGAGCCTCCATTCACAAGATACGCTCGTGGGAAATCATATCTCAGGATCGAAATTTCGTCCCAGACAATCAGTTCGAGCTGACCGAACAGCACGCAATCTAAATCCAAATGAACGTCCGCTTTGAGTCGAATCAACAACAACCCCAACGCGAACAATGACGTAAACACTACTCCCAGCGCAGCGCTACTTTCGACACGTCCCAGTCGCTGAACCCATTCGGTCAGAACGGAAGTGAGCACGCCGATGAGAACTGCGCCGCTGATCAACAGGATCGGCTCAGCTGTTGAGTGTTCCGGAATCCAGTCAAAGGAATGACTTAACCACTGCGAAAACAGAATCGCCAACACCACGCCTGGCAACGCAGTGTGGCTGAGCGCATCGCCCATCATGCTTTGCCGACGCAACACAAGCCAAACACCGGGAATCGCGCAAGCCATTGCAGCCAATGCCCCCGCGACAACCATGGATGTATCCCACGGATGCCAGTTGTCCAGAAGAGTGAAAAATTGATGGAGCATGCGTCTTGTTAGTGTTGGATTCCCGATCAGATTCGTTCGCAGAACGTTTCAAGTTTACCAAGAAGCAATCATCAACGGCTTAGAGCAAATCGATTATTAGAGCAAACTGCTCTAAATGTCGGTTTTGGCCAGTTGAGTCTGAATCTCTTCCAGACTTACGAAGTTTCCACTTCCGATACCGGGGCAGTCCCTTCGAGTTTGTTCCCAGGATTCGGGAGAGTCGACATTCGATTTCCAGAATGGCCAGGTTTTGCACTGAATCGGACGTACCGGATAAATTGTACATCCACGCCCCTGCGGATCAAAGAAGACACAGTCTCCGTTTGCGAATTCCGTCAGAGAGGTTTTTCCTCGTGCGGGGCGAGTGTACAACAATCGAATCTCACCAATCGGCTTGTCGAGATACTCCGCAATGTTCTTCACTTCCTCTTCGCTGACCCAAACAAAGCCAGGCGCACCCGTGCAACAGTTGCCGCACTGAGTGCATTCGAATTTCAGGCCGTCGCTGTACCAGGGCTCATTGTTCATGAATTTGACTTCTTCCCTATTCCCTGACTCGCGATTCCTTCGGTGCCCATGCTCTCGAAAAGTCCGAGGTCCGACATGTGCTGATGGATCAATTGCTTTCTATCCTCTGGCATCTCATAGAGAGGTTCACATAACCGATCGCTACAAAGCCCAGTGAACCCTAATGCCGTTTTAATTCCAGCAAGATACCCGGTCGGTGCGGCACCAACTTCGTACAAACTCTTGGAAAGGCGTAAGACTTGATGCTGAAGCCGATGCACTTCTCGCAAGTCTTCCGTCACGGCAGCTTCGTAAAGCGAGACGTATAGGCTCGGGACAAGATTCGCTCCTCCAGAAATTCCGCCGTCTCCCCCCATCAAGACCGATTGTGCCATCAACTCTTCCGGTCCAACCAAAACCGTAAAATTCTCGCGTTCTGATTTCAGATCAATCAACTTGTTGTAGTACAGCATGTTCGCAGAGCTGTCTTTGACACCGATGAATTTTTCAATTTTCATCAACGATTCGATCGTTCCGATTTCATAAGAGACTTTTGTGTGGCTGGGCATGTTGTAAAGCAAGAACGGAAGTGGCAATTCCGCAGCCATCTCTTCAACGTATCGCTTCAAATCCTGCTGATGCATCGGGAAATAATAGGGTGTCGCCAGAACAACGGCATCGGCTCCGCAGCTTTGTGAGAATTTGGCGAACTCGATCGACTCCGTCATTGACGTATCGGTGATTCCGACCAAAACCGGGACGCGGCCCTGAATCTGTTCGCAGGCGATTTGAATGAATTCCTGCTGAGTTTTATGGCTGAGACTGGGAGCTTCACCGCTCGTTCCCAAAAGAAACAGCCCATGCACTCCGCCTCCAATGACATGGTCAATGAGCCTGCGGGTGCCATCAACATCTATTTCATCACGCCCGAGCAGCGGGGTCACCAGAGGAGGAATAATCCCTTTCAAAGGGAGCACTGTATCTGTCATGAGTCGATTTCGCTATTTGAGCATTGCAATGCATGTCGTGCCCGTGAAGATCACTTTCGTGAGTTCATAGACTGCTCGCCACGAGGCTGAACGTGAATGACCAATATTGGACTTGCGATAGATGAATATCCGTCAGCGATACTTTATCTGGTATTCACGCTGACGAAAACCGCAGATGGCCCAGGTCTGAAGAGTTGTGTCCATTCACTCAATGGTGGTCCTTGAAATTTCCCCTCTCCGCACAATCGTCGAAAAAAATCAGATGAAGCACCCTGCAGAGGAGGAAGCAAGTGCCAAGAAGCAAAATTGTGAGTTCACAGCGACATGAAATGCTCGCACCAGAATGACCACAGGTCTCTCCTCAAGTGAATGGAAACCGAGCCGAAAATTTTCGGAATGGACACTTTCCATAGGAATTGAGAGAGAAAACTCAGTTTTCAAGATCGATTCTTTCAAGCTGACCTTTCATTTCATCCAGAAAAGCTGCGTCATTTCCATGCCAGTCAGACAATGCGTATGATGAGAGACTACAAGAAGCCATGCACGCCCGAATTTCGTCACCATTGCAATGCCATGGGAGTTCCGAATGAGCCACGTTCTTTGCATCAGTGGATTGCTATCCATCGTTCTGGGCAATGCCCTGCTAGCAAATGAAGAACTTCTGGCGGAAGCTGAAACGGAACTCCAACTCGGTGACTATCAAGATGCTCAGAAATGGTTCCAAAAACTGATCGGTCAGGACGACCTGAACGAAGACTTGCTGGTCCCCGCGATCATCGGAATGAGTCGCGTCCATGCAGAGCAAGGGGAGTACGAGAAAGCGGTTGACGTTCTGAAACGTGGTGTTGATCGAGTCGAGAAGTCCTCTCGGCTTTGGGCTCGGCTGGCGGAGATCCATTTTGAAACTGGAGAACATGCACAAGCTCGACGCGAAATCCGGAAAGCACTCGACCTCGACTCGCAAGATTTGCTTGCACTTTTGGTGAACGCACACTTGTTGACGGAAAGCGGAAAACTTGAAGAAGCGACAGAGCAATTTCGCTCGTTCGTACGAGTCTACAATCGCTTACAGCCGACCGATTGGCAAACCTTGGTGACAATTGGAAATGGAGCTGCTGTGTATGCTCGATGGGAGAGCGTTTCACAAATTTTTCGATTTGTTGTGAATACTCTCTGCCCGGATGCTCTGAAAGACAACGGCGATTGCTGGCAGGCGTATGTCCTTTCCGGAAACCTTCTCTTAGAGAAATACAACGAAGGACAGGCACTCCCAGAGTTTCAATCTGCACTGGAAATCAATCCGCAATGTGTCGAAGCTCTGGTTTCGATGGCTCATGCTTCGCTACAGGACTCCAAGCTGGACCTTGCTGAGGGATTTGCGAAACAAGCTTTGAAAACAAATCCAAATCATGTCAACGCCTTACTGGTTCTGGCAGCCGTTGGGATTCTTTCTGAAGACGAAACCGCCGCAGAAGAAAACTTGCAGAAAGCATTAAAAATCAATCCGCTGAAACAGGAAACACTTGGCTACTTCGCTGCCCTCGACATCCTGCAAAACCGTGAGCTCACGCCACAGCAATGCGAGCAAATCCTCTCGTCTCAGGGAGGAGAATCGAAGACTGAGTTTACCGAGATCTGGACGGAGCTGACGCAGAGGAATCCGAAGCCGGGAGCATTTCTGGAGACCATCGCCGCAACTCTTGATGCGCGGCGAAAATATGATCATGCCGAAGTTTTTTACCGCAAGGCGATTGATGTCATGCCGCAGCTTTCGGGACCACAAACCAGCCTCGGAATGCTCTACATGAGAACAGGACGCGTCGCGGAAGCACAGCAGATTCTTGACTCCGCATTCGAAGCGGATCCTTTCCATGTTCGCGTCAGTAACATGCGAAAGCTGATCAATGTTTTAAATGGCTACGACGCGATTGCCAGCGACCATTTTGTCGTCCGGGCCGCTGAATCGGATCAACTTCTGGCGAAAATGGTCTCCGAGTATCTCGAGGAAATCTACCCCGAACTGACCGAGCGATATGGGTTTGAACCGCCAGTTCGCTCACAGTTCGAAATTTACAGTTCCGCGAAAGATCAATCTGGTCACGCCTGGTTCAGTACGCGGATGATCGGCTTACCCTGGATTCAAACCGTTGGAGCCTCAACCGGGAAAATTGTCGCCATGACAAGCCCGAACGAAAGCGAAGAGAAGTTCAACTGGATGCGAGTGATTCGCCATGAATTTGTACATGTGCTGACGCTGCAAAAAACAAATTTCAATATCCCCCATTGGTTCACCGAGGCGATCTCAGTCACAGAAGAGAATATTGCGATGCCCGTTGACTGGCATCGATTACTTCTGAAACGCTTCGACAATAATTCGCTGTTCGAACTGGCGACGATCAACAATGGGTTTCAAAAGCCGGAAGGCCCCGATGACTGGACTTTGGCATATTGCCAGAGTTTTTTGTACGCCCAATACATGCAACAGGAATTCGGCGAAGAAGCTTTAAGGAAACTCCTCGATGCCTATTGCGTCACCGGAGTGACAGAAGAGGCACTTCAGTCGGCCTTCGACATCCCGCTCGACACGTTTGAATCAGGCTATCGTCAATTCATCGAAGCGAAAGTTCGCAGCAGTCGAAATCAACTTCCGCCAGAAGTTTTAAATTTTGAACAAGCCCAAAAGCTCGTCGAAGAATCGCCGGAAGATTCTGCGGCACATGCGCAACTTGCACTGGCGATGTATGCAGCTGTTGGCTTCGAGCAACCAGTCCTCGACCTCATTGAAACGGCATTGAAACTCGATTCCGGCGATCCCCTCGCAAGTGCCTTGAAGGCAAGCCACCTTCTGTCCAGCGACAACACAGATGAGGCCCTCAAGGTGCTCGCTTCCAGTTCCGGATCGAGCACCCAGTCACCAATTTTCCTTCGTGTTCAGGCAGCTGCATTTGAGAAGGCGGGCAGAATTGAGGAAGCAGAACAAGTTCTCAAACTGGCGATGGCGCGATTTCCTTTAGAGCCCCGTTTTCCAAAGCAACTCAACGAACTGTACGAACTCAGCGGTGCAGAGACAGAAAAGAAAGCAGTCTCGCTCAAGAAACTGGCCAGTCTGGATTACGATGACATTTCGTCTCGAAAGAGCCTCGCACGTTTGTACTTCTCGACGAAGCAGTATCCCGAAGCGATTCGTTGGGCAAAAGAGGGCATTGCTGTCGACGCACTCGACGCCGAGACTCACAGAATTCTGGCAGATTCATACTTCAAGAATCAGCAAACAGACCGAGGAATCAGTGCGTACGAAAACTTGTTGATGCTTGATCAGACAACGTTTGATGATCATCTGCAATTTGCAAAACTCTTGCGAAAAGCGAAACAGTTCGATCGAGCAAAATCGGTTTTAAGAAAACTTCTGAATGAAGATCCAGATCACGTCGAAGCGAAAACACTCCTTAAACTGACAGAACGCGGATTGTGATATCCTCCAGCTATTCCTGCTAGCTCCTCCTGCTAAATGTTAACGAGATCCTTCAATGCTCCATTTCTCTCGAAGTCCGAACCCAAAGCATTTTTCGAATCGGTGTTCAGGATCTGCCTCGTGGCAAACTGCTCTGGTCGCTGTCATCTTGTGCATGATTGGCTCAGCCAATTTCAGTTTTGCGGAAGACAAAGAGGCCAAACCTGTTCCGCTGAACAAGAAAGAGACCGTCTTGCTCGACAAAGCGAACAATCGCCTTTTGTTAAAAGGTGAGGTTTGTCTACGACAGGGAGTTCTGGAAATGCTCGTATGTGGCAAACAGACCAAAGAGCACGAATCGATTATCTCTCTGGATGCCAAGGCATCTGTCATTCACGCTGGATTGCTCGGCTTGGGAGCCATGCCCGGACGACCGGTTCAGTTTCAACCTGAATTCAGTCCGCCCCAAGGTCAGCGGATTGATGTGTTCGTCACCTGGAAAGACAAGGCAGGCACCACGCACCGACGGCCCGCTCAAGAGTGGGTTCGACATGTGACGTATCGATACTTCGAAGCCTCCCTGACCAACGTTCCTGCTGGAGTAAAAATCGACCCCGCTGCCGATGACGGGTTGCGATACGACAGTATGAATCAAGTGTTGCTCCACTTTGGGACAATGTCCAAAGAGAAGCGTGACGAATTCCTGGCAATGAGTGATAACAAGCCATACCAGGCTGCCATCAACAAGATGTTTAAAGAAAGTCAGCCCCGACAAATGAAGGCAGATTTTGTTTTCGCCGGTTCCGGTTTTTCGAAACTGGAAGATGGATCGAATTACTATCAGGCTGAAGGAGGAAGCTTTATTTGTGTCGCCAATTTTGGAGATGCCATGATCGATGTCGCGATCGAAAGCTCTGCCGATGACTCTGCCGGTCGCTCATTCGAACCCTACACCGAACGCATTCCTCCAGTCGATACTCCCGTTACTGTCGAACTGATTCCGCGTCAACCTGAAAAAGCAGAGAAGACGAAGGACGCAGAGAAGGTCAAGAACACAGAAAAGAAAACCAATTCCGCCCCCGAATAAAAAACTGCAGCAATGGACCGAGGCAATGACTACCCCTCCAGTGGTCCCAGGCCGACAGATGTTGTCTGTGCGAGAGGATACGCATCGAGCAGTTCACGAACGTCTTGAATGCTTAATGACTTCAACGTGTCGAGGTCGTCTGACAAACTGCGATACTCGTTGCGGTAAACCCAGTTTCCTCCCAAAGCAACAAGCCGCCCCATCGGGCGTTCGCTGGAGAGGACAATCCGTGAAGCGACTTTATTCCGAGCCTGCTCGAACTCTTCCTCAGTCGGTCCTTCCCGGTTGAATTCCTCGTAGATTTTCTGAATTCGCGAAAGGTTGTCTTTCACTTGATCTGGAGCGCAGCACATGTAAGTCGCCCAAACTCCGCTCCCATCGTAGTCGTTGTAGCCAAGCTCAGCCGTTTCAGCGAGACCGGTCTCAACAAGTTCCCAGTGCATGCGACCCGACGAATCATCACCAACGATCGTCGCAGCCATCTCAGCTGCGAAGCGAAGTTGGTTTGCAGATGCTGGAGCAGAGGCCATCTGCATGACGTGCTGTTGATTCATCGCAGGTCGATGAATCCATGATGTCGTCGGTTTCGGTTGTGCTTCAAAATTCGTGCGGCCGGGTGTTCCTTTGTTCCAACTCGCGCAGTGCTTGTCTGCCAGTTCGAGCAAATGGTCCCATTCCAGATTTCCACTGGCAGCCAAAATCAGATTGCTGGCACCATAGCGATTTTGATGATACTCAAGCATCTCTGTGACTTTAAGGTCTTCAATGCTTTGAGTTGAACCGAGGATACTTTGCCCGAGTGGATGCCCAGCAAAGTGTGTCGCCATTGTGGCATCGTAAATTGCAAAGCCAGGCATATCTTCATACATGCCGATCTCTTCGAGAATGACCTGCTTCTCCATATTGAAATCATCTTCACGCAAGCTCGGACGCATCATGCGGGTCAGCAAATCGAACGTCCGGTCGAGATACTCAGGCAGAATCGCTGCGTAATAGAAAGTGACTTCTTCACTTGTCGAAGCATTATAGCTGGCCCCGACTTCGTCAAAAATCCGGTTCACATCGTCCGCGGAATACTCCTCATCCCCTTTAAAGGCCATGTGTTCCAGAAAATGGCTCACACCAGAAACCCCGGCCTGTTCATCCCGGGCACCTGTCCTCACAAAGAAACCGACTGCAGCACTTTGGGCAGCTGGTTTCGTCTCTGCAATAATTTGCAATCCGTTATCGAGTTGTTTCTGGTGAAATTGCATCGTGGTCGCATTTACGAAGAATATGAGATGAAAATAAGAAAAGCTCCGCACACAGTACGGAGCTTTTCAAGTTCAGTAAAGGATACTCAATGAATTAGCCCTCTCAGAAAACCTGAGCAAGAGAGCGAAATTTCAACGAATGATAGCTATTTTCCTCAATATTGATAGCTGTTCTAAAACTCACCGAGCCGTTCACCACCTCGAATGGTTGAAAGAGCTTCCATGACGCCCGGGTCGATGTTTTCGCTGATGAAACGGACTGATCCGTCTCCTAACAGGAATTGAGCTCCACCCACAGAATTGCTCCCAAAGGCGTTGCCACCGTTGATGTAGGGCTGTTTGTCAAGTGGTCGAATCGTCCCTTTTCCGCCAGCCGCCCAGGGTTGTGGGTCGTTGGTTTCACCAATGGCGAGAGTATTCGAAAGCCCATCTGTGACGTCTCGAAAACGAGTCTGGCGATTATATCCAAACATCCCGGCCTTAGGATCGTTGACTGGAAGTGTGGGGCCTTTTGGTCCTACCCCCGCCACACCGACATAGCTCGTTGCACCGTAACCATTCACCCGATTGACCGGGTCACTTGGATGATTCAGAGCCGGAATGACCATCTCTGCATTCCGCACATTCTTTTCCGATTCCCAGCCGGACTTCATGTCGAACTGGTTAAACAACGCTGCCTCTTCAATAAACGGAAGGACAGAAACAATCCAGCTCAATCGATCCTCTGGCTCCAGATCATCATTGGGAACTGTCCCCTGTGGAAGATGCCTATAAACGTCGTGGTAGTTGTGCAGTGCGAGGCCGAGTTGCTTCAAATTGTTTTTCGACTGTGTCCTGCGAGCAGCTTCACGTGCCTGTTGAACAGCTGG
Source organism: Thalassoglobus sp. (assembly GCF_048270125.1). NCBI lineage: Bacteria > Pseudomonadati > Planctomycetota > Planctomycetia > Planctomycetales > Planctomycetaceae > Thalassoglobus > Thalassoglobus sp. The sequence continues at coordinate 544,828 of NZ_JBLWTN010000002.1, read as the reverse complement.
AAGGAGCAGTGCAACAAGAACAGCTGATGTCGCCACCATGGTTGTCCCATCCGAACCTCCAAGGAACGGGATTCCCGGCATCGATTGTCGTGCGTAGCTATGCAGCCCATCTTCTTCAACCGTGGTCATCATGACATTCGGGAAGAGATGGCTCGTCACGACTTCGTTAGGTGGCAAGTCCGCAGGACTCAGTGGAAATTCAAAGTCTTCCGGAAAGCTTCGAGACTCCTTCATCGCCAGTTCCAAACCACCGACAAGCATGGGAGCGAACCCTAGCAGAAATTCGTAAGTTTGCGTCGGATCGACAATTGTGATTGAAGTGAATTCTTTTGGCATCTCCGCAAGTGCAGCAGCGTATGCATCGGTTGGCTTCCATGACGGAAGAGTTCCATCCAGTCGCATCAAGCAACCTTCCACAGCTTGCGGAACCAATCCCATGATCAGCCAGTCATCATCGACACAGATCGCAGGAGAGAGAAACGGAGCGTCCGGGAATCGCAGTAAGTCGACAGTTCGACCATGCTTTTCAACATTCTGAACGAGAAAATCTCCTCGGGACTCTGCTTCAGCAGTTTCATAAATTCGACCAAGTAGATTTCGTAGACGATCCGCATCCTTGACGCTGATCACGACAGCACCACCCAGACCGAACATTCCCTGATGCTTGTCAGTGTACACGCAATGCACATTCCCGAGTGTCGAGAGTAACTCAATCGGCTGAAATCCGAGTTCACGTTCGAAATCGCTTAGAAACTCATCAACGTCATCCAAAGCATCCGGTGGTCCGTACTGCGACAGATTCTCCACGACGGACCAAAGAGTATCGTACGCTTTCGCCCAATCAAAACTTGAGGCGATAAGGCTACTCTGTCCAACCGGCACAGGTGGAAGATCCTCAAAGGTAATCGACTCTTGCATCAAGAGATCCATCAGCCCAGTTGTTTTTCCAGACGTGGAAACAATTTGCTCCGTCCAGTTCGCTTCACCTTTGTAACCACTAAACGCCGCGACATGATCGAGTGTGTCCAGTCCCGTCGCATCGAGAATCTCATCGATCGTCACCTGCTGACGATTCGGAAGCGGAACAGGCATTTGACCATACATTTTTTGCAGCGACCCGAAATCAAACCAACCGATCGATTTCACAGTGAAGTCTGGATCTTCTGCGAGATACTTTTTGTAGAGTGGGCTGGATGTCAGATTCGGTTGATCTCCATCGGCAACTGCAATCGCAGAGCGAATCGCATCAATCCCGACTGCAATCACCAAGTGCCCCTGCTCTTCCCAGAACCCGACTTCGACGGGCGTCTTCGGGATCATCGTCATCGAGATGGTTCGACCGTTGCGATTCACTTCTTGAATTTCAGCCGGTAGGTCAGGAACCTGCTTCAGCATTTCTTTAATAAAATCGACTCCACCAACGGCCTCGTGGACAACAATGATGCCCCACGGTTGCATGCCCATTCCATCCGAAATCGCGATGGACATCCCGTTTTTTTCCACATGCCTCATCGCATCTTCGATTTGATCCGCATTTGGGATTTCATTTGGCATCGAGTCAAAGGCATCTTCAATAGCCTTCATCAGCCCGCTCTCATAAAGTGCCCGATAGCTCGCTGTCTCTTTGAACGCTTTTTCTGTCAGAAGCGACCCGTTTGATTTTCCGTAGATGATGGAGCGGGCCGGGAGTAATTTCTCCGGAGCGACTGAATCCGGTCCACGTTGAGCATACGTCCACCCGGCAATCGAGACCGCTGCCAGAGCAGCAATACTCAGCCCTGTCATCCTGGTCCGTTTTCGTAATGCCATCCGTTTTCTCTCCCCGATTGAGGCCACATTTGAATTGAAAATCCTGCCGTTCATAATGCCTAGTCGTTATAAAACCTGCAAGCCTTACAACGAGATCCACCGAACACCACCTTCAGAACAGGCTCAACTTCCTCGACACGCCGGATGCTTGACGCTCGGTGCTCTCTTTCCATTCCATACAACGAGAGAGAGATCGCTCAGCGACTGAAAAATCGGGAGCAGGTCATCTATTGAAAACGAATCCTCTGCTTCGCTGACTGGCTGCTTAACATTCACTTCGACTGGTTCGCCGTCGCTGCTTCGCGGAGTAATTTGACTGCGGCTCCGACGAGCATTTCACCGCTGCCGGGAAGGACGGTAGAGTTGGTGACTTCGTAACTTCCGCCAGCGTAAGCGGCTTGGTGAGGGATGTAAATTGTCTCCACGGTGTTGGAAAGTTCAACAAGAATCGTCGTCCGAAATGGGGAAGCATGCTTAATAGCAAGTCCCAGTTCGACAAAGACTTCACCGGGCAAACAGACAATCGCGACCTCATTCCCAATGGTCATCACGGTCACATCGACCGGAAGCGTTTCGCCGATCCCCGCCAAAGAATGGCTGACACCCCAGGTGATATGATCGGTCGCCTTCACAAACGGTTGGCGATGCCGAAACTGATCGAGGATCAACTTTTTGTGCGCTGTGACATGATCGTAGAAATTCACCTTCTCGCCACTTTTCGCCTGATCAAGAATTTTCACCGACCAGTCCACTTCTTCACGCGTTGCATCCTCCAGCGGCAACGAGACGACCTCCGATTGCACTCTTAAATTTGATTTCTCAAGAGGCTTGAGTTCAGAGAGTTCGCTGGTAATTGATTTTGCCAGAGAGTGGCCGATGAAATCGACTTTGTTGCGTTCGGTCGCTGATGGATTCGAGTGATTGATATCGCCGCAACATCCAGTTGCGAAGATCGACACGACTCCGGCTCCGAGTTCTTCTCGCAACGTTTGTTCAATGAAGAACGGGTAGTCCGCACTCCACTTCATTCCGCCAACTGTATCAAGATGCAAAGCAAAGTTACTCAGAACACCTCGCGTCGTTCCATTCTGCGGGTCTCGGATTGAGAGTAATCCGATCTCAGGATCAATCGGGCCAGCTGCGCGAACGACATCCGGATTGCTGTATCTCTGCCAGGTTTTCACGCTGCCATCTTTCATGACAAATCGGCGATTGAACGCAACCGGCGTTTCCTGAGTCGCAGCCCCTGTCAACAGCTCAGATGGCTTCGCTTCTGAATAAGCCTTTGCGATGAGTGCGACCGGGACATTGATCATCTGCTCAATATACTTTGCTCTCAATTCATCCTGTTCTTCTTTCCCAAGGTACAGATAGAGCTCCTTCATGTAATCCGGTGCAGTGTGTGAATGCGTCGCTGCCAGGACAATGTGCTTCTCTGGAATTCCGGTCTCTTGAGAGGCACGCCGTCGGACCTCCTTTGAGAGATCCGTCGCGATACCGATCAGATCACACACCACCAGTGCAGCGGCGGTTTCTCCATCTCGAAAAACAATCGCCTTCGCCTTGAGCGGATCGATCGTTCCCTCAGCGAGGCGCTCGTGGTAGTAACCTGCCATCGGAAAACCGATCGGTGGAGTGATGTCCGCTTCTGCGATTCCGACAGTCAAACCGTTTTCGGTCGCAGGCTCTTTTGATGGAGCGTCTGCTGCTTGAAGTGGGCCCATGATCGTGATGAGCAATCCTGACAATACAACTCCACACGTAATTGATTTCATGATCTTGGCTGCCTGTCTGTGAGTTCGAATCTGATCGATTTGTTTTAACGGAATCTATTCAACAAAGGTACCGCACCCAAACCTTGCCGCCAATCGAGCGACATCTCGTAAGCAGGTTCAGTCTCGCGAGACCATGTTTTGTCAGAAGAGGACATCGTGGAAGTAGAGCGAGAAGAGGGGGCGTTTCTTTTGAAAGATCATCCGGAGCGCAGCCGAACAGGACTCCGAAAGCATTTTTCGAATCGGTGTCCGTGCTCAGCTTCATGGCGAACTGCGATTGTGCCAAGCAAACATTTTCCCGAGGGCAAACCTCGGGAACAGACGGCCAAGTACACTGCTGTACGAAAATCACAGCCTCGAACAATTGTCGCCGAAGCAAGTTCCAGGTCTTAAAGAATCAACAAACCCTGGCAAGCTTGAACATTGATATTTCCAACACCGGATATTCCAACACTGGATATCAGAACAGAAACCTCATACAAACGACCGACGTCAGACAAGATGACGACACTGTTTTTTCGCCAGCAACAACATAGAGGTCACCCCCATGGAATTTATTTATTACCTCCTGATCGGCTTGTGTGCCGGATGGTTGGCGAGCCAGATCATGAAAGGGGGGAGTTCCGGGATGATCACAAATCTGATTGTCGGAGTGATCGGTGCAATCTTAGGTGGATTTGTGTTCGGACTGCTCGGATTAGTAGCAGTCGGCCTGATCGGTAACCTGGTCACCGCAACTGTCGGCGCCTGTTTACTGATCTTTCTTCTTCGAAAATTCGGAGGGAGCAAGTGAAGTTGAAGTGATTCACGAAGGCTGTACTGAAACCAGCTATCGGATTACACGACTTCGGCTTCCAGTGCACAGGGCTCGCTGGAAGTTTCTTTGCTTTTGAACCAGTCGAGAACACGCCAGTCCATCCACCAGCGGTCAGGATCAACAGCTCCTCTCGAGTAATAGCCGAGATGTCCACCTGATTCCGCAACATGCAAATGGATTGAGTCAGGAAGATCGAGTTCCTGAAGAATCCGCGCGGGAATGAGTGGATCATCTGCTGCTGAGAGAATCATTGTCGGGACTAAAATATCGTAGATCACTGGAGCGGCGCTACAAGTTTCATAGTAGTGCTGAGCGCTATCAAAGCCGGTTCGTGGAGCTGTGATTGTCTCATCGAATTCAATAATTCGGCGAGGGGGCGGAAACTGCGATTGATCGAGCTTCCCATCAAATGATTGTTGCAACTGTCGATACAACATTTTGGCGAAGTAGCGATCGTAAAATCCGAAAATTTTCTTCCCGATGGCGTCGGTGCAGTCAGCCAGTCTGACCGGAGGATTGACCGCAATCGCACGGTGGACGAGTTGGGCTGCTTCTTCAGGACGTTCACCCAGCCACTTCAAGACGATATTCCCGCCTAAAGAGAATCCACCAAGATGAATCGTCGAACCGGGACACAATCGCTGAATTTCTTCAATTGCACCCTGCAAGTCTTCTGTTCGTCCGGCATGGTAAAGATTCCGGGCGAGTCCTTTGCCTTCTCCGCATCCGCGCAGGTTCAATCGGAATGTTCTCATTCCTTCGCTGCGAAGCTTGGCAGCGATTCGACGGACATAAGGACTTTCCGAAGATCCTCCTAACCCGTGGACCAAAATGGCAACATCGTTCCCATTTTGCCAATCGCTGACAGGAAGATCGTCAATCAACAAGAGACAATCTCCATCGTCAAGATGCACATGACGACGGACTGATATCTCTCGCGGAGAGGTAATTCCGGAAATGCAGGCTCCCAGTATCGTTTGCATATGTCCTCCCACAACAAGAGGATGCGGCCGAAAGGGGGGGCACTCAAACTGATTCATTCGAGATAGATTGGCTGAAAGTATGAGACGGTTTCGAGAAGTTTAACCAGTTTCAGCAGGTGCCGCTATCCGAGATATTTCGATGTCGAAATTCAGAGATCGTTCGAATCAGTCAAATCAGTGAGTTGTTGTGATTAATGGAAAGCGAACCTCTTCTTCCAAGGCGGTTTCCACCCACAGGTCTTCCGAGACATCTTCGTTAATGCCTTCACCATCATAGAGCATAAAAACCGTCTCTTTTTGCTCAATAAAGAACTTTCGGAACCATAACATTTGCTTGACACGCTCACGTGGTTGCATGAGTCGAATGCTGACTCCTCGCTCGTACCAGTCAAACAGCATCCCAAAGAAGCCACTCGGGACATGCTGAACGTAACTCATGTCAACACCAAGAGATGTAACATTTTCGTCGTAAACCAACCGGAAAATTGTGTCCCGCAGAAGTGACAAATCTGCACCATCCCAGATTTCCATGTCGCCGATCTCTAGCACGGTGACTGCATCCTGCACACTTAACCTTAATCCATGTGTGTATTTACGTTCAGCCATTGGTGAAAATCTCAGCTTGTAGAAGAGTGGCCGCAGTCGAGGCATTCCCTCGTGATGCTCCATAGTTACGCAAGCAGCAGGCCAGACTTCGTCTCAAACAGTCACCAAAGCCTCAACAATCACGTAAATCATTCATGAATAAAGAGTTGCAACAACAAAGAAAGTCCATTGAGCCATTCGCTGCAATGGCAGCGTTTCGAAAAGACCACCAAAACCTGGACCGATGATGCAAAAACGATTCATGTTGCGTTTGGAAGATCGCTTTTTTTGACGTAGTTCACCAGAAAAATTCCGGCAGCCACGAACAGCCCCGACACGATCAACCAAGGCGATAGCTGATCACCTCGAAACGCCCACGCCAGCAAGATCCCGCAAATCGGCGTTACAAAACTGAAGACTGAAACTTGAGAGGCGCCATGTTTTTGCAGAAGTTGAGCGTTGAGCACAAAACAGAGCCCGGAAATGATAAACCCACCAAAAAGTAACGCAACAACAGCTTGCCAGGTGAGCGGATTGCCGGACTGTGTTTCCCAGAGGCCGCTGAACAAAAACAAGAGTCCCGCCCCAAAGAGATCGTGCCAAAGAATCAGCGAGGATGGTGGAACCGTCCTCGTCGCCCATTTCACAGCGATAATCTTGACCCCCAAAGTGAGTCCGCTCAAAGCCAGAACAAGATCCCCTCGGAGTGTCGGTTGATCCATCGCTGAATCCTGATGTCCTTCGGCTGCAAAAACGAGTACACAAACCCCAGCCCCAGCGAGAATCAATCCAACGGTTTGAGACCATTGCAGCCTGATCGTGCGCGCAATGAAACTTTCGTACGCTGCCACCCAAAAAACATAACTATTGACCAACACCGTGGCGTGCGACGCATTAGAGATCGATGTTCCATAATTAAACGTGGAAATCTGCACCGACATCAACGCTCCGAGGATGAACGCTACCCAGAGTTGGCGACCACTCAAGAAAATCGGAGTCCCTGCGATTGAACACCAGACAACCATAAAGATGGCAGCCAATCCAAATCGAATTCCCCCGACAAAAAAAGGAGGGTAAACGTCAATCGCATACTGATTCGCAACTGCGGTTCCACCCCAGAGCACTACGGACAAAAGTGCTAAGGAAACTGAGACCGGCCCCATCGGTTGCCGCGTCGGGAGCTCAACTGCTTGAAGCCCGCTCGATGACGAATCCTGAAGCGGTTTGGATGATGTCATCGGATTGATTGGACTTCGAATTCAGTGGAGGCAATACAGAGAAAAAAATTGCGCAATGATTCATCACTTTGCAACATAGATATTTGTGGTATTTCTCGAACTGGTGTTGGAGTTTTGCCTCGTGGCGAACAGCAATTCTCCAGGCGAAACGCGTTCTACTTGGACACACGAGAGAGCAAACTGCTCCAGAACGAATCCGAAAAACATTCACCACGGAGGTTCTGCATAGTCTGCATAAGGTTCCGCAAAGGGGGGCCGTTTCTGAATCGCTCCTCAAACTGGACGACTCATCAACAGATTTCGTTTAAGTGAAACAGCAAGCGTTCCACCTCTTCAGCACTATTATAGTGAAGTAGACCGATTCGTAGAGTCCCTTCCGGCTCAAGACCGGCAAATTCCGTAAATGGTAATGCGTAGTGATTCCCCGCCCACGTGAAGAGTCCCCGCCTCCCAAGTTCTTCGGAGAGAAATTGTGGTGACTTCGATTGATGAGTCACTGAAATTGTCGGGACGCGATCTTCCATTTGCTCCGGTGACGTGATCCCCCAAATTTTGAGAGATTCGATCTTTGAGAGACCTTCGATCAGCTGCAATCCGATTTTTTGTTCGTGTTCATAGATCAGCTGAAATGATTTGGTCAGCCGCTCGCGCCGAGGTAGAGATTGATCTCCTCCACTCAAAGACGCGAGATATTCAATGGCCGCAGCGACACCGGCGATTCCTTCGTGGTTCTGAGTCCCCGTCATCCATTTCCCCGGAATCGAATTTGGTGCCGGGCGCAGCTTATCAGGCGTAAGACCATTCAGAAGCGTTGACTTCCCCCACAGAATTCCGACGTGCGGACCAAAGAATTTGTAGGCGCTACATGCCAGAAAATCAGAGCCAATCTCTTGGACATCGACTAAACGATGCGGAGCAAGATGCACAGCATCGACGAATGTTCTCGCACCGACGGTTTTGGCTAATCGCACAATTTCTTGGACCGGATTGACAGTCCCGGTAGCATTGGACGCACCACCCACAGCAACCAATCGAGTTCGATTGGTTAACAATGAGTTGTAGTGATCCATATCGAGTGTGCAGGTTTCGAGATCGAAATCAATCTGTTTCACGACCACTCCGACCGACTCGGCAGCTTGAACCCAGGGTGTCACATTCGCATCGTGATCGAGGCGACTCACGATGATTTCATCACCGTAAAACCATGTTTCACTCAATGCCCGGCTGAGCGACAGAGTAAGAGTTGTCATGTTCGGACCGAATACAATTTCTTCGGGCGTCTGAGCGTTGAGAAAGTCGGCACAGGACTCTCTCGTCTGGGCGAGCATAGCGTCGCTCAATTGACTTGTGACAAACGCAGCACCGCAATTTGCATTCGTATTGATCAGGGCGTCGGCAACAGCATCGACGACACTCTGAGGAACCTGACTTCCCGCCGGGCCGTCAAAAAAAGCGACCGGCTGACCCTCGATCGTTCTTTGAAAGGCAGGAAATTGTGACCGCACGACTTCGAGATTCAACATAACCTTGGCTCTATAATTCCTGGGGAATCAGGGGCTTGCTAACACACTGCAAGCTGTTGACGATGGCGATTGACGATCAACAATAACCGTCCTGGACTCTAAGAAACGCTAACAACACCTCTGGAATCAACCTGAAATCGATAGGTTTCAAGATCATGCACAAGTCTTATTAGAGCTGTTAGGTGTACTTCTCAACGAGGGGGGTCTTGGACCGCTTTCCTGCAATTTCCTGTACATACTTCGGAACAGCATAGCCCGGTAAATGTTCACGTAGCTGACCAATGAGCCTAAGACCGACTTCCACCGGGACCTCGAAATGAGCAGCTCCTGAGACACGATCGAGTTGATGCAAGTAGTACGGCATCACTCCCAGATTCACGCATCGCAAACATAGCTCAGAAAGTGCAGCGAACGAATCATTCACTCCTTTGAGAAGAACAGCTTGATTTAAAACCGGAATCCCTGACCGAACAAGTTTTTGGAGCGAATCTGCACAGTCATCCACCAGCTCAGATGGATGATTGGCATGAACGACGAAAACAGGTTGCAACCGCGTTGACGTCAGAACCTTCAACAATGACGAGTTGACTCGGCTGGGAAGGACGATCGGTAAGCGAGAATGGACCCGCACGCGCTGGATGTGTTTGATACGTTCGAGTCGATTCAGAACCTGCTGAAGTCGAGAGTCTCCGGTCATCAACGGGTCGCCTCCGCTGAGAATGACTTCGTCGAGCGACCGATCTGACTCAATCGCAGCGAAGGCGGGTTCCCAATCTTCCAGGCTTTTTGGTTCGTCAGAATAGGGGTACTCACGGCGAAAACAGTAGCGGCAATGGACCGCACAAGCTCCGTTGAGGATCAAAAGTCCACGCGAATTATATTTTTGGAGAAGCCCGTTCTCGGTACGAGCATGCAGGTCGCCGACCGGGTCAGCTTGAAAACCCGCGACCAACTCCTCTTCATCTGAGACCGGAAGAACCTGTCTCAGCAAGGGATCGTCACGGTCTCCATGTTTCATTCGTTTGAGGAAACTTTCCGGGACAAGCACCGGAAACGCTGGAGAACCTGAGCATTTGAGCTCTTGAGGGTCAATTCCCAACCGTTCGCACAGGACGGAAACTGACCGAATCGCATGTTTCAAGTCTTGTTGCCAGGCCTTGGAACCGGCAAGCGTCGTTCCAGAAGCATCCGCGTCGAAGTCTGTTACCGAGGCCGGAATCAGGGACGATGGATCTGGCAACATTTGCGGTGTCGCCGGCATTTGCTATTCTCCTGCAAAGATGCACAATTGATATGGAGTCAGGAATCTGCAAAGAGAGCAGTTCCCTAACAAAAGTTGACGCCGCAGTTGAAAAATCGTTGGATCGATCAACTTCAATACAGCAGATTCAAGACAACAGACATCCCCAGCGGCAAACGATTGCCGTCAGATTAGCGATTGATTGGAACAACCCCAATGCCACAGATCAATGCTGGTGACTTCCGTAAGGGAATCAAAGTGATCATCGAAGGTTCTCCTTACGAAATGATCGATTACAAATTCGTTAAACCCGGAAAAGGTCAGGCTCTCTACAAAACAAAGCTCCGAAACCTGCTCACAGCCTCATTGCTGGATATCACTTACCGAAGTGGCGACAGCCTGGAAGCGGCTGACATCCGCAATGCAGACGGAATGTACTCCTACTTTGACGGCTCGGCGTATGTCTTTATGGACAACGAAAGTTTCGAGCAGGTCACACTTGCCGCAGATGTTTGCAAAGATCAAATGCAATACATCAAGGAAGGAGAACCGATCGGACTTCTTTACTGGAATGATCAGCTCATCAGCATCACTCCACCGAAGCATGTCGTTCTCGAAGTGACCTACACCGTTCCGGCAGCCAAAGGGAATACGGCAACCAACGTCACCAAACCGGCCACCGTCGAAACAGGTGCCGAAGTAGGTGTTCCAGCCTTCATCACTGAAGGAGACCGTATCCGCATCAATGCTGAGACCGGAGAATACCTCGGACGGGAAACTGGCGAGTAGAGATCCACCTCCTCGCTTCGAATTCATGTTTTTTAAATCACTCCTCTTTAAGAGGCCGACACATCAAGCTGTCGGTCGCTTCCAGAGGAGATTTTTCATGAAACAGAACTTCATAAACTTCATCCACAATCGGCATCTCGATTCCTTTCGATTTCGCTAATCCATGAATCGCTGCGGTGGTGGTGATTCCTTCAGCCACTGCTTGCATGGTGTTCAGAATTTCCGTGAGCGTCTCCCCTTGCCCGAGTCGTTCACCGACAGCACGGTTTCTTCCGTGAGGGCTCACGCATGTCGTGATTAGATCTCCAATCCCCGCCAAGCCAGCAAATGTGTTCGGGTCAGCTCCAAGCTCCACTCCAAAGCGGCTGATCTCGACAATCCCTCGTGTAATCATGGCGGACTTGGCATTGTCTCCGTATCCCAACCCATCAGAGATCCCGGCTGCGATCCCGATAATGTTCTTCAGAGCTCCGGCGAGTTCGGTCCCGACAAGGTCTTTGTTCGTATAGACACGGAATCTCTCGGTCGTGAACATCCTCTGGACTTGTTGCCCCAGTTCCAGATCCTCGCAAGCAGCGACAACACTCGCCGGCAGTCGCTTTGCAATCTCTTCGGCATGAGACGGACCACTCAGCGAGATCACAGGTCGATCACCAATCACATCTATGATGATTTGACTGGGCCTCATAAACGATTCCGCTTCCATCCCTTTAATGACGCTGATAACCGGAATTCCAGGTCGGAGAGAACCGCCTATCACACCCAGAGACTCTCGCAGGTGCTTCGAAGGAATCGAGGCAACATAAAAATTGGCGTCCCTGACTGCCTCTTCAATATCTGATGTCACCTGAACACTATCCGGAAGGAAAATCCCCGGGAGCAGGCGTTTGTTTTCACGTGTTTCCTGTATTTCAGCGGCATAAGCTTCATTTCGCGCCCAGATCGTCACCTGTCGATTTGAATCCTCTGCGAGGAGAATCGCACATGCGGTCGCCATCGCTCCGCCGCCTAGAATGGTTGTCTTCTCAGCCATGAGTCCAATCTTTCCGCTCAATCGGGTTACAACGGTAATACGAATAAATCATTGCCCCCAGGGGCGCCTACATCAACCGTCAAAGTTCACACAACGCACAGAGTCATCCTTCATCTGCCTCTCTTCGGCGATCTTTTCCACGCAAACTCACTCAGGGGACCTAAAGTTTCAGAAGAACAATTCTTTTGGAGCGAATTCATGCAGTTTCCTGCACAGCAAACAAATCCAACATCTGTCGATTTTGTCGACCGCCGTCAAGAACCGACTGAACCGCTACCGAAAGCGGAACGCCGCCAGTTTTCCGACCAAAGGAAGTCTGATCGTCCTGAAGTTGATGAACTGGCGCGGGCGATTGACGACTACAAAGTCCGCAATCGACGCCGTTTTATCACATTCGAAGAAATCTACGACGTCATGGTCTCCTTAGGCTATCACAAATAACACAAGACGCTTCGATCTTCCAGAACTCGGGCCCCCGACATGCAAAACGTCCAGGGGGCTTTTTCTTTTCATTCATCGACGTTTTTTCACTCAGCAGACTGAAAAGCGGATCGAGCAGTCTGTTCCAGCGGAAATCCAAAAATGGAATAGATGCTCTGTCTCGAAGAGTGCGTCTATGAAGTCACGAAAGATGGCTTCATGGGCATGACAAGCATTGAAAATACCCGAATCTCTCAGTGATCAATTCCTGCCTGAATGACTGGATTCACGAAATAGACCGAGGAACCACGTTTTTACTGCTCAGCACGTTGGGAGCCTGAACTCGATTGGCTATAGTGGCACTTACACTCGCATCGCTCGGGTTGGATCGGTACGAGTTTCTTTTCTTGTGTCATCATCATTGTTCGTTGAAAAGCTCAGTTCAGGATCAATTCGAAAATGCTTCATGCAGTCATTATGGCGGGGGGAAGCGGGACTCGCTTTTGGCCACTCAGTCGTCAGGCACTTCCGAAACAGTTTCTCACTCTCGCTGGCGAGAGATCTCTCATTCAATCCGCATTTGATCGCTGCCAGCCAATGATCCTCGGGGACCGCTTTTGGGTGGTCACGAATGAATCGATGATCGAGACGACAGCTGATCACCTTCCTGAACTGCCAATGGCTCACTTGATCCCTGAACCGTGCGGGCGAAACACCGCTCCCTGTGTCGGCCTGGCGGCTCTCTTACTCGCTCAAGAAGATCCCGAAGCCATCATGCTCGTGATGCCTGCAGATCATGTCATTTCTTCGATTGAAAGCTTTCAGGAGGCAGTTCTCAATGCGGTGAATGTGGTCAGGAAAGACCCGGAACAGCTGGTTTTGTTTGGCGTCCCACCGACATCACCCGCAACCGGATACGGGTACATTGAACGCTGTAAATCGATCTCCAATGGAGTCTATAAGGTCGCTTCCTTCCGCGAAAAGCCTGACCGACCGACCGCCGAAGAGTATCTCCAACAGGGAACATTTTACTGGAACTGTGGGATTTTCGTCTGGAAAGCACAAACGATTCTTGATGAGCTCGAAAAGCATCAACCAGGCATCTCCACACAACTCAAACAGTTGCAAAAATCGATGAACACTCCCGCATGGGATTCCGCACTGGCGGAATGTTTCCCGAAGATGCCATCCATCTCGATTGACTATGCGGTACTTGAAAAGAGTAAGAAGATCGCCGTTGTCGAAGCACCATTTGATTGGGATGACGTCGGCAGCCTGGAAGCGATGTCTCGCTTAAATTCAACTGACGAAAATGGGAATACCGTCATCGGCACAGCCTGTCTCGTTGACTCGAAAGACAATATCGTCCGGTCTTCAGATGGACATACTGTTGGCTTGCTTGGAATCAAAAATTGTATCGTTGTGCACACTCCGGACGCGACACTCGTCGCTGACCGGACCGACGAAAACGCAATTCGAGATCTGGTTGAAGCCCTCAAAGAACAAGGACACCACAATGTCCTCTGATCTCATCAACGAAGATTTTCCTCGCGAAGGTCAGCTTCTCGGAGTCGACTACGGAACTGTCCGAGTCGGATTGGCGATCTCAACGCGTGAACAAAACATCGCCAGCCCACTGGAGATTTACAACCGTAGAAGCGAACACCAGGACGGAAGATACTTCGCCGAACTGGTCGCAGATTACCGCATAAAAGGACTCGTCGTTGGATTGCCAATGCACGTGAACGGCGAGGAAGGCGAAAGCGCCCGCCACGCTCGCGAGTACGGCCATTGGCTCGCTGAAGTCACCGGTGGTCTCCCGATCCTGTTTTGGGACGAACGCTACACCTCAGCCGTTGCTGAGGATCACCTCATCGGTGTAGACCTTACTCGCAAGCAAAGAAAAAAACGTCTTGATATGATCGCCGCCCAGATCATTCTCCAGGCCTATCTCGACACCACAGCCAAGCGAGAGCAGATCGCCAGGGAAGAAGCTGAATCTTCGGAGCAAGACGAAGAAGACGAAACAACAGCCGACTCTTGATCACAGGCATTGCAAGCATTGCGTTCTTCACCGGCATACCGTAAAGCAAACTGCTCTAAAATCCGGGGTTGTTTGGTCGCCGGTTGGATTGATTCGGTGGTGATGTTGAATTTGGCTGACCTGCACGGTCTGTGGAGATGATCATTTCGTCTGTGATTCGCAGGATGCACCGAAAGCTGACGTCCTCCTGCCCACCACGAACATTCTCTCCCGTACGTTCCCACAGGTTCCAGTGAGTCCGCGATCCACGCACGACCCGTTCTCCGGATCGCCCTGCCATGCGCGGACCTTCTGAGTTTCGAACTGGGCTTCCATCTTTTGGGATCGCTTTTTGATACGCATCGTCCGCATACCAGTCCCGAGTCCATTCTCTCGCATTCCCAGCCATATCGAAGAGTCCCGTCGGTGTGAGGTCCGTGGGCCGCGAACCGACTGCAAGAATCGCGTCAGCGGAAGTTTGAGTCAGCGGACGGCGACCATTCCCCCAGGGATATCGATTTCCATTTGAACCGCGAGCAGCACGTTCCCATTCAGCCTCTGTTGGCAACGATTTTCCAAACATCGTGGCGTAGCTGGCTGCGTCTTTCCAGGCAACTCCTAAAACTGGATCATGCCCCTCGCCAGAATTTTCATTCAAAGGTGCCCTCATGATTTTAATGACAGGTTTCGCTTCAGCCGCTTGTCTCTGAAACTTTCGAAACATCTCAAGAGTCACTTCCGTGACATCCATATAGAATGGGGACACAAACGCGAGGTGTTCAGGTTGTGATTCCGGCGGACCTTGATCGCTCCCCTGCGTGAAGACGCCCCCATCGATGAGCACCATTTCGGCCCCGTCAGCAGTGCAAACAATTCGCTGAGGGAATCCCCGCTCGTTGAACAATTCGTCCGGAGCGTGAACAAATCCGCTCGGCAACTTCAAGTTCGATTTCTCGGTCTGCTGAGTTCGCCTCGCTTTGTCGGCGGGAGGCTCGACTGTCAGTCTTGAGCTATCGGAAACGGGCCTGACGACAGCAAAAAGATTTTGCGGTGGAGCACTCTGTGGGGGGACGACTTCGAGCGTTGGACCGATGTTCTGAAGTTCAAAATCGTTTGAGGTATAAGTTCTTTCTTCACCGTTCTTTGAGGTAGACGACTTTGACTGTTTTGGCGCTGAGGAAATTGCTTTTGGTTTCGGAGCTGATGGGCGGGCAACAGGCGGAGGCGGAATTGAGACAACTTTCTTGCTCGGAACAGGAGGCACGCTTTTCGATTCCCCGCACCCGTAGAGTTGAATCGTTGCTAACAGCAAAAATAGAGTCGTTCGCCACATCATGAAATCAAGAAGTCTCAATGGATGTTGAGGAGAGTGGTGTCGAGCAAAGTTGTCCCATTCGCTCAGACTGATTGTGACCCCGAATCAAGACCGCGACAAGTCTTGATATCAACAGTTGAAAGATTTTCCTGTCACTTGCTCCTGTTCCAAAATCAATCATTGACAAAAAAAGGGAAGAAAGCCGAAGCCTTCTTCCCAGTATAGATTTCTTGTGATGACTTCTGGACGGAGCAGATTCGATTCTGTCTCCTCCCTTAAAACATGATCACAATGAATTCGAACACTATGTAGTGCTTGTCGTGCGAAATGCCTGTCGTGCCGTGCAAGTCACCTTCATGACATCATCGACTGCTCGCCACGAGGCAGAACGTAGAGACCAATATTGGATCGGCTCTAGCGAGTCGCTCGTTCGCGTGGATTGACTCGATCGAGAGTTGGCTCTTCCTTGTTCAAGCCCCCTTCTTTTGCAATATGCTGAGCTGTGGCCACAACCTGTTGAGCAGCCATCAATTGAGCATGAGAGAAATAAGGAGTGTCAGGTGTTCCGACACGGTCATACTTCAAGGCTGCCAGTTCCTGCCAACTCATTCCACTCGAAAGATGCCAGGCAGCTGCCTGAGCAGCCACTGGGTTCAGCTTGCCAGTTCCGACCATGTCGATCAAAGTCAACAGAACTGGATCGTCGCTGAACTTTGTTGAAGGACGAACGATGTATTCGCTTCGTGGATGTGGATCAATTTTTCCGTACTCCAGGCAGACTGAAACGTAAGGGACGCTGAGTGTCTTTTTCGGTGGAATTGAGAAGAATCCTCCACCGCCACCACCTTGTTGTCCACCTTGTTGTCCACCAGTTCCTCCACCACCCTGCTGTTGTCCACCACCGCCCTGTCCGCCGCCCTGTCCGCCGCCACCGTATCCACCGCCGCCACCACCAAATTGAGCGAGGGGAGAAACAATGAATCCTTGAGGCATTTTGACCGAGATCGGCTCGTCAGTTTCATTTGTCAGCAGGAGTTTCCCGCTTAAAGCATCTTTTGCGATGGGCTTCGCTTTGATCTCTCCGCTTTCCATTCCGGCGAAGAGTTCCACCTGTTTGGCGCTGGGGTCGAATTTTGTTTTAGTGAGAGGTCGACCGGCTTCAACAGCTTGAGTCGCAACGACATGTAAACCCAAGACCAGTGCAATTGATGCAATAAACCGGGCCGACTGCGGCAAGCGCGTCATAGGTTCGTCCCCTGAAAGTGAAAGATGAAGAGACACTCTCTAAAAAGAGAGTGATGTGATTGTACTAGTTGAATCGATAAGATGGCATTCATTGCGCATTGTCACACACGGGTGAGACCAACTCATATCATGTTATCGATCACACAAAGCCATGTTCAATGAAAAGTTTACGAATCTAATCGAATTCACATCATTCACTGGACCGGTTGGATGCATTATCCGCATTTCTGATAAAGACTTCGTTCCAATTTTGCTCAAGCCATGGGCAGACCGGGGGCGGACTATTAGATAAAACGTGAGGACAAGCGAGAGTTTAACAACAGGATTGGAGATTTTTTTGCCAAACCATCAGCTGTCTCCCAAAGATATCGTGGAAACAGTCCGCGTGTTGCGAAACCGCATCAATGAGAGGTTTCCTGATGCGGGACTCACCACAGTGTGCGAAGAACTGCTCAAAATCGCCGAACAGGCAAGTCAGCGGTCAATCGCCATCGGTCGGCCCATGCTGGGTGTTCGAATCCTCTCCGGATGTGTTATCGCAGCGATTCTCATCGGAGTTCTGGTTATGTTTAATCTGGTAAAAATCCCGAACCAACCGATCCCCGCTTCCGAGTTTATTCAAGTTGTTGATGCTGCATTCAACGCATTGGTTCTGGTGGGGGCAACGCTTCTGTTCCTGTTCACGCTCGAAGTTCGCGTCAAACGTTCACGTGCTTTAAAGGCGATTCATGAACTTCGCTCTCTGGTCCACATCATCGATATGCACCAGCTTACAAAAGACCCGGAGCGAATGCTTTGGCGAGATGCTTCCTTTGACACCAAATCATCACCCAAGCGAACGATGAATCGATTTCAGTTGAATCGCTATCTCGATTACTGTTCGGAAATGCTCGCTCTGTGTGGAAAAGTCGCAGCCTTGTATGTTGCAAATTTCCACGACTCTCAGGCAGTCGCCGCGGTCAACGATCTGGAAAATCTCACCACCGGCCAGGGAGGAAAAATCTGGCAAAAGATTATGATCCTGCATTCGGTCCCAGAACATATTGATGAGGTCCAGCAAGTCGCTCACGCATCGCACTCCAGCAACCGAGAACAGAGTGAGACGAACTCATCGAGTGGAAATATTTTGCCGGACACTTCAAGAGATTCCGACGAGAAAAGTGCCCCCGATTCGATAATGAAATGATTCTTCCACCGATGAAAACTATCCGACTACGCATTGCCTACGAGGGGACCAACTACGCCGGTTGGCAGACTCAACCAAATCAACGGACGATTCAAGGTGAAGTCGAACGTGCGATTCAAAAATTGACGGGGCAGTCTGTGAGCCTGCTTTGTGCTGGTCGAACCGATTCCGGTGTGCATGCTTTGGGACAAGTTGCAAGTTTTCGCAGCGACTTCAGTATCCCCCCCAATCGATGGCGGCCCGCGCTCCAATCAAAACTTCCTGACGACATCGTCATACTCGAATCGGACGAAGTCCCGGAAGATTTTCATGCAACATTTGCCGCGAAATCGAAACGGTATCGATACGTCATTTACAACAGCGTTGTCGACCATCCATTCTGGCGACGATTCGTCTGGAGAATCAGTCAAAAGCTGGATGCCGAGGCAATGAATGAAGCCGCTCAAAGTCTTGTCGGGAAGCATGACTTTCGCAGCTTTGAATCGCACTGGCCAAACAAGGCAACTTCAATCAGGACCATCAAAGAGTTGTCGGTTCACCGGAGCGCTAAATGGGATTTGTGGTCACCAGAGCATACGCGAAGCCAGTCGAAGCGCGAATTACAGAATCAGTCGCAGAGTGGTGATGGCGACTTCATTTGTCTGGAAATTGAAGCTGATGGCTTCCTCTATAATATGGTGAGAACCATCATGGGAACACTCGTGAACGTTGGTCGCGGAACCTGGACTGCCGCCGATATTGAAAGAATTCTCCATGCTCAGGACCGAACGATCGCAGGTGGAACCGCGCCGGCATCGGGACTGTTTATGGCACAGGTTTACTACGATGTGTGAAGCGAGAGGATTCCGAGAGCGGCATACACTTTGGGGTCGACGCAGGTTTTCGAAGTTTCTTTGCGTTTCAGCCAAGCTCCGATTTTCTTCAGTGGGATGACATGCACTTTGATCTCTTCCGTTTCGTCGCCGCCCCCCTCTTCGACTTGCTCGACATCGCTGGCTAAGTAAAAGTCGATCATTTCTGTGGTCATTCCAGCTGAGGAAGGTCCAGAGAAAATGTACTTGAAAGCCCCATGGGCAAAACCTGTTTCTTCAATCAGTTCGCGACGCGCAGCGGTTTCGAACGACTCCTGTTCTTCACCGGCGATGTCCCCCGCGAGGCCTGCGGGAAGGTCAACAACTTTCTTTTGAACTGGTGGTCGGAACTGTTCTGTGAGAACCAGTTGCTGATCCGCCGTGACGGCGACAATCGCGACGACTCCGGTTCCTTGAGTCCGCGCGGCAAATTCCCAATGACCACGCTTTTGCAGTTGCAAATGTTTGCCTTGGTAGAGTGTCTCGATCTGTTTTCTTGCCATCGTGGGAACCCGATTCGATATGCGTTAAGCAGCGCGGTTTTTCATTGACTGATTGGTCGAATCCGTTTTGCTCAATCGATTCACGAGAACTTCAGCTGCTCGTTGAACGCCGCCTGTTTCAACAATTGCTTTCGCAATGACGGTCAGTTGTTTTCGAGTCTCATCAACTAACTCCGGATGCGAAATCCATTCGTCGAGTTGTGCGGTCATCCGGTCGATGTGTCTACTTTGCTGTCGTACGAGCGGATACTCCGGCATGATCGCTCGATTCGCAATCAGATTCGGCAGCGACATATAATCGACAGTCAGCAATGCTTTGCAGAGTAAGTATGTTGTTAACGTGCCTCGATACATGACGATCGCTGGCGTCTTTCTGGCGAGAAGTTCCAGGCTGACAGACCCTGAAACGATCAGGCAAAAATCAGCTGCCTCGATCACTTCCGCAGTCTTGTTGAGATGCAGGTTGATTGGTAGTTGAGCATCATATTCATTCAGGAGTTTAGAACACTGATCGAAGTGCCATTTTTTGTAGCAGGCAACTTGAAACTGGATGTTCGGATGTTTTTCATAGAGAGCAGTCATCACGTCCAGCATGACAGGGAAGTTGCGGAGGACTTCCTGCTTACGTGATCCCGGGAGAATCCCGATTGTTTGCAAATCGTCCGATGACATCTTCGCGAGAGTTGTGGTATCGAGTGGATGTTCTGCGACTTCGTCAAAGAACGGGTGACCGACGTACTCGACGTCCACGCCATGTTTTTTGTACCACTCCGCTTCGAACGGAAGGACTGAAAGAATACAGTCAACAAAGCGATGAACTTTACGAATCCGCCAGGGAGCCCACGCCCAAAGTTGCGGCGGACAGTAGTAGTAAACGGGAATTCCAATTTCTTTAGCTGCTCTGGCAATCCACCAGTTGAACCCCGGAAAATCGACGAGGACCACTGCGTCGGGCTTTTGGAGACGCAGATATTCTTTGGCATCCTGGACCAGCCCGTAGAACTTGCGAAGCAGGGGCAAAACCTGCCCGATGCCCATCACAGCCAAATCGGTCAGTTGATACAGGCAATCAAAACCTTCAGCCTGCATTTCGGGGCCACCGAAGCCACTAAAGCGAGCATCTGGTACTCGCCGAGAGAATTCTCGCATTAACTCAGCGGCATGCTGATCGCCACTCGGTTCACCTACAGATAAAAAAACGTGCATCGCTGCGTCCCTGCATCCACGACGTATTGAGATATCCGGGAATTCTATCACAGAGTAAAAAACATGGCAGCGCGAGTTTTTGTGTGGGAAACAGCGACTTCAACGCAAAAAAAGAGCCGAATCGGGTCTCCGATTCGGCTCTGAAACATCAAAATCAGTGAGTTTTTCAGACACTCACATTGATCTCGTAGCCCTTGCGTTGTTCACGCTCTTGCATGGCGCGTGCGGATGAGTCGTTTGTAATTTCCTCTTTCCTGGCATCCCATTCGAGGGTTTTGTCCAGGCGAATAGCGATATTGGCCAGATGGCAAGTACTCATCGCTTTATGGTGAGTCCAGACATCAGAGATCGGTTTTTCGCGAGTTTGCACACAATTGATGAAGTTCTCCATGTGGCTGGTCGGTTTGCCACCATAGACTTTTTCGATCGCACCATCGGGAAGTGGGTTGTCCTTGAGGTCTTCGAAAGGCTTCCCTTTAATCGCGCTGCGAGAGACATGAAAACGCCCTTTCGTGCCTTCGAACAGAATCCCGTTTCCATCTTTTGATTCATTGACAATGTGCATTTCGACACCGTTTCCGAACATAACTTTGACATCGAATTCGGTTGCAGCGTTGTAGCGGTCGTCGAGTTCCGGCATCCCGTTTTTAAACGGAACCGGGTGTTTGTGGCTGATCGGTTCAATCAGGGTCGGACCTTGATCTGGAGCTTGCTGGTCAATCGCCCACTGTGCGATATCAACATGATGTGCGCCCCAATCTGTCATTTTGCCGCCCGAGTATTCGTACCACCAGCGGAATTCATAGTGGCAACGAGTTTTCCCCCAGCGACCATCATCTTTAAAACGGAAGTCGACCAAGGGAGTCTGTCCCAGCCATTTTTCCCAGTTCAATCCTTCAGGGGCATCCGCAACTGGAATCGGTCCACTTCCGGTCGACCCACCGATATTGCAGGTCACTTTCTTGACGTCCCCAATGCGTCCGTCACGAATCATGGCAATTGCTTGCAGGAATCTCTGACCCATTTCGGTTCGCTGTTGAGTCCCAACCTGGAAAACTCGCTTGGTCTCGTTGAGAACCTTGATAATTTGTTTTCCTTCGTGGATCGTCAACGTCAGTGGTTTCTCGCAGTAGACATCCTTTCCAGCTTGCATTGCTTCGATGGCGATTTTTGAATGCCAGTGATCCGGCGTCACAATAGTGACAAGATCAATGTCATCTCGTTCGAGGATTTTTTGATAATCTTCGTAGACATCGACCTCGGTCGGACGCCCTGCCTTCTCGTGAATGGCCTGAACTTTCTTCCTTCCTGCTTGAGCATGATTCGCATCGACATCAGCAACTGCGAGACAATCAGCAAAGACATACGCAGCTGGTCCGACTGCATTCCAACGGCTTCCCGTACCGATTGAGCCGACCGTCATTCGTTCGTTCGGACTTTTTGCGGCAGCTTCTGCTAAAGTCATTTTCGTCGAAAACCAGTATGGCATTGTCGCTCCGGCTGCAGCTGCCAGAGTTCCGGTTTTCAAAAAATCGCGGCGAGTCGATTGTGGCGTTTTCAAAGATCGCTCCTGCTTGATTTGCTCGTTGGTTTATGAAATTGATGAACTGTCGAGAAGCCAGCTGTCTCACAAAAGTGTAAGCCATCTGAAGAATTAAAATCTGACTGAATAAGTCGCTAGTATGATTCGAATGGATTTCGGCATCTGAAAATGTCGCACAAGTTTCATTGCTCTTACCTTGCCCGTCGACTCCAATCCCTTGACCAGCGACCTGACAGAGGCTCTTCTTTCAGTTGCGGTCTTTACGCCGCACGAGGGATGATAATGTAACGCATCTATGACCAGTGATGCAAAATAGTCAAGAAAAATGACAGCGATTCAATGATGACAATGCAAATATTCCGGGCTTTAAGCTGGTTTCACCGATCGCTCGGTTCGAAAACGATTCTTGTGATCATGGCGTTCGCCTTTGCTAACTCGGCTCGAACTGAAGCTCAGGAAAATCCTTGGGCTCGCCAACTTCAGCAACTTGAATTCTCAATGCAGGCCAATGCTGAGTTGGGGCAAAAGTCGTTTGTGGCGATTGCAGTCTCGCAAACCGAGCTTCAGCAAACTGATCCCGGAACGGTTTTTGAAAACCTACTGAATCCCGAAAGTGGTCAATTACCCGCGAGTGTTGGTGGAGGAGTTGTCGTCGATGTTCAAGGGTCTTCGATCAAGATACTCACCACGGCACATCTACTGGATCGTTTTTTGCCGACGCCAGAAGGAAGCCCTGCATCGAAAATCTATGTTCGAGCGGGGACTCAGGAGACAGCTCTCGCAAGGGTCATTGCTTCAGACCCGCGAAGCGATCTCGCAGTGCTTCAAGTTGAATTCCCCCGCCTTGAAAAAAGTTCGGGCGAGATCGTCGCTGTTCGATTTCCCAAGAAGTTCAATCCGCGAAAAGGAACTTTCTTATCCGCAATCGGGACTCCCTGGTCCATTGCAAAGGATAGATCATCGAGTATTCAACTGGGGCTGATTTCAAACCTCAGCCGTAGACAATCTCAAGACAACTCAACTCCGGTAGTAGAACGGACTCTGCATGATTTGGGAACGTTGCTCGAAGTCTCCCATCTTGATCCACAAACTTCGAGCGGGACTCTCTTGCTGAATCTGGATGGCGAATTTTCCGGGCTTGTCACATCTATTGCAACGCCTGATGACCAACGGGTGACGACTTCTTACGCCATTCCGATGACGCCCGGAATCGTCAGAATTGTGAATGAGTTGAAGCAGGGATACGAGGTGAATTACGGTTTTCTGGGTATCA
The DNA here is from genome assembly GCF_048270125.1 of Thalassoglobus sp. Classification (NCBI taxonomy): domain Bacteria; kingdom Pseudomonadati; phylum Planctomycetota; class Planctomycetia; order Planctomycetales; family Planctomycetaceae; genus Thalassoglobus; species Thalassoglobus sp. Next base: position 521,471 of record NZ_JBLWTN010000002.1, on the reverse strand, counting down.
GTCCGGAAACCTCACGGCCCGAAGAACTTCAAGGTCTCGACCTCAACCATGAGGCCGAGACCGCTGTCATTGTTTCCCGAGTTGCCAGAAATTCCCCAGCTGAAAAGTCTGGAATTCAACGTGAAGATTTCATTCTCCAGGTCAACGGCACTCCCATCGGAACGAACTCAGATCTCGTGCGCGAGATCGGATTGGTGCCACCGGGAGAGTCGGCAGAGGTTGTGCTCTACCGACTTAACGAAGGTGAGAAACGAATTTCGGTCAGACTCGGAAAGTGGCCGATCTATGACGACTCAAAACTTGTCGCGACGCAGCGGAAATTTCCAGCTTGGAGAGGTCTCGAAGTCGATTACCCGACCGGTCGAAGACGCTATTTGCGGGACCGTTTTCTGTCAGAATTTCCCAATGGTGTCGTCGTTTCGCACGTCGAACCAGACTCACTCGCAGCCCAGGCCGGCCTGCAAGTTGGGCAGTTCATCCAGAGTGTTGCCGGCCAAATGATCAACTCTCCCGAGGAATTTCATGCTGTGATGAAAGAGCAAAATGGAAAGGTTCCAGCCTCTCTTGCCTCCGGAGCGGAAATCATCATCGAAGCTCCTTAACGACACTTCCCAGTTTTTGTGCCCAGAAAGATTCCACTTGCCGCCCCAGAGACGCTATGCAATTCATGACTCAATTGACATTTTGCGAACGGCGAATTTGTCTTCATCAGGAACTTTCTTGAGTATCATTTTGGGAGACGATCGAGCAAACTCAGCGACGACTGACGAATTCGTTGCCGGTCACTGAAATTTTGACCATGTTGTCAAAATTTGTTCTCGCTGAGAAATTTTCGTTTTTTAATATTCTGAAACTTGTTGCGAACTGAACAGGTATAAACTGCTGTTAAGGGAATACGAGTGTCGGAGGAACCTGTGGATCTCGCTCAACGCTGCCTCGCTGGGGATCAGAACGCGCTGCGCGAATTTGTTGAAGTTTTTCAGCAACAGGTTTTTGGCCTCTGTTTCAGAATGTTAGGGCACCGTCAGGATGCGGAAGATACTGCCCAGGAATCACTTGCGCGTGCTGTGAAATACCTGAAGAGCTGGGATTCAACACAACCACTCCGGCCTTGGGTCTTGAAAATTGCCGCAAATCGATGTCGAACAGCACTTGGCAAGCGAGCCAGGCTCCCAAAGACAGTCGGTGAATCGAACGATTTCGGAGCAGAATCTGAGTTTCCACAACTGGGATTAGCTGAAGAATTGAATCAGGCGCTGGATGTTCTGAAAGACGAACACCGAGAATGCTTCGTCATGTTTTATCAGCAGGAACTCAGCATTCAGGAAATTTCAGCGGTTTTGGAAATCAAGGAAGGGACAATTAAAACGTGGTTACACAGAAGTCGAAAGCTCCTCGCAGAGCATTTAATGAAACGCGGAATTGAACCAAATTCACATTAATTGACCACGGTAACTGACCACGACCACCGAATGAGCGAGAACCACTCGTCAGCGGAGGTGATTGTTACTGAGCAGCAATGGAGCGGCAAACGAAGTTCACAGGGTGATTTTCAAAGCTCGTTAGAATATGACGATGAAATTTGTTGGAAGAAAGAGATGACAACTTGCGAAACATTTCGACAACGACTCGACCAGCGGGTCGAGGAACGTGACGACTTGACCCCGGAACTTGTCGACCATTTCCACTCTTGCGACTCGCCAGAGTGCCAAACTCACTTTGCTGAGTATCAACTCTTAAACGCAGCCATCGAAGACTGGAAAGCAGTTCTGCCGCAAATCGATTTTGTTGATGCCGTTGTCGGTGACGTCAAACCTGCCATGAAACCTGTCATGGTGATCGCGACAATTCCGCCTCAGACTCGTTCACAAACCGAGCCATTGAGCCACTCGCAAAGAGCCGAGTCCAGAACAACTTCTCTTATTTCCCTGACGACTGTTCTCGCAGTTTTGTCGTTGTGTCTTCTTCTGGTGATTGGAAGTGTCCCGAGAACAACTCGGCAAATTGCTCAAAATCCCCCAGTGAAGGAAACCTCGATGGCTTCAAGCGGGAACGAGACGGACGTCGAAAAGAGTGAAATGCAGGCCGAAGCTGAACTCCGTGAACTTGGCAAGACTTATGGCAGTTGGGTTCAGGGAGCTGCAAACAAGCTGACGGACACAATGGCTGTCGGATTCAACGACGCTTCCGTTCAACCGAAAAAGTCGCACGACTGGTTCACGAATCTGTCTGAACAGATGGAACCAATCGAGTCCAAACTTGACGCCACCTTCAAGCTCATCCTGGAAGAGAATTCTTCAGAAATGGATGACCAGACGTTTACTCCGACTCGCAGTCAAAACGAGTACTTGGGGTTATTCCTGTCGAAGTCGATGTCCTTGAAGCCGTTGTTCACTTTAATACTTGTGTAAGTGTATTCCTCGAGCAACGGGGCTTTTTGTCCCGGGGCCGCCGGGAATCCATAGTTCTCTACACGAACCGGCAAGCGTGTTGTTTTCTCAAAGAATACACGAGTGAGATGATACGGAAACTGTTTTCTGGGACGCGGGTGTGACACTTCCACCACCTCGCAATCTGCCCCGCCAATCTTCGCGTTCGGGTAAAATTTGACGTCAACCTCACCATATTTGGACTCGAGTTCCCATTGAGCAATGACGAGTTGGATGAGGTTCTTCATCCCCGCTTGAGTAATGGGATGCCGTGTTTCTGCCATCACTTTGGGGCTATTCACCGCAAGTGAAACTGTCCCAACCAGTGACGAAAGCCCACTTGCTTCATGAGCGAGCAGCTTTCCCTGATTCTGCCCAGCGACATATAACACTTCGCGTCCGGGAGCGGGATCAATGAATTTCAAGTACACGCTAAACGGCTGATGCCGCAACCGAAAGACTGTCTGTTGAGTCACAAGTTTATTGTTGACGAACTCACGCCGAGTGAATTGACACTCGTAATCCTGGACACGATTCAGAACGGCGAGAGATTCGTTCGCCATCTTAAGCGCTGGTGCGAGTGGGTGTTCTTTGGATTGCTCCTGCCCGAAAGCAGGGCTGTTCAGAAACAAGCTGCACACAAAAATTGTCTTCAGGCTTGATTGAAGCACGTTGGGCAATCTCCTCATGGTCGCACTCTTTAACGTTTCAGTCATGAAGTCCATGTCATTCAGCTCCAGCGATGCTCTTTCTGTGATCTGTCCTTAATCACACGTAAGTCAGGATCGACTGCTCTTCAGAGCACTTTCAATGTTTGTCGCGCCTATGAAGATCACTTGAATCACTTCACAGACTGCCCGCCACGAGGCATAACACAAAGACCAATACTGGATTTGCTTTAGAGTCCTTGAGAACTTGTCCGCAAACCTGAACTTGGCTTCTCAAACTTGGTTTCTCAAACACCGAGAAAATTCTTCACCATAAAAGTCTCCGGCAAGAAACTCCTTCGCTCTCGCCAAACCTGCTGAATCGATCTCAAACTTCCAGTGAATCAAAGTCGCATCAGGAGTCGTGCAAGGGGTATTTCGAATCCGCTCACACTCTTTCTGAAAGCGCTGTGATTAACTGGAACAACGAGAACTTCGTCAGGTTCAGTTCGACCTCTATGCCTCAGCACTCGATTTGCAGAGACTTTGCTTCAGCCAGAATCTTCATTGGTGCGGTGTATCCTACAGATTTTCGCTCCAAGCGGGAGAGGAATATCGACAATTCGCCCCCTCAATCAGTCTGATCTGAAAGATTATTGGTTCCGTCATCTGTTTAAATCGCATGTCAAGATCTCTTTCAGCCAGAAACCTGGACCGCCACAGAGACTTATTGACTCAATTTTCGAAACCGCCGTATACTCCGCGCCTGTCTTCATGATTCAGAATCGACTCGGCGACCCCTTTGGTTTCCGTATCTTTTTTGAATCCCTCCAGTTACGACGATTCGTCGTGTCCATTTCCCCATCCTGACCTCAACTCGCGAACGGATTCCGAGTGTCCCCCACCCGACCGCATTCCGCTGGATGCGTATTGGTGATGCTTTGCTGCTGGCTAAGCATCTCGGGATCGTTGTCTGCCCAGACATCACCGGCTGGACACTCTCTTGGTTCGCAACCCTCTATGAATTCAGAGGTTCAGCAGATTGGAACATCGAACCCATTACTGGAGCCGATTGAAATTCATGTTTCAATCGCGAGCCAGATTCCCAGTGACAAAGAAAAAATTCTGCTTCTACGTGGTCCCTGTCAAATTACAAAAGGGACGCAAACCTGGTCATCTCCACAAGCAGTCATTTGGCAGATTCCAAACGCCTCGGGAAAAGGGGGGCGGATCATTGCTTATCTCGATCACACTCCCGAAGTCTCACCTGTCATGCAGGAACATGGGCATCGAGAAACACGACCTTCGTTCTTTCTTGAACTCGAAACGGATGTCTCGATTGCTTATTCCGGTCCAAATCCGGTTACTGTTCCGGGAGCGAAAAATGATCCGGTTTATCTGAGAGCGGTTGAGCATCGCAAAAAATCGACTGGATCAATTCAACAAGTGCAGAACACAACCCTGGCTCAAGCTCAGTCGGGGCCTGCATTGCCAATGCTTGGCTCACCATATCGCCGTCGAGTTACAATTGGCCCACGATTCCTTGGTGAACGTTTCCAGGCGAAAGCGGACTTCATTGAGAGTTCGGTTCAGCCAGAATATGTGATCACAGTCACGGGCGGAGTCAATATTGTCATTGACAATGTTCCGTTGACGATCAACGGTCAAACGTTTTTGACACGCATCGACTTGAGCGCAGACCGGGCTGTGGTCTGGACTGACGCCGATCGAATTGGCGACCTTGAAGGCTTTGAGATTGACGAGAACACCCCGTTCGAAGTCTTCCTGGAAGGAGATATTGTTGTTCGCCAGGGGGCGAGTAAAATCAAAGCTTCCCGTGCGTTTTACGACATCAGCCAGCGACGTGGTCTGCTAGTCGATGCGGAAATCCGTACGCAAGTCCCAGAATACGATGGGTCAATCCGTTTGCGAGCAGCGGAAGTTCGCCAATTTTCCGCAATGAATTTCCATGCTCGGAATGCATACTTTACGACAAGCGAGTTCGGACAACCGAAGTACCGTATCGAGTCGAGCGACATCTTCCTCGAAGAACGACCTTCGATCTTTCCGAATGCTATCGACCCGGCAACGGGTCTGCCTGATCCCAGCACGCTCTGGATCACCAGCCACAACAATCGACTCTTCATTGAAAATGTGCCAGTCTTCAATTCTCCATATTTGACTGGACCAGCTGAAGATCCGCGTATCCCGATCACCGAACTCAATTTCGGATACTCCGGTGTGTTTGGAGCCGAACTCGAAACTGCGTGGAACCTTGAAGGACTTCTCGGTCTGGAGTTACCTGAGGGGACCGATCTCAACCTGGAGGTCGATTACTTTTCAGAGCGAGGACCAGCAGCCGGGCTTCAATCAGAGTACGATTCGTATGCAACATTGTTTGGTGCACCCGCGCATCACTCCGGGATGAGTCACTTCTATTACATCAATGATGGTGGAGTCGACAACCTGGGGCTGGGGCGTAGAAGCCTCGCACCTCCAAATGAAAACCGAGGCCGTATTCTGTGGAGAAACGAAACGGAACTGACCCCGTTCACTTCGATCTTCGCTGAGGTGGGGCACGTCTTCAACAACGACAGAAACTTCCAGGAGCAATGGTACGAAGAAGAGTGGGATCGAGACAAAGACCTGGAGAACAAGATTTCTCTGGAACATCAATACGACAATCTCACGACGAGCATCACCGGAGCGATTCGGTCAAATGACTTTGCGAATCAGACCGACTGGCTACCGAGGGCAGACATTACTCTTCTCGGACAACCGATTTTCAATTCTCCGATCAACTGGAGCATGCACTCCGCAATTGGATATGGAAGATTACACCAGGCATCTCCACCCCCAGATCCTGCTGCTGACCCATTCGTTCCTCTGGACTACTTCGCAGATTCCGAAGGACTCGTCGCCCATTCACGTCATGAATTAACCCTGCCCTTCAATGCTGGACCTGTGAAAGTTGTCCCATATGCGTTAGGCGAAGTGGCCCACTGGCAAGAGGATCTCACCGGTCAAGACCTGACGCGCTGGTATGGAAGTGCCGGAGTTCGAGCAAGCATTCAGTTTGCCAAGTACATGCCACACGTGCAAAGCTCAATCCTCGGGCTGAACGGTCTCGCACACAAAGTGACGTATGATCTCGACTACTACTTCGCAGAAGCGTCGGAAGACCTTGATCGAATTCCACAATACAATACGTTCGATGAAAACGCCCAAGAGAGATTCCGGTCTCGCTTCCAGGTACTCGAATTCGGGGGAGTCTTACCAGATGTCTATGATCCCCGATTGTATGCCGTTCGATCAGGTGCAGGACGATCTGTCACTGCCCCCTATAATGAACTCGTCGACGATCAGCATGCATTGCGATTAGGAATGCATCATCGCTGGCAAACTAAAGTTGGTCCACCAGAGAACCCACGGATTGTAGACTGGATGGAACTGGACCTGGGGCTGACTTATTTCCCCGATGCCGAAGAAGATAACTTTGGGGAAGACTTCGGATTACTGACCAGCCGCTACGCCTGGCACGTTGGTCCCCGGACATCTGTTCTGGCAAGTGGAGCGTTTGACTTCTTTGACATGGGTCAGCGAGTTTGGAATGTCGGACTCCTCAGCCAGCGTTCTGAGCGAGGAAGCATTTACTTCGGATACCGAAATCTGGAAGCTGGCCCAGTCGAAAGCCAACTTCTCACAAGTAGTCTTTCTTACGTCATGAGCCCGAATCTCTATGTCGCAACTTTTGGAGCTTCGTATGATATCGCCGAAGGGATTGACCGGGGTCAATCGCTAACGGTCACCCGCATCAGTGAGAACTTTCTGCTCCACTTCGGTCTCGGGTACGATCGCAGTAAAGACAACGTTGGTGTCGCTCTTTCTCTCGAACCAAAGTTCGGAAGTTTCGGTCGAGGATCGATGCAGCTCAACTCCCTGCTCGGGATCGACTAAAGCAACTTGCTCGACAGCGAGCCCTGTCGAACGTGGCTCACCAGCATCCTGGCTGCATCATGAAGCCGCACGAAAACACCAGCATGGGAATTGTTCCCAGAGCATTTCCAACACAGGTCGTACCTGTGATGTTCGCCTCATGACTTCGTAGACCACTCTTCACGAGACAAAACAGAACGTAAAGTTCCGGAAGAGACCAGCGTTATTTTCGCTTCGCTTCAGCCTCATCATCTTTTGCAACGTTGGCGTCGAAGAGACGGGCACACTGGTACTGGAACGCATCGTCATGAAGCAAGGAGAGTTTTTTGTGCGAGTTGATGATGTCGAAGCCATTAGGGCTCTTAGATTCTGTAAGCTCAGTCAATCGCTTCACTTCATCGTGGATTTGCTCGAGGATCGCATCGTACTCAGCATCTGAATTAATCATAGCACCACCTCGACAACTCCTGTGTATTCAACACCTGGAGCGTAAAATCCAATCTCTTTAGGGCGGGAGTAATCGTGAAATGCTCGCCAGAAACTTTTCAAGTTATCCACCAGGAACAGGTGGACTCCCTTTGCTTTCCAATCATTCGAGAAAGAGTAGTCTTCAATCAGGATCCGATTTTCGATGGACTGGTTGATGTGGAAGTCCTGATCAACCAGAACCGTGAGGTCAACGTCGTTTGGTGAGTCTCTGTTTGTAATGAAGCTTCCACCAAGAATGACCCGCTTCGTTTGTGCAGATCGACAGTGATCAAATACTTCTTGGAGTTCCTTCATCAGGTGGCTCCGTCTCGGGGTCCCCTCTCCAAAACGTTCTCGAAACTACTCAATTGAACACTTTAGAGTCGCTGGAAGGTAACCACCCTCCTCAAATTCTGGTAACGAGCCTTCAAAGTCTCTGGGCGATACAAGCGCTGTTCGAATTTCGGAACATGCTTTTTCAATTGACTGCCGTGCGCTCCAGCCTTTGGCCCGAAACTCGGAGATCAGCGACAGAAAAGCATTGTCGATGTCAGTACGCGATTCTGCTAGAGCCCTCTGGTCAAGTTCGTCCATCTTTACGCTGCTTGCCGTTCCTCAGGCTCATTCAGGTCAGCGACATCCTTCTGGGTCATGACATTTAGTTCTCTCAAGAATTCCTGCAAGTCACTGACCTTCAAGTTTGCACAAACTTGCTCGAAGTCAGTGGGTGTGATGTATTCAAGAAGTATTCCAGACTCTGAGATCTTCCCTACAAGCCAAGCTTCAAACCGAACACCAGCCTGTACCAACAACTGTCTCGATTCTTCGGGTAATTTCAAACGTTCCATACTTGACCTGCGTCTTGGTTGTGTGAGGTTCCGTTCACATTAGAAATGATACGTGCAGTGAAGAGGTTCCAGCAAGGTGGATTTCACCCGTGACGTTTCACGTGAAACGGCTGCAATCTTGGGATTCTGTGTCGGGTTTGCTAGAGTCCGGACTGAAAATTTCAGCGAACGGTCGTCGGAAGATGGCATCACAATCTTGGATTAGGCTTCAAAAAGGAGACAAGAGATGGCAACACCTGTGAATGTGGGAATGATTGGCTACGGGTTCATGGGACGTGCCCATACGAACGGCTACAAACGCTGCCCGGACTTCTTTCCCGAATTGGGGCATCAACCTGTCTTAAAAGCAGCTTGTGCTCGAAGCGAAGAAAAGATCCAGGCTTTCGCTGACCAGTGGGGGTATGAGTCCATCGAAACAGACTGGCGAAAGCTCATCGCTCGCGATGACATCGACGCCATCGATATTTGCGTGCCGAACAATCTGCACAAAGAAATTGCCATTGCTTGTGCCGAAGCTGGAAAAATGATCCTTTGCGAAAAGCCACTCGCGATGAACGTCGCTGAGGGTGAAGAAATGTGCAAAGCGGTTGAGAAGGCAGGAGTCGCTCATACCGTATGGTACAACTACCGCCGTGTTCCCGCTGTCACCCTGGCGAAGCAGATCATCGAGTCAGGTGCCTTGGGGCGGGTCTTCCACTACCGGGCAAACTTCCTGCAGGATTGGACAATCTCTGAAGATCTTCCACAGGGAGGGGAAGCACTTTGGCGCCTCGATGCTGAAGCAGCTGGTTCCGGAGTGACAGGCGATTTGCTCGCTCATTGTATTGATACAGCGATCTGGTTAAACGGAACCGTCAGCGATGTTTCCGCGATGACAGAAACATTCATCAAAGAGCGAGTGCATCAGGCAACTGGTGAGAAAACCAAAGTGACCATCGACGATGCCTGTGCCTTCATGTGCCACTTCTCGAATGGGTCATTAGGGCTGTTCGAATCGACCCGATACGCTCGGGGACACAAGGCGTTGTACACGCTTGAAATCAACGGCTCGGAGATGTCGCTTCGCTGGGATCTTGAAGATCTGCACCGTCTGGAAGTCTTTGATCACAAAGACGAAGGAGCACTCCGTGGCTGGAAGAGTGTGCATGTGACTGACCATGGAGGCGAACATCCCTACATGGACAAGTGGTGGGTTCCCGGTTTGCAGATCGGTTACGAACACTCGTTCGTGCATCATGTCGCAGACTTCATGAAGAGTCTCGATGAAGGAAAACCTTGCGGACCGACGTTCCGCGATGCACTCGAAACGCAAAAAGTTTGCGATGCCGTTCTCGCAAGCGCGAAAGCCCGCTCCTGGGAAAACGTGTAGTTCTTGATATTGCCGCTTTGCCTCACACTTCGAAGTGTGAGGCAAATGGCGAAATTGCTTTGATCAGACTCGTTCGTGTGCGATCAAATCTTCATAGGTTTCTTTTCGGCGAATAACTTTGTATTCGCTTCCGTCGACCAGAACTTCAGTCCCGCGGCGACGTGAATTATAGTTACTGCTCATCACGGTCCCGTAAGCTCCGGCACTGAACGTCGCAAGCAAGTCACCACGCTGGACTTCTGGGAACGGTCGAGATTTTGCCAAATAATCGCACGACTCGCAAACCGGACCAACAATATCGGCAGGTGGGCAGCCTTCGAGTTCTGCTTCGAAATCTTCTGGAGGGTCGACGGAGGGTTTGACTGGCCAGATTTTATGGAAGGAATCGTACATCGCCGGACGAACGAGGTCGTTCATCGCAGCATCCTGAATCACAAATCTTTTGCCCCCTTCGTGCTTCACGAAGACCACTTCGCTAACGAGGATTCCCGCGTTCCCAGCGATGGAGCGTCCCGGTTCTAATGCCAGACGACATTCTGCTTCTTGAACAAATGGAACAATGACTTCCGCGTATTCCTGAGCGGTCGCTGCTTCGTCCCCTCGATAATTCAAACCGAATCCGCCTCCCAGGTTAATCCAGTTTGTTTGATGCCCCTTCTTTCGGAGCTCGCGAACGATATTGAGGGCTTTCTCAGCTGACTGCCGGTATGGGTCTGTCGTGTTAATCGGCGAACCGATGTGCATATGAATTCCGCGCAACTCCAGATGAGGGTCGGCAAGGACCTTGTCTGCGAGTTCGTTATGTCGTTCGAAGTCCATCCCGAACTTGTTGCCCTTCTTGCCAGTCGTGGTTTTCGCGTGCGTCTTCCCATCGACATCCGGGTTGAGCCGCAATGCGACAGGGGCCACTTTTCCCATCTCGGCAGCGATTCTTGAGATCGCATCGAGCTCGGGTTCACTCTCTACGTTAAACATGAGAATGTCGTTTTCGAGAGCGAAGCGGATTTCTTCATCCGTCTTCCCGACACCCGCAAAGGCAACCTTGGTTGTATCTGCTCCAGCTTCTCGGACACGAAAGAGTTCGCCACCACTCACGACGTCGAAGCTGCAACCTTCTTCGTTGAGAAGTTTGAGGATGCTGAGATTGGAATTCGCCTTGACGGAATAGCAGATTACGGGGTCAACTGCTGCGAAGGCTTCTTGGATTTGACGGTATTCATTGACCAATTTAGATTTAGAATAAATCCACAATGGGGTTCCAAATTCCTGACTCAAGGCAGAAACTGAAACTTGTTCACAAAAGAGTTCGCCGTTTTGATACTGAAAAGGGTCCATTTTTCTACTTCATTTCGAGAGTTTTGATCTGCCTGCCAGATCATAGCAGTCTGGAGTTTGTCCTCAATGGAGAAGGAATCCCGGATTGAACCGCAGGGGGTTTGACCGCAGAGGATTTGTCTCTGTAAACTTTACTTTTGAACACCTAGAGCAGCTTTCGAATTGGTCTTCAGTGTCAATTTAGCCCCCGGTGAGTCACTGGGTGAGGTAATCGAGCACTCAAGATACAGCGATATGACTGCAGACCAATCATGAATTTCCTCTAAAACCTGCATCAAATTGCTATGATGTGAAATTGGCGAGTCAATTTTAAGGAGACCTCTTGGCTGTCTTACAGCTCATCAGTGACGGAAAAGAGAAAACACAGTACGTGCTCGAAGGCGAGCAAATCGTACTGGGGCGGCATCCCAATTGTGAGATTGTTCTGCAATCCGGAGTTGTGAGCCGTCGGCATGCTCAAATTCTTGTAAGCCATGGAACGTATTACCTCGAAGACTTGCGAAGTCGTAACGGGACCTACGTTAACGAGCAAGTCATCTCTGGCCGACACGAACTGCAGGAAGGAGACCAACTCCGCTTGTGCGACGTTGTTCTCACGTTTGCTTTTACTCCTTCTGCACTCATCACTGCCACAAATCGGGTTGGAGCTGATGGAGTCGGTAAAACATTAGAGGTGAGCAATTCCGAAATTTTGAACCTTTCCAGTTCCGTCGAAGAGAGTCGGATGTACCTCCCTCAAGAAGTGGAGGCCGAAGAAAGCTTCGACAGTTCGACCTCTATTCGCAAAGTGGCTTCGTTCAATAACGAAGAATCTCTGGTTGACCCGAGCGTCAAGCTCCGTGCAATTTTAGAAATCACCCAGGCGATCGGACGCGAACTCAAGGTCGAAAAAGTTCTTCCGAAGATGCTCTCGACGCTGTTTAATATTTTCCCACAGGCTGAGCAGGGATTCGTATTGCTGCGGGACAATGAGTTGAGCAAACTCAAGGTCAAAGCAAGCCGTGCTCGCGGGCAGCAAACTGTCGATAATGTTGCGGTTAGCATGACAGTCGTTCGCCATGCGATGCAAACTCGTGAAGCGATTCTCAGCAAGAATGTCTCGGATGATTCGCGGTTCAAAAAGAGTACCGCACTTTCTCGCATGCAGATTCGTTCGATCATGTGCGTTCCCATGGTCACGCCTGAAGATGAGGGAATTGGCGTCATCCAAATCGTCACTCGCGACGAGCAGCAGGCGTTCTCCGAAGAGGATTTGGACTTGCTTGTCAGTTTGGCATCACAAGCATCTCTGGCTGTTGCCAACGCCAGACTGCACGAAGAAGATCTCGTTCGTCGCGAAATTGAACGTGATATGGAATTCGCCACACAGGTCCAACTTGGGTTTCTCCCCAAGTCACGGCCGAAAGTCGACGGTTACACGTTCAGCGATTTCTATGAAGCAGCGTTGAGTGTGGGGGGTGATTACTTCGACTACATCAAGCTCCCTGACGGGAGGCTTGCGATGGCAATTGGCGATGTCGCCGGGAAAGGTATTCCCGCAGCGTTGTTGATGGCTCGGCTCTATTCTTCGACACGCTTTCAATTGCTGACCTGCCCGACTGTTGCCGATGCCGTCTCTGGATTGAATGAAGAGATTTCTTCGAGCGGGCTGGGGCATCGATTTATCACCTTTTTAATCATGGTGATCAATCCAGAAACTCACACAATGGAAATCGTCAACGCAGGGCATTTGACTCCACTGGTGCGGAGTGCCGATGGGTCAGTCAAAGCGGTGGGCAAAGACGATTCCAACTTGCCTTTGGGGATCGTTCCAGATTTAAAATATACATCCTCCACTCGTTCAATTGCCGTGGGCGAAACTTTAATCGCCTTCACCGATGGGGTGACCGAGGCAATGAACAAGAAAAAGGAAATCTTTGGAACCAAGCGACTTGAAGAACTTTTCAAGACGTTGCCCGAAGAGATTCAACTTGTCATTGATGGTGTCGTCAACGCATCGGAAGCTTTTGCAGATGGCATGAATGCACGTGATGATACCTGCCTGATTGGGGTACACAGGGCTGCTCAATGACACTCTCTGTGAATGATGTGCTCGCTGACGATGGGTACATTTCAAGGCGACTGCCGGGGTACGAACTTCGACAGGAGCAACTGGAAATGTCATCTGCTGTCGCGAATGCGATTCAGAACGGGGAGCATCTTGTCGCCGAGGCGGGTACGGGTGTCGGAAAAAGTTTCGCTTACCTGGTGCCGAGTATTCTCGCAGCCACACAGCGAAAGAAAGATGAACCACGCTGCCGTATCGTTATCAGTACACATACGATCAGCTTGCAAGAGCAACTGTTTCAGCGAGATATCCCGTTTTTAAACGCGATTTTGCCGGTGGAATTCTCAGCGGTTTTAGTCAAAGGGCGAGGGAATTACGTCAGTTTGCGACGTCTCAAGGGCGCCTACGAACGAAGTACGTCGCTGTTCGAAACAGAGGAGATGCAACAGCTTCAACAGATCCATCAATGGTCACAGCATACCGACGATGGATCCCGTTCTGACTTGGGGTTTTCTCCGCTGGCAACCGTTTGGGATGAAGTGCGAAGTGACCATGGAAACTGTCTGGGACGACGTTGCCCGACTTATGATGACTGCCACTACTACAAAGCTCGAAAGCGGATTTGGAATGCCGATATCCTGGTCGTCAATCACGCCCTGTTTTTCTCCGATTTAGCGTTACGACGGGAAGGAGCCAGCCTGCTCCCCGAGTATCAAGTCGCAATTATGGACGAAGCCCACACTCTGGAAGATGTGGCTGCTTCGCACTTGGGATTGGCGGTCACAAATGGACAATTCAGCTATCTGTTTGGCAAGCTTTATAATGACCGTACACAAAAAGGAATTCTACTCGAACACAACTTGATCGAATGCCAGCAGCTTGTCAGTCGTTTGCGATTCCTGGTTGATGACTTATTCGACCGTATCGATGTCTGGAGAAATGAATCGGGCCATTCGAATGGTCGAGTTCGACGACCACTCGAGTTCGAAAACCCCGTCAGCACCGATGCGAGCGAACTCGCAATGATGATTCGTCAATACGCCTCGAAACTGGAATCCGAGGAACAGCGAATCAACCTCACTTCCAATGCCGACCGTCTAGACGGATTGGCAATATCACTTCAGAGTTGGCTCAAACAAACCGAAGACGAAGCTGTCTACTGGGTAGAGACATCGGCCGGTCGGAACCGAAACGTCAAGTTGCTTTCATCGCCGATTCAAGTGGGCGCGACATTGCGAGATGAACTCTTTTCGCAGACGAAATCTGTCATTTTGACGAGTGCGACTCTTTCTGTCGGAAAACAAGACTTCAGTTTCTATCGAGACCGAATCGGGCTCAGCAAAGCGAATGAACTCAAACTGGGATCTCCGTTTAATTACAAGAAGCAAGTCAAGTTGATCCTTGCCGAAAACATGCCTGAGCCGGGAGAGAACCCTGGAAAATATGAGCAGGCAGTTGCCTCGAGAATTCAGCAGCACCTCGAAGAACTCGATGGTGGAGCGTTTGTTCTATTCACCAGTTATCGAATGTTGCGAAGTTGCTCGCAAAAATTGAATCGCTGGATGGTAGAGCAAAATCGCATGTTGCTCTGTCAGGGGGATGGAGTTCCGAGAACAACCTTACTCGAACGATTTCGAAAAGATGGGAATGCGGTTCTATTTGGAACTGAATCATTCTGGCAAGGGGTCGATGTTCCGGGGGATGCGTTGAAAATGGTTATCATCACCAAGTTGCCGTTCAGCGTTCCGGATCATCCTTTGCTCGAAGCACGCGTTGAAAAAATTCGCGAGAATGGCGGGAATCCTTTTACTGAGTATCAGGTTCCAGAAGCAGCGATCAAACTTCGCCAGGGATTTGGACGGTTGATTCGCACAGCCAGCGACTCTGGGACCGTTGTAATTCTGGACCCCAGAATTCGTACTAAAGCATACGGCCGGATCTTTATTGAAAGTCTGCCAGAGTGCGACCTTGTGATTAGCTAGAGCAGATTGCTCAACCGTGTGCCTGTGAAGAACTCAATTCTCTAACGAAAATGCAGTTTGCCACGAGGCAGATCCTGCAAGCCAATTCGAAAGATGCTCTAGCAAGATTGAAGAAGTGGCACAGAGCAGTGACTACAAAGCAATGACTCCAAAGTAATGGGAGCCAGCTCATGCGGATTCGGTCCTTCAAAGAATGATCTTCACGATCTGAACCAGTTCAGCGCCACGATTTCGAAGTGAATTGCTCGGTGTTAATTCAGAGAACATTGAAAAGCAGCTTCGCGATTTTGTTACCCGCAATGAAACAGTACTCTGAAGAACAAACACTTTAGGGTTGATACAAAAAAAGAGAGACCGGAATCCGAAGATTCCGGTCTCTCATAATCTTAGCAGGCGT
This sequence comes from Thalassoglobus sp., assembly GCF_048270125.1. Lineage (NCBI taxonomy): Bacteria > Pseudomonadati > Planctomycetota > Planctomycetia > Planctomycetales > Planctomycetaceae > Thalassoglobus > Thalassoglobus sp. Next base: position 506,013 of record NZ_JBLWTN010000002.1, on the reverse strand, counting down.
TTTTGTAACTACTCAACATGGGGACGAAGAGTTCGTCAACTTTGCCTGTTTTGATCATACTTAGTTGCAAGCTCCGAGTGGAGCAGCACAGTTTGGAGCACATGCTGCTGGAGCAGCACAGGCTGGCTCACAAGCTGGTGCACATCCTGTGTGAACAGGTGCACAGCAGCCTTTGTCGCGACGGAGGCAGCTACCGAGGTTGCTGCATCGATCTCGCATGCTCTTTGCCCAGCCCATGATACGTCGTTGACGACGTGGCTTGTTGCACTTTGTTACAGGTGCACAGCAAGCTTCTGGAGCTGGAGCACAGCAAGCTGCAGCGGCAGGTGCTGCACAAGCTGGTGCACATGCAGGAGCACATGCAGGAGCTGCACATGCAGGAGCACATGCATTGCCGCAAGGAGCGGCACAGTTAGGGGCACAGGCGTTGCTGCTTGGTGCAGCACAACCTGGGTCACAAGGGGCTGCACAGCTAGGATTAGCGTCACAGCAGGTTGGAGCTGGAGCACAGCATCCACCACGCCCGAACAGACCGGCATCAGCGACGTTAACGCTGGCAGCGATCAGAAGGGCTGCAGTCAAAGTTGTCCACTTCATCTTGAAATCTCCTCGACTTCGTCCCGGGGTTTTTAAATGTGGATTCCATCGTCCGATTCATACTTAAATCAGCTTTTTTGGAGTCCACCACTCACCATGAATGTTTTGGTCCACTAACCTTTAAATTCGGCTTCCGGAGAATTTCAGACGAGTTGCACTTCAAGAAAAACGGCACTATCCCCCAAGGTGGTTCCGGGAGTATCGATTATGCGGAAGTTAACGGGGGATGAGCTTTGGAGAATGTTTCTAATCCATTATTCTGCATGTGTTTACGCGTCTTTAAGAACAATAAAACCAGGGGACGGTTTCACGTTGAATGACCTCATTGTTTTCGTTTCACTGCTATTATTATGCGGTGCGATTGGTGTTTCCTACACTTCGTTCAGATCAAACTCGATTGCAGTTCTCTCTCCGGCATTTCTTTGGGGGATTTTTGCAATCTTATTCTGGATCATCGCGACCACTTCTTCACTGAGCAGACTTCACGTCGATGCAGCCTGGCAAGACCAGGCATGGTACTGGTCGGCAATACTGGCCTGTTGTCCGTTGATCTCGGTACTGGGCGCCAAGAGACCGACTTCACGAGTTTGGAACTGGTTCATTATCTTACCGCTTATCGCGGTACTGGGTTGGCCAGCCGTGACGGTCCTTGTTCGTTACCCGGATCTGGTCGCCTTAAAGATCCAGGCTCCGGTCTATATTGGATTCGTACTCGTCTTAGTGATGGGAATTGGAAACTACATGGGGTCGAGGTACGGACTGAGCGCGTTCTTTATTGGGGTCGCTGTGATACTCTCATTGTGGCCGATGTCCAATTCCTATTTGGGAGATCACGACTCAGTTACGCGACTTCGGGGTTTTGCATCCCTCTTTTGCGGGTTTGCAGTGCTGCATGGATTTCGACAGTCAATTCGGCCTTCTCTTGATGAATCAAGATTCGATAAGGTGTGGTTTGATTTCCGTGACGCCTTTGGAATAGTTTGGTCGATTCGAATTCAAGACCGCATCAACCAAACTGCTGTCAAAGAGAAATGGTGCGTTCGACTCGGAACAGAAGGATTCGTCTGGGAAGATGAGGCCCCGTCTGATAAACGAGAACATACAGAAGAACGTTTACGCCATACACTATATTGGTTATTGCGACGTTTCGTTGATCCGATCTGGATTGACGAACGACTGAATCAGCAGATCAACACTCTGGATACTTCAGCATGACTGTAAAATCACTCGATCAAAAACTGGCCGCGATCCATCGAGATCCAACTGGCTGTAAAGAATTCATTATCGCTGATGCCAAAGATGCCGACATGGCCTTCGGGATGGCCGCTCCTGGAGAAATCTGCGGGAGTAATGAAGGCGAATGCCGATTCAAAACTCTCGCCGAATATCGCGAGCAAATTCGCCAAGTGATTCGGCAAGGTGTTGTTGACATTGTATTGATGTCTGCCAGCACCAGCGAAAAGCTGTGCCTTGAAGAACGCCTCTTCGAGAATTCACATATTACACCCGCAATTCGCGCGAACGACGCCTCGGACATCTTCGCTTTTCGAGGGAGTAATATCCCTTCTGAGCCAGCTTATCCATTTCGAACAGCCCAGCTTGACCACGCTCAATGCGGGCATCTCGATTGTGAACCGGGCGAGCGGGCGGCAGGAGCCGATCTAGGATTGTACTCGGTGACGTTCAATAATGACCGCACAATCGATCTGACAACCTTGAATGCTTACAACGAGTTTCGTGCAGAAGCTGAGCGAAAAGGCTTTCGACATTTTCTTGAAGTTTTTCACCCGAACATCCAGGATGCTGTCACAGCTGAAACCGTTCCGTACTTTATTAATGATGTCATTGCACGAACGCTCGCTGGGGTTGCAACTGCAGGGCGTCCGATCTTTTTGAAAATCCCCTACCCCGGCCCAGAAGCTCTCGAAGAACTTGTTGCCTATGATCCGCATTTAATTGTCGGAATTCTCGGTGGATCATCGGGGACAACGCGTGATGCATTTCAAATGATTCACGATGCTCACAAGCACGGTGCTCGCGTGGCGCTATATGGTCGCAAAATCAACAACGCCGAGAACCAACTCGCATTCATCGAATTCTTAAGACACATCGTGGATGGGGTCATTTCACCGGAAGAGGCTGTACGGGCATATCATTCGGTTTTAGAGAAACTTTCGATCCGTCCACACCGACCGCTCGATCAAGACATGCAGGAAACTGCGGGTGTGATGAGTTACGGTGGCGACACGCCGACTCCGAGCGGCTCTTCGAACCAGTCAAGTAGTTCGCAAGCTACATCAAACCCGATCGACTTCGCGAAGATGACGAGCGAAGAGCGATTGGCGTATCACATGGACCGACTCAAGAATCTGTGAGACCATCCGTCATCAAAAGACGGGATAGACTGTAACACCGATTAATACGATGACCAAACCGACCAGTCCCATACAGGCTGTCATCGGCGTGATGTATTTCAAACCCTCGGCTTCGGTCATCCCGCTCATTTTGGTAATAACCCAAAATCCGCTGTCGTTCATCCAGGAGATAGGCTTCGATCCACAGCCAATCGCTGCTGCAAGATAAAATGTTTCAAACGGCAAGTTCCCGTCTCTCGCAATCCCGGAAAGAATTCCGGCTGCGGTAATCATGGCGACTGATGCGGAACCTTGTGCGGTTCGGATTGCAGTGGTGATCAGAAATGCGAGAATGCAAATGATTTGTGGGGACGCTTCCGGGAGATTCTGGATCAGCTCGGCGACTCCAGTTTGACGCAGCACCTGCCCAAATGCTCCCCCCGCAGCTGTGATGAGAATAATAACGCCCCCGCTCGCCAATGCAGACTGAACAGAGGTCGACAGTTCAGCGAATGAGCGTTTCTTCTGCCGAATCAAAGTTGCCATCGCAACTATGGCTGAAAGGATCAGGGCGACGTTCTTATCACCCAGCGTCGCAATCGTTCTCTTGACGCCCGGACTCAAGTCGATCGGAAAACCGGAGTAGCTCACAATGGTTTGCAACGAAATCAACACAACTGGCAGCACAATCGGCAAGCACGCGATCCCGAATGATGGGAGTTCGCTCTCATCGATTTGCATCGATTCTTCCAGATCAGCAAGAGAAAAATCTACTGACTCTCGCAACGGGAGTTCCACTCTGCGATTCAATAATGTTGCATAAAGATAGCCAAACCCAGCTGCGAACAGACCAACAATTGCTCCTCCAAGAATCATGACTCCCAGGTCGACACCGAGTTCTTCAGCGACCAGAAGCGGCCCCGGAGTTGGCGGGACGAGCGAATGAGCCATGGTCGCTCCGCACACGATTGTCAGTACGTAAAGGATGTAATTCCCCCCAGTTCGGAGTCGCATCGCTTTCCCTAACGGAATCATCAGATAGAAAACGGTGTCGAAAAAAACAGGAATGCCGAGGAAGAATCCGCTGACCATAAAGGCGGCCGGAGCAGCTCTTTCGCCGAACCAGCTGAGTGTTGTTCGCACAATCCGGTCGGCAGCTCCACTATCAAGCAGGCATTTTCCGATGATCGCAGCCATGGCAATCAAGATTCCGATCTTAACGCAAGTTCCTCCAAACCCGCCGGAAACTCGCGCTCCGATCGTCGCACGGGAAGCTTTTAAGGCCGATTTCATTTCCAGCGAATGAATTGCCCGGTATGTCGCCAGAGTGGGATCTAAAGCGACTTGTCCGTCTATTGAGACAATCTCCGCTTGTGCCCATTGTTCACCGGGGGAGTCTCCATCGATCCACTTCGTTATTCGAAGCTGTCCCACTTGCTGGAAGGATTTTGAATCGGACTCTCTGGAAATTAGAAGATATTGCATGTCCGGCGAGACTCCCTGCTTCTCACCGGCATGGAGAGTCACAGTTTGAGAATCGGCCTGAACGTCAACAGGGAATGAAGCGCTCGTGACATGATATCGCTGAAGTGCAGTTGATGGCGTTAGCAACGCGACAATGAATGCGGCGGAAATTAACGCTAAGAAGGCGTGCAGCCGCATCGCCAATATCGATCCAACAACAACTACGATTCCTGCAAGCAGGATGAAGACCAATCCCCAAGTCGAATCCATACGATGCCGCTCTTTGTGATATCAATGCTTGTTGATAAAGAGGCCATCGTAGCGAGTCACGGTATATTGTAAAACGAGAGAGTCACACTGAGATGAACGAGAGATCATTCTCGGCAGAGGAGATGATTCCTCCGTACGTACGCACGATGAACTCTCGGAAGTCTCACCCTGACTCGGATGTTTCTTCCCTTTGGTTCACAAGAGCTGTTGATACTTGCCCTTAACCCTGATCGCTGGGAACAGCAATCTTCACAGTTTCTCAAGCGTTCCTGACAAGGATCTGCTCGGAACAGGCGTTTCTAACGGACGTGAAAGAATGCGTAGTACATAATTCCAAAGCAGACGAAGAAGATTGAGACTTTCATCCACAATGGGAGTGTTTCCAGTGTCAGTTCAACGGGTTGCGTTTGCGACTGAATTGGCGGAGGGACAGCGACTGGTTGTCCAGCTTGAGCAACCGGTGGCCGATTGATCGCGGGCTGACGCAAATTCTGCACGGCGGCACCATTTCCATGAACAGCATCATTGGAATTTGTGGCATCGGTCATTGCGATCCCAGTCTCGTCGACTGGCATGAAGTCAGATTTATTGACAGGAGAATTGTCCCACAAGACTCCACAGTGAGGACATTCCTGGCCGGACTTGCTTGTCAGTGAAACTTCCTTCATGCAGCTTCCGCAAATGATCGTCACTGTCGGCTCGCCAGCGTTGCTCGGCTTTGCCGGTTGCATCACCATAATTTTTTCATCACCCGCAGGCTCTGATTCCGGCATCGGAGATTTCGGAGTATTCTCCTCGAGGGCGAGATTAAATTGGGTTAAGTTTGCAACTGTGACGTCTTCAGATTTCGAAATCTTGATCATGAATTCGTCAGCGACTTCCCCTTGTCCCCATTTCAAGTTGGCGTCAGGAAGATTCAACGACTCCAGTTTTTCGAATAGATATTCGATCCCCCCAGGATTTCGAAATCGAGATCGATCGGGGACAACCAAGGCGGCGTTAGAGGTCATCGAGAGCATTTGTCCTCGTACGACCACACCCAGCTTGGACTTGAGAATCACGCGGACTGATGGCTCAAACTTTAACGTGGGCAACTCTTTGGCCCCAGGCGTAACCGAGTCCGTCGCAGCCGGTTTTGCGTCAACAAACTGCGCATGAGCCAAGCTGGATAGAGACAGAAAACTGATCACAGCTAATAAGCTGAAGACAGCCTGGAATTTGCAAGCGGTCGAAGCTGATCGCTGTCCCATTGGAAAAGAAGTTAAGCTCTTTATGAAATTGCCCATTCTGGTCTCCCCTAGGCTTCAGTCTCACGAGTTCAGTTCGCGTTCAGTTGTAAGATGTTAACTTCTATTTCAGGAACTTCCTATAGCCTACGACTTTTTTGTCGGACAGTAAATAGGCCAATTCACGATTTTACAAGATCCTGACAGTCATATCTTTATTCGGCAATGGGAAATCGTTCTGAGGTTGTTTATAGTGTCTGCGGCGAAACTTGCCTCAATTTCAGGTTCTTATGAGCAGATTGCAGGGCCTGACAGACGCGTCCGGGGCTTCTGTTTTGTAGAATTTGAATAGATTGTGCCTCGGAGTTTTCCGCAGGCTCGTTGGCCTACTCGCCAAAATGGGCTGAATTGACTCAGCAATAATGAACCAACTGGAGGCGATTTCATTCCCCTTCGGTCTTTGTCATTATTTATTGATGAGTAGAGGACAACGTGTCACTAAAAGTTTCCAGAATCGATGCAGAAATTAAAAAAACGTCCAGAAACATGCAAAGAGAGTCCACCGACTTGGATCGTCTTGCGTCAAATTGAAAGGCTTCCCTGAGTGTTTTGGGAGCAGAAAGTTCAAGTCGCTGTTGAAACCCATATTGGCTTGCGTCGCAAGAACAATGAGGATTCAGCGTGCTTTCAGCTATGCCAGGACGAAGAGCAGTGGCGAAAACGTGGGCATTTATTCGTCGTGGCAGATGGAATGGGAGGCCACGCGGTTGGGGAACTCGCAAGTCGAATCGCTATTGAGACTCTGCCTCACGCGTTCTTCAAAACAACTGAAAAAGACGTTCGCAGCACTCTTCAGGAAGCTGTCACCACTGCCAACGAGGCGATCTATCAGCGTGGCAGCACAAACGAAGACTTTCTCCACATGGGGACGACTTGTACTTCGTTAACCTTGTGTCCTCGGGGAGCAATGATCGCACACGTCGGAGACAGCCGCGCCTACCGGGTTCGAAGAGACCGCATCGACCAGTTAACGTTCGACCACAGTCTGGAATGGGAACTGGAACGGCGAAATCAATCGCTCATCGGTGTGGTGGACATGAGTAAACACCGCAACATTATTACACGGTCACTCGGTCCAGAAGCGAATGTCGAAGTCGACATCGAAGGTCCTTATCCCGTGATCCCGGGTGACACATTTGTTCTCTGCACTGATGGGCTTTCGAATCAAGTCACGGATGAAGAGATCGGTGCGATTGCTCGCGAGCTTTCTCCAAGTCGGGCTGCCAAGTTGCTTATTCATCTTGCGAACGTCCGTGGTGGGCCCGACAATTCAACTGTCATCGTCGCGCGTGTTGGTGATCTCCCCGCAAACGTACAACCGGTTTATGTAGAAGAAGAGATCGATGATACAATCAACCTGGACTGGTCTTGGTTCATTGGATTTTCTGTTGCCGCGCTAGCACTCGTATCAGGCTTGTGGATGCTGTTGTTTAACCATCCAACCAAAGGCGCGATCACCACTGTCATTGCGGTCATCGGTTTTTTGGCCTTAGCGATTGGGGCCTATCGCAAACAGCGTGAACTTCTGGCTTCGACAGCGGATGATTCTCAACTCACCAAATTTTTGAGACCACATCGAACGGCAGTCTGCCTCGATTCGAAAAACTTATGCGAACTTCTCTCCGCCATCGAAATCGATCTGCGTCGCGCGGCTCAAGAAGATGGCTGGTCCGTCAACTGGAAGGAGCACAAAAACGCTCTCGAAGGAGCCGGCCGAGCTGTTCAGGAGAAACGGTACTCGAGAGGCGTCCGAAATTTTGCGAACGCAATCGGGGAAATCATGGACGAACATCCGATCCGCAGCGGGAATTAGAGCAGTTTGCTCCTCCGTGTGCCCTTGAAGAACGCGTTTCATCAATGAAATTGCTGTTCGCCACGAGGCAGAACCTGCACACCAGTTCGAAAGATGCTCAAGCCTCTGACTCAAGGTGAGTAATTCTATGGGGTTACGAAAGTGATCTCTACATGCGAGAAAAATCTTAATCGCTTAACCAACGTGCGGCATCTTTCGAGAAGTAGGTCAGAATCATATCGGCACCGGCTCGCTTCATGCTGGTGAGCATTTCCAGTGCGACCCGTTGTTCGTCGATCCAACCGTTCGCTGCCGCCGCTTTCACCATCGAGTATTCACCACTGACGTTATAGGCTGCCAGTGGCAACTCCGGATGAACTTCTTTGACCCGATGGATAATATCCAGATAACTCAGCGCCGGTTTGACCATTAAGATGTCCGCACCTTCGAGGACATCCAAATCGACTTCGCGTAACGCTTCGTTCCCGTTTGCCGGGTCCATTTGGTAAGTCGCCCGGTCACCGAACTGCGGTGTACTTTCAGCAGCATCGCGAAACGGTCCATAGAAACCGGAACTGTACTTGGCTGCATAACTCATAATTGGAAGATGTGAGAACTCGTTCTCGTCGAGCACCTCTCGCAGGGCTGCGATCATGCCGTCCATCATTCCACTGGGAGCGATCAGATCAGCCCCTGCCTGAGCGTGGCTGAGAGCTTCCTTTTGCAGAATCTCCAGAGTGGCATCGTTATCGACATCCATAACCCCGGTTTTGTCATTGATAATGCCGCAGTGTCCGTGGTCTGTAAATTCGCAAAAACAGACATCGGTGATGACGAGTAAATCTGACCCACTCGCCTTGATCACTCGGACGGCCTGTTGAATGATCCCCTCGTCGGAATAGGCATCTGATCCGACAGCATCTTTATGTTCAGGAATTCCGAACAGAATGACGCCGGGAATTCCCAGGCTTTCAATCTCTTTGATTTCCTGCGGGAGTTTATCGACAGTGAGCTGTCGATGCCCGGGCATCGACGTGATCGGAATTTCTTCGCCTTCACCATGTCGGATGAACAACGGGAGGATCAAGTCATTCGGGGTGAGAGTCGTCTCACGAACGAGGTCTCTTAATTTCGAATGACGGCGAAGCCTCCGCGGACGAACTGTCGGGAACATGATAGTTTGCCTTCTCTCAGTTGAGCGAATGAATCAATCTTCTGGAAAGAGATCCCAAGTCGAACGTTCTTGCACTTCAAGTCAATGAAGAGCTCTGGATGCGGAATCTCTTGAAGTCAGCAGCGATAGAGCAGTTTGCTCTATCGTTTGCCCGTGAAGAACGCATTTCTCTAGTAAAAATACAGTTCGCCACGAGGCAGAACCTGCAAACCAATTCGAAAGATGCTCTAGTTTTCTCAAATCGCTGTTCGCATTCAGTCTCATATCATACTGTCATTTTACTGATGAAACACATGCGACACCGTCAAACTCCAGGTTCAATTGCTAGAGCACACCTTCGGTCTTTTAAGCGACCTAAGCTCCAAACAATTCATCATCGGATTCGTCTTCAGACTCATTGTCTACCAAGTCATCAGTTGTCCAATGCATTCCCTGCCAAACAACACCTGGCCGGTCGATGTAGTCGACTTCGTCGGTGTGGATTTCGACGATTTCTGCTGGCAATTCTTCACAGCGAGACTGGAATGCAAGAACGAAATTCGTCGCAGCCTCTTCGGACTCCGCAAGAACTCCCCATTCTCTCTGGTATTCGGTCCAATCATCCTGTCCGTACAGACATCCCCGGGAATCTTTCCAGGCTTCATTGAGAGGCTGGCGAATCTGGACATTGAAGAAGTTGACAGTTTTTGTCTCTTCGATTTGATCTCGTAATCCATCGAAATAGGTGTCCGGCAAGAATCCGGCAACCAGCAGTTGATGCTCGAGCTTTGTCCGCAACAGGTGATTCGCAGGTAAGTGTTTTGAGTGTTCCCAAATATGACCGAAGAGCCGAACGAGTCCATTTAATGAAAGGTAGTCGATTTCACTGAGTTGCTCATCAAGCACTTCAGTGAAGATGGAATCGATTTGTTCCTGATCTTGCCCTAGTGCGATCATATTACAAAGTTTGATGGCGGAGAGATGGAATGTTCCCGGTGGTTCGAATTCATTTTCCGCTGCAATTGCCAGCAGACTTTCTTCGTGTCGACCGAGTTGCATCAGGGCGACACCACGATAGTAGTGTGCCCAGGTTTGAGGTTCTCCCAAGGCGAAGAATTTATCCATGTAAGTCAGCACCGAATCAAACTGTTCAATCTGCAACGCCGTCATAGCAGCTTCCCAGGCGATGGATTGATCATCAGCTCCTTCTCGCAAACTCAAGTCGAGCACAGCCAGGGCATCACGTGGTCGGTCCGACTGCCGATATACATCCGCCAGTGGAAGAACTACGGACGGTTCGGTTCGCTTCAAACGAAATCCGCGAGAATAGCAGCGTTCAGCTTCTCCCTGATTTCCCTCATCAAGATAGAAATCCCCTGCTCGCGAGAAGTTTTTGGCGTGTGTCACTTTGGGAGATGTCGATCGTTTGAACCAGGCCTCTAATTGCTCAACGGTAATCGACTCGAATGCGCCGGGATCAGCCTGTCGGAAATAGTTTCCAAGCGCTGCGACAACGCTCACTGTGACGGGGTCGTCAAAAAAGGCTTCAAGAATTTGTAGTGCCCAAGGCCAGATTCTGGTTGCGTCTTCGGTCCCTTGAACAACGAATTGGCTCAAGTGAACGAGATAGGCTCCATCGCGGGGATCTTCAATCCGACTTGGCGTGTAGCTGAGAAACTCTTCAAGAACCTGTTCGCGGACAGTCTCATCCTCGGGGGCGAGCATTAGCCGTTGCATGATTCCTGCGAGGGTGTTCCCCAGTGGTGTTTCAGCTTCAGCATCGTCCGAATCATCGCCACTTTCTGCGTTGCCTGAAGTTGATTCCTCCCCGGCTTGGCTGGAAGATTCGACAGTCGGCACACCACTCTCCTGGAGCGCCGCGACCGGTGAGGTCGCAGTTTCGGCATTAAACAGTTGTTCAAGGCGTCTGAGTGTCAGAAAATCTTGTGCTTCGCTGGCACTGGCTTCTAGACCTTTGGTGAGTGCTTCAGCTCGCTTTTGATTATTGCTCAACAAGTAGGCAGCAATGAGGCGTAAGCGGACTTCAAACCAGTCTTTATGACAATTCTGCTCAGTGAGCCGGCGATCCCATTCAGTGAGCGTTTCAATTGCTTTTTCAAAGTCACCAGAGAGAACATTTTCCAGTGCGTCGCACATTGAGCGACGCAGCTCGATAAACAACCATTCTCCTTCTTCGGGTAACTCGCTTTCGACGCTGCTCCAATCAAATCGCGGCTTGCCTGCCAGCATTAAAGCCTCGTCGAGAGTCGCTGCCACCAGGAGTTTTGAACGAGTTTTCAAGTAGACATCTTCAGCGACAGACATCTCAAATGCTTTGTTCAACTCTTGAATCGCCAACTCAAGCCGGCCTTCCAAGATGAACAGCTTTCCTAACTTCTGATGACCGGACCAACGGCGATCCTTATTGTCGGAGCCATCTTTCCGGTACTCGAGCAGGGACTCACACTGATGCCGGACCATTTCAAGGTCATCGGCAGCGAAATAGACGTCCGCAGCGTACTCGCGGAAGCATTTCACACATTCCATTTTCCCGGTTTGCCGACAAACCTGAAGCCCTTCATTGATGCACTCGTGCATCCCCTCAGAGTTGAATCCCGACATCATCCCCGTTGCCTCAGCGAGGTTGTCGTAAGCACAGGTCGACATCCAGGAGCAGAGCCAATGATAGTGACCTTCATCGAGATTCGGCTGGATGCGGCGTGCCTGTTCTTCGTTTTCGAGTAGTAAGACCAACTCGACCGAGGCTTCCCGGGTTGCCTGAGGGTCGAGGAGCCCATGCCCAAACCGCATTTGGTCAAATAAGCCCCGCATATAATGTACTGCGAGTCCGTGGGTTTTCGACAGGCGTGTCGCCTCTTTCGCGATGCGAACCGCGGAGCGGATTTGGCACTTTTGAAAACACTCCTCAGATTTTTTGTCGAGTTCTTCAAGTTGCTGTTCGATTTGATCGAGTTCGTCGGACATCATTTCGCCTGCGGTGTGCTAAATTACGCCTCTCGTTTGCAACAGCCTGACCGATTCGCGATCGTTCTGAGGTGCAAACAGGAGGAAAGTTGCCTTGCATCAGTGAGATATTTGCCCCATCGTCGCGAATTTGAGAATGAGACGCAATCGATCCAATCGTTTCCGGAAAATGATTTCGTTTTTGTGTAGAAGACTGCGAAATCTGAGTCGATTCGCTAGGCTGCGTCTATCTTTCGCCTTGTTACCATATTGTTTTTCGAATCAAGAGATCATCAATGAGTTCAAAGTCCCCGACTGAATACCTGACCCAAATGTTTGGCCTGGAGGGAAAAACCGCTGTCATTGTTGGCGGAACGGGCGTTCTGGGAGGAGCGATTTGCGATGCACTCGCTGGAGCTGGGGCACATATTTTTGTCGTTGGGCGGAATGCTGAAGCAGGGCAAGAAGTTGTCGATCGCTGGTCCGACCGGGCAACGTTTTTTCAGGCAGACGCAACAGATCGGGCGGATCTCGAAAAGCTTGTCGAAGAATTGAAGTCACAGAATCGCCAATGCGATATTCTCGTCAACGGAGCTGGCACGAATTCTGCAACTCCGTTCATGGAGATCACAGATGAAGAATGGGACCGGATTTTCAAAGTGAACCTGACCGGGCTACGCTCTGCGTGCCAGGTTCTTGGGAAATACATGATGGATGCAGGGACTCATGGCTCCATCATCAACGTCGCTTCCCTGACTTCGATTAAGCCACTCTCACGCGTATTCACTTATTCAGCAAGTAAAGCGGCTGTGCTGAACCTCACCGAAAATCTGGCCCGAGAGTTCGCTCCGCACAATATCCGTGTGAATGCCATCTCCCCCGGATTCTTCCCAGCTGAGCAGAATCGAAAAGTTCTGACACCGGACCGCATTGAAAGCATCATGCGGCATACACCAATGAATCGATTTGGAGAGCCCAAAGAGCTTGAAGGAGCGATTTTGCTGATGGCTTCAAATCAAGCCGGTGGATTCCTGACCGGCTCAAACATCGTCGTAGATGGTGGATTCAACGCGATGACGATCTGATCTGATACGACCATTCGCGGCCATGCTGGAAATCACTTTCCAGCATGGTCATTGCTTTTGAGAAGACATCCAGAATCTCAGAGACTCTTTCCGAAGCAGCACTCTGCCATTGGACACTGGAAGCATGCGGGATCGCACTGTGTCCCACGCCACTGTCGGCCTCTGAATTCCGACAGTTAAATAGCAAACAGCTTGTGTATCTCGTCGAGCCCAGCGAATCTCTTGCGGTGAATGCTCTCGGATTTCATCGAAATACCTTGAGGGCCATCCCCGGTCACCATTGAGACACGCTTTCTGCTTCGTCACTCAGCTGGGACAAATCCAATATTGGTCTTTACGTTCTGCCTCGTGGTGAGCAGCAATCTTTATTGACGAAACGCATTCTTCACGGGCACACGGTCGAGCAATTTGCACCAATGGGACACTGAAGTCCTTGATGAAACATCCTCGACGTTTCAATCATTCTGAGGAGTCTTTGGAACGCCGATTGTCACCTCTTCGAGTTGATGAAGACACGAAGGTGTTTGTTGATGTATTTCCGGTTTGCGACACCCATAAACAAAAATAATGAACTTGTTCCACAGAACCGCAGCATCGGTATCAATCAGAAATACCTTCTGACTCGGCAAATCACGTTCTTCGAGAGCTTCGGATTCTCTGATGCAATCGATACTCAGACCGTGAGAATTTGAGGGTTGTCGCGATGGTGCTGCTGATTAAGATGGATTGTGGAGGGTTGTTTTTAGCCTTCTACCGATCGAACTGCTTGTACAGTTTCGCTTGTTTACCTGACTGGGATGAGTTGTAATCTCCCCCATATCAGTATGAACTGATGTAGTTTCGATTTCTCAACAATTCTCGACGGATTGATTCAAGTTCGAGGCTTGAACCTTTTTGCTTGAAAGTGCATTGTGAACTAGGTTGAAGTAACGGTTCTGAGGTCGGAATGTGCTGGCCTCATTTGCGCACGGATGCAATTAAAGTCAGTCGAGTGATTCTCAGCGAAAGTCGAGGTCACGAAAACAAAGGGGGACACGATGGGACTCACCATCGTTCAACGCCGATTTGCATCTCAAGTTCGTCTCTTCACGTTCATTGCGTTACTACTTTCGTTTTGTTCCTCTGCCATTGCTGTCGACGTCACAGTTGTCGACCAGCAAACTGCATTGCAGGACGGAATGAGTCTGGAGCAGGATCGGAATTGGCGGGAAGCCATTCGCGTTTATCGCGCAGCACTCAAAAAGTGGAAAGACGATGAAGCTCTCAAGCTGGGCCTGCGTCGCTCACAATTCCACTACTCCATCGATCGGCGCTATCTCGACGATAGTTTCAAAATGTCACTCAAGCCGATGTCGCTCGATGCGGCACTGAGCCTGTATGACGACGTCATCGTCAATCTTCAGGGATACTATGTCGAGCCGATTAGTGTCAGTACGATTGTGGCCCACGGAACTGAAAGCCTCTGGCTCGCGTTGGGGAATGAAAAATTTGTCGAGGAAAATCTCACCGGAGTCTCCTCAGAACAGGTGGAACACTTAAGACGGAAACTCTATGAAGGCTACTGGAACAAACGTGTTCCACATCGCTTTTCTGCCCAGGAAGTTGTCACCGAAGTTTGCGAGCTCTGTAAGTCGGAAGTCGGACTTGATTGCGGACCTGTGATCATGGAATACGTTTTCGGGGCCTGCAATTGTCTGGATGATTACAGCAGCGTCCTGACACCGACAAAAGACAAAGACCTCACCGGAAATATCGAAGGAAAGTTTGTCGGCATCGGCATAGTCATGGAAGCAGACCTTGGAGCCGGTATGAACCTCGGTCAAGTTCTCCCGGACAGCCCAGCCTTTGAAGCCGGGTTGAAACGTGGTGACGTCATCACGGCTGTCGATGGTGAAGATTGTCGCTACATGTCCACTGAAGAAGCAGCTTCACTATTGTCGGGGACATCCGGAAGCCAGGTGCAATTACAGATTCAACGAGAGAACGCGGCGCCGTTTTCGGTGCGATGCGTCCGACGAGAAGTGAATATCAAAAGCGTCTCCGTTGCGAAAATTATCGATTCGCAAAATGGAATCGGTTACATCCAGATGACGGGATTCCAACAGAACACAACTCAAGAAATGGACGAAGCCCTTCGCAAGTTGAGTGCTCAAGGCATGAAGATGCTGATCTGGGACTTGCGTGAGAATCCAGGTGGGCTGCTGAATGTCGCTGTCGAAGTCGCAGACCGATTCATTTCCGAGGGGGTCATCGTTTCGACTCGAGGACGAGCTGCAAATCAATCTTCCGCTTTCCGAGCACATGCTCCCGGAACCTGGGATATGCCTTTGTTGCTCTTGATCGATGAAAACAGTGCCAGTGCCAGTGAGATCATCGCGGGGACCATTCGTGATCATCATCGGGGAAAGATTGTTGGCCGGACATCCTTTGGAAAGTGGAGTGTCCAAACAATCTTCCGTGCCCGCTTTGGAACAAGTATTCGTCTGACGACTGCCAAGTTCTACTCGCCGAATGGTGACACATGGGGTAAAGTAGGGCTCAAACCAGACATCCTCGTTGAAGTGGGGCCAACGGATCGCCCTTTGGGTGATGTGGACTTGGTGAACGACCCGGATTTGCAAGCAGCCCTGCAATTCTTCACGTCACAGGAATACACGAAGCGTTAAATAATGAATGACTCTGGCGACTCAGCCTCTGCCCCGAATCCGAAATGGTTAAAAGGCAAAGGGTTGGGGCCACAAGTAAAATGGTCCGTCGGGACCGATGGAGCCCTCACCGCTTTGGCGTATGCACGCGAAAGCGGTGATCTTTTTATCACTGACGAATCAAACACGATCACGCGCATCGACCGCCTCGGAAAAATCGCCACGTTGAATCGTGTCCACGATTCAATCTTCGCCCTCGCCTGGAGTGACGACGGTCGATACGGTGCTGCAATCGCAGGCGAAGACAATATTGTTCGCTTCGATCGGGAACTCAAAACGGTCCACAGCATCAATCTTCCCGACATCGGATTGGGAATCGCCATCTCCCCATTTGGTCATCATGTCGCTGTCAGCATGTCGAACGGGAGAAACGTCTTCTTCAATGAACGAAAGCGACGTATCGCGCAGTTCGAAACGATACGCCCTCTCTCCTTCCTACAGTTCTGCGCCAGCGAACCGCTCGTCTTCGGAGCTGCAGAGCATGGACTCATTTGCTGCCACAACTTGTCTGGTGCAGAAATCTGGCAGGAGAAAAACTGGTCGAACGTCGGCGGAATTCAAATCACTGGAGACGGTGATCTCGTTTACCTCGCCAGCTTCGGCCATGGCATTGAGGCCTACGACGGCGATGGTGCCTCGATCGGATCTTATGTCTTGGATGGGACGGTCAATCATATCGCGGTGAGTTATGAACCTCAGCGACTTCTCGCCGGGACCGTCGAACGAAATCTGATCTGGCTCGACGCCGATGGAGAACTCCTTTGGGCCACCACCGTGGAAGATGAAATCGTCGACCTGATTTGCGATCCACTCGGCGAATGGGCGATCGTCGGCTTCCAGAGCCAAGGCGTCTACCGACTCGACTGGGGCGGCGTTTAGAGCAGTTTGCTCTATCGTTTGCCCGTGAAGTACGCATTCCTCTAGTAAAAATGCTGTTCGCCACGAGGCAGAACCTGCAAACCGATTCGAAAGATGCTCTAATCCCAGCGACTCATCTCGTTGGATTGAATCGTTGGATTGATCTAAAGCGACACAGAGCAGCAGCCCTGCTCCTCTACCGTGGTGATTTCCAGACAGTCGAGTCCGCGTTACAATTCATTCAATCAAAGCGGCCACTGGTCCGACTCGGGTCGTTACAATTCAAGACCTTGAGTGCAGCTCAACAGCAAGGGGAGAATGTGCATTCAGGTGATGAGGTCAACGTTTAGCACAGAGCCCAATCTTATGAGATGTCGAACCCAGACTGTTTCAGCAATCGTTTTTGTTTTGCTGTTTGCGTCAGTTGCCTTTGCTCAGCAGACCAAGAAGGCTCCCAAAAAACCTGCGCCATTCAACTGGGTCAACAAGCTGCCGAAGAATGCCTCGAAGGCAATTCAGCACGCAACTTTTCACAGCGATGCGAACGACACAGAGGTCGGGTACTGCATTTTACTTCCGCCGGGCTACAGCCAGAAGAAAAATGACGATCAGCGATACCCGGTTGTGTACTGGCTCCACGGAGGTCGTCCCGGTAGCGAGACCAAGAATATCTCAATGGTGAAATACATTGAGCCGGCGATGAAAGATGCAAAAATCCCGCCGATGATCTACGTCTTCCCCAACGGCGGAAAGCTCAGCCACTATGATCACGCAGAGTTCAAAGGAGAGCAGGCGTTTCTGGAACTCATTAATCACATCGATGCGACTTACCGCACAATTGCAGATCGTAAAGGCCGAGCCATCGAAGGGTTCTCTCAAGGTGGACGCGGAGCAGGTCGCGACATGTTCAAGTATCCAGAGCTGTTCTGCTCAGCAGCTCCTTTGGGTGGTGGCCATCAGCATGAAAAGCGAATCAGCGAAAGTGAAGGAGCCGAAAGCAATAATCTAACGATCTCTCCTCCCTGGAATAACACTTGGGATCTCGCCAAAAAGTACACAGAAAAGAAGAACGCTCCGAAGCTGCGAATTCTGGTCGCTGTCGGAACTGAAGACTTCAATTTTGAGGCCAATCAAGAATGGTCAAAGCACATGAAGAGTTTGGGGATCGACCACGAATTTGTCATCGTTCCTGACATCCCTCACAGTTCACAAAAAATGTACGAGAAGATTGGCGACCACATCCTGAACTTTCATGTTGAAAGCTTCCGTCAAAGCGGCGGGTTGAGTCGCCCTATATAACTAAGTTTGAACTCTGTCTCGTGAAATGCCGTGCTCGATGCGATGCGATGCGATACGCTTTTCACGGATCAATGGTAGAGCAGCTTGCTCGAAATATTTGAAATGAATTTTACACCAGATGAACTCCTCGAAGGCTCGATCGAAGACGTACGCAACCGTCTTAAGCAAATCGATGCTGACGCCGCTGATGACCTGATGGAGAACGTTGTCAGGATTGTCGTTGATCCACAACGTGCAGAAGTTGTTCGCGCAGAAGCAGCCATGACGCTGGGACGTTGCTCAACAGAGGAGTGTCGAAGTCGACTCAAGCAATTCCTCTGCAGCGAAGATCCGATTCTGCGTCGACTGGCGACCGCTGGCCTGGGCGAAGATCGTTCAGAATCCACGATTCTCTGGCTCATCGAGATGCTGGCTGACGACATTAACAAAGTCCGAAACGTTGCTGAGCGTTCGCTGCTGAAGCGTCTTTCTCATCTCGGAACAGCCGGCATCGACGCCCTTCTCGAAACGCTCGCTCATTCCGATCCACTCACTCGCTCTCCCGCAGCCAGGTTGCTTGGTCAATCCCAAAACGAACGCGCACTTGCTCCGCTGTTAGAAATGTTACAGTCTGAAGAATGGCTAGAACGAATGTGGGCTGCCAAAAGCCTCGGAGACTTAGGCAAAGCAGACGCAGTTGAGGCACTCACAGACCGCCTTCACAACGATGAGAAGAATCGCGTCCGAGCAGCTTCCTCGGAAGCTTTGGGATCGCTTCGACCAGAGAACATCCACGAGCTCCTCAAGCACGCAGCTGACAACGACGAAGACGAAGGCGTCCGCAAAACCGCCCACGAAGCACTGCTCGCCCTCAGCTTCGAAGCCGAAGATTCCGAAGTCGATCCTTTCGCAGACGATTGAGTCCCATCCTTCAAGCTCCCAACACAAAACGAACGAGAAAGGAGTGACGAGGTCGCTGCATTACCGTCACTAGAACAGTTTTGATAAAGATATAACAACGGGTGGCTGGGGACAGATTGCTAGAGAAAGGTGAAGTATTTAACAAGGATTAGCACCAGCAATCTGCCCCCAGAAAATTGAGACACCAACTCTCTGGGGGCAATCTGATTGCGTCTCTTTCAGGGTTCGAATATCAAAAAACGCAGATTGTCCCCAGCCACCCGTCGCCCTAAACGGTGATCATAGCTGGTCAAGACAGCCTTCACGTTGCGTCAGGCGAAAAGAGCCTGACCTGCTTCACTAAACCGATTGTGAAACTTCCTCATTCACCGGGAGCACCGACCGCAGGTGCGCGGATTTTCCAGTCCGCATAATCGTTAAAGTCGACAGCGAATTCTGCTCAAATATCGACTTGTGTTCTAGAATTGTCTCATGCCCTGCCGATCTCCCTATGACTTCCCGACTTATCGATACATCCAGTATGTCCGATAATCTCAAAATAAATGGTATAATCCGAGCGGTAAAAATATGAAATCTCCGTTGATGCCAGCCGCCGTATGCATCCTGTGGGTTGTTCTCTCCCCTCGCATTTCGGAAGCGCAAGTTGAATTCACTCTTGAAACCCTTAGGGTCAATCAATGGCCCGAAGTGAAGACAGCACGAGAAGACGTAGCCCATCAAGAAGTCTTTTGGGATTTTGTCGACTCAGTCGGACCTTCTCCAATTGGATTCAGCGACAGCGACCAGCCTATCGGGTCTCTGCTCGACGAGCCATTCCCTCGGTCGGCAAATCTTGGGAACTACGGCGGTCTTATCGTCCGCGGACAATCGCCATCGAGTGGCGGAGGCGCTGGAGCAAACGCAGGGCAACAAGCGCAGAATCCAATCGCCAGTCTTGTTTCGCTTCCTTATCAGAGCAACTGGGCTTTTGGCAACGGACCGGAGGAACGAACTCAGTACTTTGGCCTCCTTCAGCCAGTCCTTCCCCTCTCAATCAGTGAAGAGTTCACGTTGATCACCCGGCCGATCATCCCCTTTGTCAACTCGCCAGTTGGCG
Source organism: Thalassoglobus sp. (assembly GCF_048270125.1). Classification (NCBI taxonomy): domain Bacteria; kingdom Pseudomonadati; phylum Planctomycetota; class Planctomycetia; order Planctomycetales; family Planctomycetaceae; genus Thalassoglobus; species Thalassoglobus sp. Next base: position 486,190 of record NZ_JBLWTN010000002.1, on the reverse strand, counting down.
CCACTGAAAACGAAAACGGGTTGGGCGACATACAGTGGGAAAATATCCTTGTGCCAAAGCCCCCCGAAGGATCGCCCTGGATGTGGGGCGCGGGTGTGGACATCACTGCACCCACAGCGTCCGATCCAGCATTGGGACGTGGGCTCTGGGCGGTTGGTCCAGCTTTCGTTCTCGTCTATAGCCAGAGCCCGGTTGTGGGTGGGTTCCTCGTTACGCAAAGTTTCTCCGAAGGCGGCGTCTACAAACCTTTCTTCTTCCAGCCCTTTTTCAACTACAACTTCACTGAGGGAATCCTCAAAGAATGGTTCATCAATGTCAGCGGTGAATTTCAGGCCGACTGGGAGGCGCCGAGCGACAGCCGTTGGAACAATGTGCTTGGCGTGGGGCCAGGCAAGAATATGAAGATATTCGGGCAACCGACGCAGCTGAGAACTCGTTTCGGGAGGTATTTGGATTCTCCAACTGACGCGGATTGGCAGTTTCAGTTCCAAATCAATTTTCTATTCCCCAAATAGCAAACTCCAAGAGGCTTCGCGGACGAAGTAGACGAGAAATTGCAGCGGTTGCCCTACCGCCTGCAGTTGGATACCACAGGGTGGCCCAGCCGAACGGCGTTGGGTGCCGCAGGCACAAGATGTTTCACCCTCACCTTTGGTCTTTACATCGGATGTTCCAAAGGTATGTACGCTCATGGCACGAACATCTTGTTGCTTCGCAACCCAACCGACAAAGTCGACGGGTGGCTGGGGACAGATTGCTAGAGAAGGGTGAAGTCTTTAATAAAGATTAGCATCAGCATTCTGGCCCCAGAAAATTGAGAACCCAACTCTCTGGGGGCAATCTGCTTGCGCCTCTTTCTGGGTTCGAATATCAAAAAACGCAGATTGTCCCCAGCCACCCGCCCGGTTGCATCGTAGGTGTAGGATGCCCGAGTGCCGTTAGCGAGTTTTTTGACCGTTCGCCCCCCGCGAGCATCATAGGCAAACGAAGTCCGAGCAGCCTGAGCATTGACAAGCAAATTGAGACGATTCACGTCATCGTAGCTGTAGGTCACCCGTCCGCCATCCGGGTCGATCATGAGTGAGTGTCGTCAAGTTTAACCTGACTCACCTTGCTATTACCGCAGTTGCTAGGATGATTATCCGGCATTCTGGACGAATAGATAAACACGCTACGTGCGATACCGTAAATGATTATCACTGAAGTTCCCCACGGATAGTGGGCGCGGGTTTTGGGTTAGGTAGTTTGTTGGAATTGGACGGGGCTTTTATAGCCCAGGGACAGTAGGGTCCGCTGTGCGGACCGTTTATTCGCCGACGTCTTTGATGGATTTCATCGAAATCGGAGATTGCTCACCACATCCCCAATTCTTCGGATAAACGCCTTTGGCAACCCATTTGTGAAACGAGGAATGTGACCAGTGGCTCGGGCATTTCACGTAACCATGTTTGACTGGATTCCAATGGATGTAGTCGAAGTGAGCTTCATAGTCATTTTCGTCTTCAATGGTATGTTCCCAGAACTTCCGTTGCCAAACACCACGGCGTCGATTTCGTTTTTTTGAAACAGATGTGAATTGTTCTTGACCGCCATTCGCCAAGAACACTTTCGTGAACTCCTTCTTGATCCAGCCCCAACGTTTTGAATAGTCATCGTCACCGGGTGGCAATGTCCAGATCGCGTGTAAATGGTCCGGGAGGAGCACGATCGCATTGATTTCAAAAGGCCAGCGCGTCACTGCTTCACGAATGATGCTTCCAAGTTGAACAACGTGATCGTTGTTCGAGAAAATGGGAGCATTGAGTTCGGTTTTCACCGTGAAGAAGTACGTCCCGCCTGGAACATGTGAACGTCGATAATTGGGCATCTACGAATCATATCAACTCCAAAATGGTCCGCACAGCGGACCCTACTGGCCCTTCAAAATCCTTGCTCTTAACGTGTGTCATTCCTTAAAGATCAATTGTACCGCGTCAGCAATGACGTGGCCGTTTGTGCCTTTGTTGGAAATGGTGATCACTGCCTGCTCTTCGAAGTCGAACGTTCCCAGGGTGGTGAAAAGTTCATCGTGCTCGGCCGGTTTCTTTTGGTTGATAGTGACTGTCACGGGCTTCCCTGTTTCTCGAATGGTGACAGGGACGTTGCTGGCCCGGTTGGAACTGGCAGCGTAGCTGAGGCGGACTTCGTAGCGCCCCGGTTTGGGGAGGTCGACCTTGAATTGAACCTGCAGATTTCCTTTTCTTTCATTGTCGTCATGCAAGTAGCTGCTTCCGACAAATGCTCCAACAGAGGTGCTCGGCTTCCAGCCTTCAAGTTGGTCAAGGTCATCGGTATCGAGAACGATCCCTTTCAGTGTTTTCTTGCTCACACCGTTTCGGTGACCGCCACGAACAGGGCCGTCGTATTCCAGGACTTGACCATCTTTCTCGAGCTGTTTTCGGAGAGTCTCGTAATTGACGTCTTGAACACTCACATTGTTATCGATGGCCTGCGACGCGGCTGTAGCTGCCGATTGACCAAGAATCATGAAGACCGGCTCCATGCGAATTGATCCAAACGCGATATGCGAACTGCTAATACATACAGGCACCAGCAAGTTTTCGCACTGTTCTTCTTTGGGAACCAGTGACCCGTACGAAATTTGATACGGCGGGGTTCCGACGCCGATGTCGCCTTCATTTTGCACGAAGCCATCCGGTTTGACGTATCGCTGCACGTTGTGGGAATCCATCGTATAGGATCCCATTCCGACCGGTTCGGGAGTCGTTCGCTGATGCAGGCAGTCTTGCTCGGTCATCACATATTTGCCGATCATTCTGCGTGCTTCACGAACATAGATTTGATGAGGCCAGTTCCCGTTGTCCTGAAACTCATCTTTCGGCAATCCCCAGGTGGACATTTCCTTCCGAACTTCTTCAGGCACGCGCGGATCATTCGCAAGGAAGTACATCAGCCCTTTCTGGTAAGTTTCGTGCTCTGCGATGATCTCTTTTCGCCGCTCGTAGCTTCCATCCGGATAATCGTAGTTGAACCCGATGTTGTCGGTGCTGAAGGGGCCGTGATTGTTCGTGTCGGTCTTCTTGTTTGGAATGGGATCGAATTTCCGAAAGGTTTCACGCCAGCCTGATTCAAAGACTCGTACTAACAATTCGTACTGCATTTCGTCGTATCCATCCGGCTTGGCAAACGGGATGCGATTCGCCGGGTGATTCGTTAAACACATTCGAAAACAATATGCCTGCACTCGATGGTCCCCTGCTCCTTTGACTCCGGGATCTTCAGCACTGATTCTTGGGAGTAACCCGGAAGAGGGATCGCCTTTGACGACATATGGATCAATCGGTTTCTTGAACCAGTGACCATGATGGAGGACTCCGGTTTGAACGCCGTTCCATTTCTCGCCGTAGGTCTCCGTCGACTCCCGACCGACGTGATAATCGACATTCGCAGTCGCCAACAGGTCCCCCTCGTAGGTGGCATCGATAAACATCTTCCCGCGAAATGTTTTCCCGCTGAGCATCTTGATCGAAGTGATCCGGCCCTCTCTCAGCGTGACACCAGATTCACGATCGAGCCATTCGTCGCGGTGAACTGGGATTTCGTAATCCTTTATGAAATCCTCAAAGACAGCTTCTGCAATGTGCGGTTCAAAAATCCACATCGTCCGCTGCGTTCCGTCGATGGCAGCGGTTCCCTGCCCTTTGTTTCCGTACTCTTCTCGCTTCTGCCATTTCCAGGCATCGTTATTCTGATACTTCTTCCAGACACGATGATAGAACTCGCGCGACAAACCTCCGATGACCGCTTTGTTCCCAGTGTCGGTCCAGCCGAGTCCTCCGGACGAGAGACCACCCAGATGAATATCCGGGCAGACAATCACAACGCTCTTCCCCATCTTCTTCGCTTGAACGGCTGCGGTTACTCCAGCAGAAGTTCCACCATAAACAACGACATCAAAGTCGTTCGCTTGTAAGGAACAGGAGAAAAGCGAGAAGGCAAACAGCGAGAGCAATTTTGTAAGCATGAGCGGTGTCCGTGTCACAAGTCAGCAAATCTATTCTCAGGGAGGTCGATTTATCCCGAGAGCGAAGTTGTCTGATCTTACACAATTCGTCAGCCGCAAAACAGAATCGGAGAACCTCTCCCATGTAGGGGGCGCTGTCGCTCATTCTGAAGTTCGGCCAACCTTCGTGTGGTGAGTCATCACAAAGACGGCACGGTCAAGCAACGTCACTCCTCGTTTTGACTTTCAACGATTGTGGGCGCGGAACTGCTGCATTGCGTGAATGAACACGGGTTAAACACAAATTGTCAGGCAGAAGTTTGGGTCTTGAAAGAGTTCTGAAAGCAATTTGCTCTACTGTGTGCCCGTGATGAACGCGTTTGATCAATAAGATTGCTATTCGCCACGGGGCAGAACCTGCAAACCAATTCGAAAGATGCTCTAAACGGGCCATTCGTGGCCACAGGCGTTGCAACTGAAGCCGACGATTGTGCCAGTCCCGGCGATTTTGGCTCCGTTGCGTCCGTATTGGCTGTCCTCCAACTCGACAGGCTCGACTGTGACCCGTGAGCAACAGGGGCAACTTTGATTTTCTTTACGGAGACGAGCACGCTGTTCGATTCCGCTTGAACGAAAGCTTCTTGATTTCGAAGCGTATTCTTTGAAAGAAAAGATCTGTGGTTCTTCGATGAGATCGGGACCGGCGAAGAGAGAGAGTTGACTCATCCTTGAGTCCTTTCAACTTGGAGAATTGAAGGGGTGTTGTGTACTGACTCAAAACACTGTGTTGCGAAACGTTTAAGAGTGTTGCGAAAAGTTTAGTCGGGGTTTGAAAACTGAATTCGCGTTGATTGAGTCAGCAGTTGATGCATCCAATGCGTCTACGGCAGAATTTACCTATGGATTCTCGCGATATCAACAGTTCATTTTCAGGCCAGCCCGCGTTGAAGAGCAGACCCCACAATATGTTGTGGGGTCTGCTCCGAAGGCTACATGATTATGTTGAAAAATAGCTCTTGTAAAAGTGTCAAAAACTGCCGAAAACGACCTCGCCGTCAGCAACAGTCTGCTGAACGTGCAGCTTCGCGTTCGCCAAATCATGTTCAAACAGCACAAAATCCGCAGGCTTTCCGACTTCGAGTTTTGCACACTCAACGTGTGAAATTCTGGCAGGATTGATGGTCGCCATATCCCAGGCGTCGGCGAGCGAACAGCCGGTCATCTCGATCATCGTGGCAATGCAAACATCAGTCTGAACACCTGAGCCTGCCAGGAATTGACTTTGTCCTGCGATGACGACTTTTCCGCTTTCCAGAACTTCAAATTTTGCTCCGTGGTAGTCATGTACTCCCGGGTCACAGCCTGCCAGTCCAGAGGCGTCACACGTCAGAACAATCCCTTCTTTCCCCTTCGCGAAGTAGAACGAACGGACGACACTTGCAGGGAGATGATGTCCATCGGAAATGATGCTCGCTGTTAACTTCGGTTCGCCAAGTTGATCCCAGATGTAGTTGGGATGTCTGCGAAGTGTTCCGTGAGCGCCATTTCCGAGATGCGTACTGAGAGTAGCTCCGGCTGCGACGGCAGCTTCGATTTGTTCCGTATTCGCAGCGGTATGTCCGATGGAGATTGCGATTCCGTTGTTGACGCAATTCGAGATGAACTGAGGAGCCCCCGGAGACTCAGGAGCGAGTGTCAGCAAGCGGATTCGATTTCCCGAAGCTGCCTGCAATCGCTGAACTTCATCCCAGTCACATGCTCGGACCTGGTCAAGAGGATGGGCTCCTCGTGGACCATCTTCAGTCGCGATGTATGGGCCTTCGAGATGGCAGCCGAGAACCATTCGATTCGCCCAGGTTTCCCTTTCGCAAGCTTTCCGGATTACGGCAAATCCGTTTTCGAGAGCTTCATAGGAGTTTGTAATCAAAGTCGGGAACAGATGCGTGATTCCGTACTGGTAATGTGCCCGGAGGGCTTCCAGACACTTCTCGACCGTCAATTTTTCATCACTAAACCATGTCCCGCCATATCCGTTGATTTGTAGATCGAACAGGCCGGGAGCAATGATTGGGAGTGTTTCTGTACTCTCGATCTCTTTAATTTCTGCAATTTTTCCATCTTCAACGAAAATCTCAACTGGGTGTTGGCTACGGAAGTCTCTCGCTTGAACTCGCATGAAATTGAAACTCTGCTAAAAATTAACAAACGGATGTGTTCAACTTATCGTATTGAAAACGTCCGTCGGCGCACACGCTACCAGTCTGATTTTGCCGGTGAGTATTTATTCGAGTTTGCAAAACCGGACCGACTCCATCCGCACGGCTGCCTGAATCCTCCTGACTTCGATTGTGACATGTTCAAACTCCACAAAATCAGATTCCACAGTCGCCGCGGATTTACTGCCATCGAATTTATCACAGTGATTTCGATCATCTTTTTGCTCATCGCGCTTCTGCTCCCGGCGATTCGAAAGGCTCGCGATTCTGCTAGGTCAGTCCATTGCAAGAACAACATTAAGCAAATTGCGTTGGCGCTACACAACTACCACGATGCTCAAGCAACTTTTCCCCCCGGATACATTTCGATCATGGGAATTCAGGGGACAACGTTGCAGAATGAATGGGGTTGGGGAGCATTTCTCCTGCCGTACATTGAACAAACATCACTCTTCTTGCAAATGGACTTCGAGACGTCCGTGAATATCACCCTGCGCAATCCCAGTGACTCTGGATCTGCTGGAATCGCTTTCACGACTCCAAACGCGTCGCTCGCCGCAACACACATCTACTCCTATTCATGCCCCGTTGACAATATCCATTTCGAGTCAAAAGAGTACGAATCGCTTGTAAAATCGAGGGCATATGCTTATTCAAGCTACTCTGCAATTACAGGCGTGGACTGGATGGACATGCCGTGTGCAACTGTCGTCGCCAGTCTCAGAAACGAAGATGTGGCGCTCACCGAAAAGCCGTGTTTGCCAGCTGATGGGGTCTTTTACCTTAATAGCCGAGTCCGCTTCAAAGACATTCGAGACGGCGGTTCTCAGACATTGCTAATCGGTGAGGCCTCTCTTCGGATGCCAAGTAAATCGTCCATTATCAGCCCTCCGTTTCAGTTTCAGAAACATCAAGTGCAAGACTGGCGATTGAACTGGGCTGGCGTCTCCGCACCTCTCAATCAGGAACAAGTGCTGACTGCAACCATTGAAGGGATCAACCAAAAAACGACCAAAGGAGTCTCCAGTGGTCTGCAAAGTTCGCATACCGGCGGCGCCCATGTCGCTCTGGCAGATGGATCGGTGCAATTCCTCTCAGAAAAAATCGATTCAAGTACGGACGCCCCATATGGAGTGCTCCAGCACCTCTCAACAATTCAAAGCAATGATCTCGTCGATAAATTCTAGAGCATCTTTCGAATTGGTTTGCAGGTTCTGCCTCGTGGCGAACGCATTTCTCCAGTAAAATTTCCTTCGCTGCAAGATTGCACGCGATTTCCAATTCGAAAAACGCAAAAACAGATTCTTAAATTTAACTGTGTCCGTGAAGAACGATCCCGTTGGGGTCGATGCTGCGTTTCACGAGAGAGTCAGCGGGCTGCTATTTCTGGAATTTCTGAAGAGCTGACTAGAAAACTTGATTATTGGCCTCTCATCGACTGAGGTAACCGATCATCATAGAGACTTGCTGGGAAGCCCCAGACGCATCAACCAACTCTTTGGTCAGGCTATCTACTCCATTTTCAGGAGTTTGTGGTTTCGAAGACTTGCGGGTTTTCTGCGTCGGTGGAGAGTGCTTTTCATGTGGCAAATCATGCATATCCACGAGGTTGAGTGTTTAGGTCGTTTTCAAAAAAACTCTCCAAGCAGTCTCAAAACCTATGGATTTGCGACCTTTCTCTGTATCAAAGCAGTGAACAGCAAGTTTTGAGACCAGTTCTAAAATTTCAAGACTCGGAATCGTTTCCCCTTGAGTTTTTGAAGTTCGAGACATTGAATGCTCAGCAGAAATTGAGGATGATAAGAGAGTTCATTATGGAGACTTCCGAAACAGAATTGGTGATCAGTTCTAGTGTTTCGATTCCTTTGGCTGAAATTCACTTTGAATTCGTCAGAAGTTCGGGGCCAGGTGGTCAAAATGTGAACAAGGTCAATTCACAAGCACAGCTTCATTGGAATCTCGAAGAGTCAACCGCACTCTCCGGGCCAGTCAAAGAACGGTTGCGGCTGCGAGAAGCAAATCGAATCAATAAGCTAGGGATCATCCGGATTGATTGCCAAGCCTCACGAGACCGTGAGAAAAATCGTCAGGAATGTTTGAACCGCTTGAAAGAAATGATCGTTCGGGCCATGGAAGTGCCCAAGGCGAGGAAGAAAACGCGAACTCCTCGTTGGGTCAAAGAAAAACGCTTACGTAACAAAAAAGAAAAATCGAAGTTGAAACGATTGCGTCGTCCACCTTCGTTGAATGATTAGTCCATATGGCAGAATCTCGCGAAACATTGGGTCATTCGGAAAACAACAAGGTTGCCGTGCACCCCCGAGAGCAGGTGATTTTCTACCGGAGTGTCGCGCACTACAGTCCGCTGGGCCGCTGCTGGCATCTTGAGGTTCATGGCTCAATCTTCGCCCCCACACGTCGGCATATCCGCAAGCATGTGCTGCTGCATCTCTTTAAGCGAGTGGTCAAGCCTGAGAAAGGCAAGCAGACACACAAACGGTTCAAAGACCGAGCATACCTTTTCCTAAACGTGAACAAACGAAACAAGTCCGTTCCGATTGCGATTGCAGAGAAGGCTTTTGAGCTTCCTCGCTCGTCGCCGGATGGCCAGTTTCACACAACTCTGACTGTGCCGGAATTGGAACTGGAGCCGTCAATTCAGGTCGATGAATTCGGTCGCAGATTTGTCGAGTTTGCTGCTCACCTTCCGGAAGAGGATGAGCGATTGTTCACCGGAGAAATTGAGCTAATTCCGCCGGAAGGGATCTCAATCGTTTCTGATATCGACGATACGATCAAGATTACGAACATCGCTGACCGTAGAGAACTTCTGGCGAACACATTTAGTCGTGAGTTCCAGGCTGTCCCGATGATGGCGAAGATCTACCAGAGTTGGGCCCGCGCCGGTGCCAGTATTCACTACGTCTCTTCCAGCCCCTGGCCGCTCTATCAACCGATGCTCGCGTGGCTCGACAAAGATGAATTTCCACTTGGAAGTGTTCATTTGCGCAACATGAAGTTGAGCGAACTTCGTAAAGACTGGAAACGCCAAATCGCATACGAGTCGAAGCGAAAAACGATTCAAACCTTGATGCGGACCTATCCGTGCAGGCGATTTATCCTGTGTGGGGATTCCGGAGAACGTGACGCCGAACTCTATTCAGAAATTGCTTCCCAGTTTGGCCCTCAGGTTCAACATGTAGCAATTCGGTATATCGAGAAGGGGCATCACAAATATTCACGCGATGTCATTCGTCGCATTCTCTCCAATATCCCGGAAGAGAAACAGACTGTCTTCGACTCTCCCGAGGAGATTCCGACACTGGTTCCGAATGCGATTTCCAGTTGATCGATTCATCTTGCAACTTTGACGTCATCCAGCTCATTTCTTCTGCTGATACGGAATGAATGGTGCAACCCAGATAAAAGGTTTCCCAGCTTCATCGAGCATGATTTTGCTGGTCAACCGAGCTTGTCGCACGACCGACTCCATCACTAGAGACCATGCAGTCTGTTTGGTGGGATACGAGACGTTGACCGTGGCAACATCGATTTCCTTTTGCTGACAAAGTCGAAAGTCGATCAGAATGGGCGTTTTCGTTTGTGATGCAATCGCCTCAAGTACCCGTTGCAGAGAAGCCTCTTCAAAACCGGTTTTCACAAACTCATAAAGCTTCGGAACAATTTGATTTCGAGGGACAGACTGATCGGTCTCCCAACCGACCGGCCAGGCATCCTTCACAGACTCCAATGATTCGATACTCAGTTGGATTGACGCATCGGGCATTCGCTGAGGCCGAAATCCAAACCCGTGTTCTCGCAGCATGACCGCCAAAGCGGTCCCGGCAGAGATTCCTTTGAGCTCCTGCGAGAGTGTCGCTGACTCGACCTTGAAGAATTTCTCTCGGGCATCTGGATGGACGATTAAAGGGTATCTCTTATCGATGGGAAGCGCGTCCAGAATGTCTTTCAGCTGTTCACCATTGACTTCTGTCGGAACTGGAGTACTGAGAGCACTGACGACTGCCTCAAACTGCTCCTGATTCAATCCCCAGAATTTCTTACCATCTGGAGCACCTTGAGCTCCGAAAACCTTGAGTTGATCCAGCCACGCTTCGATCGCAGCGGCATCGCTCATCTGGAATGATTTTCCGGGGAAGTTCAAATTTCCCTTTCGATCAAGTTCGCCAATCACCTTCAGAACCCGAAACGTTCCACGTTTCGTCTCTTTGATTTCCGGCTTATCACTTGGCAAGGGCTGACGTATCTGGACCGACTCACCCATTTTCTCAAACACTCGGCCCCATTGTTGTGCTTGCAAAGGGCTGCCCGTGATCTGGGGAAGCATGATTTCTATGGTCAGAATCGTTTTGTCTGCAGGGTTTTGTGCAGAAGCTGATCGTTGTGACAGAACGACAAGCGTCACGACAGCAACGATGAAAGACGCGAATGAATGATGGCGTCGCATAGAACTGTTCCCGAAGAGAGATATGAATCATCTCTATCCTACGGAGACACGCCAGTTCCTCACAAGAGCTCTTTTGCTGACTCGAAGCTTTGCGATGTAAGCACTCCTTGCAATTGACGAGCTTTGCAACTCAATAAGACTCTCCGGACTCTGGAGGGAGTTCTTCTTGTGTCGCTTCGAGCTGTGAGATTTTTTCGTACACTTCCTCGGGAGTCAGTTTCTCGCTGACAAAATATTCTCCGTTCATCCAACGATAGAGATCGACATTTTTGCAGTTAGGACTGCAAAACGGAAAGATCGTGGAATTCCCATCAATTTCTATGGGGAGCTCTTTATCACAAATCGGGCAAGGAAGTCGGTGAATCATGTGTGACCTGAAGATCGTCTCTGAGAGTCATGAGAACCAGTCCGAAAACCTCTGGAACAACCGCTTTCCACAACGTTTGAGAGAGCAATTTCAAGTTTCGGGATCAGTTCTGAAATATGTATTTCAGTGGGAATCAAAATGAGGAATTCTTACGAAGTCAATTTTTCACACACCTACGAAAGTGTACGCCGCTCTATCGCAGCGACAACGAAACGAGCAGATCATGGAGTCATGTAATCTGTTGCCAACAGACTCGACAAGCATTGAAGATGCTCTAAAACTCAGCGTTATTCGGTGTCCGTGGGAACGGGATGACGTCGCGAATGTTTTGCATTCCGGTCAGGAGCAGGATCATGCGTTCGAGCCCCAGTCCGAAACCGGCATGCGGCACACTTCCGTAACGGCGTAAATCAAGATACCACCAATACTCTTCAGGATCGAGCCCACACTCTTGAAAGCGTGCTTCGAGAACATCCAGACGATGCTCCCGTTGGCTGCCTCCGATAATTTCACCAACACCGGGGACGAGCACGTCCATCGCGCGAACCGTTTTGCCATCCTCATTGCAGTACATGTAAAATGGTTTAATGCTGCGAGGGTAATCAAAGACAATGATGGGCTGTTTGAAGTGTTCTTCGGTGAGCCATTTCTCATGCTCAGCCTGCAAGTTTGCCCCCCAGGAAACGGGGTACTCCCATTCCTTTCCGCTATTCAAAATCAGATCAACCGCTTCTGTGTAAGAGATCCGTTTGAACTCATGCTCCAGAATGTTGTTCATCGTCTCCAGGACAGTCTTGTCGATGCGGTCATTGAAGAACTGCATGTCCTCAGCACATTCATCCAGGCATCGCCTGACGATCGTTTTGATGAAGTCCTCTGCAAGCTGCATGTTTCCATCGAGGTCACAGAAAGGAACTTCCGGCTCAACCATCCAGAATTCAGCCAGGTGCCGAGTCGTGTGAGAATTTTCTGCCCGGAAGGTAGGACCGAAAGTATAAATAGGGCCGACTGCGGTTGCGTAAATTTCACCTTCAAGTTGACCAGAGACAGTCAACGACGCATGCTTCCCGAAGAAGTCCTGTGTGTAATCGACCGGCTTACCATCCGTCGAAGGAGGCAATGTCGTCACAGTGAACATTTCTCCTGCGCCCTCGCAGTCGCTTGTCGTAATGATCGGTGTTTGCACATTGAGAAAACCACGCTCCTGAAAGAAGTCGTGAATGGCGCGGCAAACACAATTACGCACACGTGCAATGGCGCCGAAGGTATTTGTTCTCGGCCTGAGGTGTGCGATTTCTCGTAAAAACTCGAAGCTGTGCCGTTTCTTTTGTAGTGGATACGACTCGGGGTCTGCGGTGCCGAGAACTTCGAGCGTCTTCGCCTGCATCTCAACACGCTGTTTGGCGCCGGGAGACTCTTTCAACTCCCCGGTCACGCGAACACTTGCTCCCGTGGTGACATCTTTGATGGACGCTTCGTAATTAGGAACATCGGCATCGACGATGATCTGCAAGTTTGACATGCAGGACCCGTCGTTGAGTTCGATGAAGGAGAACCCACCTTTGGAATCACGCCTTGATCGGACCCACCCGGAGATATCGACTTGCGTTCCGGGGGCGACTTCGTACAACAAGCTGGCAACACGTGGGTTGACGGCGGTCATCAATTTGCTCCTTCGAATTTCCTACCATTTGCACACTCAAAGCGTACAGCTCAGCGATTTCTTCCGGCAGGGTTTACTCTTCATCCTTGCCTGTTTTGCCCCGAAAATACAGCCGGATCGGGACTTCCTTGAACGGAAGTTTTTCCCGCATGTACCCCATTAAAAACCGTTTCCAGTTCTTGTCAAACAACTTGGGTTCGTTGCACTTCATAACAATGGTCGGCGGCTCTGTGGCAACTTGCGTTGTATAGAAAATTTTACCGCGGCGATTGTTCTTATATCGCGGTGGATTCGCTTTGTACGCTTCTGCGACGACCTTGTTCAATCGCCCGGTTGAGATCCGCACGCGGGACTGTTTGTAAATTGTCTGCGACAGGTTGATAAGTTGCTTGATGTTCCTGCTGTCCTTAGCAGTGATGAACGCAACCGGGACATGCCGAAGCATCGAAAATGTGCTGAAAAGATATTCAGCCCACTTCTCGCTGGTCATGTCTTCTTCGAGACCAAGATCCCATTTATTAACGACAAAGATACAAGGCTTGGCGGACTCGACGATTTTATCCACCAGTTGCTTGTCGACGCGAGAAATCTTCTGGCTTGCATCGAAGAAGACCATCACAACATTCGCACGACGAATACTTTTCTGGGCGCGGACAAGACCATAGAACTCAATGTCGTTCGCAAGGCTTTTCTTTTTTCGAACGCCCGGAGTATCAATCGCGACAAATGACTTGCCGTCAAGTTCGAAGCGAATGTCGACACTGTCTCGAGTGGTGCCAGCGATTTCGCTGACGATCATACGATCGGTTTCTGCCAGGGCATTGATAAATGTACTTTTCCCGACGTTTCGGCGTCCCACAATCGCCAGTTTCAATTCGGGAGACTCTGAATCTTTGTCACCATGAGTCGATTCATCTTCGTCTGCTTCAGGAAGCATTTCGACGGTCAAGTCAAGAAGTTCAGTCCGGTGACGGTTTCCTTTCACGCTGGTCTGAATCATCTCGCAATTGATCAGTCGCTGAAACTGGAACATGTCCGGGTCGAGTTTAGGCGAATCGCACTTGTTGACAACCAGCAGCTTGGGAACCTCAATCTTGCGAAGTCGGTTGGCAACTGATTTATCGAGTGGAGTAATTCCCTGTTGGCCATCGACCACGAATAAAATCAGATCAGCTTCTGCAAGTGCGAAGTCGATTTGATGCTCAATATCTTCGCTGAGATCGTCTGAATCAACAATTCCGATCCCGCCTGTATCGACGAGTTCGAAGTATCGATCCTTGTATTGCATCAGATATTCAACACGATCCCGGGTCACGCCGGCGGTGGGGTCCACGACAGAGACGAACTTACCCGCCTGCCAGTTCATGATTGAACTCTTGCCCACATTCGGGCGACCAACAATTGCAACTTTCGGGATAGCCATGAGATTGATCGGGTGAGTGAGGCGTTTCTGCAGGGATCACTTCAAATCCGGAACAATACCGCGAAACCGCTGCCATTGCTCAGGTGAAGATCACTCATTCAGGGTTAGAGCATTTTCAATATTTGCCGTGCCCATGAAGATCACTTTCATGACTTCATCGGCTGCTCGCCACGAGGCAGAACGTAAAGGCCAATCTTGAATTGACTCTAGTGAGTGCAATGTCCCTTCTCCACATTTTTGGAGCAGACTACAGGAATCGTAAGCATCGAGCGGTTTTAAAGAAAGCGCCGCCGTGACCGCATGTGAAAAATGAGCAGATGTTGTAGTTTCACAACCGAAAATCGCTGATATGAGACGACATCTACCGATGAAAGGGCCTGATCCAGGCAGAATCAGGCCCACTCTTCGTTTCAGGAGCGAATTTCAGGGGTGAATTACGGAATCAGTTTGAGAACAGTTCCCGGTTTCAAACTCCTCGGATCACGAGTTACTTCTGGGTTAGCCCGCCTCAATTGTTCCACGGCGCGAACTGTGCCGAAGTATTGGACTGCGATTCGCTCCAATGAATCTCCCGGCTGCACGACATAGGTTCGAACCTGCCTTTGCTGTATTTGATGAGTCAATTCATCAGTTTTTCGCTCGGAGAGGAACGGAGTTCGTCCCGGGTTGCGAAATTTCGGGAGATTCTCCGGAAGAACTTCTGCGGAGTTTTCGTCCTTGAACACCTCCTCTTTTTCATTATCAACCAGAACTTCAGAAGGTGAAGATGCTGGAGGAGAATCAGTTCCTGGAATACGTAACTCCTGACCAAGACGGAGATCATCAGGGCTGTTCAACTGATCTTTGTTCGCCTCATAAATATCGAGGTAGCGACTGTAACTCCCGAAGGTTTTCATCGAAATTCCCGAAAGCGTATCTCCCGGTTGGACACGATATGTTCGGGCTCCAACATGAGCTTTCGGCTCCGGCTTGCGAGCAGGTGTTGGAACGATTTCCCTGGTTGTGGGTGGTACAGGTTTTTCCGCTGGAAGGATCTCCGCGATTCCCGCATCGGGAGAAATGACGACCGCCTGTGCGTTTTGAGTTCTGCTTGTTTCGATTGCGATCGTGTCACTTTTACGGACGGGCGGCAAAACATTTTTCTTCTGGGAAGGTTGATTCAGCTGCGCCAACGATTTCCGGCTCTCTCGTTGAAGCTCATCCTCTCGCAGCGTGCGGATTTGGACAAAGTCAGCATGTTGATGCTCTTCTTGCTGGGAGTGCAAGTCGCTTCGTGCCGGTGACTGAACAAAACCACCACGCGGAAAGCAGAACGCGATCGCAAACCCAATTACGAGCATTCCTAACGCGAGTCCAAGTTTTGCATCACTTCGCATATCGTGTTGCTTTACCAGTGACAGCCTAAATCAGTGACAGTTATTGCAGCCACACCTCAAATACTCTCGTGCTTTCTGTGTCTGTGTCAGGATGGTTCTATCAGGAAAATCATTGAGCTTCACGAGGCAGATCGCCTGTACGGTTCCCCAAAACAGACTCATTTGATGAATAGGATGTACGCGTTCCGCCTAATGGATCTGTTCGATATGACAGATGAAAAGCCCTCTCCACGTTCACAAGAAACAGTAAAGCGTTCTAGCCATCGTCCTCTGCAGACCAGGTGATTCTCATCGTGCACGCGGAGCCTGTTCTATCTATGAGATCGGCAGCGAGAGCGACTCGGCTCAAGGAACTGGAGAGACTTGAGACCGATTCTGCTATTTGACCAAAGATTGTAACAATTACTCCGGTCTTACATGCGCATTCGTGCTTTCTCTCGAAAGCCAAATGCACGCGAACCCATAAACGTAGATCAAATGTTACGATTATGTCTTACAGATTTTTGCTGGCTGACTCATTGCGAGACTGTTTTCGAAAATCGTATTCACAATCGGCCTGTTAAAGTACGGGTTCTGATTGAAGACAGATGATCTGGTCTTTGAACGAGCAATTTCGCTGGCTTTGCGATATCCTTTTGTCGACAGACAAAACCATTTTTGCCCGATGCCAATTCAGGCGACCGTCGGGCAAACTGCTTAGAAGTTTCTGAGAGCATTTGAAGAGGTCACGAACGAGTCTTCCATGAATAACGAATCTGCTCCATCTGTGAAGTCCAGTCCGATGAATCAGGTGGATCTCGATTGGCAGTTCATGGCGGAATCGATCACGCTCCGCATTCGCTGGTTTGGCTTGATCGTTGGATATTTGCTCGTCAATGTCCTGTCGCCAAACGAGAGTCGACCCTACCTGAACGGAATTCTGAGCCTCGGGGCAGCCTACGCACTTTTCGACCTGACATGGCACAGGAAAGGGAAGGTCTTTCTCAGTCGCGTCCCCATCTTCATTTCCCTGATGGAAGCGGTCTTCATTGGCCTACTCTGCTACTTCGATGATGGAACTGATAGTGCTTTTCGCTTCTACTACTTTCTTTCCTTGCTCATCTGCGCACTGACCTATTCTCCCTCGGTGACGTATTCGACATTTGCGTTGCATGCTGTCAGCTATTCAACCCTGGCGTATATGTCTGAAATCGCATCACGTCCCGAATACAAGTCGCTGGTTCTGATGCTCATATTCATGGGGTGGGTCACGTGGGCCGGAACTTCCATCGCGATTCTTTTGCGCCGGACCGGTCGACGTTTAACGAACCTCAACCTCGAGTTGGAAGATCGCATTGCTCGTCGTACTGGCGAGTTGCAGCAATCGCAGGCAATGCTCATTCAACAGGAAAAGCTGGCAGCCTTCGGACTCCTCGCTGCGGGAATTGCTCACGAAGTCGGAAACCCACTCACCGCAATCAGTTCGCTGGTTCAAATGATGAACCGGAAAAAACATGATGAAAAGACGCATGAGCGACTTGGTCTGATTGATGAACAACTCGGCAGAATCCAGAGAACACTTCGCGAACTCATCGAGTTTTCACGCCCCGGAACAAAGGTGTCGCAGAAGACTGACGTTCACGAGGTCGTGCGAAATGCACTCGATATCGCCAAGTACTACAAACGCAAGAAGGGGAAAACCATAAAAACGGAATTCCCCGAGAACCTTCCCACGATCACTGCCATCCGGGATCAGGTGCTGCAAGTCTTTCTCAACCTGATCCTGAATGGACTGGATGCGACTGAGGAAGGGGGGACGATCGAAATTATCACGCGTGCAGAAAACGGAAAGGTTGAAATCGACTTTTGCGACAATGGTCACGGCATCGACACCGAAAGCCAACACCGGATTTTCGAACCTTACTACACAACCAAAAACAGCGGAACCGGGCTGGGATTGTTTGTGTGTCGAAACATCGTCCGCTCCAGCAAAGGTGAGCTTTCACTTGTGCGATCTTCACGCAAGTTCGGAACGGTCTTCCGGGTGACGTTACCCGCCGACGAATAGAGCAGTTTGCTCTATCGTGTGCCCGTGAAGGACGCATTTCGCAAGTAAAAATGCTGTTCGCCACGAGGCAGATCCTGCACACCAGTTCGAAAGACGTTCTAACCGCGATTGAGCTGTCGCTTTAAGCAACTTCGAGAACGACCGAACTTGCTTGGCCGATCATTGTGAAGTTGACGCTCGCAAACAGCTTGTTCTCGGTTGCCCTCGCCTGACCAGCTACAACCTCGATCCCTAGTGATTCATCCGGTGATGAACAGTTCAGGGTTCCAGGAATCTTCCCTTCGCGGAGGGCCAGGATAGAACCTGCAATCTCCAGAAATCCGCTTCCAGCTCCGGAGTTCCCAAGTTGTCCTTTGAGGGAGGTAATCGGAACGTTGGCATCTTTCAGCAATGTTCGATAAGCCTTGGCTTCTTCCGTATCGCCGATGCTTGTTCCTAATCCGTGAGCGTTGATATGCCCCAAGTCGGCAACGGAAAGACCGGCACGATTGAGAGACGCAGAAATTGTATTGACGACGGCCTGAGCCTGGTCGGTCGTTCCATCTGCTCGGGCGACACATGACGATGCTCCGCTGTGCAATCTTGCATAAATCGTCGCTCCGCGAGCCTTGGCATGCTCTTCTTCTTCAAGAAGCAAGCTTCCTGAGCTTTCAGCGACGACTTGCCCACTTCGATTTTTATCAAAGGGTTTACAGCTCGCAGAGATATCTTCCGCATCGTAACCAAGTTCGTCCCAGAGTCGTGAATGCAATGTGCGCATCGTGTGCAATCGTGTTCCGGTTCCACCCACGACCATCATTTCGGCAGTTCCTCGTTCAATGATGTTGAGAGCTTCTGTCATCGCAACACCAGGAGACGCTTCGTCCAAAGTGATGGAGTTATTCGGACCGCGTGCATCGATGAAAATTCCGATGTGGCACGCAGGCATGTTCGGCAGGTACTTCAGCATCCAGAGAGGTTCCATCGCCTTGAGGCCGTCCGCTCCCCAGCGATTCGAATCAAATTCCCCGCTCTGCTCGTCGACGCAACTCAGGCACGCTTCCGCGAGTGTGACAGGCGGATAGAACATCAGGTTGGCGCCAAAGTCGACTCCGAGTCGCGAGTGATCAATCGCTTCGAGATCGAGCCCAGAGTCTTCGAGTGCCAATAACGCTGCTGCGGCGCCCATCTGGACTTCGCGGCACATGACCTTGATGCTTTTCTTTTGATCTTTGCTTTTGAAATACAGTTTCTTCAGAGACTTCTCATCGAAGTCTTTCACTTCGCCGCCAACGCCATGAAATGCCACATGCCGTGAGGGAGATTCAACTTCGGTGATTCCAGAACGCCCCGCAAGCAGGGCCTCTCCGAAGTCTGCACGATTATTTCCAATCGGGGAAATCATCCCGATGCCAGTCACGACCACACGTCGATTTCGATTAGTTGAACTCATTACAGAATGTGATCTCAAAAAAGATGCCAAACCCCACCATCATAGTCAACGACATCATCGGGACCATGAAACAAATAGACTCAGATTGATGTGTGACCAATCCATCTCAAAATCGACGAAAACATGTCACTTCAGAATCATCGACAGATTATTCAAGCGCATCAACAGAAACGTCCCGCCATCGAATTGCTGGCCTGAAGATTCTACTCCAACCAGCAAAATCGACACAACCACTACAATCTAAACCGAGACCTCAAAGCCTGTCATCGACAAGAGTGTTACTTACCGCCACCTTCACGCAGGCGCGGGTCTGTTGCCTCTTGCAGACCTTCTCCGATGAGATTGTACGCAAGCACGGTAAAGAAAATCGATAGTCCCGGAAAAAGAATCAACCACCAGTTCTGGTAGTTTGATTGTCCCAGACGTAAAAGCTTACCCCAACTAGGGTTGGGTGGAGGCGCCCCGAATCCGAGATAACTGAGCCCAGATTCAATCAAGATCGCCGCAGCGATCCCAAACGTGATCGGGACCAAGACAGGAGCAAGGGCATTTGGAAGCAGATATTTGTACATAATTCGGGAGTTCGGAACCCCCAGAACTCTGGCAGCTGCGACGTATTCCATCTGCTTGAGCTTCAAGAACTCTGCGCGGGTTAGCCTCGCGATCCCGGTCCAGCCGGTCATTCCGATGACTGCCATCATCTGCCAGATATTCGGACTTTCGATGACCGCAATGAGGGCCAGAATCAGAACAAGTGCCGGAATACACATCACGACTTCAATAATTCGGCTGATGATCGTATCGACCCAGCCGCCGAAAAATCCGGCAAGTGCTCCCAGGGTAATCCCAATCGCTGAGGCGATGCCCATCGAGACAAATCCGACCAGTAACGCGGTTCGTGTCCCATGGACCATCTGAGCAAAGACATCGACGCCACGCGTGTCAGTTCCAAAGAAATTGAGCGACGACGGCTCGCCAGCTTGCGGATTTGCGGGGCGACCAGGCCATTCGTCTTCTTCGACCTGCCGAGTCGGATCGTTAAAATTGAGTGGCCAAATGGCCCAGCTTTCAGGGTCTTTTTCTTTGAGCGTGTTGGGATAACGCATCTGAAAATGATCTTTGGTAAAGACAGCTTCCCAACTCGGGCTGAAGTACCCCATCGCAGGGAAATAGATATTCCCTTTGTACTTCGCGATGATCGGCTTCGTTCCGACGATCGCAGGAGAGAAAAATGCAACCAGTGCGAGAAAGAGCACAAAAGCGAGTGCAGTCATTGCCAACTTGCGTTGACGAAACTGCCCCCAGGCTTCCTTCCAGAAGCCCGGAGATTTCTTCAATTTTGCAATTTCAATAGTGATATCAGGTTTAGAATTCATGACTGGCTGTCCAATCGAATTCTTGGATCGACGATCGCATAAAGTACATCTGCCAGCAGCTGAGCTGCCAATGTGAGAACTGCAAACATGAGGGTCAACCCCATCACGGTCGGGTAATCACGGTCGTTAATCGATAAGAAGAACTGCCGACCAATCCCGGGCCAAGTGAAAATCTGCTCGATAATCACAGAACCACTCAAAAGTGAGGGAAGTGTCAGCCCCAAGAGAGTGACTAATGGAATCAGTGTGTTTCGAAATGCGTGGTGCCACAAAACCTTCACGTTTCCCAGCCCTTTTGAGCGGGCCGTACGGATGTAGTCTTGCCGAAGCACTTCCTGAAGGTTTGCTCGAACGAATCGGGAGTAGTAGGCGAGACTGCCGTATGTGTAGACCGTCACAGGCAGAAAAGCGTGCCAAGCTAAGTCTTTGACTTTTTCGAACGTTGAAAGTGATTCGTAATTATCGCTCACCATTCCAAACAACGGAAAGATCTCATACTCGACAGACAGGTACAGCTGGAGAAAGAGAGCCGCAACAAAACTGGGGAATGAGTACAACATATATAAAACTGTACTGATCACCCTTTCGTCGGTTTGTCCATTTCGGGCTGCTGAATAAATTCCGATCGGAATCGACAGGATAAATGTGAGCAACAGGGAAGGAACGGAGAGCAGTAAGGTCGGCCCGATCCGCTCTCCGATCATGTCTGCGACCGGTTTTTTATGGGAGAACGAGCGACCAAGATCACCCTGCAGGACGTTGCCGACCCACAGGACGTACGCTTCCGGCCACGGCTTATCTAAACCGTATGCCGCAGCGAGTTCCTGAAGCCGCTGCTCAGACATTTGCTTGGTCGGATCTTGCTCTGCCATATCCACAGTAAGTGGAGTCCCAGGCATACTGCGAATGAGGCCATAAATCACAAACGTGATTAATAAAAGCGTAAAGGCTCCAATCGCGATCCGTCTCACGATGTAACTTAACATGTCACAGTTTCCACATTCTCGAATCAATCCATTTCATCTTGAAAAGCACGTTGCGTTATTGCTCCGTGTAGATGGAATCAAATCCGGGGCTGTAACTGTAGGGACCGCGTGGACTGAATTTGTACCCGCGCAGATCCTTGCTGAATCCATAGAATGCTGACCGATAGTACAACCATGTGTACGGCTGCGCTTCCCAAAGGATGTCATCGATCTTCCGGTAATACGTTGCCCGCTTGTCGCGTTCCAATTCAAATTTTGCTTTGGCGAATAACTCGTCAACCTCTTTGTTGGAGTACCTGACGTAGTTTCGTTGCTCACCTGTTTTCCAGAGATTTTCCGTCGAGTATGGATCTGCTCCAGTTCCCCACCCGGCGAACTGAGCCTGAAACTTTCCTTCGCGAGCCCTCTCCTGCATGACAGTGAATTCTGTTGGCTGCACGCTGCAAGAAACGCCAATTCGACCGAGGCTTTCTTTGAGCGAGGTACAGATGTCGATTCTCAACTGTTGTGTCGAGCACATGATTGAGAACTCGAATTTGATTTTTTTGCCGTTGATTTCCTTCTCGCGAATTCCGTCACCGTCGTTGTCGATCCAGCCTGCTTCATCGAGAAGTTGCCCCGCTTTTGCAAGATCTTGCTTGTATGGGGTTCGCTGTTTGGTCGGCCCCGCCCAGGAATCTTTGTGATACTCACTCGTCGACTGAGGATACAGGCCGTAGCAGAGGGTGTTGAGAATGTAGTCATAATCAACGGAATACGACATCGCTTTTCGAACTCGTTCATCCTTGAAGAAGGGTGTCTGCATATTCCAGCCAAGATAATAATAAACCCACTGCTCGCCGCGGGCTTTCGTATTCAAATTGTAGAAATCATCATCTGTGGTCTGGTCAATCCATTGCTCAGGCTGAAGCTCCATCTCTTCGATCTTGCCACCTTTGAGTGCCAACAGAGCGGTGTTGGAGTCTTCGATGATCCTGAAGCGAATCGTTTTGAAATGAGGCTTGCTACGTACCTGTTTGCCTTTGTGCATGTACCAGTCTTCGCGCCGTTCAAGAACGATTTCACGTCCCTTAAGACGTTTCACCATTTTGTAGGGTCCGCCGCAAACCGGGTTCTCTTCATATTTCTGGTGATACTCTGAATCCGCCAGCGTCGGGTCTTCATCGATCGATTTTTCGTAAATGTGTTTTGGGACCACAGGGAAGTTAAGATTCCAGACATTGGTCGCCAGCGGGTCTTTGTGGAAATAGACCAGCGTATGGTCGTCGTAAGCTTCGACCCAGCGAATTGTTTCCATCCCTGTCCGCACGGCAGGAACCGGAATCTTTGGGTTCATGATCATCTTGAAAGAGAACTCGACGTCATGAGCTGTGATCGGAGTCCCATCTGACCAGACGAGGTCATCACGAATGACAACTTTGTCATACAATTTATCCTCGCTCGTTTGCCACGAGACAACGACTTCACTTGGTGCAAAGGGATCCATGACCTTGTCGATGCCAAACAGTCCAAAGCCGGTCAGGCCTGTCACCCAGAACTCGTAAGTAGAACTGCCCATCACAGGGTTTGAGGACTTGATGTCGGCAGGAAGCAATCGATTGATTTCAGCATCGTAGTCGATGACGCTATCGGACTTTGGTAACCGTCCCATGGCGCTAAGGATCTTCTCATTCGTCTCGTTCGAAACATTTTTGAGTTTCAGCGCTTCCTCAACTGTTGCTAAAGGTTTTTCCTTCGCCTGCTCCTCAAGCGTTTTCTCCATCGCACTGTAGACCGGACGGTCTTCCCACTTCACCTTCGCTTCCAACTCTTCCAGTTTTGGCGCATCGAAGGGTTCAAGCAGAACTTCTCCTTCCTTGGATTCCCCACCTCCTCCTGTTCCAGGATAGTCGGGTTTCGAGGGGCACCCCGAACACAGAATCACTAATGAAAAGAAAAGTGTCAAAAAGAGAGAGGAACTCGATACGCGGGTCCGCATTGGGAAGGCATCCTTTGCAACTGGTCTTCAATCCGTTTCCGCTGTTGAATTCATCGCCGAATCCAAAAACAGCAGGCTATTCCGAGGTCAGTATGATGGATATTGGCAAACAGGGCGAGTTGCGACAAGAGCGAAAGGGGTTTCAGGCAAAATGAGCCATGAAATTCTTGAGCACGCTCAATGCTTTTCGTCCTCTGTCCGGGACTGAAGAAGCAGAGGAAGAGGCAGATTTTCAACTCTTACAGAATTCTTACATTCGTTTTACGAGTTCCTGACCACTCACTTTCAGTTTTTGCATCTAATAACTGTCATGAACGCTCCGTTCATTTTTCGCGACCCGATAACCTAACGTCGTCAAACTTTTCTGGACTCAGGGGAGTCGACACCAGATTTCGGGATCTGCTTGAAAACGTTCTCTTGAGAAGGAATCGAACGATGAAGATGAATTTCAAAGCAATGATAGTCACTGGTCTGGCAGTCGTCTTGATGAATGCCGGGATGACTCAGGCAGAACAGGTCACGCTAGACGTCTCTCCAGCTTACACTGTTCTCAAGTCAGGAAAAAAGCAGACGACATGGATTCGCGTCGGCGTGACAGGCTTCGAGATGAAAGCAGACAAAGAGCGGGCTCCGGTCAATGTCGCCATTGTTCTCGACAAGTCTGGATCAATGAGTGGCGAGAAGATTGCAAAAGCTCGTGAGGCAGCTATGGGAGCGATTGACCGCCTTGGCCCAAACGACATTGTGAGCGTGGTTACCTACGACACGACCGTCAACGTTTTAGTTCCGGCAACGAAGTTGACGGACAAAGCATACGTTAAAGCTGCCATCGCTGGTGTCAATTCAGGTGGCGGGACAGCGTTGTTCGCAGGTGTCAGCAAAGGGGCTGCGGAAATCCGAAAGTTCCTTGAGAAAGAACGAGTCAACAGAATCATCCTCCTTTCTGATGGACTGGCAAATGAAGGCCCGAGTTCGCCAAGCGAACTCGGAGCCTTGGGAGCCTCATTAAAAAAAGAAGGCATTCCAGTTTCCACACTCGGTCTAGGACTCGACTACAACGAAGATCTGATGGCTCAACTGGCGAGTAAGAGTGGCGGAAATCATGAATTCATTGAACGTGCTACTGAACTCGCAGACATCTTCAATCGAGAATTCGATGACGTCACCTCGGTTGTCGCACAAGAAGTGAGTATCAAAATTGTGGTCCCCGAAGGAATCCGACCGATTCGTGTCCTGGGCAATGATGCCGAGATCGCTGGCCAGAACATTCAGCTCCTGTTCAATCAACTCTATAGCAAACAAAACCGACATGTCGTTCTGGAAGTTGAAGTTCCTCCATCAGAAGATGGTCAAAAATTGTCGCTCGCAAAAGTTTCAGCGAACTATCAAAACATGCAAAGTGGAGAGACTGATAGTTTGAGCGGTGCGGCACCAGTGAAGTTTAGTGACAAAGACCAACTTGTTGAAAAATCGCTGGATAAGAAAGTCATGGAAGATGTTGTTGTCTTCGTTGCAAATGAGCAAAACCGACTGGCGACAGACTTCCTTGATGCAGGCGATCTCTTCAAGTGTGCCCGGACACTTGAAGAGAGCAACATTTTTCTGAAAGAGAACTCTGACAAACTCGGACGAAGCGTGAAACTCGAAGCGATCATCATCTCGAATGGCGCTCAGGTTCAGGCACTTAAAAACCGAGAGGTAAACCGCGCTCGAAAAGACATGCGGTACCTCCAGAATTCCATTGACCTCAACACGCCTGAGATTTCATCGAAGTTGCAAATTCAGGAGCGTGTTCAATCACCCGCTCAAGCGAACCCATAAAAACCTTGAGTCGCGAAGAGCCGCCACACACTTGTTCAGAGCAAAGCGATGCTCTGAACAAGTTTTCTTCTGCGCTCCGACTTCTTGAATTCCCTCGCTGCATCCTTGCGAGCGACCTCAAGACGCCCACGACTTCAGCGATGAGTCGCTCAGGCCGCAATCAAGTTCGCTCTTAATCTTCGTTCATCAGGGACAGCTTGGTACAATTTGAATGTGAATCGTTCGTCCAAATTTCTTCTGTTGCTTCTCGTACTTCTCCCGCTGGGGCTATTCGCATGGGGAGGAGTTCGCCTCGCTGCGCACGAACGTGAACGTGTGCGGGCGAACATTCAACAACTGCTGACCAACCAACTCGCCGAGATCGATCGTTCAATCACTGGACAGTTTGATGCGTTCGCTGCCGACTTACAGCAGCTGACTGCAATCGATGAATACGACGCCAATCGGCTCCGCGACATCGCCCGAAACGATGCCCGCGTATTTCAAATATTCGTGATCAATCCGGATGATGCCCTGATCTACCCATCTCCGCTTGGGCCAGTGACTGCTGTTGAAAGGGACTTCCTTTTGAAAGCGTCCGACCTCATCAATGATCGACAAATTCAACGTTCCCAGCGTACAACTCGAGACGCAAATCGCGACACGAACGACAAGGTGTCTCACCAGAAGCTGAACAAGCAACAGGAAGGTCCCAAACAAACCGGGACGCAGAATTCCGGAGACTGGTTTGTCTGGTACTGGGGGCCGGGGATCAATTTAATTTACTGGCAAAAAAGGCCCAATGGTCACATTGTGGGAGTGGCAGTTGACCGATCTCGCTGGATCGCTGATGTGATCGCTAAACTTCCAGATACACCTGTTCCAGTCATCGATTCGAAGTCGACCTTGTCCCGACATCAAATTGTCGAATCTGGGCGTGAGGTGATATACAAATGGGGAGCATACTCACCGGCGACCAGAGAGTTGCCTGCCGCCGAGTATCGCCTGGCAGCCCCACTTTCTGCGTGGCAACTTCAGACGTATGTTCCTTTGAATCTCATGACAGCTGGGCAAAGCGGGACATTCAACTTGATGGCCGGGCTTGTCTTAAGCGGGCTCGCCTTAATGGGATTGGCCTTTGCAATTGATCGACAATACGGCCACGAATTGCGAGAGGCGGCTCGCCGTGTCAGTTTCGTTAATCAGGTTTCGCACGAATTACGCACACCATTGACCAACATTCGCATGTATGCGGAACTCCTTGAGCACGACTTTGAGACTCTGGAGCCTGCCGCATCCCATTCGCGCAGTCGACTCAACGTGATCCTTTCTGAATCGCAACGACTTACACGGCTGATCGGAAACGTCCTCACATTCGCCCGGCAGGAAAAACAGACCTTACAAGTCTGTCGGAATCAGGTCGTCGTCGATGACATTATCCAGAATGTTGTCGATAGTTTTCGACCTTCTTTAGAACAAAAACAGATCGCAGTTGAGCTCGACTTACAGAGTCCACACCCGGTTTCTCTTGACGCCGATATTCTCGAACAGATCCTTGGAAACCTCATCAGCAATGTCGAGAAATACGCTGCGGATGGAAACTGGATGAAAATTCGCAGCGCTCAATCAGAGAGAGACGTAACCATCAGCGTGACCGATCATGGACCGGGAATTGAGCCTGCGCATTGCAATCAGGTCTTCGAACCTTTCTGGCGAGCGTCGAACGATCTCAGCCAGTCGGCTGGCACTGGAATTGGACTCACGATTGCGCAGTATCTCGCGCGATTACATGGTGGAGATGTCCATTTGAATTCGTCGACGGCACAAACAGAATTCACTGTCACCTTGGGAACGGTCGCCACAGCAGGAGAAACGAAATGAAGATTCTGATCGCTGAGGATGATACCTATACTCGTGATGGTCTCGCAGAAGTGATGAGGGGAGAAGGCTATCAAGTTTTCACAGCCGGTTGCGGACGTACGGCCATGAGGCTGTTTGAGTCCCATCAACCAGACTGTGTCTGTCTGGATATCATGATGCCGGAGCAGAGTGGCTTTGAAGTTTGCCGAAAAATCCGTGCCCAGTCACCCACTCTGCCAATTCTGTTTATCAGCGCTAAGTCAGAAGAAGTGGATCGGCTCGTCGGGTTTGAACTGGGGGCAGACGACTTCATCTCGAAGCCGTTCAGTGTTCGCGAAGTGATTGCCCGGATCCGAGCCGTCACACGCCGTACGATGGGGAGCCAACCAACACCACCTCAACCATTCCTAATGAATGACCTGGAAGTCTTTCCCGCAGAGCTCCGGGCCAAGCGAGGGGAGGCTGTCATCGAGTTAAGCTTGCGTGATGTAAAAATCCTCGAACTCTTACACTCTCGTCCCGGGCAAGCGGTCGACAGACGAACATTGTTCAAGGTTGCCTGGGGGGAAAGATACCTGCCTAGCAGCCGAACGCTCGATCAACACATCTCTCAACTCCGCAAGCGAGTCGAAGTCGACCCCAGACATCCTCTGCTGATTCAGACAGTTCACGGGGTTGGATACCGGTTTGAAGTCCCAGCGGAATCAAGAGCGTCGAGTTGAGCACTGCCACGGCATCACTTTTGCAGGTCATGGAATTCCCATAACATGCGATTCAGTCAGCCGTGTCTCCGGAACCAGTCCGAAAACCTCTGGAATAGTCGCTTTCCTCAATGTTTGAGGGAGCAATTTCACGTTTCAGGACCAGTTCTACAATAAGGTGCTTTACAGGATGCAGGAATTTTTCACGGACTGGGGAGGCTGGATTTTCGGGGCGTCGGTCTTGATGTTTCTGGGAAGCCTATGGTTTGTATCCTGGTTAATCATCCGCCTTCCGTACGATTATTTCCTGACGCATAACGTCGGGATTCGACATGCGAATCAGCTGGTCCATTACTTGTGGCTGCTGGTTCGAAATCTGTTTGGAATCCTGCTGATCGCCTCCGGAGTCGCCATGCTGGTGCTTCCAGGACAGGGGGTAATCACCATCCTGCTTGGACTGTCACTGATGGCGTTCCCGGGGAAAAATCGGATTCTGCGTTGGATTCTTGAACGAAAGAGTGTCCGAAAAACAATGAACTGGATTCGTCGCAAAGCGAAAAAACCGCCGCTGGTCTTCGAACTCGTTCTAGGATACGAGGGTCCCTCAAACGATGATCGGCAACAGTTCGGTCGATCCCGGCTGGACGTGACGGGTAACGATGTCGCCAAGTAAGGTTGTTTGAGTGACATCGTGAATCGCAATTTCTGCGAGAGTTCCAGCGAGACGCTCATTCCCATCGAACACAACAATGCGGTCACACTTTGTGCGGCCGACGAGTTGTTGTTTCGGTGAAATTTCCGGACGAGGCTTGCTCGCAACTCCATCAATTTGAACAAGATCGTTTTCATCGGGATGGCTGGCGGGATAGCCAACTGGTTCTGCTCCACCATGCCAGCCAGGCAAATCTGCTTGCTCAAGAGTTTCAGCCTCTGCCTTCTCTCGATTCAGTTTCACGGCGTGCTTACTCGGGCCTTCGACAAGCACTTCAACTGTCCGTCCGACGAACTCCGCGTTGTCTTCCCCGCTGATCTCATTCTGCAACCGGAGAAGCTCGTTGTTTCGACGTTTCTTCACCTCTTCGGGCACGTCATCTTCGTACAGGCTGAACGCTTTGGTGCCAGGGCGTGGGCTATACTTGAAGATGAAGCTGTTCTTGAAACGGAACTCGCGAACCGCGTCGAGGCACTTCTCGAAGGACTCGTCAGTCTCTTTGCAGAAGCCAACAATGAAATCGCTGGAGACCGCACAACCGGGCAATATTTCGTTGATTCGCCCCATCATTTCACGATAGTCATCCACCGTGTAACCACGTTTCATGAGCTTGAGTTGCTCATCGCAGCCATGCTGCAAAGGCACATGCAGGTACCGGGCAACTTTCGGCAGGTCGCGAATCGCTTCCAGAAGATCGGTCGTCATATCCTTGGGATAATTGGTCACAAACTTGAGCCGTTCAATCCCCGGCGTATCGTGAACGAGTGCGAGCAAATCGCTCAAGCGGCTTTGCTTACCATCTTCGGTATGTTTGTACGAATTGACAGTTTGACCGAGGAACGTGATTTCCTTCACTCCCTGATCAGCGAGCGTTCTCACTTCCGAAGCGATCTCCTTTGGAGACCGTGACTGCTCCGGCCCACGCGTATTCGGGACAACGCAATAAGTGCAAAACTTGTCGCAGCCAATCATGATCCGCACAAACGCCTGCCACGGACTCGGACGCATTGTTGGATCGCGGAGTGGATCGTAACTTTCAAAAGTTCCAGCGACCTGATCACGTGACCCTTCCTTGCGATTCAAGGAGACAGCCAACGTTTTCTTGCGCGTCTTGCGGACTTGGTCAACGAGAGACGGAATTTCTGCCAGTTGTCCTGTCCCGACAACTAGATCGACGTGCGGAGCCTTATCGAAAACCGTTTGCTGATCCTGCTGAGCCATACAGCCGATGACACCAATCACGAGATTCGGACGTTTTCGTTTTCCGTATTTGAAACGACCGACAGAGCTGTACGTTTTGTGTTCAGCATGCTCGCGCACGCTACATGTATTGAACAATACAGTATCTGCTGATTTCGGATCGTCGCACAATTCATAACCTTGCTGCTTCAGAGCAGCCACGACGAGTTCGCTGTCCAGAACATTCATCTGGCAGCCGACAGTCTCGATATAAAGTTTCCCGTTGTGTTCCATGGGACTGATTTCGTTCAGGTTCGAACCGCAATAAATAAGCGTGTGTAGATGAGTCAACAGCCGTTCCGAAGCCATTCCGAGAACGTGCCAGCTCAGTTGTTGGCGCTCATTGTGACTTGTTAACGAGGAATAGGAAAGGCAAACCAAGGCAGACTCCGACCAGGAATTAATGCAGGTCGAGAAAGAGTCGCTGTCGCCACCTGTCCTGCACGGGCTTAGAGAGGAAAGACTCCCTCACCCGGCTCTGGCTGAGAGACCAAAAGCATAAACCTCAAGCGATACGTCTGTTTGAGTCATTACGAATTCACTGGGAATTTGTGATGATTCGCCGTGATTCCCGGAAATCGGTACAGTAGCGTTCTGTCGAGCCTTGAATACCATACAGGTTTAGAGCATCTTTCGGATTGGTTTGCAGGTTCTGCCTCGTGGCGAACAGCATTTTTGCTAGAGAAATGCGTTCTTCACGGGCAAACGGTAGAGCAAACTGCTCTAGCGACCAGGCAGATTTGTGGCACACACCTGAATCAGAGCAACATCATATCTAGACAGAGATGCACCAGTTCTGGAACTGGTTTCTCGCTTCGCTAGTTCATAACTCCCATCTCTATTATGACGATCCACCCGAAAACCCTCACTGATTTACTTGATGAACTCGCAACCGGGGCGCGATCGGTCGACGATGTTCAGAAATCAATACTTCAACAACTTGAATCAACGCCCACTCAAGCGGACGAAACAGTTCGTCTTGATCTCGAACGACTCGACCGCTGCGGTTATCCGGAAGTGATCTACGCTCCGGGAAAAAGTCTCGAAGCGCTCACTGAAGGTTTTCAGGCACTCCTCTCAGCTAATCAAAATTGTCTGGCAACACGATGTTCTGAATCGCAGGGAGAATCTTTGCAAAAACTTTTCCCCGGTGCGATTTACGATCCAGTTGCACAAACAGTGCGCATTCAACTGCGCGATCATCAAGCAGGTCGTGTTGCTATTGTGACTGCTGGAACATCTGATCGTCCCGTTGCATTGGAGGCATTGGAAACACTTCGCTGGATGAACGTCGAAGCGGAACTCTTAATGGATGTCGGCGTCGCAGGTCCTCAACGATTCCTGGGCGTCAAACACAAACTGACAGACTGTGATGCCGTCGTGGTTGTAGCTGGCATGGAGGGAGCCTTGCCCTCTGTTGTCGCGGGCTGGCTCAGTTGCCCGATCATCGCAGTTCCAACTAGCGTTGGTTACGGAGCAGCTTTCGGAGGAGTAGCAGCGTTACTCGGCATGCTCAACAGCTGTGCCTCAAATGTCGCAGTCGTCAACATTGATGCCGGGTTCAAAGCCGCCTATCTGGCCGGGATGATTGCGCAACGCCCCGCGAAGGAACAGTCTTAAAATAAATAAAAAAAGCCCACGATCACTGAATCGTGGGCTTTTAGAACATCTCTCGAATTGGTTTGCAGGTTCTGCCTCGTGGCGAACAGCATTTTTACCGGAGATATGCGTTATTCACGGGCAAATGGTAGAGCAAACTGCTCTAGAATCTTGAGCTTCAATCACTTGGATTTGAGATCGTAGTTCACAGTTTGTGGTTCTGTTGTGACAACCAAAACATGTTTGCCATCAGGTTGTACGTTTGCCAAACGTGGTGGCATCGACTCGACTGCCCCAACATCTGCAGCATCTTTTCCCTCAGGAATCGGGTCACCATTAGGAAGAGTCAACTTCGAAAACGTGACGTCATACGTCCCCGCCTCAAGTCCTGGCTCCATCGAAAAGTGCATTGCTGTAAACTTTCCGCTTGCATCGGTGATAGCGTAACCACCAGTACCAGTCGTTGTTTTTTGTGGAAGAAAGCTCATAGTTCCACCGGGCCACGGAGCACCATCAAGAGTGACGGTTCCATCAATTTGGACCAGCGCCCCTGGCTTCTCGTAGCCCGCTTTCTTTGAACAACCACTCAAAATAGCGGGTACCAGAAGACAGGAAAGAACGAAGCCTGAAATAAGAGATTGACGTTGCATTGCAAAGTTTTCTAGCTTGATGAGTGATGTTGAACTATTTAGAGGGAGTTTTCAAGGAGTGGTGAAATGGCTGAACCAACGTGAGCCCCAGACTCTTTCGAATCTAAAAAAATCTCAGGTTGGTCCATTCCGACTTCCCCATGACCTACATATTCAGGCAATACTGTATCGTTTTTGCGCACTCAGTGTGCGTCAAAATGGGTCACAGCTAAGCTGATAGCTTTTTCTGTAGGACACATTCGTACTTTCTGTGCCCGTGGAGAAGCGGTTCTCTCTTGAACAACGCTGCCCCCACGAGACAGATAACTTATACGATTTCCGTAAAGACTCTAGAAGCAGGCTCAAAACCTATGGAATTGCGACCATTCTCTGTGTCAGAGAAGTGCACAGCAAGTTTTGAGACCAGTTCTAGAACTCGCCGATGACATTTCCGTCGTTAATTCGTGCGAGGTTAACACGAGTGACGGAATCAACATTTTCCGAAAGGAAGCGAACTGAACCGTCTCCCATCAAAATTTGAATTCCACCAACGTGAAGACTTCCAGGCTCGCCCCATTCACCGTTTCGACCAGGCTGGAACTGAAGATTTGGTGGAGATCTCCAGGCACAGCATCGGAAATTGTTAATTCCGCGTGAGGCTGCGAGGTTCACTCCCTGGCCAACGTGCGACGAACAAGCCCAGGATTGAGTCTCACCATCATCAACATCGAGAGTCGTCTCAACGACTGCGACGGTATTTGATGTTCCATCTTTGAGGTCACGAAAACGACTTGAGGAGTTCAAACCGAACATAGCGCGTGTCAGTCGGCTCTCGGCAGCCCACAATGCGCCTCCGTTTCCACGTGCGACGCTGAATCCGTAAGAACTTCTTGCGGAATTGGTCACTCCACACCCGTATGAAGCATTCGCACTCGCGTACGTTTGCGGGCCGTCATCAGAAGGGCAAAGAAGAACGGTTAAAATTTGCTTAGACAGGTTCAAATTCGTATTCACGAGGGGATCTTCTCCACCAACGATCACTCCACCATTCTGATTTCGAATCCCTGTCGCCCAAGTGAATTCGAATTGATTGTAAAGAGGTCCTTGGTCAAGGTATGGCAATAACATCGGCCATCCTGAATGATTCAAAATCTGTGTCCCTGTCGGGGTTCCAGCATTCGACGATGCGTGGGCTGTCGCGTAAGGAAACATCCCAGCTGCATCATGGTAGTTATGCAGGGCGAGTCCAATTTGCTTCATGTTGTTCTTGCACTGAGAACGTCGAGCCGCCTCACGTGCTTGTTGAACTGCCGGAAGTAGCAACGCTACCAGGATCGCAATAATTGCGATCACGACCAACAGTTCAATCAGGGTAAATCCTCGCCGCTTCCGCTGCGAGAATGTTGAGCTCAACCAACCAGTATTCATGCTGCACCTTTACTAAAATAGAAATATGGAAAAAACCAAAAGCTCAATTGACGAATGACTTAATACAAATTTTTTCCGTTGTCGCGAATCGTTCTGAAGCCTCTGAGACAGACCCCCACACCAACCCCCATACCAAGGGCCGCCGGCAATGGTTCCGAAATACTTCTGATTTAAGAGGTTTCGAGATCTTGAGCAAGCTTGTCAGAGCAACAAACACATTTCACTAATGTAAACACCACTTATTACTCATTAGTTTCTGCATGAGTTGGAAAAAAACAGAACATTTTTTCCTAATGCACGAAACGTGCCGAAAACCGATCAAAAATCACCGTTTCGTAGCGAGGGTTGATTCGATCCGCGATCCTGTTCATCGAATTTGTGGTCACTGATATTTAGCCAGAACTATTCGAATAAATACAGTTTAACTAAACGCTCACCACGACCTCTATATAAAACGCTCTTTATCATTACGAATCAACCTGTTTTTCCAAAACTCTAACGCATCAACCCCGCCGCATGTGAACCCGCTAACCAAAGCGAACGGCAGCGACCACTCAAGAAGCCAGGCCAAAACTGCTCACCCTGCACCCTCAGAAGAACGCCTCACCTCGGCCCCCTGCCCCAGCGCCACATTTAACTTTTGAATCAACGACCACACACCTTCTCAGAGCTCCGACAGCCGAATGCAAAGCCGAGAAATCCAGACTCTACAGAGCTGAAACTTCCCGCGAATGTCTTGAGAAATTCCCTGACAGGTTTGTTGATACTACGAAGCTCCAACAATACCGTTGAACATGCCCCGACTGAATCTGTCATTTGGTTTGAACTTCGGCCCCGTTTCGACCACTTACCCTTAGGTTCATCAGAGCAGACTCAACATTGGCCGTTACGTCCTTCCTCGTGGCGATCAACATACAAACCGAGGCAGGAAAGTGACCTCCCCGGGACGGCAAGCACTGAAAACGCTTGAGAGTCGTCGAAACTTCGGTGAGGAAGTTTCCGGACCAGACCTTCTTCAACCTCTGAGGCAAAGGCTTCCATGAAGATCATTCTTTACCCACCCGTCGACGGAGTCCGTCTGGCGAAAATTCGCAACGCAGCAGAGTCAGTCCCGCTGGTGAATTGTCAATCAGAGGAAGAAGCTGCCAGAGAAATCGTCGACGCCACGGGATTCATTGGAAAGATCACGCCGCAGCTCCTGGAACATGCGGAGCAGCTGATTTGGGTACAATCTCCGACAGCGAGCCTCGAGCACTATGTCTTTCCGGAACTGATCGAGCATCCCTGCAAGCTGAGCAATATGCGAGGACTATTTTACGATGTGATTGCCGATCACGTCTTTGGCTACATCTTATGCATCGCTCGAAATCTTCACATCTACCTTCGCCAGCAGAGGGAGCAGCTTTGGAATCCGATCGGCACCGCTCCCGGTCAGAACACGCTCGCGAGTGCAGTTGGAACAGAAAGTGAGATTGATCGTCGACACATGCACCTTTCTGATTGCACAATCGGAGTTGTCGGCGTCGGCAGTATCGGTGCCGAGATCTGCAAGCGAGCGGAAGCGTTCGGAATGACAGTGCTCGGAGTCGACCCCATCGTCAAAAGTGTGCCCGGCATTCTTGAGGATGTTTGGAGCCTGGAAGGTTTGGATCAACTTTTGGCGGAGAGTGATTTCGTTGTGATCGCAGCTCCACAAACACCGGCAACGATCAAGATGTTTCGTACGGAGCAATTTCAGAAAATGAAACCGTCTGCCTGGGTGATCAATATTGGTCGAGGAATGATCATCGATCTTGCGGATCTGACAGAAGCCTTGCAATCGAACGAAATCGCAGGAGCTGCACTCGACGTTTTCGAGATAGAACCGCTGCCATCCGGACATCCGCTGTGGGGGATGGAGAACGTGATTATCACGCCACATGTGGCAGCAGCGTCGACGCATGTCCCTCAAAGACATCTCGAAACCTTACTGGAAAATGTCCGTCGTCATGTCGCAGGCGAACTTCCTGCAACGCTTGTTGACAAGAAAAATTGGTTCTGAAATGCCCCCCAGAGAGTCGCCTGAATTTCAAAAATCGCATCATTCTTTGACTCGCGCTAGCCAGTCTGGTATCAATAAAGTATGATTTGTTGAAGCATCCCAACCTGTTTGAGTCACACGGCTCGCTTACCTGATACGACCCGCAGAACACCCCAAGAACCCCACCCTTCCAGTGATGACCCAGTCAGGAATTCTTGACTCATCGATGGACGTTGTTAATTTCAAACATTGTTTTTGTTCGTCTTCACTTTTTGCAAGACGCAATTCAAGCCTTGATATGAGGTCATGGAATGAAGCTGTTTCAATTCTTTCGTCTCGCCGGTGCCCTCAGTCTATTGGCTTTCGGCCCTTCTCTGAGTCAAACTTCGCTGAGCGCAGATGACTCGGCGGCGTCGCTCAGCCCGGTCGAATCTCTTTCGATTGGTCCGAACCTCGGCTCAGATTTGAAGATCGTCGGAAAGGATGCCCGTGTTCAACTCTTAGTGAACGCCAATCATACAAACGGTCGCATCTCAGATGCGACTCGAACGGCTGAGTTCAAAATTGAGCCGGCCGACATCCTCACGATTGATGAGACAGGGCTGCTGACTCCACTCCAAGATGGAACTGCTCAAGTCACTGCCTCTCTCTCCGGAAAGAGTGTGACCGCTTCTGTCCATGTGGAAGACTTCGCTGGCAATCGTCCGATGAATTTCAAGGATCAGATCGTTCCCGTGTTTACTAAGCTCGGTTGCAACAGTGGTGGTTGCCACGGAAAAGCAAGCGGTCAAAACGGTTTCAAGCTCTCCCTGCTGGGATTCTATCCTGAAGATGACTACGAATTCCTTGTGAAAGAAAGTCGTGGACGCCGAATCTTTCCGCCTGCTCCTGATCGGAGTTTGCTACTCACAAAACCAATCGGTGCCTCACCTCATGGTGGGGGAAAACGAATGGAAAAAGACTCTTACGAGTACCGCATCATTCGCCGCTGGATCGAAAAAGGAACGCCTTACGGTGAAGCGACTGATCCTGTCGTCACCGGAATTCGGTGTTACCCAGAAGGGCGCGTCTTAAGTCAAAACGAAAAACAGCAAGTCACAGTCTACGCCACCTACAGCGATGGACGACTCGAAGATGTGACCCGGATGGCACTGTTCGAACCAAACGATACAGAATTGGCTGAGGTGAATGAATCAGGACTTGTGACCACTCTCGACCTTTCTGGAGAAGTGGCCATCATGGCTCGCTACCAAGGTCAGGTCGCCACATTCCGAGCGACAATTCCGCTCGGTGCAGAAGTCGCCAGTACGCCGCCTGTCAAGAACTTTATCGATGAAGCAGTCTTCAACAAATTGAAATTGCTCGGAATTCCACCATCACCGCTCAGCGATGATTCCACATTCCTGCGCCGGGTTCATCTCGACATCACCGGAACTCTTCCGACTGAAACAGAGGTCAAAGACTTCCTCTCCGACCAAAGTACCGACAAACGCAGCAAGCTGATTGATCGACTCCTCGATAGCCCAGAGTACGCGGACTACTTCGCAAATAAATGGAACATGGTTCTGCGGAACAAGAAGAGACAGGCACAAGACCAGACAGGAACGTACATGTTCCATGACTGGATCTGGAACAGCCTGTACGACAACAAACCGTATGATCAATTTGTGAAAGAGATCGTCACCGCATCCGGTGACCCAACGATGAATCCTCCGGTGATTTGGTATCGTGAAGTCTCCGACGCCAACCAACAGGTGGAGGACGTTGCTCAACTCTTCCTGGGAGTGCGAATTCAATGTGCTCGCTGCCATCACCATCCATTCGAAAAGTGGAGCCAAAACGACTACTACGGATTGGCTGCCTTCTTCAGCCGTGTGGGAAAGAAAAATCTGACCGCAGGAGTCCAAACAAACTTGCGGGATCGACGCATCTTCCATAATGAAGGTGTTGCACAAACGCCAAACCCTCGGAGCGGTGTTCAACTCAAACCGATGGCACTCGGCAGCGATCCATTCGATGTTGCTCCAGATCGTGACCCACGCTTCCGTCTGGCCTCTTGGATGGCACAACCTGACAACGCTTTCTTTGCAAAATCTCTGACAAACCGCTACTGGAAACACTTCTTCAGCCGCGGAATTGTTGAACCTGAAGATGACATGCGAGAAACGAACCCACCATCAAACCCAGAACTGCTCGATGGTCTCGCCAAGCATTTCATTGACTCTGGATTTGACTTGAAAGAACTGGTCCGCACGATTTGTAACTCGTCGACATATCAGCTCAGTGCTTATCCGAACGATTACAATCTGAAAGACAAACAGAACTTCTCACGGTACTACCCAAAACGGCTGACTGCAGAGTCGCTGTATGATGGATTCCATCAGGTCACCGCCACGACTCAAAACTATACTGGCATGCCGCAGGGAACCAGTGCAGTCCAACTTCCAGATGCATCGATCGGTCCATACTTCCTGAAAGTATTCGGACAACCTCAAGCCGACACAGCTTGCGAGTGCGAACGATCACAGGAAGCGAACCTGGCTCAGAGCCTGCATTTGCTGAACAGCAGCGAAGTGCAAAACAAGATCAGTGCAGCCACCGGACGTGCTGCCACACTAGCGACTCAGAAAGAGCGACCTCACGCGGAGCGAATTCAGGAATTGTACCGCTGGGTTTACGCTCGTGAACCTGACGCTGAAGAACTCCAGATTGCCCAAGGGCACATCGACAAGAACAAAGAGAACGAAAAGATTGCCTACGAAGACATTTTGTGGGCCTTGATTAACACCAAGGAATTTTTGTTCAACCACTAATTTTTGTCCCAGCGCCAGACTCATCTGGCATTGGGCGTCGAAGCCTGCTCCCCGTTGAGCAGGCTTTTTAAAAGCGAGTGTGTGTCGCACACCACTTTCTGAATCCTCCACGACTCCTCCCTCCACGGAATAGACATGTCTCTTGCAAACATTTCTCTTGCAGACTTTGGGGCTGTTGTGAATCAGTGGCGACAATACTTTGTATTTTCAGTCTGCCTGCTTGGTCTCCCAGCAATCTCAGTTGCCCAACTTCCACAAACTCGTTTGTACGCGGTTTCACCGCCGGGCGGGCAAATCGGCCAGGACTTTGATGTCGTCGTGACATCAGGGGCTGATCTCGATGAACTGTCGGAGATGGTCTTCTCAAACCCCAAAATCACCGCAAAGCAGAAAACGGTCAACAACGTTCCGGTCAACAACACGTTTGTTGTCCATGTCCCCGATGATGTCGCTCCTGGAGTGTACGAAGTTCGCTGTGGGGGACTTTTTGGGTTCAGTAATCCACGTCGATTCGCTATCGACAACTCCTCAGCTGCATTAGACCCTGCTGACAATAACTCAGCCGAAAAAGCGGCGCCTGTCGAGCTAGGTCAAACGGTCAACGGTCGGCTGGAGTCGGGGAACGACATCGACTGGTTCCGTGTCAGTGCGAAAAAAGGTCAACGCATCACTTTTGATGTGTGGGCAGAGCGGCTTGATTCCAGAATGAAGCCCGTCATCGCAATCTTCGATGGAACAGGACGGTGGCGTCTCAAGTGGTCACAAAATTCTGTCAGTGGAGATCCGGTTCTTGTCTTCGACGTCCCCAGCGATGGTGAATATTGCATCCAGCTTCGAGACATTACCTACCGTAACGGGGCGGAATATTTCTACCGATTGCAAGTCCATACGAATCCATACATTGAGTATGTCTGGCCGCCAGTAGGGACGGCAGGGACCAAGGCTTCAATGACCCTCTTCGGTTACAACCTTCCCGGTGGACAGAAGAATGGTGAACGTCTCAACCAGATTGAGCTCGAGTCATTAGCTGTCGAAATCGACATTCCAGCCCAGGCTGATTTGCTCAAAACCGAATCTCGAATCCGACCACTTTCAGGAGGGATTGACGGTTTTTCGTACCGTCACACTGTGGACGGGAAAGCTTCGAATCCTGTGTTCATTGGAATCACCGATCAAACTGTGATCGCTGAAGTGGAACCGAATGATGACGCCAAACAAGCACAAACAGTAACTGTTCCGGTTGAAATTGGGGGGCAATTCAAAGAGGTTGGAGATAGCGATTCGTATCGCTTCACAGCCAAGGCGGGTGAGGTTTATTACGTTGACGTAAAAGCGGAACGCCTCGACACAACTGCCGATCCATATTTTGTCGTGAATCAAATCACTCCCGGAGCTGACGGCACCGAACAAGTGAAGCGACTCACCGCACAAGACGATGTCGCCACAAATCTGCTGGTAAATGTTTTTGACACCAAAACCGACGACCCAGTTTTCCGTCTCCAAATCCCAGCCGATGGAATGTACGAGGTCGTTCTTCGCGACCGCTACTGGGAATCGCGTGGCGATCCATCGTTACGTTATTCACTGGCAATTCGCAAAGAGAGCCCAGACTTCCGTGTTGTGGCGATTCCTTCAGCACCAACTCCGGGACAAACCTGGCCGTCCGGGATTCGCCGTGGTGACCAGTTCCCAATTTCTGTACTTGTGTTTCGACAAGATGGCTTTAACGGTCCGATCGAAGTCTACGCTGAAAACCTGTCCAAGGGTTTCACTTGCCCTGCGGTCGTGGTAGGTCCGGGAGTCACTTCATCAACACTGATCGTCACAAGTGCAACGGATGTCCAACCAGGGATCCAACACCTCCAACTTAGAGCACGAGCAAAAATCGAAGACCCGGCACTCGCCCGCAGCGTGACAACTGCAACAACCGCCGTGGCGAACGCCTTCAAACCAATCGCCGATCTCCAGAAGAAAGTTGCGGAGACGACTGAGCAAGTGAAAGCCCCAGAAGCCGCATACAACGCCGCACTCAAGGCATCCGAAGCGGCTCCCGATGACGCAAGCCTCAAAGAAAAAGCTGCTGCCGCAAAGAAAATTCTAGATCAGGCTGTGGCTCAAAGAGATGCAGCCACAACAGCTCTGACCAACGCCCAGAACGCCCTCAATACGGCACAGGCTAATCTCGACGCAACAACGCAGGCATTGAAAACAGGCACACTGAATGTCGTACATCCAGTTCGTGCAGGGACAATCGTCTGGGGCAATGCTGCCAATATTCCAGCAATCTCCCGGATCACCGAGACCATGGCAGTGACTATCCTCGATGAACCTGCCCCATTCCAGGTCCGTAGCAATGTTCACCGTTTCACAGTCAATCAGGGACGGCAAATTCTCGTCCCCGTCAAACTGGAAAAACGTGCAGGGTTCGACGACAAAGTCACGTTAACGACTCAAGAACTCCCGAAGACTTCCAACATCGACTTCCCGAACTCCGCTTTCGAAAAAGGCGAAGCAGAAAAGACTCTGCGAATGTTTGTGAACGAAAACTCTCCTCCGGGGATCTATACGGTCTGGATGCAAAGCCAGGGTCAAGTCGGATACCGTCGGAATCCAGCGAAAGCGGAAGAACTCAAGCAAGCCAACGAAGCTGCGAAAGCTACAGCAGCGGCAGCCAAGCAAGCCGAGGCGGCTGCCACTCAAGCAAAAACCGCAGCAACAACTGCTTTCACCCAAGCTCAGCAAAAACTGACGGCATCACAAACCGCTCTCAAAACAGCTGAAGCTGCAGTGACCACTGCCCAGCAAGCTGTTGAAAAGTTGAAAGCAGATTTTGCAGCATTAACAACAAAGCTGAACGAGCAGAAAACTGTAGAGGCGAAACTTACAGCCGAAATCGCTCTCGCCACTAAAGCACTGGAGGCTCAGAAGGCAGAACTCGCAGTCGCAGAAAAGTCACTTGTAGATAGTCAGACCACTTTGAAGCAGGCAAATGAACTTGCTGCTACCGCACAACAGAAGGTTGCTGAACTCACCAAACAAGTCGCAGCTCAACCAGACAATGCGGAATTGAAAACACAGCTCGACGCTGCCAATGCTGATCAAGTCACTCAGAAGCAAGCAGTCGATGCAGCGACAACTGCAGTTCAGGAAAAGACCACAGCCCGTGACACCGTGAAGAAAAAATTTGATGTCACGACAGCTCAACTTAATCAGTCTCAGCAGCAACTCACTGCTGCAAAAACTGCATTGGCCGCCTCAACGAAGGCTGCTGCAACCGCCGAGGCACAAATGAAGGCAGCCGAACAGACTGTTCTTGCTAAACAGGCTGAAGTCAAAGCTGCACAAACAGCAGTCACACAAGCTGATGCCGAGCTCAAAGCAGCGACCAAAGCCAAAACTGATGCCGAAGCGGCAGAGGTTGCAGCCCAAGCACTCGCAAAATCAACGGAAGCAGCACGAGTCGCTGCCGAAAAAGCCTTCACAGCCGCAGACACTGCCGCCAAACCGAAAAATATCAACTTCACACCTCCGACCACCCCGGTTGTCGTTGAAGTTCTCCCCTCTCCTGCAAAACTGGCAGCGACTGTTCCCAATGGAGGAAAGGTCAAAAAGGGTGAAGCGATGGAAGTGACCGTCAAAGTGACACGCCAAAACGGTTTCACTGGTCCAGTGACACTCGCATTAGAATCCCCTGCCGGTGTGACCGGCCTGACCGCAACTCCGGTTGTCGTTCCTGCGGATCAAGCTGAAGGAAAAATCGTCATTCAAACGACAGGAGAAGCCCCGGATGGGAAAGTCGAAAATCTCGTCGTCCGTGGCGGCATGGACTTCAACGGTCGTGCCGAAGTTGACTCACCGGTTGTTCTTGAAGTCACGAAATAACCAACATTTCATCACTCACTTTTTGTTCATCACTGAAAAAATCAACCCTATGGTTGCTAAGGACTTCGCAATGAGAATTGCACTTTGTCTCATCGTTTTACTCACAATTTGCTCCACAAGTTTCGCCGACGAAACGATCACACCAGCTGATCCTAAGTTAGATCGTGCGGTCGACTTCTATAAGGATGTTTATCCCATCCTGCAAAGCAAATGTCTGGCGTGCCATAGCGGTGCACTTAAAGAAAATGATCTCGCATTGGAGAGCGCCGAGTCGATTCTCAAAGGGGGAGCCAGCGGCGAATCAGTCGTCCCAGGAAAACCCGAAGAGAGCTACCTGTATCTCGTAGCGGCTCGGATTGATGAGCCCGTCATGCCTCCGCTTCCAAACAAAGTTCAAGCGAAAGCTCTGACTCCGAAAGAGCTCGGAATCCTTAAGCAGTGGATCACCGAAGGGGCCAAGGCTGGCGAGCGACAGGTTGACAACTCCATCGCCTGGCAACCTGTCCCTGAGTCATACAAAGCCGTTTACAGTCTCGCACTTGGACCAGACAACCGCTTCGTTTACGCCGGACGTGGAAACCGAATTTTCGTCTACGATATCAACACCGGTGAAGAGGTCGCACGAATGAGTGACCCGGGTCTCCTCGCACTGCGAGAGGGAGATCAACCAATCTACGGAGCAGGAGTTGCACACCGAGACTTCGTCCATTCACTGGCGATCAGTCCAAATGGACAAACTCTCGCTTCAGGTGGATATCGAAATGTGAAACTTTGGAATCGAGAAGCTCCAGCACCGCTCGGAAATCTTGATTTGCCAGCGAAGGTCAAAGCAACAGCTGTCGACACGACCGGAAACTGGGCAGCATTTCTGCTTGAAGATAACCGCATTCAGCTTTGGAATCTGGCCAACGGCCAACCCGGTTTAGTAATCGCCGCTGACGATCAGGTGCTTCATGCGATTGCTTTTGGTCCTGAACAAAAATCTATTCTCTCGGGGACAGAGTCTGGAACCATTCGAATTTCCAAAATCGCTGACGGAACAACAACTCTGGGACTTAAAACCCCTTCAGCAATCCACGCGATTGCCTCAATCGGAGAACCAGCACAAATCGTAACTGCCAATCTCGATCACGTCGCACGGATCTGGAACTGGGCTGATGCTCAAAAGCCTGTTGCAGAAGGAGCGGAAGCTCCGAAACCAGCGTTCGAACTTAAAGGACACACTCAGCCGATCACCGCAATCGAAGTTTTTGGTGAAAGGAAAGAGTTAGTTACCGGCAGCAAGGATGCAACTGTTCGTGTCTGGAATCTTGCAGACGGAAAGGAACTCTTCAACCAAAACATCGGCGGACCAGTGACAGCAGTCGCGATGACGTCGGACGGGCAGTTCATCGCGGGAAGTGGCGAGAACAAAATCGCCCGGATCTGGGATCGAAAAGGAACCAAACTCGGCGACGTCCAAGGGACTCAGATTCTTGCCAGAGACCTCCAACAGAAAACGGATGACCAAACGGTCGCCAAAGCTCAATTCGCACTTGCGGACCAAGCTCTGAAGGATGCTGAAAAGGATAAGACACAGCGAGAAGAATCGCTTAAGAGCGCAAATGAACAAAAAGAGAAAGTAACGAAAGAACTCGCTGAAGCTGAGAAAAAAGCGACAGAGGCGAAAGCCAAACTAGACGAAGCCAGCAAGTTGCTCGCCGAAAAGCCAGAAGATGCTGCATTGAAAACTGCAAAAGAAGCTGCAGAGAAGGCCTACCAACCGTTAGAGGATGCTCGCAAGAAAGCGATGGATGCAGTGACCTCGGCAACGCGGGCCATCGAACTTTCAACACAATCGGTTGAGACCGCCAAGAAAACCGTTCAACTGAAGACGCAGGCAAAAACAGAGGCCGATGCAAAACAAAAGGCCGCCGACGCTGAACTCGCCAAAGTGAAAGATCTCGTCGCCAAGGCCAATCAGGTTATTGCATCAGTCCACTTCTCTCCCAATGGAAAAGTTCTTTACACCTCTGGAGTTGGCCAACCGATTCAATTGTGGAACGTCCCTGACGGCAAGGCGATTGGAGTCACAGGAGTCCCGGTTGAACAGGTGACGAAAACCTTACTCACC
This sequence comes from Thalassoglobus sp., assembly GCF_048270125.1. Lineage (NCBI taxonomy): Bacteria > Pseudomonadati > Planctomycetota > Planctomycetia > Planctomycetales > Planctomycetaceae > Thalassoglobus > Thalassoglobus sp. The sequence continues at coordinate 442,059 of NZ_JBLWTN010000002.1, read as the reverse complement.
CCAAACGGTGCGATGATCGTACTGAATGCGGAAAATAAAATTAGTTCATGGGACGTCTCTCCACGTTGGTCATTGGCTGCAACACTTGGTCCTGACCCAGCAAATGCGTTAGACACCAGTAAATCAAAATTTGAGGACCGCGTGACGGCACTTGCATTCAGTCCGGATGGAACTCTCCTCGCAACCGGTGGCGGAGAACCTTCACGAAACGGAGAACTGATGCTTTGGAATGTCGAGTCGCATCAACTCGTTCGTCAAATCCCTGACGCGCACAGCGATACAATTTCAGACATTGAATTCTCGCGCGACGGTCAGTTTATCGTGACCGGAGCGTCAGATAAATTTGTGAAAGTCTTCAAGGTTGCAGATGGTTCCCACCTCCGCTCTTACGAAGGACACACAGACCACGTTCTCGGTGTGGCTTTCAAAGAAGATCAAAGCAGTCTGGCGAGTGCCGGAGCCGACAATGCGATTAAAATCTGGAATGTCGAAACCGGGGAACAACGAAGAACCATCAGCAACTACGGGAAGCAGGTCACTTCGGTCGACTTCGTCGGAGTGACTGACAACATCATCAGCAGTGGTGGCGATAAAGGTGTGAAGTACCACACTGCAGCGAATGGTCGCAACTACCGTTCATTCGCCGGGAACAACGACTTCGTTTACGTCGCACTCTCAACTGGTGATGAAAGTCTCGTCATTGCTGCCGGAGAAGATGGCGTCGTTCGTGTCTGGAACGGTAAAGATGGAAAGCTTCTCGTCAGCTTCGCTGCTCCAGAAGTGAAAACCGAAACTGCACAGCGTTAATGCCGACGATCTGTAATGTTCGTGTATGCCAACCAGTCGATCAGAATTCTCCCGACGATTGGCGCACTTCCATCGGACAAATCCTGGTCGCAATCGATACCGATAACGGTCTCACTGGTTACGGCGTTGGAGGAGGTGGTCGTGCGGGGCTGCACGTTATTGACACAGTCCTGAAGAAGTTGCTGATCGGACGACCTGTCGAAACGGTCGAAGACCACTGGAAAAACCTGAGCAATGCTGTCCTGTCTTTTGGGCCGGAAGGAATTGCGATGATGGCTCTGAGTGGCCTCGATCTTGCACTTTGGGACTTGCGCGGGAAACTTGCAAACCAGCCAATTGCTACTCTTTTAAACCCTGACGTGAACATCTCACAACCGATTCCAATCTATCAAACCGTTTGGGGAACCATCCCCGAGGATGTGGCGATGGGGGACTCGAGTGTCAAGCTGCACCTGGGTGAATCGACCCCCAAAGAGATCTCGACCTCTATGTTGGTCGAAAAACTTGTCGAGACAGTCCACCGAGCAAGAGAAGCCATCGGCCCGACCCGCAAGTTAATGGTCGATGCCTGGATGAAATGGGATCTCGAAACGACATTACGATTCGCTGCTCAAGCAGAACCGTATCGACTGGAGTGGATTGAAGAGCCTCTCCCACTCAACGACCGAGAAGGATATGCGACTCTTTCACGGGAATGTCCAATCCCAATAGCTGGCGGAGAACATGTCTTCACTGCGAATCAATTCCAAAGCATTATCGACCATCGGTTACAGACAATCCTGCAACCGGATGTCTGCTGGGTTGGCGGGCTGACAGAGCTCGTGAAAATTTTCGAAATGGCGAAGCGGCCAGGGTTTCAAGTGATTCCGCACCGTGGTGCAGAACTCTGGAGTTTACATGCAATCGCAGCCTTGAGTGAACAACCGCTTGCGGAATCGGGACGCCCCTGGATGAGTTGGGTTGGGGGACAACCGAGTGTGACTGAAGGAACGATCCAACTTTTAAATCGTCCCGGGTTTGGTGTCGAAATTGATGAAAACGTTTTCACTGCGAAAACAACAATCCAGCTCTGACTGCCATGCCCCCCAACATGCAGGCAACATTCTTAAAACGCAAAGAGCATCGCGAAAATCACGGCTAGAATTCCAAGCAGAGCGGTCCAGATGTACCAGTCAGGCTTTCCCGAAAGAGGATTCGTAGAGCGGATGATGTACTCGTTGCAAATGGGACACATCTCGCAGTCTTCATACACATCCGCACCACAATTGGGACAGGGGACCGAGAACGTCTCGTCAGGATCGGTCTCCCCATAATCTAGTTCGTCGTCATCTTCCCAGTTCATCTTGTTGTGGTACTCCAGATCATAGGACAAACGTTCTCTTCAAAACAAAACTCGTGGACCACGCAATGTCAGGGTGACTTCGCTTCGCGTTTCCCTTCGTTCCACCAGATAGAGATCCATGGAGAGTGGTCGATTTCTCGGGGCTCGAAGTGACCAACTGCGATGTCCAGATCGTTATCGCCGTCGAAATCACCCAGTTCGAGACAGGCGTGCTGAGAGACACCTGACTCAAGATTGTGACGAACAAATTGCTTTCCTTCGACCTGTTCGAGCCAAATCAAAGAATAAAATGGATGCTCAAAACTGAGTGCCATTGAGGAGGCCACAAGATCAATGTCACCATCTCCATCCAGATCGCCCGCTTTCACACAATATGCACCGGGCATCTTGGTGACCACATGATGGACAAATTTCAAATCGTCTGTCTGTTCCAGCCACTGAACTGAGTGGTACGGTTTCAGTAGATTGCTGTCGAGACTGTCTCCATTGGTGTAGATGATATCCCAGTCATCGTCGTTATCGAGATCGACAACATCGATCGAAGAGGACCCATAGCTGGGATCGTCCGCTGTGAAAAGCACTTTGTTCTCGAAATTCCCCGAGCCGTCGTTCAAGTAAACTTCCACAGATTCATATGCCTGAGAGAACAAGACAACGATATCCAAATCACCATCGTCGTCGATATCAATTATCGGAACATGGCTGGCCCCGTGGCGGTCACTCAGGACGTGCTCTTTAAACTGAAGCTCGCCATCTTTGGGCTGGAGTTGCTCCAGCCAGACAAGCTTTCCCGTCTCTCGCCAACCAAAGACAGCTACGGCAATATCCTGATCACCGTCTCCATCAAAATCTGCGGATCGAGCATCGGCCACTCGACCAACGCCATCGTAAATGACAGTCGATTTAATGTCCCCTCCGTCAGTGGGCATTTCCATCCAGCCTAGAAGCCCGTTGCTGTGATCTGCGGCATCGGAACTCCCCAAATCAGAGATGATCCAGTCGCGAATCCCATTCCCGTCCAGATCGCCTGGATGTGCATGCGCCGGATTCGAGAGTCCCCCAACTGTTTCAACTTTCGGTTTCCCATTTTGTAAATAAAACTGAGAAATATGCCCTTGCAACATATCTGTCACCATCAGTTTTCCAGAAGCTTTGTCGGTTCCATAATCTGCATACATGTGAGAGATCCCCGGAAGAGGGGCATCGATACGGTCAAAGCTCGCCTCAACAAAGACAATCGGTCCGGACGGGACGACTTTTTGCGCAAGTGGAATTGGAAAATCTTCAGACGAAAGATTTTCATAGTAAGAGACAACAGCTTCCAGATCTGGAGGAACTAAATCTGTGCGTCCGGACTTCTCGTAAAATTGGTATCCCTGCTCGACTTCTGCTCTCCACATACTCACCGGAAACGTGTCTGGATGAGGAAAAGCATGACAATCGGCACAAAAGCGAACCACCTCTGCATGAGATGCCGGCGGCACTGATTTTTTTTTAGCGGCGGAATCACTTCCTTTTCTAGAACATCCAAAACAACTCACGAGCAGAACCAAGACTAGAAATTTAGTCGCTTTAAAAGAACGAAGCATCAACAAGGACCCCGACAAAGGAGAATACAGGCCGCGCGCATTCGGGGGAAGTATGGCTAACGTCTCACAAAAGCGAAATGCTCACACATAAGATACCTTCGAGAGAACCTCACGAGCGTCAGGGCACTTCCATTGCTTGCCCTGCGCATCAATGACATTATCATCAAAGACTGCCCGCCACGGGACAGAACACATCCATCTTCTCCCGAATGGCTTTAGATGCTTCTTCTGATCTTAATTGCACTCAAATTGTGCTTCGGCATGACGCTTGGAACGAATTTTCCGAAAAGCCTTTCGAACGATGTCCCGACTCCAGCGGGGCGAATCCCCCGGCTTGTTCGTCGCGACGAAGAGCCGGTGACGTTTTGGTTTTCAATTGCGATTCAGATTCTGGTAGGCCTCCTGCTGATTCTTTTTGATTCAGGTTGAAGCCAGTCATCCGGGGAATCTGGCGTCTCCATTTATGATGTTGATCTGCGCTGTGATGGCATCCTTTGCCTCTGCTCTTTAAGATGAGAATGACACTTCTTCAACAGGAAAGTTTTTAATGTTTGCTACACGCCTCGCCGTACTCTCCTCCCTCTGCCTGCCTCTTTTTTGCTCCATTGCATTTGCAGATCAAGCTCCTCGTACAGGGCTGTTTGTTGAGGGTTATTTTGACCAACTCAGTTATGTCGCTGAAGAGAAAGTTGGCTTGCATCTCTCTTCGAGTGCTGAGCAAATTTCGATGACCGTGGAGCGAGTTGGTCCGAAGAACGAGCAAGTCTTCACGCACGATGGAATCATCGGGAAGGTTTACCCGATTCCTGATCGAGCCTCTTCAGATGGCTGTAACTGGCCGGTCGCGTTCGAGTTTCCAGTCTCCAAGGATTGGCGTTCCGGATACTATCAAGTCACTCTCACCGGAAAGAAAGCAGGCGAAGAGAAACCGGCACGGGCGGTGCTATTCTTCGTTGTTCGTTCTTCACATCCTGGTCAAGACACCAAGATTCTACTTCAGCTCTCAACAAACACATACAACGCATACACCAACTGGGGCGGGCACAGTTTATACTCTTACCATGACCGAGACGGGCTTCAAGGTCATCGCGTCTCTTTCAATCGGCCAATCAATTCACAATTCAACAACTGGGAATTGCATTTCGTTCGCTGGGCGGAATCGAACGGTTACACACTCGATTATGCGGCCAACAGCGATCTGGAATTCCATCCGGAAATCCTCAAGCACTACAACTTAGTGTTGAGCGTAGGTCACGATGAATACTGGTCTGCACCAATGCGAGACCATCTGGAAGAGTACATCGCAAAGGGTGGAAATGTCGCTTTCTTCAGTGGAAACACCTGTTGTTGGCAAGTCCGCAGCGAAGAAAATGGTCGCGCACTCACAAGCTGGAAACAGGTCTATCAGCTCGATCCTCTCTATCGTACGAGTGATCATAAACTGCTCAGCACAGCCTGGAGCCATCATCTTGTTCAACGACCGGAGAACGAACTGACTGGCGTCGGATTTCTTTGGGGCGGTTACCATCGCAGCCACGGTCAATTCATGGAGGGTCCAGCTTCATACGAAGTCCATCGGCCAGAACACTGGATCTTCGCCAAGACCGACATCAAAAAGGGAGAACGTTTCGGCGGCAAGGATACGATTGTTGGTTATGAATGTGATGGCTGCGAGATGACCTGGAAAGAAGGTCTTCCATTTCCGACTCATCGTGACGGAACTCCCGAATCGTTTACGATTCTTGGAACGTGTCCGGCTCGCTGGGCACCGGGTGATTCTTACTGGTACGACAAGTTCCCCAAGGACCGCATCGGTGCTTCCGTCCTCGGAACCTATACGCAGGGAGGAAACGTCTTCACTTCCGGGTCCACCGATTGGGCTCACGGTTTACGTGGCAACGACGCAACCGTTGTTCAAATCACCCGGAACATTCTCGACAAACTGTCTCAGGAACGTGGCGAACCAGTCTCGAACTAAGACCTGTGAACTCGCTTGTTAATCGCGAATCGATTTCGCTTTCGATACGATTCCAGGAGAAAACCTGTCTCGATTTGCATCATCCCCAATGGAACTTCCGAGCATGAACTATTTGCTTCGATTGACTCTGCTTTCGACTCTCCTTGTTTGCAATGCAACACTGTTTGCACAAGACAAAGAGACATTGCCCGAAGACTCGAAGTATCATGCTGGAGTCCCAAAGGGGGAGATCATTGGGCCTATCAAATGGGAAAGCAAAATCTTCCCGGGGACGGTTCGCGACTATTGGCTATACATCCCTAAGCAGTACAACAAAGAAAAACCGGCGTGCCTTTTCATCGCTCAGGACGGCTTGAACCGAGCCAAGGGTTGGCACATTCCGGAAATTCTCGACAACCTGATTCACAAGAACGAAGTCCCTGTGCAAATTGGAATTTTCATCAGCCCCGGAGTCGTCCCTGCTGCCAATTCTAATGCACAACCCAGGTTCAACCGTAGTTTCGAATACGATGCATTAGGAGATCGCTACGCTCGTTTTTTAATCGAAGAGATCATCCCTGAAGTCAAAAAGTCTTACAACATTAGTGACGACCCCAATGACCGGGCGATTGCAGGAGCAAGTTCCGGAGCGATTTGCGCCTTCACCGCAGCCTGGGAGCGTCCCGATCAGTTTCGACGTGTACTGAGTACGATTGGGACCTACGTTGGTCTCCGTGGTGGGGATGCTTACCCTGTTTTGATCCGCAAACATGAACCCAAGCCGTTGCGAGTCTTTCTTTCCGATGGAAGAAACGATTTGAATCTATATGGCGGAGAATGGTTTGTTGCCAATCAGGCGATGCTCTCTGCGCTGGAGTTCTCCGGATACGAAGTCGAACATCGTTGGGGCGACGGTGGTCACAACTCGAAACACGCTGTTCAGATCATGCCGGATGCCATGCGATGGCTCTGGAAAAATTATCCGGAACCCATTCAGGCAGGTACAACCGGGAACCGGCGCACCGACCTCTTGATTCCCGGCGAGAAATGGGAAGTCGTAAGCTCCGGGCATCGATTTACCGAAGGTCCGGTCGCGAATGATCTGGGAGAACTTTTCTTTACCGACATTCCAAACGGGTCAATCCACAAGATTTCGGCTGATGGAACAGTTTCGACCTTTGCGGAAAACAGTCCTGGTGTGAACGGTTTAATGTTCGGCCCTGATGGGAAACTCTATGCTTGCCAAAACGGAAACAAACAAATTGTCCGTTACGCGATGAGCGGAGAAATGGAGGTCGTCTGCAAAGGAGTGGAGAGCAACGATCTTGTTGTGCTGCACGACGGCTCAGGGTACTTCACCGACCCGAACAACAAAAAAGTCTGGCGATTCACTCCTGATGGAAAAACGAGCGTCGTTGACACCGGAATTGAACGTCCAAACGGTGTGATCGTCTCACCAGACCAAACGTTACTCACTGTCTCGGATACTGCTGGGCGGTTCACTTATTCATTCCAGATTCAACCAGATGGAAAACTTGCACACAAACAGGCGTATGGTCACCTCCATCTTCCCGACTCGACTGGCAACAGCGGAGCGGATGGGATGACGGTCGACACTGAGGGACGACTCTACGTTACAACCCGGCAGGGATTACAGGTCCTCGATCAACCGGGGCGGGTCCACTTGATCATCGATAAACCACAAGATGGATGGCTTTCGAACGTTGTCTTTGGCGGGAAAAACTTCGACACGCTCTATGTGACCTGTGGAGACAAAGTCTTTAAACGACGGGTCAAAGCGACTGGTGTACAACCCTGGAAAGCTCCGGTGACTCCACCGAAACCACGATTGTAAATCGGAACGGCCTTTAACCTTCGACAACGAATGAGCTCACTCTTGCCTGACATTCTCGTTTCAGGCGAGAGTAACATTCCAGCAATTTTCGAATTCGTGTTCGTGATCTGCCTCGTGGTGAACGGCAGTTTCACTGGCAGTTCGCGTTCTTCACGGGGACATGGTAGAGCAATCTGCTCTACTCGCCGGGATGAACCCATTCGGTTGTGCCATCGTCCCAGTTTTCTTTTTTCCAGACGGGAACTCTTACCTTGAGTTCGTCGATCAGAAACCGCCCCGCTTCAAACGCATCGACGCGATGTGGACAACTTAATGCGATGGCAACGCTCGCCTCAGCGAGTTCGAGATGCCCCGTGCGATGAACGACCGCAACTTTTTGAACAGGCCATTTTTCGCAGGCTTCATCAACCAGTTCATTCATTTTGGCTAATGCCATCTCTGGATAGGCATCGTAATCGAGCGCGACTGTTTTCCGATCACCTGTCAGTTCTCGAACTGTTCCCAGAAACAGAACGACGGCTCCTGACCTCGGTGTGGTTGCAAACTGCGTGAGGGCATTGCTGTCAATCGGTTGATCAGTCAGCTGGACGAGACGGTCGGATTCGGCGATAGACATAGTTCAGTGGGATTGAAACTTAAGACGAATGACTTATGAACCAGTTTCTTGTAGAGAAGACTTCTGAGATGATAGCAAACAGACTTCTCAGGTGGAGCTACCCACCACTGACAGGAGGGAAGCAGGCAACTTCGGCAGACTCCGGGATGAGTTGGTCATCGTTCGCGTACTCCGCGTTGATCGCAACGAAGAGGCTGTCGATGATCGGAAGAAGCTCGGGATGCTGTGTGGCAAGTGCAGACCGGAACTCTCCAACGTTTGCCTCTTCGGAAACCTCGACGACGACTTCCGATCGACCAGCCAGCTGACTCGCTCGGGCAAAAAGTTTCACAGTGATTTGCATTGCTGTTCTACTGCTTGTGTTTTCACGGCTCAAAGTTTTACGAAACAGGAAGACAGGGATGGGCCCCACTCGACCAGCGGGCCTGGCTTCTCTCCTTCCTCATCAACAACTGCTCTCAGCAGTTGCACTACGTAATCAAGGTCCGCTCGCGATGATCGGGAGCCAGCTTTCGTTGAATCGATGGCATAATCCCATATGCCAACGCGAGAATTTTCAGAGGATGCAAAGTCGGCAGTGCTGAATTCTGTTTCATCTGAAACTGGCAACTACTGCACTCGCTCGCTCCAAGCATCAGATCCGGCCTCTGCATTTCCGCGATGAGTCCCGCCCCCATTTGAAGTGACAGCTCAAAGTTTGTCGCGCTCATCCCAAATGCGCCTGCCATTCCCGAACAGCCTTTATCAATCGATTGAACGTTTAAGTTCGGAATGCACTGCATTAACTCAACCCACGGTGGAGATTCGTTGAGAGCCTTTGTGTGACACGGCGTGTGGTATCCGAGAGTCTTTTCCAGCGGATGAAAATCTGTGAGCAGTCGGCCCTGTGCATGGAGCGACTGAAAATAAGCTCCAGCATCAACGGTTTGGTCCGCCACAACCTGAGTATCGGGATGATCAATAAGACGAGGGTACTCCTGCTTCAGACAAACTGCGGCAGTCGGCTCGGTACAGACAATCGTTTTCCCTTCGCGTGCAAATTCACCAAGAATCCCAAGATTGACCTCCGCAAGTTCTCGCGCAGCTTCTAAATCACCAGCAGAAATCATCGCCATTCCAGAGGCGACTTGATGCCGGGGAATCACAACACCAATATTGTTGTGTTCAAGCACTCGCAAAAACGCGTCGCCCAGTTCAGGATCGTGGTAGTTCACATAATGATCCACGAAGTAGACGACTTCGTAATCCTGTTTTTTCTTGCGATCTTCACGATACCGGCCAGCTTGCCAGGTATTCAAAAATTGCCTGTGAGCAAACTTCGGAAGTCGGCGGTATTGAGAAATTCCGAAAAGTTTCTCAACCATCCAACGGCTGATGCGATTTCCGAGCAACCAGTTCGCAAGTGGCGAAATAGCAACTCCGAGCTTCCCAAAGGAATGAGCCCGGGAGAGAAACCAATCCGACCTCGGAAGCCCACTGGCAGCGACGAACTGTGCTTTTGCTTCGATTGCCAGTGCAGGAATATTTACGTTCGAAGGACATTCCAGCTGGCACTGCTTACAGTTGAAACAGGAGTCAGCCAGCTCTTTCGCCTGTTCAGTCGAAAATGCTTTTGGATCAATCGAACTTGTTGCCAATGCTCGAATTAAATTCGCTTTGGATCGTGGAGCGTAAACTTCTGACGTCTCTTCATGAAAGAAGGGACACATCCGGTAAGAGGAGTCAAACTGCACACGACAATTCCCGCAACCGTTGCAGCGCAAGGTCTCTTCTTCCAGCTCACCCTCTTTCCACTGAAGTTGCAACGGAATGAGTTCGCTACGAGTCTGCTCTGGATCGGGATTGACTCTGAAATCGCGAATCGTCAAATGCGGATCGTCACTGACGATCTTGTTTGGATTCAGCAAATTGTGTGGATCGAAAAGCTCTTTAACTCTTTGGAAGACGCGATACAACGGACCGTACTGGCTTCGAATGAATGCAGTGCGTGCGAGTCCATTTCCATGCTCCCCACTGACCGTTCCTCCAAATTCGAAAGCGACTTCGTAAAGGTCTCGCGAGATCTCTTCAATCCTCGAAGCGTTGTCAGAATTCGGAATTGCGAGAAACGGTCGAAAGTGAACTTGTCCAGAGGCAGCATGAGCATAAAGAGACGCTGTCACCCAATGTTTCTGAAAGACCTTCTGAGCTTTGATCAGGAACTGGTGTAGCGATTCAGGCGGAACTGCGATGTCTTCAACGAACGGAAGAGGGCGCGTCTCGCCTCGCAAATTACTGAGTAACGGAATGACCCGGTAAGGTAACGACCAGAGGAACTCAACCCCTTCTTCATCATACGCTTCCATCCCAACGTGGACGGTGGAATCGGCGTTACGGGCGACGTGAATGATATTTTGCAAGCGGTCCTGAACTTGCCGATTTGAATAACCTGTCTGCTCAATCAGAACACCCGCTTCAGCTTGAACCGGAATCAGTTTTGCAAATCGTGGGTCAGCTTCTCTGGCCAGCGACAGCAGTCTTCGGTCCAGCAAATCGCATGCACTCGGCTGCAGTCCGGTCATCACTTCAATGGCATCGATCGCTTTTTCAAGATCGCCAAACAGCAATAAGACGGCGCCACGTCGTGATGGAATTGGCGAGGTATGCAACGTGGCCTCAGTAAATATTCCGAGGCTCCCTTCAGAGCCGACCAACAGGCGAGGCACATGGATCGCTCTCCCGTCCATCACGCCACGAAGCTGATAACCCGAGCAATTCCGAACGAGTGACGGTTGGTGTTTTCGAATTAGATCTGCATTATCATTGAGCAGCATCGCCAGCTGATGAACAAGGTCAGTCTCCCGCCCAGGCTTCGGAATCGAGAGGGCGTCTTCGACTCGCTGAGCTTCAAACTTGAAGCCGTCCGCCAAGACGGTTTCGACACTCTGCACATAATCACGGGTCGAGCCAACTCGAATTGCGTGCGATCCTGCAGCATCAACTGCGATCATACCACCGACAGTGGTCATCGCTGTATTGGAAGGGTCAGGTGGAAAGTATCGGTCGTGCTGCCGCAAATGACGATTGAGTTGATCGCGGATCACTCCAGCTTGAACGCGAACTGTACTTCCATCGACCTGGAGAATGTTCTTCATGTGCCGGGAGAAGTCGACAATAATCCCCCGCCCTAAACACCCTCCTGCGACACCAGTCCCAGAACCTCGCGCAATCAGAGGTATGTCATTTTCATAAGTATAAGCAGCAAGCTTGGAGACATCCTCGGCTGTCTTGGGAAACGCAACACCCAGCGGGAGGATTTGATACAGGCTGCCATCACTGGAATAGAGTTCGCGCGAAATCGCATCGAAGCGAAGTTCCCCGGTGAACTCACCTTTCAAATCATCCAGTATTCTCAGCTGTTGCTCGTCCAAAGTTGCTTCGTTTTGTTGTATCCCTGAGACGAAAACAAATGACACGCTCATTCAGTGTGTCGATTTGTTCAGAACACGAGTTCGTCGTCGAACGCCAGTTGTGAATCCCGAAACCCCAAAAGCATTTCAGGACTGACTCTATTGCTTAACTTGCCCTTAAAGGCCAACTGGACTGGCTGCCTTTCTCTTAAGTGTGCCCTTCTGTATCAACCTGGGTCAGACCTTTCTTTGCCTGCTCCTGCTCTGCCTCTTCCTGTCGAATTTTTTCCTGACGGTATTTCTCTCCGAGTTCGTGATCGAAAGCTGCGTGCTGGCTGACATCGACATCATGATGCTTGGTTCGACAACGATAGCAGACGAGGACATCGGGCATCACGATGTAAAGGACCATGTCCAGTAAGGCGAAGCCCATCAAAATGCCGAGTGCCAGAATCGGCCTGTAGTACATCCAGGCGATACTACTCGTGATGGCTCCTAATGCGACAAACAGAAACCCCAGGCTTTGGGGGAAATTTTTCTGTCGCCACAAATCAGAATTCCCACAGCGAAAACATTCGCTTGGAGCCTGATCGGAACGTTCAAGGTCCTCTGGAATAGGACGCTCCCAGTCACAATGTGAACAATTCAAATTTGTCAATTGAGCGATATCGCCAGTCTGAGTCGTTCGATCACATTTCGGGCAGTGGAATGTCAGATGCATAGTGATACTATCGTATGAGCGTTGTCACAGCAGGGAAAGCCGTCTCATTCAATCGGCACTCAGAATTTACAGCTGAGTAGGGATTGCGTGGGACTGTTCGATCAGGTTGGCTGCCATCTCTCCCATGAAGACCAATGTCGTCGCAGCGTAAAGGACACCTGTCGCGGACTGAGTATTCCGGTATCGTAGGATACGAATGGTGAGAATCGCGATAATAAATGGCCCAATTAACCCTGCCCACCTCAACGTCAACAGCCCCCAACTCGAATCGACGCCAACTCCTTGCGAAGAGTACGAGAAGAGTGTGGCTCCCATCCTCAAAGTCGCTGCCACCAGAAAAATCACATTGTACTGAGTAAATGGTTTAAGTGGCATTCCTGTAGCGGTGAGATACCAGTGCCCGAGGAGCATCGCTGAGGTGACTGAGCCGATTAACCACGCAGCGGAAACAGTGTCAGCGATCGCAGCCAAAGTGGCAGTTGAGACTGTTCTCGGCGTTTCAGTGGAATTTGCGGAGAGAAGCATTGCGACCGTAACCAAAGTGATCATGGAGGATGTCGCGAGTAAGTACGCAAAGATCGTCCCCCCTTTTCGGCGCTCCAGCGTCCAGGCGACCGATCCCGAAAAGGCGAGAAGCCCCAATAAGATCGACGCCCCCACGACCAATTGCGATAACACCTGCTCATTGGCATGAGGAGTTGGAAATTGATTGGACGTCAAGAACAGCAACACGCTCAGCCCGAGCGCAATCAACATCTGAATTCGAAAGAAACCAGAGGTAATTTGAGAACGCGGGGCGATACACCAGACAGTCGAGAGTCCGCAGATCAGCTGTAGTGCGAATTCCGGAATCATTTCTTATTGTTTATCAAGGCCATCGCTTCGGCTCGGCTCGATTCGTTCTTACGGAACAAGCCTCGAACGGCGCTGGTAATGGTCACAGAGCCAGGCTTGCGGATGCCTCGAATCGACATACATGAGTGCTCTGCTTCGAGCACAACAATGACTCCCTTTGGTTCCAGTTCAGTATCCAGGAGGTTCGCCAGCGTTTCCGTCATCCGCTCTTGGACTTGAGGTTTGCGTGAGACCTCATCCACGATGCGAGCGAGTTTACTGAGACCAACAACGTGCCCACGTGGAATGTATCCGATGTGAGCCACGCCAAGAAACGGGAGGAGATGGTGCTCGCACATGCTGTTGAAACTGATGTCCCGTACAAGCACGAGTTCATCGTAAGTCTCCGTGAAGACTTTCTTCAAATGGCGTGCAGGATCGAGATGAAGGCCGCTGAAAAGCTCTTCATACATACGGGCCACACGCGCGGGAGTTTCCAGCAGACCTTCACGGTCCGGGTCTTCGCCGACAGCTGCCAGAATTTCTCGAACTGCTGATTCGATTCGCGGTTTGTCGACAGTTTTGTCGGCACTGATGGGGTGATTTTCTTCAGGCACTTCAATCTCTTCATTATCAAGACATCGTTCACTCTCATTGTAGGAACAATACACGATAATGACTGCCTCAACTGCCCGGGAATCCCAAGTTTCACAGGTCAGAGCTCGTTTTCTCTGCTTCGAGATAATGGATGTTAGTTTCAATCGAGACGACAGCCCGCAATCGCTGATTGCCATACTCTGCAACAATCGGAAGAAAGAGTCGCCCATCGAGTAACGGCGAGCGTCTCTGAAATTGCCCAAGGCGTGAGTGAACTTGCACAGTCTGGTCGTCGACACTGACATTCGCCCCTGGATGAGTGGTCCCATTCACGGAGACCTCTCCTTCAATGGCAAGGAACAACCTGTCTGGCTTGGTGAAGCGAGAAGCGGATCGCGGCTGTGGATCGCTGGCTCCAAGAGGGACGCCGGAATCACCTTTTCGCAAGCTCGCAACCTCGATCGCCGCTGACTGAAGTAGAGAAAAGAATTTCCCCCCCGGGGCAAGGTAACCCAGTTCGATTTTCCAACCACTGGACTGAGTATCGATCTGAACAAACCAGCGCGACGCCTGCTCTGGTATTTCAAGATCTTCAGTATGTTCGCGAGCATGTGGGCCAGAGTCCCCCCAGTCAACACGGTAAATCCGGAGCACTTTTTGCACACGATGCCAGTCTCTCCCGAGAGCTGCTGCTGCCCGCTTCTGAAGCTTCTGGCTGACATGCCATTCGATCCCTAACCAATATGGGCCGAAATTTTCGACTTGCAACCAGTCAGCAGCCTCTTCGTCAGGCCGGCTCTTCTCCGTGCCTCCCACTGCCAGAAGTTCGTTAATCAACTCATTTTTCCGCAAGCGTCCTGCACCTGAGATCTTTTTACTTTTGGCCAATTCGCGAAGCTCTGGAACTGTCAATGAACTCAGATCAGAGATCTGGTCCGGCTTACGCAGTCTTTCCGCTTCTTGCGGGCGTTCCTCATGACTCATGCCATCTCCTCAGACGTATTCTCACCAACAGGAATCAAGTTTCCACGACATCCAGAAACGGGCTTTGTGTTAGAAACTCAAGTATCCATCAGTGAGAAAGGCGTGACTTAGTCAAAATTAACCGACAGCCGCTCATTGTATCACCATTTTTGGGGATTCCGCCAGCAGGTTCAGGCAGGGCTTTGACTTGCCTCTGCCCCAGAACTAGACTCCGCGCGTCTCATGTTGGCCCTGAGTCGAACTTTGCGACAAATTGGATGCCATGAGAAACACGAAGCCATTAGTGCCAGTGAAGGTCCTTTATTGGTCCTCCCAAATCTCCACAATGTCCATCGAATTGGCATTGTGCATCGGTGCGGGATACTGGGTCGACACGAAATGGGGAACGAGCCCCTGGTACTTATTAACTGGATGTCTCTTCGGATTCCTGATCCTCACTTGGCAATTGTTCCGACTGGTTCAATCAATGTCAAAACCGGATGAGTCAGCACCGAAGCCGAAAACGCCAGAACAGAAAAAGAATCAGAACGAGACTCACGAGAAGTAAGCACTCACGGATCAACTCCAGATTGATTTCACCTTGAAACTCTCCGGATGCGAAAACGGCAACAAACCGCCGTTGAGACCAAGGTTGTAACCAGGCAAGATGGGTTAACCTCAATGAGAACACTCACTGCGCGTGCCGTGTTCGTTTTGCTGGTCATCATTGCTGTCGGCGGGCTTTGCAGCCTCGTCACTTACAAACTTGGCACCCTTCAAGAAACACAGGCAGCAATAGCTGGAACCGCAGTCGTTATTCCAGCTGCCTTTTTCACTCTGCTCATCTTGTCTCGATACGGGACAGGCCCGGGCGGAATGATCGCTGTCACTTTAGCCCGACCCGGAATGACGGCCGGACTGGCGAGTTATGTCGCCTGGGAGTTTTCAAATTTGAGAACCCTCCCCTTTTTTTTGACGATAACGGTTGTCTATCTAGCTAGTCTCTTTGTAGAAACTTGGCTGGTTTTGAAAGACTTTCAGCGATCCGGGGTCAACCCTGAGTCGTGACACGCAAACCTTAAAATCATTTTCTCCTATGTTGGCAAGTCACGGTACATTCCATCACGTCTACGACTTCAATGAATTCCACCTTCCATTTGGGATTCATATTGAGTTGCCGGAGATCATGGGTTTCCAGATTACCAAGTACATGGTGCTGCAAGTTTTTGCTGCTGTACTGGTTTTTCTTGTGTTCAGAGGGTTGGCAAATCACGCAAAAAGTGGAAACCCGGTCACAGGATACTTCTGGAACTTCTGGGAAATGCTGGTTCTGAGAATTCGAGATGATGTCGTTCGTCCGGTCATCGGCGATCCACATCACCACGACAAGCACGAACACGCACACGACGAAACAGCAACCTACATCACGGATTCAGTGGGCGACCGTGCCCACGAAGGTGAAATCGGTCATCCGGCTGACAAGTATCTTCCGTTCCTGCTGTCCTGCTTTTTCTATATCTTGTTTTGCAACTTGCTCGGTGCCTTCCCCTGGTTTGGTGCAGCAACAGCAAATATTAACGTAACGGGTGCACTGGCATTCACAGCGTTTATCGCAACGTACTTTTACGGTGCACAAATGCATGGCCCGGTTGGCTTCTGGACCCATATGGTCCCGGCAGTCAATGCACCTGCTCCAATCAAAGTTCTGCTGGTTCCGATGATCTTCGGAATTGAAGCAGGCGGATTGTTCATCAAAAACGGTGTGCTCTGCATTCGTTTGTTTGCCAATATCATGGGTGGTCACACAGTCATGGCAGTCATTTTGGGATTCATTGCCCAGGCTGCCGGAGGAGCTCAATGGTTCCTCGTGATGCCCGGAAGTCTTGCGGGACAAATAGGTGTCGGTTTGCTTGAACTGCTCGTTGCATTTATTCAAGCCTACGTGTTCACCTTCCTGTCCACAATTTTTATTGCCATGTCGCTGCACGAGCACTAAGAGCAAAGCCGGATTCCGGTTCGTGGTGCTAGTCGGTTTTACAGATTCGTTTATGGTCAACCAGTGTGGGTTGAGCCAAATTCCAGTTGAGGAGAGTTGAAGTGTCTCGTGTTTTACAAGTAAGTTGGTGTTTCGTCATTGCACTGTTGTTCTTTGCGACACCTGCTTTGGCAGCCGATGGCCCGATGATTGTTCTTGATCCTGCTATCGGAGCTGGCCTGATCATGCTCGGTGGTGGTTTCGGAATTTCCAAAATCGGTACAGCCGCTGTTGAGAGCATGGCTCGTCAACCAGAAGCAGCCAAAGACATCAGTGGTGCAATGCTTCTCGCAGCAGCCCTGATCGAAGGTGCAACATTCTTCGCTTTGATTGTTTGTATCCTCGTCATCGTTCTTTGATTTGATGCTGGTGACCCGCTCTCCACATCAGGATTCGTTACCGTAGGAACTGTTCCGTGAAGTTATCTTTAATCCATCGACATGTTGTTGTGCTTGCAGTTGCAGCGTTGGTTGCAACAAGCGGGACCAGTCTCATTGCGGAGGATGCAGAGACAGCCGGAACAACTTCTGAAACGGAAGCTTCAACCACTGCTGACTCAGAAAATGCAGCAGCGGAAGAAGAAGTCCATCCGATAGCGAACTTGCTCTTTCCCAAAAAGTTCAACTTCAACTTGCCACCCGTGCAGCCCAACTTGCAAATGTTTCTGTGGACATTCATTTTGTTCGCAGGATACCTCTTTGTCATGAAAAAAGGTGCCTGGGGGCCGTTGATTACTGCTGTGAACCAACGGGAGGCAAGAATCCTGAATGCGGAGCGCGATGCTGAGCTTGCACGACGAGAAGTCGAAAAACTCCGCGTCGAGTCGGAAGCAAGACTGGCAGAAGTCCACGAACAAGTGAAAGCGATCATCGCGGAAGCTCGTTCCCAAGCCGAGGCCGAAAAACGAGAAATCGTTGCCAAAGCGGAGCAGGACGCACAGCGGGTGAAAAGTGAAGCATTGCGAGAACTTGAAGCTGCACACCAGGCAGCAATTCAAAATCTCGACCAAATGGTTGATGAGCAAGTGGCCCTGGCGACAGAACATGTCGTCGGTCGCCGACTCTAAGACCTGTAAACAACGCAATGCTGTAAAGATCATTGCCGTTCATTGAATGTTGACCTTGGTTGGCTTGGTCAATACTTCAGTGTTTATTTGAACTAGTCAGTTGAAATGCGTGAGACAAGAGGCTGTTCGTTGAAATCCCGAAGTCATCACAACTTGTTCGCTGTCCGGCAATTTGCTGCTCAGGCATTGTTCATGACAACGTTCCTGACGTGTCTTGCATTCGTTTCAACAACGAATGCAGTCGCCAAGGAACAGAGTAATGACGGTCACGCTCACGCAGAGGATCATGCCCTCAGCGAGAGTGGTGCAAATGGTGAAGTCCACCATGACGATGCACACGGAGACGACCATGGTGCTCCTCCTTTTCGAGAGGACACAGCCTTTTGGTCAATCATTGCGTTTGCCGGATTATGCTTCGCAGTTGTTAAACTGGGACTGTGGAAAAGCCTGCAAACCAACATGGCTGCCCGGGAGAAAAAAGAGATCACCTTGATCTCAACGGCTGAAGGTCATCTTGCGGAAGCCCAAGAATCACTGAACCAGTATCGTGGACAGTTGGAAGCAATGGATGAAACCGTTGCAGAAACAATTGCCGAGGCTGGACGTGATGCGAATCACACGCAAACAGAGATTATTGAGTTGGCGAAACGCGAGGCAAGTCTGATGCTGCACCGTGCAGAGCATGAAATCAGCCGAAGTCGTGACCAGTCACTCAACAGCCTGTTTGAGCACCTTGCTCATCGTGTGGCCGAGGCAACTGAAGCAAAAGTTCGATCGAACTTGCAGACAGAAGACCAGGACCGGTTGATTGACGACACGCTGAACCAATTGGTTGCGAATTAAAACGGTAAGTGAACAACGAAGTAGATTTCATTCATGTCTGAGACACAAGTACAAACTCGACCATCGCATGTTCTGGAAGACCCCAGTGCAAAAGGTGTGGCGCGTGTCTATTCAACAGCATTGCTCGATGCAGTGAGTGGCGATAAACAGGCAGAACTCCTTGAAGAATTCACATCATTTCACGATGAAGTGCTTCTGAAGAGTGCAGGTTTCGAGCAATTACTCGTTTCGGGACTGACTAGTTACGACGAAAAAGTCGGCTTGATCGAACGAGTTGTTAAACCAAGAGCGTCGCAAACATTTACGAATTTCTTGCTCGTCTTGGCCCGGCACGAACGCCTGGAACTTCTCCCATTGATTCTCGAAGAGTCTCGGGCAGAACATGAAAAACGTGCAGGCAAGAGTCGAGTTCAAATCAGAAGTGCTGTCTCTCTTTCCGAGGAACAGCTTGGTCGAATCAAGAACCGGTTGCAGGATGCGTTGTCGTCCGAGCCGATTTTAATGCCTTCAGTGGATCAGGAACTCCTGGGTGGGTTAGTGATTCAAGTCGGTGATACAGTTTACGATGGATCGTTGCGAACACGCTTGAAAGTGTTACAGCAACGACTCCGCGAGAGGTACCTCAATGAAATTCAAAGCGGACGAGATCGCTTCAGTTCTCCAGAAGGAAATTGAAGACTTTCAAGGTCAGGTTCAAACAGCTGAAGTTGGACGTGTGATCGAGGTCGGTGACGGGATTGCCCGAGCCGTCGGTCTGTCGTCTGCAATGGCTGGGGAAATGGTCGAGTTCTCCAAGGGAACACGTGGATTGTGTTTCAACCTGGAAGAGAACTCCGTCGGTATCATCGTGCTTGGTGACTACCTGACGATCCAGGAAGGTGACGAAGTCAAGACAACCGGAGAGCTGCTCTCCGTGCCTGTCGGGGATGCCATGATTGGTCGAGTGATCGACCCGTTGGGAAATCCACTCGACGGCAAAGGTCCAATCGTCACGACCGAATCACGGCCTGTTGAATACCCGGCTCCGGGTGTGGCAGCCCGTCAACCGGTGAAGCAACCGCTCCAAACCGGGATCAAGGCTGTCGACGCGATGACACCAATCGGTCGTGGTCAGCGTGAATTGATCATTGGTGACAGAAAGACTGGTAAAACAGCAGTCGCAATCGACACAATCCTCGCCCAAAAGGGTGACGACGTCATTTGCATCTACGTCGCCTGTGGTCAACGAGCTGCGAACGTTGCTCAGGTGATCGAAGCACTCGAAGCGAACGGCGCGATGGATTACTCCATCGTGATTTCCGCAACCGCCGCCGACCCTGCTCCATTGCAATACATTGCCCCATACTCAGGTGCTGCACTGGCAGAACACTTCATGTATCAGGGCAAGCACACACTCTGTGTTTATGACGATTTAACCAAACAAGCTCAGGCATATCGCCAACTTTCTCTCCTGATGCGTCGTCCACCAGGACGTGAAGCGTATCCCGGGGACGTCTTCTACTGTCACAGTCGTCTGCTCGAACGGGCAGCAAAACTGAACAACGAACTCGGCGGTGGATCAATGACGGCGTTGCCGATCATTGAAACACTCGAAGGGGAAGTTTCGGCATACATTCCGACCAACGTCATTTCGATTACAGATGGTCAGATCTATCTCGAACCTGACCTCTTCTTCGCTGGTGTTCGACCTGCGATTAACGTTGGTATTTCGGTCTCTCGTGTGGGTGGTAACGCCCAAACGAAAGCGATGAAGAAAATTTCCGGATCATTGCGACTCGACTTGGCTGCCTTCCGTGAACTCGAAGCGTTCGCGCAAATGGGTACGGAACTCGACGCAGCGACTCAACGTCAGTTGGATCGTGGATACCGCATGGTGGAATTGCTTAAGCAACCACAATACGAACCACTCCACTTCGCAGACCAGATTATTTCAATTTACGCCGGTACCAAAGGCTACTTCGACAAAGTTCCTGTCGAGCAAGTTGCCCGGGCGGAAAAAGAACTCCTGCAGTTCATCCGAGAAGAGAAGAGCGAAATTCGAGACGGACTGATTGAAGGCAAAGAACTGACCGACACCATCGAAGAGCAGCTCAAAGCGGCTCTCGTCGAATTCCAGGGTCGTTTTGTTCCTGATGCCGCGCCGGAAACTGTCACGGCGTAATTGAAGTCATCATGTTCTTTAGCTGGACACACAAAGTCTCCAGCTAAAGACTTCATTTTCATCAACATCGAAATCAACGTCGACAATGGGTAACGCACGAGCATTAGTGAAACGACGCAAGTCGATTCGGAACATTCGCAAGATCACGCGGACAATGGAGCTCATTGCCACTTCGCGGTTCAAAAAAGCAATGGACCGGGCGGCAGAAGCAGCTTCGTACACCCAGAAGATCAACGAAATTGTTTCGGACCTGTCACAGTCAGATTTGACGTTCAGTCATCCGCTGTTACTGCAACCGGAAGAGACAAAGAACGTCACCTTGCTGATCCTCACATCCAACCGTGGATTGTGTGGTGGATACAATGGTGGAATTTTGCGATTGGTAAACGCACGATTGCGTGAACTGAGAGCTGAAGGCAAAAACGTCACGGTTGAGGTTTCCGGAAAGCGTGGAATCTCCGCGATGAAATTCGAGGGAAATCCAGTCCACAAAACGTTTACACAGTTTGAGGACAAACCTTCTTTCGAAGAAGTCAACGAGATCGCAAACCGTTATCTCGCAGATTTCACTGGTGGAGAGACACACCGCCTCGAAGTGGCTTACCAAAGTTTTCAATCGGCCGCTCGGCAAAAACCAGTCATCGAGACAATTCTGCCTTTTGGAGATCTCTCAACAGATTCCCAAGAGAGCAGCGGAGTTGATTACGAATTCCTTCCCAGCCCGGAAGAAATTCTAGAAGAAATTGTCCCGGCAGCGTTTCGAGCAAGATTCTTCAAATGCTTCCTCGACGCAGCGGTCGGAGAGCAAATCGCACGAATGATCGCGATGAAGTCAGCAACGGAAAACGCCGACGATATGATTCGCGATATTTCAATGAAATACAACCGCGCAAGACAAACACAGATCACAAGCGAGCTCTCCGAAATCATCGGAGGAGCAGCTGCGCTTGAATAAGTAACAGCGGTTCTGGATTTACCAAAGAGTGGAAAGCTGGTGGCAGGCAGGATTGATAGCCACCATGATTCGATTGCCTGGAAGAATTCAATCAACTAGTGGTCACCTGCTACAGATTGAGACTTAATTTTCCTTCAGATGAACGTTTTAGACTGACTCAACAACTTCACTGGAGTGCTGTTTCAGTCCCTGCAACGATTGCTGAGGGAAAGGGGAAAGGAACTCCGAACAAATTCGCTCATTTTTTGAGTATCGCCAGTAGTTCACTGACTGAAGGTGACACGCACGTCGTCATTGCGAATGAACTTGAATACATTACTAATGAAGAATTGGGAGCAGTTGTGGAAATAGTTGAAGAGGTCGCCAGGATGATTACAGGGTTAAGAAAAACCCTCTCAATTTAAGTTCCTGTCCACTACCAACCATCCACTACCCACTTACCAACCCCAGAGAGTCATCATGTCCACGGACACTACCCCAAAAGCTACTATCGGAAAAATCACCCAGATCATCGGTTCGACCTTTGATGCAGAGTACACTCAGGAAGATTTGCCTGAGATTTACAATGCGGTCAAAGTCGAGCAAGAGGTCAAAGGGGTTAAAATCAACCTGACTGGCGAAGTCCAGCAGCACTTGGGTGGCGGTCGTGTTCGCTGCGTTGCCTTGGGTTCGACTGATGGTCTGGTCCGAGGCATGGACGTGATCAACACCGGCGGGCCGGTTACCGTCCCTGTCGGAAAAGAGACACTCGGTCGCGTCTTCAACGTCATCGGTGAAACGATTGACGGTGAAGGAGACTGTGGAGCCACCGAACGTTGGCCAATTCACCGTCAAGCTCCAAAGCTCGAAGATCTCTCCTCGAAAACGGAAGTTTTCGAAACCGGGATTAAAGTGGTCGACTTGCTGACCCCGTTCGTTCGTGGTGGTAAAGCAGGTCTATTCGGGGGAGCTGGTCTTGGTAAGACTGTGATTCTGACTGAGCTGATCGCTCGTATTGCTCGCGAACATGGTGGTTACTCTGTATTCGCCGGAGTGGGTGAGCGTACTCGTGAAGGAAACGACCTCCTTCTCGAAATGGCAGAAGCTCAAATCGGAGACACCGGACGCTCCGTGCTGTCACAAACATGCATGGTGTTCGGCCAGATGAACGAGCCGCCTGGAGCTCGTTTGCGTGTTGCGTTGACCGGATTGACCATGGCGGAATGGTTCCGTGATCAAACTGGTGCTGACACACTGCTGTTCGTCGATAACATTTTCCGTTTCTCACAAGCTGGTTCAGAAGTTTCCGCGTTGCTGGGACGTATGCCGTCTGCTGTGGGTTACCAGCCGACTCTGGGAACTGAGCTCGGACAGTTGCAGGAACGTATCACTTCGACCAAGAAGGGTGCGATTACATCTGTACAAGCTGTTTATGTTCCTGCGGACGATCCAACCGATCCGGCTCCTGCTGCAGCGTTCAGTCACTTGGATGCGTTCATCTACCTTGAACGTAAGATTGCGGAAAAGGGAATTTATCCAGCGATCGATCCTCTAGCTTCATCGTCTCGTATTCTCGATCCACAAGTGGTCGGGGAACGTCACTACGCGGTCGCTCGACAGGTTCAGCAGATCCTTCAAAGATACCGCGAACTTCAGGATATTATCGCGATTCTCGGTGTCGACGAACTTTCGGAAGTTGACAAACAAGTTGTGGCTCGTGCTCGACGTATTGAACGATTCCTGTCACAGCCGTTCTACGTGGCTGAGGTCTTCACCGGAAAGTCTGGTAAGTTCACCTCACTGGAAGAAACGATCACTTCTTTCGAAGAAATCTGTGCAGGGAAATGGGACCATTTGCCAGAGTCAGCGTTCATGTATGTCGGTGGTGTTCAGGAAGCTGCTGAACAGGCCGAACGCATGGCGAAGGAAGGCTAAAATCAGGAGTTGGGATTTAGCAATTAGCAAAGTGTTTAGCCGGACAATTCACGTGTCCGGCAAATCATTCATCTCAAAGTAAAGACCATGATCGCAGCGACTGAACTTCGACTCGTCCTCGTGACACCAGAAACGACACTTCTTGATCAACCGGTGAACGGTCTCCGTTTTCCGTTATTTGATGGTCAAATCGGCGTCCTGCCTGGTCGCGCTCCATTGGTGGGTCGTTTGGGTACAGGCACACTCAAGTTCGACTCTGCTTCCGGAACGGGAACGTATTTCCTCGAAGGTGGGTTCGTTCAAATCAAAGGATCTGTGGTCACCTTGCTGACGAACAAAGCCATTCTTGCAAGCGACATCGATGCCACAAAAGCCAACGCCGATCTCGAAGAGGCACTGGCACTGAAACCAACTGACGATGCTGGATTTGCAGCCAAAGAACAAGCCTTGATCCGAGCCCGCGCAATGAAGAACCTCGGCGATCGATAACTCACAACCCTTCACCAAAGAACGTAACGCTCTTCGTACTGATAAAGCATCAGGCTAGAGCATCTTTCGAATTGGTTTGCAGGTTCTGCCTCGTGGCGAACAGCATTTTTCCTAGAGAAATGCGTTCTTCACGGGCACACGGTAGAGCAAACTGCTCTAGATGTTCTTGATCGTTCCGCTGTTCATTTCGAATTCATACGGTCCACTCATAATTTCAAATGAGTGGGCCGTTTTGTTTTTCAAGTATGCTTCGCTGATCTCCAGTTCTGCTAAATGGAGCGTGTCCTGAATGTGCATCACCCTGGCGTCTTCGGGTTCAGTCAGTCCGATGGTTTGCAAAGCGTCAGTGATCGCGTCTCGGTCATTTTGGTAAACGCACGGGATCATCGCCCCGGTCGGGTGACTGCTGGTGATGCAGTTA
The DNA here is from genome assembly GCF_048270125.1 of Thalassoglobus sp. Classification (NCBI taxonomy): domain Bacteria; kingdom Pseudomonadati; phylum Planctomycetota; class Planctomycetia; order Planctomycetales; family Planctomycetaceae; genus Thalassoglobus; species Thalassoglobus sp. Next base: position 417,505 of record NZ_JBLWTN010000002.1, on the reverse strand, counting down.
ATTCGTGTTGATTCCGTGTTGATCTGATCGACACAGCTTTGAAGCACAAATTCCGCGATGCCGATTCCGGTTGCGTTGCCTTTGGTTTCTTCTGTGAGGCTGCGAACGAAGATCCGTTTAACGTTTGCGTTGTCTTTTTCAGTGGCGACATGGTCGTTGTATTTTCGGCCAATGATGTTCGTATCCATCCCGGTTCCGCTGATGTTTTTTCCAATTCGGTCTATGATCAGCAGATCCGCTTCTGGAAACGGAAGCTTCGGCATCCAGGCAAGGGCCTGTTTGAGGAGTTCTTTTTCGCGGTCATAAAACTGGCTGGGGGGGATTGCTTCTATCAGAGCAGTCTCGTCGTAAGCATTTTCGACGATCGCCACACCCGCCAGGACTTTGCACTTTTCGAGGACAATCTCGGCGACCGAGCGTATAATCTCACCGAAGCTGTAATTTTTGATAGCCCGGTGATACATCAGTGCCCCCGCATGTTTCCCGAGGCCAATGAGCATCATTTTGTGCAAGCCTGATTCGATCTCGCCCACAAATCCAGTATGCGGTTTGATGCGTCCCATGATGATGAGATGATCGGCAGCGTAAGCATTTTTGTCAAAATGGACCGGGATTCCCTGGGATGTTTCGGCGACAATGACTGTTTCCATCGACGAGCGAATCTCGCATCCGAGGAAGTCTTCAGTCACTCCGAAACCTTCAATCAGCTTCTTTTGGCCTTCGGCGGTCGCTCCTCCGTGACTCCCCATGGCAGGGATAATTAACGGAATTCCGCCCAGCGATTTGATGTGCTCGACGACAGCCTTGGTCATTGTCGCAATGTTCGCAATCCCGCGACTTCCGACCGTGATTGCAACTGTTTGACCACCTTGAATTTGCGAACCCAGACTCAGTCGAGAAAGTTGATAGGTCGTCTCTTGCGCGACATCTTCAATCCGGGGGCGCTCGAACTGTTGACGAATACGAAGCATTCGAGGAAAAGACATCACCGACCCCTTGGTAGAACTGAATGTTACGGGACAAATCCACTAAACTGATGCAGCTTGCTGGTTCTCAATTATTGCGAGAATGGCAGGACAATGCACTTAAGAACGATTCCGGAAAGGGACTGAAATGAAATTGGCGACATTGAATACAAACTCGGGAATCCGCATTGTCGGTGTGGATCACTCTGGCGAAACTCCCGAATACGTTTCGCTGTCTCACTTCGATCCATCGATTCCGAATTCTATCCGGGAAATGCTGCAACACCCATTTGGATTGGAGAAGTGCCAAGCTGCGTTTGACAGAGGAGTTCAAACCGCACTCCGAGTTGAAGGTCAACTCCTTGCTCCCATCCCAGACCCGCAAAAAGTCTTGTGCATCGGACTGAACTATCGCGACCACGCAGCGGAATCGAACATGGAGATCCCGACAGAACCAATCTGTTTTGGAAAATTTGGAAACACAATCATTGGCCCCAAAGCGGACATACGCCTGCCAAAGGTCTCATCTCAAGTTGACTATGAGGCAGAGATGGTGATTGTAATCGGAAAAAGAGGCTATGAAATTCCGCAAGAGAAGGCGTATGAGTATGTCGCTGGATATTGCAACGGAAACGATGTTTCAGCGCGGGACTGGCAAATTGGCAAGCCGGGCAAGCAATGGATGCTGGGAAAAACTCCTGACACATTCGCTCCGATCGGACCATGGTTAGTGACCAGCGATGAAGTTGGTGACCCACATGCACTGGATGTGAAGCTTCGCCTCAACGGAGAAGAGATGCAGTCTGGAAACACCAGGGAGTTCATCTTTGGTGTTGATGAAATCGTGTCGTACATCTCTCAGATCGTGACGCTACTCCCTGGGGATGTCATTTTCACCGGGACGCCAGCAGGTGTCGGAATGGGACGTGACCCACAAGTCTGGCTGAAGAATGGTGATTCGGTGGAAGTTGAAATTGCTGGACTAGGGGTCCTGCAAAACAATGTCGTCGGATAGCTCTCGACGACGTTTTGCCTGAGACTTAAAATGTATCGCTCAGAAAGCATATGATCGGGTGTCGAGCTTGCACACTCTTCCACACAGATTCACACGGATCAATTTCACATGATGACCCTCCTCGTAGCAATCGGTTCCTTTTTCGGGTTCATCATCGCTTACCACACCTACGGACGTTGGTTAGCGACGAAGATTTTCAATCTCGACTCGACTGCGGAAGTTCCGAGTAAACAATTGCGTGACGATATTGACTTCGTCCCAACGAAAAAGAATGTGATCTTTGGTCACCACTTCACAAGTATCGCCGGAACTGGCCCCATTGTCGGGCCAGCAATTGCGGTCTTCTGGGGTTGGTTGCCAGCATTGTTGTGGGTCGTGCTTGGTTCGATCTTCATTGGTGCGGTCCACGACTTCGGCGCATTGATTGTTTCGATGAGAAACCGAGGACAAACAGTCGGTGAAGTGGCTGGTCGACTGATCAACCCACGTGCGAGGATTCTGTTTTTGATCGTCCTGTTTTTTGCACTGACGATTGTGCTCGCGATTTTCGGACTGGTGATCGCCATCATCTTTAAGCTCTATCCTGAATCGGTATTGTCGGTCTGGATAGCGATGCCAATCGCGATGATGATTGGATACTGGACATTCAAGAAAGGAGGCGCACTGCTCGGCCCTTCATTGATTGCGTTGTTCCTGCTGTACGGAGCAATTTACGTCGGTGTGGAGTACCTGCCGATTTCGTTCATCGAAGTGACCGAGCCGGTTGTGGCATCGGCAGAAATCACGGCAGAAGCCGGGACAACAGTCGCTGGCGTTGAAGCCAGTGAGCTGGTGGAACGCCCGACCAACTTTGTCCGATTCCAGCTGGGACAACTCACGATTCCGGTTGACCTTCCGCTCGTCAATCCGACTGTTGCGTGGACGGTCATCCTCATGGCTTATTGCTTTCTCGCATCGGTCTTACCCGTGTGGCTTTTGCTGCAGCCTCGGGATTACGTCAACAGTCACCAGTTATTTGTCGCCCTTTCGTTATTGGTTGGCGGCTTGTGTCTCGCAGGATTTTCGGGCAAAGCTGACCTCGTAGCGAGCACACCTGCGGTGATTGCGAAGAGTGATCTTCCTGCGAACGCACCACCCATCTTCCCGTTTTTGTTTATCACAATTGCTTGCGGTGCATGCAGTGGATTTCACTGCCTTGTGAGCAGCGGAACCAGCAGCAAGCAGGTTGAGAGTGAATGCGACGCCCAGTATGTCGCGTACGGTTCAATGCTTCTTGAAGGAGCACTCGCAGTGATTGTGATTCTCGCCTGCACTGCGGGTGTGGGAATGGGACGATTTGCTAAACAAGCTGATGGAACTTTCACGCAGCAAGTGGCCGCTGACGGCGTGGCACTCACCGGACATGATGCCTGGGCGTCGCGGTATAGCCCCAAAGGTGACTGGACAAAGTTCAAACTGCCAGACACCGTTGGAGCCTTTGTCGAGGGGGGAGCGAACTTCCTTTCTGCAATTGGAATTCCGCTTCGGTTTGGAATTGGAATCATCGCGACTCTTGTTGCCTGTTTCGCTGCAACGACATTGGATTCAGCGACGAGGTTACAGCGATACGTGATTCAGGAACTCGGAGGAACGTTTTCACTGCCTCCGCTTCAAAACAAATATGGAGCAACCGGTACAGCTGTCGTCCTGGGACTGGCAGTCGCCATGCTTCCCGGACCGAGTGGTGTTCCTGGAACAGGGGGCCTGATATTGTGGCCGCTGTTCGGTGCAACAAATCAATTGCTCGCTGGCTTGGCATTCATGGTGACGGTTTTCTACTTGTGGCGGCGCAGCAAACCAATCCTGTTCGCATTGCTTCCCATGCTAATGATGCTCCTCATGCCAGCGCTGGCATTGATCTGGCAAATGCAAGGTTGGCTCACAGCGGAAGAGCCGAATTACGTGTTATTCGGTTTTGGAGCGTTAATTCTGGGGCTGCAAATTTGGATGGTCATCGAAGGCTACCTGATGTGGCCGAAAGCCAAGGGGGAACTCGAGCGTCAGCTCCCTCCGCTGGCAGAGAAACCGACCGTTGCGACAGTTGGTAGTCCAAATTGCTGAATGGTTTTACCTAGAGCAGTTTGCTCAACCGTGTGCCCGTGAAGAACGCATTTCTCTAGTAAAAATGCTGTTCGCCACGAGGCTGAACCTGCAAACCAATTCGAAAGATGCTCTAAGCCTCACATGTCTAATGATCAAACACAAAACGTCCAATCCTTTCGCCCCAACTACTTTCGGGTTTGGGCCATGTTTTTTCGGAACTCCCTCATTCGTGAGATGACGTTTCGTGGCAACTTTCTGATTGAGTTAGTCACCCGGGCATTCTGGTTTGCTGCGCAACTGGTTCTGTTCGATCTGATTTATCGACACGTCCCGACAATTCAGGATTGGTCACGCGAGGAATACTTTGGATTCATGGCAACGGGAATGCTCATCAACGCATTTGTTGAAGCTTTCTTCATGCCCAACTGTGCGAACTTCAGCGAGTTGATCCGCACAGGCGATCTTGATTTCGTTCTCCTCAAACCGATTGACACACAGTTTTTGATCTCGTTTCAAAAAGTCAACTTCGCCATGGTCAACCAGCTACTACTGGCGGGGGCCTTACTCTGGTATGCAATCGCCCAAGCTGGGGTCACAGTAACCTTGGGGACTGCGTTCGTGTTTGCGATGCTTGTCGCCGTAGGGGTGGCATTTTTCTACAGCTTAATGATCGCGCTGGCAGCGACGTCTGTCTGGTTCGGTCGCAATCAAGGGTTGTACGACTTCTGGTTTTACATCACCATTTTTGCTCGCTACCCGCAGGGGTTTTATCGCCAATCATTTGGCGGAGAAATGCTCTGGTTTGGCTTCTCCTTCATTATTCCTATCCTCCTGGTTGTGACAGTCCCGTCTCGATACCTGCTTGGAAAAGTGCTCACGCCAAACTGGACAGTGTTACTCATCGCCCCAGGTGCCACACTCATTCTGCTGTTGATTTCGCGCCGAGTCTTTAACTGGTCGCTGTCCAATTACCGGAGCGCGAGCAGTTGACCAACGCTGAAGAAACTGCCTCAGCGGAGATTGCATCGCGAATCAAACGCGAGGCGAAGGCAGCAGGCTTTTCATTAGTCGGAATCGCACCGGCAGCCCGACCGGACACTCTGGAGTTTCTCCATCAATGGCTTGCAGAGGGGAAGCATGGTGAGATGGGTTACATGTCGCGTCGCAAAGATGCGTATACTCATCCGGATGGTGTTTTGCCCGATGTTTGCAGCTTGATCCTGCTCGGAATGAATTACTTCAATGAGCCCGACTCTAGCGAAAAGGTTGGGAAGATTGCGAAGTATGCATCCGGCTCGCGGGACTATCACGATTTACTCCGCAAGAAGCTAAAACAACTTTCAAAAGTCCTGCATGAGCTCTCGCCCGGCTGCAAAAGTCGCTGCGTCGTTGACACCGCTCCGCTCCTGGAGAGAGACTTCGCTCGCATGGCAGGACTGGGCTGGTTCGGTAAGAACACGATGCTCATCAACAAACAGAAAGGAAGTTTTTTCTTTCTCGGAGGCATCTTGTCAGATGTCACGCTGCCTGCGGATCAGCCACACGAAACAAGCCACTGCGGGACTTGCACCCGCTGCCTTGAAGCTTGCCCCACCGATGCATTCAACGGACCGTATGACCTCGATGCGAGAAAATGTATCTCGTACCTGACGATTGAACTCCGCGGACAACCGATCCCAAATGCACTTCGACCTCAGATGGAAGACTGGCTGTTTGGTTGCGATGTCTGCCAGGATGTATGCCCATGGAACCGCAAATCAGAAGTCACTCATGAAGCAGATCTGATTCCAGATCTCTCTTCTCCGCGCGATGCCATCTCGTTCTTGATGATCTCTGAAGAAGAATTTCAACTGCGATTTCGGAAGACTCCGTTCTCACGAACCGGTCGTGACGGGATGGCGCGGAATGCAGCGATTGTACTGGGAAATGCAAAGCTTGAGGAATCGATCTTTGCATTAGAAGCAGGCATCGAGGATAATTCTGAGATTGTTCGCGGAGCATGCGCGTGGGCGCTAGGTCAATTTTCGAATACTCAAACTAGAGAAATTCTGGCCCGCCGAAAGAGTCAGGAAAGGGACCGAATTGTCCTCAATGAGATCGATCTTGCGTTAGGTTTTTAAGGAATTCATGGGACGAAACGATTCACGTCCCAGCGCCGGGAAGTTGATCCACTTGGGATTTCCTTCTTCTGAGAAATCGTTTGTAACCGAAGATGAAACGGTTGCTGGTCTTACAGCGACATGCCATGATTCTTCGAAGTACGTGTTCAGGGCGTCATATTTACGCTTCTGCGTCATCAATCTAGTTCTTCAAACGTCACCAACAGTCGTTATGGCGGAAAAAAAGAAACTTACCACCGAAGAAATCATCGCTCTTGCTCGTCAGCAAAAAAGCGACGGTGATGATGCGTCTGCAAAGTCAAAAGTTGACTCTGACAGCGGAAGCGGAACTGAGACAACTCCCCCTGCTGAAGAAAAAACAGCAGAGGCGAAGAAGCCAGCCGCCACACCAAAGTCGACTGCAGACATTCTGGCAGCTGCCAGAGCCCAAGCTGCTGGTGGCAAAAAGCCTGCTGAGAAACCAAGCTCAACGGCGGACATTCTTGCTGCTGCAAGAGCACAAGCTGGTGGAGCAAAGCCTGCAGCTGCCCCTAAGTCAACTTCAGACATCCTTGCAGCTGCACGAGCTCAAGGTGGTGGTGCCGCAAAAGCGAGCCCGGCAAAACCAGCAGCTGCTGAAAAACCGGCTGCAAAGAAAGCGGCACCAGTCGCCGGTGATCGCCCTGCTCTGAAAGACATGGTTGCCGCGGTTAAGGAAGCTCACGAAACAGGAGCTCCTGCAAAGCCGAAGTTGCCAGCTGGAAGACCAGCTCCGATGAAGCCAAAGTTTCCGAAGAGATCGGAAAAAGTTCAACGCCGTGGCTTCGTTGCAATTCTGGCAGCGATTGCAATCACTCCCTTCGCATTGGCATGGTCAGCGATGGGTGCAATTGGTGCGATCTGGTCTTTGGACATCGCTCGCTACATGATGCCAAACATGGTTCTCGAGTTGCCTTCACGATTCAAAGTGGGGCCTCCTTCTGATTATCCGCCAGGTGTCGTCTCTGCCAAATTCAAGGCAAGCCGTGGCGTCTGGATTATCAACAGCGATGAATATAACGGACGCGGAATCATTTACGCTTTAGCTTCAATTTGCACCCACTTGGGATGTACTCCCAACTGGCTTGAAGGGGAGCAGAAGTTTAAATGCCCGTGTCACGGTTCAGGATTTTATATCACTGGAATCAACTTCGAAGGTCCAGCGCCACGCCCTCTCGAGCGTGTCGGGATTCGTGTCTCAGAAGATGGGTCACTGGAAGTTGACAAGAGTATGAAGTTTCAGGAAGAACTCGGTCAGTGGTCGGACATGAAATCCTACGTGGATGCGTAGTCGTCGCGGTGATGTGAGTTGTTGCTGTTTTAGCAATTGTAGAGTTTCATTCAAGTAGTGTCCGTCAGGTAGTTGTATGTCGGTTACGGAATACATTCGGAAGTCGCAAATCTGGCGAAGTATCTTTCGCCACCCCGCTCCGTATGATCGTCGAAATCGTGCGGTCGTCGTGCTGACGAACTTCTTTCTTCACCTTCATCCAGTTTCTGCAAAGAAGGGTGGAATTGCACTTTCTTACACTTGGTGTATGGGTGGGATTACATTCTTCCTGTTTCTGGTTGAGGCGCTGACGGGCGTCTTGTTGATGTTCTACTATCGCCCGACACTCGAATGGGCATTTACAGACATTCGAGCTCTGCGAGATGTGAATACACTTGGAATCATGCGTGAAATTCACCGCTGGGGTGCTCACGCGATGGTGATTACAGTGTGGCTGCATATGTACCGTGTCTTCTTGACGGGAAGCTATAAGCCTCCCCGGGAATTCAACTGGGTCATCGGCGTGCTACTACTGGTCCTGACACTTCTGTTATCGTTCACTGGCTATCTTCTGCCATGGGATCAGCTAGCGATCTGGGCGATCACCGTCGGTTCAAACATGGCGAAAGCGACACCATTCCTGGGCCTTGAAGGGCCTGGATATCAGTTGCTCAATGTGGGCGGTTACGACCTGATTACAAATGCCAGTGACGCAAAGTTTTTGCTGCTCGGAGCCCGGACTGTGGGTGAAGAGACTCTGAATCGCTTTTACATTTTACACTGTGTAGCGATTCCGATTGTGGTCTCCGGACTCATTGCAGTCCACTTCTGGCGTGTGCGAAAAGATGGTGGCATCAGCCAGCCTTTGTAACACACACTGAAATTGTGGTCGTTTTTATTATTCATACGTTGGTAGTATGCGGTATTAAGGAATTATGAATCCTCATCCCGATTTAACGGTTGGCGTGATTCAAGGTCTTGGCTGGCTTTACTTGCTGCTGTTCTTCGCGAACGCGGCTTGGACGGTATACAGTTTCAAGAACGATGGATACTACGAAAAACTCTTTGGCATCAAGCACCTCCCCAAGGCGGTGATGTGGGCATCCTACACTGGTGGGTTGCTAGCTCTTGCTATTACACACCTGACTGTTGGTGCGAATGCAAGTGAGTTCACTCTAAAGTTGCCGGGATGGTTCAAGAATGCCGCAGACACGGTGATCGCAGACCCGAAGAGCTTCTTTGGTCTGTCAATTGCTATTTACGTGGCAATCATTCTGCTTCGTGACTGGTGGGTGAAACCAACCATCGCATGGACCCTCTTCAACCTGAGCGTACTCTTTATCGCAGTCAGTATGACGGACTTCGACTTCCGTCAGATTGTCGGGAAACCCGATAACGTTCCCATTCTGGGAATGCTTTATCTCGTGGGCTTCACGACATGGCTCTACTTCTACAAATCGAAGGATAACGACAAGCGCATTGCAGAAGGTCGTCCTTTACGAGAGAAAGAGCTGTCTGACCAAGTTCTTGTATGGCCTGACCTGGTCTACACAGAAATGATCTGCATGATTCTGCTCACAGCACTCCTCATTGTCTGGGGTGTTGTCTTGCAGGCTCCGCTTGAAGAACCAGCCTCAGCTGTCAAAACGCCAAACCCATCGAAAGCTCCCTGGTACTTCCTGGGACTTCAGGAGATGTTGGTTTACTTTGACCCCTGGATGGCAGGCGTTGTTTTACCAAGTGTCATTCTTGGTGGATTGATGGCGATCCCCTATATCGATTTCAATACTAAAGGGAACGGATACTACACCTTCAATGAACGGAAGTTTGCAGTCTCAACCTTCCTCTTCGGCTTCTTGCCGCTCTGGGTTGGAATGATTGTGCTCGGGACGTTCATTCGAGGCCCCAACTGGAACATGTTCGGTCTCTACGAATACTGGGACTCACATAAGCTGGAAGTTCTGAACAACGTTAACGTCTCCGATTACTTCTGGTTGACCTTACTGGAACTTCCACTGCCAAAGCCGGACCCACAAGCTGGATTCGTCTCCCAGGCAGCAACCATTCTCTTAAGAGAATGGGTCGGAATCCTTCTGGTCTTGTTCTACCTATTGGCGATCCCTCCCCTTTTGGCAGTGACCGTCTTCAAGAACTTTTTCGTAAAAATGGGATTCATCCGTTTTATGGTGATGGCCAACCTGTTCCTTCTGATGGCCTCGTTACCATTGAAAATGCTTCTACGGTGGGTCTTCAATTTAAAATATATCGTTTCGATTCCTGAATGGGTTCTCAATATTTAATTTGAGTTCGTTTCAATCCCACAGGTCTATTCGGCTTTTCGACAGAACAGAGCAACGTTGAATTACAATGCCAGCAAGTGAACAATATTGGCGAAGTCTTCCGCAAATGCACAAAGTATTTGCAGCGAGTGCAGTATTGCTACTCGGTACGACTTTGTTGATGATGTACAAAGATGAATCCCGGTCCTGGAAAAAATACCAGAAGCAGGGAGAGGTCTATCGTTATCAGCGTATTGAAGAAGAACTCGAAAAATACGACGATGCTGAGTACCAAAAAAACATCGAGTTGCTGACTCAGCAGATTTCTGAGTACAAGGAACAGTGGGCTGACCGTTCTGACGATGTGAAAGAACTTGAGTCGAAACTAACTCGACTTGAGGGACAGGTCGAGATCCTCAAAACGACATCTAAATCAAAGAATGCGTTCCGAGACAAGGCTCGTGCAGACTACGATATCGCAGTACGCGATAACGCATCAGCCACTGCTCTCAACAATGCTCTCATGGCCTTTGAAGAAGCCAAGCAAGCTGCGCAAGAAAGTTCACTCGCTTTTCAGCAGGCAGTCGCTAATCACGACGCTGTAAAAAGTGAACTCGACTCAAAGCGTAGTCAACTCACAGAAGCCGAAGCTGCACTCACTAAAGCACAGCAATCACAGGTTGCACTTCAGGAACAAAAGCAACTGCTTAAGCCAGATTCAGCTTTCCGATCATTCAAACGTTGGATGAAAGAATTGCCAATCATCGAAGGCTTCAATCCTCACTTGAAGATTCAATACGACTGGCCATCCGGACTGGAACAGCAATTGGGAATGGTCAGTGTCGGACGGGTAGATCGATGCCGAACATGCCACGTCAATATCGACGACTTTAGCGTGACTCGCAAAGATGGAGAAGTCATCTCGACTGACCAGACTTATGTCGCTGAAGATTATCCGCAGCCATTTGTCTCACACCCAAATCCAGAACTCTTCCTGGCTTCAACAAGCCCACACCCGGTGAACAGTTTCGGGTGTACAGTTTGCCATGCTGGTGACGGATCAGGAACAAGTTTCCAGAACGCTGAGCATACTCCATCCGATCCAGCGATCGCTGAGAAATGGGCTTCCAAACATGATTGGCACTCCAATCACTTCTGGGAAGCTCCGATGTACCCGAATCAATTCATCGAGTCGACCTGTTTGAAATGTCACCACGATGTTGTCGAATTAGGTGAAAACGAAAAATACGGCGCGACAGCTCCAAAGGTTGTCAAAGGTTGGGAAACAATTCGTGACTACGGATGTTTCGGATGCCATGAGATCAACGGCTATGATGGAACAACCCCAATCGGCCCTGACTTACGACTCGAGCCGAATACACCGGAAGAATTAGCAGTCATCGAAGCAGACCCTAACATGGTTGCAGGTGACATGCGGAAAGTCGGCCCATCGCTGCGTCACATTGACAGCAAACTAACTCCTGAATTTGTTGCCTATTGGACAGAAGAGCCTAAGCGGTTCCGTCCAACCACGCGGATGCCACAGTTCTTCGATCTAACCAATCAGCATGATGAAATGGCAGCCCTGCTGCAGCCTATGGAACTGCTGGGGATCGCTAAGTACCTGGAAGCAAAGTCACAAGAATTTGACATCCAAAGTCCAAAAGACGATTACAAGCCTGACGCAAAACGTGGGGAAGATCTCTTCGCGAAACGTGGCTGCCTTGCCTGCCACAGCAAACAGGACGAAGCCTTTGATGGTGTCACTGCTGACTTTGGCCCCGACCTGTCAAAAATTCATGAGAAAATCAAGCCGGGTAAAGAAGGGTTCGACTGGTTGTACACCTGGATCAAAGAACCATCTCTCTATCACACTCGAACAAAGATGCCGGACCTGTATCTCGACAGTTACACTGAAGGTGAAACGACTATTGATCCAGCCGCAGATATCACAGCTTACCTTCTCGAAGGTGGAGCAAAGGAATTCCCAGCACTTCCGAAACCTGAAAACGATTTAGGTTTAGTATTCGACCATGACTTCTCAAAAGAGAAAGCTAAATCACTTGGACTCGGTGAGGACGGCTTCCGCGGACTATTGATCCAGGAAGTGATTCAAGGATCGGCAGCTCAACGTGCTCAAGTTCAAATCGGCGAGAACTGGGAAGAACGACCATTGGTACCCGGTGATATCGTTATCGCGATCAATGGTACGAAATTGAAGTCGACAGAAGAACTCAAGAAAATCGTACACGACGCAAAAGTTGGTGAAGAAGTTAAGCTCCTTATTCTTCGAAATCGACAGGAGATCACGACTCGATTGTTTGTCTCGACTCCTGCAGATGACCTGGTTCTTCTATACCTAGGAAAGTCACTCGACAAGCTTGGGGTGGAGAAGACACTGGAACAACGCCGGTTCCCAGTGACTAGCGATATGTTCGAAGATGGTAAAACACCTGCCAACTTCATCAAAGGGGATGAAGTAGAGCTCGCCCCATTAAGCATGGACGAAGAAGTCAGCCCAGAAGAGTGGGAAAAGAGAAAACTCGTCTACATTGGACGCCGAACAATCGCACGCTACGGTTGTTATGGATGTCACGACATTCCAGGATTTGAAACAGCACGCCCAATCGGAACTGCACTACAGGACTGGGGCCACAAAGATACTTCGAAACTGGCCTTCGAGCATATTCATGAATTCCTGCACCATCACGGTGAGATCAGTGATCCTGCCGACGCAGACGATGCTCACGCAGATGATCATCACGGCCCAGCGGCATTGGGAACAAGTACTGCTGCTCGAATGGAAAAAATTGTTAAGGATTCCAAAGCAGGTGATCCAAATGTCTCCGATCAAGACTTGACTGAAGCGATGCTTTACAAAAGTGCGATCAGTCACGGACGTGCTGGATTCTTGTGGCAAAAACTTCGCCAGCCCAGAAGCTACGACTACAAGAAAACTGAAACAAAGAATTGGGATGAACGACTTCGAATGCCGAAGTTCCCATTCGATCCTGAGCAGATTGAAGCGGTATCAACATTCGTACTTGGCCTAGTTGCTCAACCTCCAGCACCAGAATTCCAGTTCCAACCCAACAAGGAACAAGAAGCAATTTTTGGTGGAGAGCGACTCCTGGCGAAGTTCAATTGTACTGGCTGTCACGTCTTAGAGATGGACTCCGTAGAATTCGAATACGATCCGAAAGTCCTTGCCATTAAAGGACAGGATATATCTGAAGCTGATATGCCTGCATTTGACTTGCTCCAACACATCAAGCCTCTAGGCAGTGGTGGACAAGGTGCAACTGGTGAAGTAACTGAAGATGGATCTGTGGTTTACAACGCACGTGGCTTCATTCAGGGAATTCCAGATCCCGAAGAGGAAGATCCTGAATTCAGGTTTTACTCTTATCGATTCTGGGATGGGTTCCAGCTTGATGACGGGAAGTTCATTCTTCCTAGTGAAGCTGTCCAAATCGGAGAAAGCCAGATTCGAAAATTCGTCGATGGCCGTGGTGGTGAATTCGGAAAATGGCTGGTCAACAGACTTGCTCCAGAATTAAGCAAAACCCCAGGTGGCAATGACTTTAATGCTGCCTGGCAGGCTTCTGTTCCACCACTCACATCCGAGGGGTACAAAGTCCAGACTCCGTGGTTGTATAAGTTCTTGAAGAACCCGGAACCGATACGCCGGTCTACTGTACTACGGATGCCTCGCTTCAACATGAGTGATCAAGAAGCACAGACATTAGCGAACTACTTCGCTGCAAAAGATGGGGTTCCATTCCCATATCAGACAATTCCGCAGAACCAACTCGACTACCAGGCACAACAGGCGAATACTTATCACGAGCAGTTCCCAGATGCAGAGATTGACTACTTGAGTGCATCGTGGAACGTGCTGAATGGTCCGCTCTGTCGAAAATGCCACAATGTCGGTGGAAACGTTGTCAACGACCCGAAACAGATTAAGGGTCCAAATCTACAACGCGTAGAGAGTCGCTTACGACCAGAGTGGACACAACTCTGGGTTTACAAACCAATGTGGGTTTATCCATACACAGCGATGCCTGAAAACTTCCCTTCAGATAAACCTGCAGAAATGAAAAAGATGTTCGGCGGTCAAAACCCACGTCAAGCTCAGTCAGTGATTGACGCGTTGTTTAACTACTCAGACCTCATCGAGGTTCATGGGGAAACAACTTACAACCCCGAATCTGCAACGCCTCCAGAACAACCAGGGGGTGCGGAATGATGATTCGCATGCAAACACAACAGACATTTTTTGCTGTCCTTTTATTGTCAGTCGTGACGATGACTGGTTGCGATCCTTCAGTTCGTCGTGAAGGCGTCGGTGGTGGAGCTCGCAGTCCAGTTCACATGACACTGCTGACTGAAGGTGGACTAGGTGATTCACAAGAAGAAGCGGCCCAAACTGCTGGTCCGAAAATCACAGAGTTCGGAACAGTGCGCGGAAAAATTTCAGTAGACGGAGCACTGCCCAGTTTTGCACCGTTACTTGCACAGGGCGAATCAACTAAAGATGCGATCTGCAGCGAAATGGTAGTACCGAATCAATCGGCAGTTGGCGAAAACGGTGGACTTGGGAACGTTTTCATTTACTTGAAACGAGTCCCGAATGTCGATGTCCCTGCACCACCAACTGAGCAGATCGACTTCGATCAGCAAGGCTGTATTTTCATTCCACACGCACAAGTTGTTCAGGTTGGACAACCGGTCTTGTTGAAAAACTCAGATCCAGTTGCTCACAACGTGAACGTTAAGGGGCAAGCGAATACTTTCAATTCGACGATCACTCCTTTGAACGCTGCGAATGTGAATTATCAGTTTGAATTTGCAGAATCTAAACCGGCATTAGTGATCTGTGACTTCCATGTCTGGATGTCATCGTACGTGATGCCTGTCGACCATCCTTGGGCCGCTGTCACAAACCTGGATGGCACATTTGAAATTCCAAATGCACCAGCGACAAACTTAGAATTTGTTATCTGGCATGAAAAACTTGGTTATATTGAACGCTCATTGTCGGTTGATGTCCCCGCGAACGGAGAAGCGACTCCCATTGAGATCACAGTCAGTGCCGACAAGCTGGCAAAATAGAACCATCAACTAAGGCGCGGATTCTTACCATGTTAAATCGCAAGCACAATCAGATTTTGATCTTGCTTTCGCTCGTGATTGTCACGGGTTGTGCTCCAAAAGCAGATCGTGAATCAACAAATGTTAAACCTGCCTCAGAAGTCGACATCTCAGTAGGTGAAGTCGCTGTCGAGGAAGAAGAAACTCCGACGCCGAGTGAGCCGGCAACTGCACCGAGCAGCACAGAGACAGCTACTGCGACTCCTAAAGAATCCGCACCTGCTGAAGCTGCTCCAAAGAAAGAAATGGCTAAACCTGCGGCGACACCAGTGGCTGCTGAAGCGCCAGCTTCGAAAGCAGCGGCTAATCACACAGGTCCAGCGAAATTTTTCGGCAGAGTCTCAGTGAAAGGGACTGCTCCAAGCCTGCCGCCACTATTAGAAAAAGGTGCTGAAACGAAAGATGCCATCTGTGCTGAAACGGCTGTCCCAAATGAAAAAGCAGTCGTCTCTAAAGATGGTGGACTTGCGAATGTCTTTGTCTATATGAAAAGAGCTCCGAAGACAGGTATTCCTGCTCCGAAAGAGGATGAGGTTGTCGAGATCGACCAAAAAGGTTGTGTCTTCCTCCCGCACGCTAAGATTGTTCGTGTTGGTCAACCCGTATTATTGAAGAACTCTGATCCAGTTGCTCACAACGTCAACGTTAAAGGTTTTCAGAACTCATACAACAACGTTGTCACAGCCAATGGCAGTACAGAACACACATTCGAATTTGTAGAAGGGACTCCGGCCCTGACCGGCTGTGACTTCCACACCTTCATGACTGCATACATCCTTCCTTTGGACCATCCTTGGGGAGCTGTTACAGATGAAAATGGAAACTTTGAGATCACCGATCTCCCTGATGGAACCTGGACCTTTGTTTTGTGGCATGAAGCGGTCGGATACGTCGAACGCTCCGTAAAAGTTGAAGCTGCCCAAAACACTGCCGTTGAAATGAAATTTGAAGTCAATGCGTCAAAATTGTCGCAGTAACCTCCAAGAGTATCGAGGTTTTCCTGTGAGAACCATTTGCACACTAATGTTGATCTGTCTGACCTCCGGATGTGGTGGAAAACTTGAGTTTTCTAACCGCGAGGAGTACCAGACCCTTTCGCCCTATGCGCAGGATTATCTGGACAAGGTCCTCCTGACGTACTTCGGTGAACCGACCGAAATGGTCGCTTGGGATAAACTTCCCTTGAAGATGCACTACGCACAAGGGACAGTTCAGGAAGGATCTGGACGTCAATTGTCACTAGAACTCACCGATCCGCATACTGCGATTCCAGAGGGGACTGAAGTCCTTTGGATGGGTGGGAACCTGGCGGGACAACCGAGTTCGTGGATCAAAACCTGGAATGAAGAAAAGCATCAAGCGACTCTTGAGATGCCGCTTGCTTCTAATCCTGATGAAGGAACACCGGTCATCCTGGGTCCTGGTGAAATTCTGGCCAATGGACGCATGCTGTACGCCGAACATTGTCAGCATTGCCATGGCGTCACTGGAGATGGAATGGGGCCGACAGCTCCGTACCTGAACCCAAAACCTCGTGATTACCGTAGAGGGATTTTCAAGTTCACAACAACGCAAAGCTCGAAAAAAGCAAGTCGTCATGACCTTAAGAACGTCATTGAAAATGGGGTTCCTGGGACTTACATGCCTTCCTTTAAGCTTCTCACCGAAGAAGAATCGACAGCCATCACAGAATATGTAATGTGGCTAGCGATGCGTGGAGAAGTCGAATACCAGTTAATTCGTTTGCTCGGTGATGGGTACTCCCTTCAAGCTATTGCAGATAGAACTGAAGATGGTTCTGAATCAGCAGTTGAGATTCAAAACGAATTTCTTGAATCAGTAAATGATCCTGATTCGTTACCAGCTGAAGTCGATTCGATTGTCACTCGCCTGGCAAACGACTGGGAATCCTCACAGGAGGAGTCTGCCGAAGTTCGACCTTTGACTCCCCGCGTTCCATATTCGAAAGAATCCATCGCCAAAGGACGTGCACTGTACCTGAAAGACAGCTTGAAATGTGCCCAGTGCCATGGTGAAGCTGGATTTGGAGATGGCTCACAGACACTAGCAGTTTCAAAGGATGAAGCTGGTCAGGATAATGTTGGTCTCGGCCTGTACGACACTTGGGGTCATCCCGTGAAACCAAGAAACCTGCATACCGGCATTTATCGTGGTGGTCGACGTCCTATCGATTTGTATTCTCGATTGTATGCTGGAATTAAGGGAACCCCTATGCCAGCATTCTCGACGACGTTACTTCGTCGATCAAATCCTGAAGATCCAAATTCAGAAATGACAGATGAAGATATCTGGCACCTTGTCAACTACATCTACAGCGTCCCGTTTGAAGATGTTCAAGCTGGCTCGGAATCTCAAACGGTTGATCCCGCACCTGCGAGTGAAGAACCGGTTGAGAACGAGGTTGCAGCGAAGTAGTCTGAATCTTTCAGTTTTGAAGCTTATGACCCGATGAGGTTATTCCCGTGAAGTGGTTTTGGTGTTTATTCTTTGCATTCTGGCCAACTCTAACAGTCGCACTCTGTTTAGCGTCGCCAGGTTTTGGGTGGTGGTTTCCTGGTGAAGCTGCTTCGCCCCTGGGGCAGCGTATTGACGACCTGTTCTATCTGATTCTCATCATTTGCACGATTGCATTTATTGGAACTCAAGCTGGTCTTGCATACGTGTTGTTCCGAGGTGCGTATGATACAGAACCAGAAGCTGTCACCAAGAAAGCCTGGCACTCTCATGGGAGTCATGAACTGGAAGTGATCTGGAGTGTTATCCCAGCGATCGTCCTGCTGTTTATTGCATTTTATCAAATGGACGTTTGGGCTGAATATCGTGTGAAAAGCGCCTTCCCTCGTGATAAGATGGAAACGGCCCTGAAACGAGTGAATCAAAAACGAACAACAAAAGACAGTTTGGCACTTGCAGAAGTCACTGCTCGACAATTCGAATGGCTCATTCGGTATCCCGGCTTCAACGAAGACGGAACCCTGAAGCCACTCATGAAAGACCCTCAGCCAACAGATCTTTACGCTGTTAACGATTTGCACTTGCCAGCAAGTGCTCCTGTAATGATCAACCTGAGAACAATGGATGTTCAGCATTCATTCTTCTTGCCAGAACTACGTATTAAGCAAGATGCAGTTCCGGGATTAACGATTCCGATCTGGCTTGAAGCAAACAAGCAGCAGACATATCAGCTCCTCTGTGCCGAATTGTGCGGATGGGGTCACTACAAAATGAAAGCCCGATTCGTGGCAGAATCGGATGAAAACTTTATTGAATACCTTCGTCAACTGGAGCGTGAACAAAATGAAGATCGCGTTGACGATGAACCAGAATCCAGTGACGAGTAGTTGTCGGAATCCTGCAGAGTAAACATGTCCTCTACGACCATGTTACTTTTTGTGATTTTGCAAACATATTACTTATCATGTGAATAATTTTATTGGAGTGAGGCGGTGAGTTCAGTCGCAGCCACAGCAGATTCAGCCGGACACGATCACGACCATGGGCATCACGCGCATGGAGATGATCATCTTGCTTTGTTAAAAGCCGTTCCTTTCTGGTCTACAGATCACAAGGTTATCGGTATCCAGTTCCTTCTTACCACCTTAGTGATGATGATGGTGGGAGGAGCATTGGCCTTGGGTGTGCGCTGGCAACTTGCATTCCCTTGGGAAAATATGCCCATAATTGGTGCCTTTTTCCCTGCCTCTGCAGGTGGACAGGTCACTCCCGAATTTTACACCATGCTGTTCACTATGCATGCAACAGTGATGATCTTCCTGGTGATCATTCCTGTTCTTGCAGGTGCGTTTGGTAACTTCCTGATCCCACTGATGATCGGTGCGGACGACATGGCGTTTCCGCTGCTGAATGCATTGAGCTTTTGGGTCATGTTACCCGCGATTTTCTTCTTCGGAATGAGTTTCGTCTGGAATGATGGATGGGGACCTAATGCTGGTCCTGGAGCTGGTTGGACTTCGTACCCAGCACTCTCCGCACTTCAGGCAGCTGCACCAGGCTCAGGCTGGGCACAGTTCTGGTGGTTGATGGGTGTGACATGTGTCGGGTTCTCATCGATGATGGGTTCAATCAACTATATGACAACAATCATCAATATGCGTGCTCCTGGAATGACTTTACTCAGGATGCCACTGACCATCTGGGGCATGTTCATTACCGCAGTACTACAGGCATTTGCTCTGCCTGTTTTAACTGCTGCTGGATTTATGCTCGTTGCAGATCGAAGCATGGGAACCTGTTTCTTTATCCCATCCGGATTGGTCGTGAACAATGCCGTTCCGACCGTTGGTGGCGGACAGACACTTCTTTGGCAGCACCTGTTCTGGTTCTATTCACACCCAGCTGTGTACATCATGGTTCTACCCGCGATGGGAATGGTTTCAGATATGCTCGCTTGCATGTCCCGCAAACCTATCTTCGGATACAAGCCGATGGTTTACTCACTGGCAGCCATTGCTGGACTCGGATTTATCGTGTGGGGTCACCACATGTTTATCTCGGGAATGAATCCAGCACTCGGAATGACTTTCATGATTTCAACAATCATGATTGCTCTTCCATCAGCAGTGAAGGTGTTCAACTGGATCGGTACGATCTGGGGTGGAAAGCCCGAGTTTAATGTCATCTTTTTGAATTGTGTCGCCTTCGTCTCAATGTTTATCGTCGGTGGACTCTCCGGAATTTTCATGGCAGCAGTCCCTGTCGACATCTACATCCACGACACCTACTTCATTGTAGCTCACTTCCACTATGTCCTCTTCGGATCAACATTGTTTGCAGTCTTCGGGGCGATTCATTTCTGGTACCCGAAAATGTTCGGTCGCTTCATGAGTGAAGGCTGGGGGAAGCTTCACTTCTTCCTGACATTCATTGGTTTCAACGGAACGTTCTTCCCAATGCACCTGCTGGGTGTCGCTGGAATGCCGCGACGTTATGCAGACCCTTACCTGTACCCTTATCTTGAACATCTCCTCCCGCTGAATCAATTCATGACGGTTTGTGCAGCCATTATGGGATTTGCACAGTTCATCCTGATCGGAAACTTCATCTTCAGCCTGTTTTCTAGTCGCAAGGCTGGTCGAAATCCATGGAATGCGAATGGACTCGAATGGCACGCACCGTCGCCTCCTGGACATGGAAACTTCGATATTCCAGCAGTTGTTTATCGTGGCCCATACGAATACTCCAGCCCTGAACATGATTCTGACTATTGGCCGCAAGCCGAGGCTCCAAGACCGGTTGTTGACCACGATTCAGAAGCATCACCGAAAATTGCTCCAGCCTAACTCTGTATGAATCATCAGTCCGTTCCCGCAGTCCAAAATCACTCCGGAAACCGAAAACGTGAAGTTGCCGATAAGTTCTCATGTCCCAAATCGATCAGACAAACTGGTTTCGCCGCCTCGCCGTTACGGCGGTAGGTCTGACGATGATCACACTGATCTTCGGGGCATTGACGACATCGAAAAACGCTGGGATGGCCTTTCGAGATTGGCCGACTTCTGACGGGCATATGATGATCACCTATCCCTGGCTGAGCGACTTCGCAAAAGACTGGGATAAATTTTTGGAGCATGGTCACCGTTTAGCTGGAATGGTGATTGGAATCTGGTCAATCATTCTTGTTGTTTTTGCATTCATGACAAAACAACGACGCACGCTGAAAGTCCTTTCTGTTTGCGCGTTGCTTGGTGTCATATTACAGGGCTTGCTGGGCGGCTTCCGTGTTCAACTTGATGAACGTGGTCTGGCCATGGTCCATGGGGCGTTTGCGGCTCTTGTCTTTTCAATTATGGGGGCACTTATTGTGCTCTCAGGAAAGCAGTGGGAAGCACCTGAAGCTGAAACGGAACGCTCCACAATGACCATCATGAAGGTCTTGTCGGTGCTGCTGCTGACGATTCTGGTCATCCAGTATCTGTTTGGCGGAATGATTCGTCACCGCGGATCAGGGTTACACGAACACCTTGCATTGGGATTTGTTTCACTCGGATTGATTTTTGTCAATTTCACCTTTTGTAGTTTTTCAAACGTTTCCTGGTTAAGAAAATCTGGCCTTCTGCTCCTTCTTATTGGTATCGGCCAGGTCGGTCTCGGATTAGGTGCATGGGTTTTGAAGTTTGGATTTACACCGACTGGATTTGTTGCCATCAGTGATTCAATTCAACAGGTTACGTTACGTACGGCACACACTGTCTGGGGAATTGTTACTTTCCAGACTGCCTTTGTGCATTTATTAAAAGTTTACCGTGTCGGCACTGTTTCAAAATTTTCGGATACCAAGCCGATGACGGCCCGAAGTTCCAAACAGGTTTTCGCTGTTGAAGGGGGGCAGGAATGAGTACATCTGTTATGAATCCTGTGCGTTCCAATTCTGCAGTGAAAGAACTGGAACAACGCTCCTCAATCGCTACCCGTCTGGCCTGCTACGCAGAGATGGCAAAGCCACGTATCGCTTTGATGGTGCTGCTCTCAATGGGAGTTGGCTACCTGCTCGGTTCAGAAGGTGTGTGGAGATTAACACCGCTGCTGAATGCCAGCATTGGAGTCGTCCTTGCAGTCTTTTCAGCGAGTGCGTTGAATCAAGTTTACGAACGACACACAGACGCCAAGATGGCGAGGACAGAGAATCGTCCACTCCCTTCCGGGAAATTGACAACTTCTGAAGTGTTGCTGTTTGCGATTGCTTGCTCAATCGTCTCGTTCATCTATCTTTTGCTGACGGTGAATCCACTGACAGCGGTACTCACTGCAACGACTACAGTTTTGTATGCTGGTGTCTACACACCGTTAAAGCGTCACACTACATTTTGCACTGCAGTCGGGGCAATTCCTGGTGCTGCTCCGCCAGTTTTAGGATGGGTTGCAGCGGGGGGCTCACTCGACATTGTCGCGTTTTCGCTGTTCGCCATTTTATTTGTCTGGCAGTTTCCACACTTTTTGGCGATTGCCTGGATGTATCATGATCAATACGCTGGAGCTGGCCTGAAAATGGTGCCGGGGGCAGGTCGCCCTAAGGTTATCGGCGCGATTTCGCTGGGCTATGCACTGGTTCTGTTACCTGTCAGTTTACTACCAACTCACTTTGGGTTGGCTGGTGATTTTTATGCGGTCGTAGCAATTCTGTTGGGGATTGTGTACGCAGTCGCTGCATTTGGTTTTTATCGAGACGAATCGCGTCAACAAGCGAGACGATTACTGTTTGCTTCGCTGATCTACCTTCCCGGTGTGTTGCTGGCGATGACATTCGATCACTTACGATTATTGAACGAAATCCTTTAGGTTTGACTCGCGGTTTTTCCGCAATAGAGGTTGTATTTCCATGTCGCATTCACACCATCCTCCCGCCATGAAGATGGGTTTGCCGATTACCGATGCCAAGCTTGGTATGTGGTTGTTTCTCGGCACGGAGATCATGTTTTTCACAGCATTCATCGGTTCGTACATTGTGCTGTATTTCGGATCGGTCGATGCCACCGGAAAATCCGCCTGGCCGGTCGATACGGACGTCACCCATATCAAGATTTGGGCTGGTGGTTTAAATACATTCATCCTGCTGGCTTCGAGCTACTTTGTCGTTGTCGCACATGAATCGATGGGAAAGCGAGATTACGCTAAAGCTCGAAAATTCCTGGGGCTGACTTTCTTGTTTGCCTGTGTGTTTATGGGAATTAAAGGATACGAATACTACGGTAAGTTTTCTCACGAAATCGTCCCTGGAAAAATCCCTGAAACAGAAATGCAGGCGATTCAGAAGATGGAATCTGATATCGAAGCCAGATTCCATTCTCGGCTTGATGCACTCGTTCCGAACTCAGCGATCGTCAATTCAGAAGGCGAGATGCCTGCGACCCAAGCGATGGTTTACTACCGCAAAGCTGCGGTTCTTCCGCAAGAGATTGAAGCATCTGAAGGCGAAAAGAAAAAGAATCTCCAAGCCGTTTCTGCCTTGAATACCGAAGTCAGTCAGCTCAAAGAGAAGATCTCCGCAAACTCTCTGACGTACGAACAAGCGGACACTCTCCTGCATCATATGGAAAAGGATGAGCAGTACGGCTCTCTGTTAAAGGGGCTGCACCTGTCACATCCGATCGTCTATGGAAACCTGTTTGCCTCGACATACTTTCTAATTACCGGATTCCACGCCATCCACGTGATTGTTGGAATGATCTTGTTTGGCACCGCACTCGCTCAAGGAAGTAAACTCAACGAACGTTGGTCAAACTGGGTTGAGAACAGTGGCCTGTACTGGCACTTTGTCGACTTAGTCTGGATTTTCGTGTTTCCGTTGCTATATATCATTCCCGGCAACATTTAGAACATTGCGAATATTGGTCGTGCCCGTGATCATCACATTCACGACTTCACAGGCCGTTCGGCACGAAGCTGAACGAGAAGACCAACATTTGATTTACGCTACTGTTGACATTCCTTCAGACTGAACGCAGACGTATTTTCATCGATCTTCGGATCGGTTCAACCTGAATCACGTTTCGCTGAGCGTTTCGACGTTACAGCACTTAGAAATAAGGCCCAATGATGGACCAGTCACACGCTCAATCACAACATCACGTGAACTACTTTTTGGTTTTCATGGGTCTGTGTGTTTGCACTGCGTTGTCTGTGATATTTGATGTTGTTGAGATGTCACCAACCTTGGTTGTGGTTGCCGTGTTAGCTGTAGCGGTGGCCAAAGCATCCTTCGTGTTAAGATACTTCATGCACTTGAAGTTTGAAGGACGCTGGAAATTCGTCATCCTGATGCCGACAGTCATTTTGTCAGTTGGGCTGATGATTGGCCTCGCTCCCGACGTCGCGATGCACTACTACGATTACAACGCCATGCAGACGAGCCTAACCGCGCATCACAACGAAGAGGGATACGGAGAAGGACATAACGACCATAATGGTGAGACCGCCACTGAAGCTGAAGCGAAGCCAAAAGCGAAAGCGCAGCCAGCTGGTCATTGATCGCTATACAAGAAAATCGTGAGCACTACTTAAAACGAGGCGCATTATTGTGTCTCCGTGAAGATCATTGATCTCATCGCATTTGTGAGTGTCTCGAGAGCAAAACCAATATGAGTTATCACGACCTGCCTCGTAGCAAGCAGTTTGTGAATTCGTGAAAGTGATCATCACGGCCACGGCAAGCGGTGAAAGAGGCTCTCATATCTTCTACCGGTTTCAAAATTGAAGCCTGTTTCTGACGTACAGGATGGTTCATGCCAGCCGTTGAAGTCGAACAACTTGTGTTTCGATATGGAGATCGCGTTGCTCTGAATGACGTTGGGTTTACAGTTCCGGCCGGGGATGTCTTCGGTCTGCTGGGACCAAACGGAGGAGGAAAGTCCACGCTGTTTCGCGTCCTCTCAACTCTTCTTCCTATTCAAGAAGGGAACGCCCGGGTTTGTGGGCATTCCGTGTCAGCTGAGCCCGACGCAGTCCGCCGCTGCATTGGTGTGACGTTTCAATCTCCCAGCCTGGATCTCAAGTTAACTGTTGCTGAAAATCTGAAACATCAAGGGCATCTCTACGGTCTATACGGAGCAGAGCTTCGAACACGATGCCAAACGGTCATGGCACAACTGGGCGTCGAGGACCGAGCGAAAGATTATGCTGAGAAGCTTTCTGGTGGTTTGAAACGCAGAGTCGAAATCGCAAAGTCGCTATTGCACTCTCCGGAACTCTTATTGCTTGACGAGCCAAGTACCGGTCTCGATCCCAGAGCGCGTCATGATTTGTGGGAAACCTTGTTGAATCTGCAAAAGGAATCCGAAGTCACAATTCTTGTCACGACACACCTGATGGAAGAAGCTGCCCGATGTGGCCGACTCGGAATTCTCGATGAGGGAAAATTGATTGCTTTAGGGACACCTGATGAACTTCAGGCGATGGTCGGTGGTGACAGCCTCACCATCCAGGCAGAAAACCAAGACCAACTTGCCGCTCAGCTTCGTGATCAATTGCATGTTGACGTTCAGAAGATCGGAGAGACGCTGCGGATTGAACAAGAGAATGGTCACGAACTTCTCGTCCAAATTGCGACGCAATTCCTTGGGCAGTTTCAGAACCTGACGCTTGGAAAGCCAACTCTTGAGGATGTATTTATCAAATTGACCGGGCGGCGTTTAGACGAAGGTGAAGCAGCATGAGCAGCACCACACAGGCTCAACGTTCCCCGTTATGGACAGCGACCTGGACACTGGCTGTCCGTGAGGTCGTCCGATTTTTGCGACAACGATCACGCGTGATTGGTGCTGTCGGTCAACCGGTTGTCTTCTGGATTCTCTTTGGGGCTGGATTGCATGGATCTTTTGCAATGCCTGGGACCGAGGGTGAGAACGCCCTTTCGTTTCAGGAGTATTTTCTTCCGGGCGTGGCCGTCCTGATTGTCCTGTTCACGTCGATCTTTTCTTCAATCTCGGTCATTCAAGACCGAAACGAAGGGTTCATGCAAGGAGTGTTGGTCGCTCCTGTTCCACGTTCTGCGATCGTACTAGGCAAAGTTCTCGGCGGAACAGCTTTGGCATTGTTTCAGGCGTTCTTGTTCCTCATCGTGGCTCCTCTGTTACAATTTGTGAATCTTGCGCCCGAAATGAGTTTTGCATTCTCACTGTCGAGCATGATTCAGGCAGCTTTGTTCTTATTTTGGATATCTCTAGGTCTGACAGCCTTGGGATATCTCTTTGCCTGGAAAATTGATTCCGTTCAGGGATACCATGGAGTAATGAGCGTTGTCTTATTGCCGATGTGGTTGTTATCGGGAGCGTTCTTTCCCGGTTCAGGTTCTGTCTGGATGAGCTGGATCATGCGATTGAACCCGTTGACCTACGGGGTTGCAGGTTTGAGGCGAACGCTCGTCGAGAACCAGGCACTGCTGACGGATTCTCCATCGAAAGCAACATGTATCATAGTGACAGTTGGATTCGCGATGGTCTGCCTGCTCATTGATGTTTGGATCACACGCCGAGACCCAGCGGTGGCCTCATGATTGGATTCTATTACGAAAATCGATGCATTATGAATTCTTCTCGATGGCAGGTGCTGTCATTGTGCCTTGTCGCGTATTGTTTGCTTGCCTGCATGACGTGCGGGGAACTCTTCGCGGATGATGAAGCTCCTGCAGAAATCCCAGAAAATCAGGTTCTGGAACCGGGAGAAACTCTGCCCCTGACCTATCGACGCAGCGCGTACGATCAACCTCAAGTCTGGAATCCGGACGAAGTTGACGACTTCACACTGGTTGATCAGACAGGAGAAGAATTCACGAAAGAAGATTTGCTCGGCAAACCATGGATCGTGAACTTCATCTTCGCTCAGTGTCCGCATCAGTGTCCAATGACATCTCGGATGATGATGGAATTCGATAAAACGGTCTCCGATGTCGATATGCGCATGGTGACAATTACCGTCAATCCCGAAGAAGATACCGTCGAGATCATGCGAAAGTATGCCGACATCTGGGAAGCTGACCCCAAGCGATGGTTGTTTGCAACCGGAGATCCCGTACAAGTCTGGAAGCTGATTCGCGAAGGTTTTAAAGTGACCGCGTGGGAAAACGTGGGGACTGCACGCCAACCGGGAATGGAGTTTGCGCACGACAACAACATCATTCATGTCGATGCTGCCGGAAAAATTCTCGGTCGTTACAACTCCATCGACCCGAAAGAGATGTCGGTGTTGCGCCGCGTCCTGAAAGGGGACATTGAAACCCCGGACGAGTATCGTCCCGTCGTCATCGAAGCGCGTGAAGCACAGCAAGCTTCCGTTCTGGAATATATGAAAACGGTCAAGGTCGACCCTCTCGCAAAGCTTCCCTACTGGGCGAATCGGTTGCCTGCCACGAACGCAATGCTCAACGCACTCGCCACACTCTTGCTGATGCTCGGATATACAGCGATCAAAGCGAAGCTCACCGGTTTGCATAAAAAACTAATGCTGTATGCATTCGGCGTCTCCTGTGTGTTTTTGATTTCCTACCTGGCCTACCATTTTGCCCTGCACCATTACGCTGGTGTCCGTGGGAAACCGTTTGAGCAGACTGGAACGATTCGAACTGTCTATTTCTCAATATTGATCAGCCATGTTATCCTAGCTGCAATGGTTCCCGTTTTAGCGTTAGTTACGATCACCAAAGGACTTCGGCAGAACTGGGAGTCACATCGAAAGTGGGCAAAAGTCACTTTCCCAATCTGGCTGTACGTGTCGATCACAGGTGTTATCATTTACTGGATGTTGTACAAGCTTTAACCAAGCCTTGACCAACTCAACAAAACAGGTCGATTCAATGTTTAAGCAAATTCGAATTTTACTCGTCGCACTCGTTCTCTCGAGTGGTTTCTTCATGACCAGCCCATCTCAGGCATGCCCGATGTGTGCTGTGGCGAATGAAGATGCGCAAGATGATGTCACACTAGCTCGACCTCGCGCTTACATGTACAGCATCCTGTTCATGTTGGCGATGCCAGCCACCATGTTCACTGCGTTTGGGATCTCTTTCTACCGACTCTCTCAAAAAAGAACTGCCATGCATGAAGAAATGCTGACGACGGGTCATTCCGACTCAGAAGGTTCTATTAACCCATCAGCATCCGCTGAGGATTGATCAATGTCACATTGATCGATGTCGTATTGATCAGTGTCGTGTGGCAGGCTTTAGATATCCCCGGAGCATGCCCGCGAAGTCTTTTAGCTGGTTAAAATGACGTTTAGGAGATCCGCCACTGCCGGTTGATTTTCACAACAGCACACGACAGCAATTGTGCCCGCATCGGAATCGATTATTAGCGAGCCGATTTCATCATCAGGTAGCCAAGTACAAAGACTACGACGAGAACCATCCCGTACTGTGCCGGTGACAGGTGCTCCCAAAAATCAAATGCGTAACGCTTATAGGTACGCATATAATGGTAGAATGACATTGCCAAGAAGGGCGACATGGGATGTACCTCGAACGGTCCGCTTTGAAGGGGGAATCTCTTCAAAACCCTACGTCATGAAGGTGTCGAGGCAACTCAGTTTCACAGAAACTGCTTACGAATGATCAGGACAATCATTTCAATCGCTTTATTACGCTTGTCCGATACTCCTCTCACGTAACGACTGTGCTTCTCCATGTGTCGTGCCATCCCGAAGAGAGGGGCCCGTAGCGACATCAGAGCGGCATTCACAGAATGCAGCGTGGCCCAAAAAACTCGAAGCGCTCTATTCGAAAGTTGCTTTTCTGCGGAGCGTGTGGTGATACGACTGCGCGAAGCGGTGTGATTCATCGCGTACATATTGCAACAGCCGCAGAGCGTAAGAATGCCGGCTAAGGCGTTTTGGTTCCGACTCTCCGGGAACGAAGATTTCTTCCTCGCGTTTCGCTAGCGAGATCGTAAAGGGAGGATCGATTTCGAGAACGCGCATCGCCTCCATGGCTGCGCTGAGTTGCCCCTTCCCGCCATCGATCAACAGAATGTCGGGGTAGGCTCCCCCCTCTTGTGAAAGTCGCCTCAGTCGACGGCCGACAACTTCTCGTATTGAAGCAAAGTCGTCGACTCCCTCGACGGTGCGGATTTTGTAACGCTTATAGCCATGCTTGAATGGAAGCCCATCGATGAACTGGACGAGGCTGGCAACGGTTTCGCCTCCTTGTAGATGAGCGATATCGACCCCCTCAATCACACGTGGAACTTTATCAAGATTGAAGACTTGCTTGAGACCGCGCAGCCCTTTTTTCGGGTCGATATAAAAGACCTCCGGCTGAACATGATCTTCCAGATTTCCACGCAAATTCAAACTATCAAGAGCTTTGATTTCATCCCGTATTCTTGCAGCTTTTTCGAATTTGAGTTCCTTGGATGCCAGCTGCATATCCTTCTTCAGTTCTCTCAGAAGTTTGACCTTCTTGCCGTCCAGAAACATCCTCAATCGGCGGATGTCTTCTCGGTATTCCTCTTTGCTGATTCGCAAATTACAGGGGGCTGTGCATTGGTCGATGCTGGCAAGCAAACAGGGACGAAACCACTTCCAACGTTCGTCCTCTTCCTCGATTTCTAGCGGGCACGTTCGAAACTTAAAGATCTTTTGAAGGACAGAGATCGTCCCACGCAGTTTTTTGGCTGAAGTGAACGGGCCATAAAGCTTCACCCCTTTCGTTTCCGGCTTTCTGGTGAATTCGACTCGCGGAAACTCTTCGTTGATTCTAATTTGCAAGTACGGGAACGTTTTGTCGTCTTTGAGTTCCTGGTTGAATTTCGGCTGAATATCTTTGATCAATCGCGATTCGAGAAGCAGCGCGTCGACCTCAGATTCTGTCTTGATGAAATCGATATCTGCAATCTCAGTAACCAGACTCGCCGTGCGCTGATCGACAGTTGCAGCGGAAGTGAAGTAACTGGAAGCGCGACTACGGAGTTGAAGTGCTTTCCCGATGTAGATGACACGCCCCAGGTTGTCTTTCATCAAGTAGACGCCCGGAGTCTGTGGAAATGTTTTGACTTTCTCCTCCGGTGGGACCGCAGGAGTGGTTGGAGATTGAGTTTCCAGGTTGTCTACAGACTCATCCATGACGCAGCTTTATATCGTGTTGATTCGACGAGAGATTCTGAAGCCGCTCGACTGGACGACTGCAAAAGAAATACTTCTACTGTTTGGCTACGACAGGATTGGATTTCCAGGCAGTGATCTTATCTTGAGCGAACTGGTACTCTTCAATCATTGTTGTATCGAGGACACAACGGAATCCGTTGTGAAAACTACTCGACATCACTTCCCCTGCCATTCGTGCTCCGGTGCGGTATCCCGTACAACTATTTGTGTTGCACAAAAACGAGCCCCCTCGTTGGACACGTTTGACGATCCCCGGTTCTCGGGGATCGAAACTTTCTGCTGGACCTTTTGGATTTCGTTTGGGTGAAACTGCGTAGTAGTCGTGGTGATAGTAGTCCGCGCACCATTCCCAAACATTACCTGCCATATCGTAAAGCCCAAGTTCATTCGCAGGAAACGATTTCACGGGTGAGGTCCCCAAGTAGCCATCTTCATTTTCCCGACGAGTTGGAAATTCTCCCTGCCAGTAGTTCGCCATGAATTTTCCATCGGGGTCCCGTTCTTCGCCCCAGAAATACTTGGAATTCTTGCCACCATTTCGGTTCGCGTATTCAAACTCAGCTTCGGTGGGTAATCTCATCCCAGCCCAGTCACAGTATGCCACTGCATCTTCCCAGGTGAGATGGACCACCGGATGATCCATCCGGTCTTCAATTGATGAATCTGGACCATTGGGATGCTTCCAGTCGGCGCCATCGACAATTGCCCAGACTTGGTACTCCCATCCGGGGCCTTCGGTGACGAGACTCGCACGGTCGAATTTGTCATTAAAACACATCGATCCGGGCTTCAGTGCCTCTTCCGGAATCGCCATGGGATCGACCCCACTCTTCGCAAAGTCTTCTCGCGTCGGAACTTTCTCGGCAAAGGTGACGTATCCCGTCATTTGCACGAATTCCTGAAACTGCTGATTCGTGACCGGAGTCTCACTCATCCAAAAACCGTCAAGCTCAACCGTATGTGCAGGTGACTCATCAGGCTTAATGCGATCTGGATTTGGGTCTTGTGGAGAGGGTTGATAATCCGTTCCCATCACGAAACTCCCACCCGGAACCCAAACGAACCCTTCCGGAGAAATGTGAGATGGAGGTTTGATCACCAAACCGTCCGCGTTTGTTTTCGCCGAGGTCGAACTCACCGGGAGGAGAATCGCTGCAAAAAGGAGGCCCCCCAGCAAACAACTTCCAAGCACGAGCAGGTAGATTTTCTTCATGGGGATCGAATTGTAATTAAACAGAACGGACGAAACGTTTTGCGCGTGCGAAGTTGAATCTTGAACTCTCAACTTCCCTCACGAGTAGGGCATCTTCACTCTTTGATGTCTCCCTGAAGCCCACCTTCATGGCTTTACAGATTGCTCGCGAGGAGACTGAACGTACAGAATCATGTTGGATTTGCTCAAGAAAATTCTGTACAAGTGGTCGCAAATCGGGCGAATGACAACCTATTCAACAGTATAATGTGCGCTCTTAATATCATACGCATTCAGTTGTCAAATGTCTCCACTCTTTATGAGAGAGGCTGTTCTGAAGGTGTCAAAGAAGATCGTCGGACAGTGAAAATCGCTGACGAGAGAATTCCGGAGAATTGAGATGACCGTGAATGACGACCCCAAGTACCAGGCTGGCAACCCTTCGACAGCGGAGGAGCATCTGTCTGACGACGTGATCATCAGCCCTGACACACAGCGAGACAATCGCATTCCCGCCGGACAGTCAAGAACCAGAAAGTGGCCTGTCCTGCACTATGGAACCGTCCCGACAATCAACCATGACCTGTGGCGGCTCCAAATCGGCGGACTCGTGGAGCGGCCACTCAAACTGACCTTGGATGAGTTCCGAGCGTTGCCGCATGTGAAAGTTTATTCCGACTTTCATTGCGTCACCAAGTGGTCTCGCTTGGGAAACGTTTGGGGAGGCGTTTCGGTACAAGAAATCATGCAGCGAGTCGGAGTGAAGGCAGAAGCAAAGTTCGTGATCGCTGAAGGCTTTGATTCGGGCTGGACGACAAATATTCCAATCGAAGACTTCAATGTCTCTGATGCCTTGCTCGTCGAGACGCATGATGGAGAACCGCTCGATGCCGATCATGGTGGGCCGGTAAGATTGGTCGTCCCACAACTTTATGCCTGGAAGAGTGCAAAATGGCTTCGCAAACTGACGTTTGTCGCTGAAGACTCACCCGGCTACTGGGAGCAACTCGGCTACCACATGCACGGAGATCCCTGGGTCATCAACGAAATGAACCCCGACGGAGAAAGATTTCGCGATGACCCCGACTGGAAAGGCCCGCGCCCGCCGGAGTCCTACTAGAACATTTTAGAATCGGAGTTCGCGCTCTTCTGTCAGGAACCCGAACTATCGCGAACAGCAATGATGCGAGTGCAACACGTTCTTCACAGGCACATCGTATAGCAAACGGCTCTAAAAAGTCGTCGTTTTCTGGCTGAGGAAGCGGCCACCGCTGAGATACATGCCGTCGTCACAAGGTCGGCACCATTCAATCAAAACTCGGTATTCAAATTCACGAGTATCGCTAGCCATCCGCACAGTCACTTCACCGGGTGAGATCATCCCTTTGTGGAGGAGCCCAATGCCTGTACGGCTGATCTCACGCGTCATCGCAGAAATTGTGTTTCCACGAAGAGTCGTCATTTCCGCTGGAACTGAAAGCTCCAATCGCTCAGAATTCCGATTATGGTCTTCATCAGACTTCCCGATACTTTCCAAAATCGAGCGCAAGTCATTGAGTTCCGGGCGATTCCAAGGGTCGCTCAACATAACAATCTATCTCCGACGTGATTATTTCTGTGACCACATCGAGACGACACACACAAAAGGAGAGCCATGATCGATGTGAACAAATTTCATTGTGTTGAAATGTAGACCACATCTGATCTGCGAGCGGAATGCCTTTGAGATTCCGTCAAAATCTGAAAAGAGAGACTCCGCAATACCGGTATAACCCGCACGCATTCATCATCATCGATTCAAAGATGATATCGCCGCGAACAATCCGCTTAAGGACGCCAGAGTCGACAACTTAATCGTTGGAGTCGACAAGCCCTTGAAGCAGGACCAAAGCTTCTCTGTAGCGAGGAGCTTCTTCGAGGGCCTGGAGAGTACTTCTTCGAGCTGATTCGTCTTCGCCGAGTTTCTGCTGCTGTATTGCCTTGCGGTAATATAGATCTGCACGGTCAGCCGGTTCCAATGCGAGTAATGAGTCGAGCGCATCGATCGCGACTTCTGATTCTCCAAGATGTTCGCTGGCGGTGGCTAGGGCAGCGTGCGGTTGTGCGATTAACGGTTTGACAGCTAAAAGTTTCGACGCGAACTGTTTGACCGCTTCCCAATCTTTCTCGTCGTTGGCAATTTCCATTAACCGAAAAAATGCAGCCACGGCATCGTCGTCGATCTTTACCAGCTTCAGGAGTGCCTGCTTCTCTTTGTCATTCTCTCCCTGTTCTTGATACAGCTTCGCCAATGTCAAGAGTGGGCTTGCAGTTCCTGGTTCGCTCGGAAAGAGTTCAACGGCCTTTTCATAAAGTTGGATCGCAGTCTTCGAGTCACCTTTCTCAACGAGAATTCGCCCCCAGGCTTTCAAACCTAAATAGTGTTTCGGGTTCTCATCCGCCCAGGCGAGTGCATCCTTCGCAGGTTCCGAGCTTTGGATAAACGCTGCGATTTCTGGTTCGCTCCATTCCACGTTTTTACCGTATTCAGTCGCGAGTCCCGTCGCGTACTTAACAAGTTCTTCGTCGAGCTGTTTTAGCGGAGCGGTGTGACGCGGGAGCGATTCATTAATGTTCATTCCCACAGCTAGATCATCCAGAACCTTGAGCAATGAATCAAACCCATACTTCTCGATGATATGTTCGACGATCAGAGAGCTTTGATAGTAGGCGAACTGAACATGAACCGGTGACTTGGGTGAGAGAAACATTTCACTCATCTCGCCGATCGGAGAGAGTTCGCCGCCGAGAATCATCTTGCGATAGGTCACATTCAGATGCTCTCCCCAAGAGGCATCACGTTGCCGTTCTTCGTAAACCGAAATCCCTTCGCTGAGCCAGCGCGGCATGCGGTTGTTCGTTTTATTCAAGGTGACCACATGAGCAAACTCATGCCACAGGACTGACTCCAGATTCACCGGGTTGGCATCTTGCGAAGCCGGGCTGTTTGCGGTGATCACATCACCAAAGCAAACTCCGAGATAACCGACAATCCCCGGCATCCCGAATGTGCGAACTTCAAAGTCTGCCGGGCGTGGAAAGATTTCGACGAGAATCGTTTCGGGCAGTTCCTGTTTGTACTTCTGAGTGAGCACCTCGCGTGCTTCGGTCAGTAGCTGGACCACTCGATTGCCGTAGATCTTCGCTTCATCTTTCGACATCCGGATCAGAAATCCGCTCGCTTCGAGAGTTTCAAAGTTTTGAAGTTCATCCCGCAGCGTGACCAAGTTATAGATCGCCACGTCGTACGGGTCCTTCTCGTGAACTTCGTCGGCAAGTTTCCAACCTTCCTCTTCCCGCCCCAACCGTAGCAAGTCTTGAATCAATTGTTTTTTAGCGGGCGTAAAGTTTGGATCAAACTCAAGAGCCTGTTCCTGATATGTGGCCCCTTGTTCAAAACGGTATTTTTGTGACAGCTTCCTTCCGATGGTGTGATCGACTAGTGGATTCTTTTTCCACGTGCTGAGCGCAAGACTGCGAGCCTTCGTCCATGCGTCGGTTTCCTCTTGAAGCAGCGCGATGACAGACTGGTACGCCAAAGCCTCCGGATGATGCGGATTCACTTTCAGGGTCCGCTCGACCAATGCACTTGCCTCTTCATATTGTTCGGCATCGATGAAATGATCAACTTGAAACAGCAGTGCCGGAATGTGATTTGAATTCTTTTCCAGCGTCACCTGTAAATAACCGTTTGAAACTTCTCGGTCCGAGCCCGCGAACGCGAGTGCCAGGCCGAATGTGATGTCCGGATCGTCAGGATGATCTTCAAGTGCCGGACCGAACATTTCTGCAGCCAGCTGAAAATCCCGTTTTTCCAATGCCAGATGACCGAGCGCCAACGCAGGCGAACGATGCAAAGGATTGTTGCGTCGCGAACGAGTGAAAAACGCATCCTGTGCCGCCTTGACGTCTGCTCCCTGCTCAATCACAAAGTGCCCCAGCGTTACCAGATTTTCGGCGTCTGTGTATCTCCAGGGAGAAGCCTGAACCATCTGAGCAATCTCTTCGGTATACTTCAGTACCAGTTCGTCCTGATTCAAATACGGAACTACCTGCATCGCCAACCACCGCAGGCGAATGCTCCACCCGTAACGTTCAAGAGCTGATTGAATTGTCTTCAGCGACTCCTCATATTTCCCCGTCTTGAACTCCGCTTCCGCTTTCACCAGATGCCAGGACTCTCCGTAAACTCCCTGCTCGATCGCCTCAGCTGTCGTGGTAATACATTTCTCGTACTCCCCGTACAACAACAGCTCCCGACACTGATCGATATCCGCTGCGAAGCAGACAGTTCCGGTCCATAGACAGAAAACGAAACCAGACAGAAATAGACGTCGAACAGATTCCATGAAATCCTCCAGAGTCCGGAACAGTTGCCAGAATTCTACGATAAATCAAAGCCTCCCGCAGCTAAGTGGCTTAATTCACAAATGAGAAGGTTGGGTGATTCGACGTTAAGCATGTCCTTGAAAGACAAAACTATTCAACGTGTAAAAGAACGAACTTCCCGAAGGTGACTTGGGTTCGTCGCTGAAGTAGGATGTGCGGCAGTTTAGATTTTGAGTTTTCATTCACCGGCGCGCCTCCATCGGAGCCTTCGCCTTCGCCCCTTTCACCACATGCCCGAGCTGACGCTCAATACTGATGTTCAGTTCCTTCCGGGAGTCGGTCCCAGATGGGCAGAGCTGCTACGGAAGTTGAATGTCGAGACGATTGAGGATCTCCTCTGGACCCTTCCGCGTGACATTCTCGATTTCTCACATGTTTGTCCGCCCGAAGAACTTAAAGCTGACAAACCACAAACGGTTCGGGGAAAAGTGGTCGACGTCGACGCGCGTCTCTTGCGAAACAACCGTACGATGACAGCTGCGCTGCTCGATTGTTCAAGTGACTTCGTGCGCGGAGTCTGGTTCAATCAACCATGGATGCGAAACCGACTCGTTGAAGGACAGTCGGTGATTTTCTCCGGGAAACCAAAATTCAATCAGGGACGCTGGGAGTTCTCCCATCCGAATGTGCAATGGCTGGACGAGGACGACAGTGAAACCGGTGGGGTGATTCTCACACGCTACCGCCTGACTGATGGCCTGAAGGTCCACAAATTACGGCAAATCATCGGAAGCGGAATTGAATCAGTCATCGATCAAATTCCTGATCCGCTCCCGGAATCATTTCGGGCACGATTGAAGATGCCAAGTTTAAGCAAGGCGATCCAATCTGTTCATCAGCCATCTTCAAAAGACGAATACGACGCGGCTCGACGCCGAATTGTGTTCGACGATCTCTTCGAATTTCAACTCGGCTTGGCACTTCGACGACGTCAATGGCGTGCTCGTCAGAACGCGCCGAAGTTTGAAACGACAGCTAAAATTGATGCCCGCATCCGCCGACTTTTTCCATTTCAATTAACCGATGGTCAAAACCTTGCCATAAAAGATTTGTCCAACGATCTCCGATCCGGGTACGCAATGCACCGGCTCATCCAGGCAGATGTTGGAGCGGGGAAAACGGTAGTCGCAATTTATGCCTTGCTGGTCGCCATCGCCCATGGTTACCAGGGAGCGCTGATGGCTCCGACGGAACTGCTCGCCAATCAGCATTGGGAGACGCTCTCTGAACTCCTTGGAGAAAGCCGAATCGAGAAAGAACTTCTCACCGGAAGCCTGACTCCCAAAGAACGCCAACGCGTTCTCGATGGGCTTGCCTCTGGAAGTATTCAACTGGTCGTGGGAACTCAAGCACTGATTCAAAAGGGCGTTTCGTTTGAGAAGCTGGGGATGGTCATCATCGACGAGCAACACAAATTTGGTGTCGCACAGCGGGCACAATTCTCGAACGATTCCGGTCCACCTCCTCATATTCTAGTGATGACGGCGACACCGATCCCTCGCACGCTCTGCCTGACGCAGTTCGGCGATCTCGACATCACCATTGTCAAAGATCGACCGAAAGGACGACAACCTGTCGTCACCAGCCGGATTTCAACCAGCCCTCAGAAGCGGAAAGCGTGGGAGTTTTTGAAAGAGAAGTTGCGATCCGGCAGGCAGATGTACATCGTTTGCCCGCTCGTCGACACGAGTTCCAAAATGGAAGCCGCCTCAGCAGAGGAGACCTTCCTGAAGATGAAAGCGAGCTTGCCTGATTTCAAGCTGGGCCTGGTACATGGGCGGATTGATCGTGAAGAACGAAACGAAACAATGGCTGCCTTTCGAGACCACGAGATCGACGTCCTCGTCTCTACGACTGTCATCGAAGTCGGCGTTGATGTTCCGAATGCAACACTCATGGTCATTCTCGACGCGGAACGATTCGGGCTTTCTCAGCTGCATCAGTTGCGGGGGCGCATCGCTCGCGGAAAACATCGCGGATACTGTTTCCTCGTTTCAAGTTCAGACTCTCCTGAATCCAACGCACGGTTAGCAGCGTTAGAAAATTCCTCAGATGGTTTTGTCGTCGCGGAGCAGGATTTTGAACTCCGTGGCCCCGGAGATGTGTTGGGCACGCGGCAGCATGGTGCTCTCCCGTTGCGATTTGCCGATTTCCTCAAAGACGAAAAAGTGCTCGAACAGGCCCGCAAGGAAGCCTTTCACCTGGTCCGCTCAGGAGACTTCGACTCACCCGAGTTCGCAAAGCTCAAAGAAAAAGTGCTCGACCGCTTCTCAAAGCTTCTCGACCTTCCAAGAAGCGGTTAGAACATCTTTCGAATTGGTTTGCAGGATCTGCCTCGTGGCGAAGAGTTATTAAGTCAGCCATTCATCGAGATGTTCTTTCACAAAATCATCATCAGTCAGGTGAGGGTATGATCGGTAAAGCCGATCGATCTCTTCACTCTGGCCGGGACTTAAGACTTCCTTTTCATCCAGGCACCATGTCCCCTCCAGCAACCCTTGTCGACGAAGAACCTCTGACAAACCGGGAATGCAACCGCGGAAGGAATTGGATGCATCGAAAAGGACAGCGTTCGCGTCGGTCGTTTCATTGTTGATGACCATCATCTCTTGCGAAGCTGGGCCGTTTGCTTTCTCTGCCTTCGCTCGCTCAAGAAGTTCAACAGACTTTTTCGTCCAGACCGCCCAATGCCCGAGCAGGCCACCGGAAAATTGCTTTTCGATCGTTTTCTCACCAACCTTGAATCGATACGTCGTCAGCAAATCCTGGATAATGTTGTCATCGTTTCCGGTGTAGAGTGCAACATCTTCACGTTCGGATTCTGCGAGAGCCCGGATGACATCAATTGTTTTATAACGATCAAAGGCCGCAATCTTGATCGCAACCACGTTTTCAATTTCAACAAACTTCCGCCAGAAAGAATACGGTAAATCCATCCCGCCGACGCTTTCCTGAAGATAAAAACCGAACAGCGGGATGACATCCGCAACTGCCTTGCAGTGAGCGATCAACTCGTCTTCGCTTGACCCTTTCATCGCCGAGACACTTAATAACGCAGCATCGTAACCAGCTTCGCGGGCGATTCCGGCTTCACGGACAGCTTGTTCTGTCTTGCCAATCACACCCGCAATTCGTACGAGGGGACGGTCGCTTACGCGATTCATTTCTTCTGCTGCAAGTTGAAGGACCGGTTCGTAGAGCCCCCCCGGTTCATGAATCGCAAATTGAGTCGTATGAACCCCAACCGCCAGTCCCCCTGCTCCGGCAGCCAGATAATACCGGCTGAGTGCCCGTTGTCGCCGTTCGTCGAATTTCCGGGATGCATCCAAAACGAGTGGATGGGCTGGAATTGCGATTCCGTCAAGGAGAATTTTGCGGAGCTGTTCGTGTGTCATTTCTATTCTTCGTTGAATGTTCGAGAAGAATGAATCGTAATTCGAATCGATACGAAGTTGCAATTCACCGATCTCGCCCAGATTGGCTCTTCAGAGTTTCATCGTTTTTTCAGATAGCAGCTGTACAAACAATTCAGCATCGACAAGGTGAATCAACTGCGGAGTTGTTGTGGTAAAGTCTCAGGAATCTAAATTTCTGAGGGTTCACCCAGAACAATCTCATCGGAAGCATTTGATTCTCTTTCGAAATGGTCTTCGCACACTGCCCGAGAACTTCCATCTCCTCAGGAATCTTTTTCCCAGCAGGTCAAGAGTCTACGCCTCACGCAGAAGACTTACTAAAATCCACCCACTCAATCACAGAAAACATGTACGTCCCATGCAGGAGAACTTCAATGATGCAACTCGGATTCGCTAGCGCCATCCTCCCAGACCAGACTCTGGAAGAAGTTTTTGCAATCGCGTCCCAGCTGAACTATGACTGCGTGGAAGTCATGTGCTGGCCTCCCGGGAAAGCAGAGCGGCGTTACGCCGGAGTGACGCACATCGATGTGACCGGTTTGAATGACAACTCGATTCGCGAGATTCAGGAACTCTCCGACAGATATGGAGTCTCCATCAGTGCGCTGGGGTATTACCCGAATCCACTCTCTCCAGATCAACAAGAATCGCAGACCGCGATCGAACATCTTCGTCGACTGATCGAAGCAGCTCCACAACTTGGACTGAACCGAGTGAACTCTTTCATCGGTCGAGATTGGTCAAAATCAATCGATGACAACTGGCCTCGCTTTCTTGATCTCTGGAGCCCCTTGGTCGAACTGGCTGAGCAACATTCAGTTCGTATCGGTATCGAAAACTGCCCGATGTTCTTTTCAAATGATGAATGGCCCGGCGGCAAAAACCTCGCGATCAGCCCAGCGATTTGGCGTCGCATGTTCAGCGACATCCCCAGCCCGAACTTCGGACTGAACTACGATCCGTCACACATGGTCTGGCAACACATGGATTATTTAGAGCCACTCAAAGAGTTTGCAGACCGAATCTTCCATGTCCATGCCAAAGATGTTCGCATTGACCGTGACCGATTGAATAGTGTTGGAATTCTGGCGAACCCGATGGAGCATCACACTCCCAAACTGCCAGGGATGGGGGATGTCAACTGGGGACAATTCTTCTCAATTCTCGGTGACTCAGGTTACGACGGTCCGGTTTGTGTTGAGGTAGAAGATCGAGTCTACGAGGGATCGTTGACGACTCGCTTCCAGTCTCTTCAGCAAAGTTGTACATACCTGCGAAACTACATTCCGAACATCGAGTAGTTCGACGCCGCATTGATCGTATCTGTTGAAACCGAAACACGAGCACAAACATGGACGACTCTTACTCCGATCTTTCAAAAATGATTGATCATTCGCTTCTCAGCCCAACGCTCAATGCAGCGGATCTCGAATCGGGAATCGAACTTGCTTTGGCCTACGATGTTGCTTCAGTCTGCATCATGCCTTTTGCATTAAAGCAATGTGCTGAGAAGCTCAAAGGCAGCACTGTCAAAGCATCGACCACAATCGGTTTCCCGCACGGTGGGCACACGTCTACCATCAAACATGCTGAAGCCAAACAGGCCATTGCTGATGGCTGCGAAGAACTCGACATGGTCGTGAACATCTCCAAAGTTCTCAGCGGTGACTGGGAATATGTTCGCGAAGAAGTCAGGTCTGTTGTCGAGGTCACCCACAGCGCAGGGCAGAAATTAAAAGTCATCTTCGAGAACTGCTACCTCAACGATGACCAGAAAATTCGACTGTGCGAGATTTGCAGCGAGCTCAATGTCGACTGGGTCAAAACATCCACCGGTTATGGAACCGGCGGCGCGACGCATGAAGATCTCATCTTTATGCGAAAGCACGCTGCGGAACATGTGCAGGTAAAAGCTGCCGGTGGTGTTCGCGATTTCGACGGGCTGCTGGCTGTCAAAGCACTCGGAGTCTCTCGCTGTGGTGCGAGTCGGACCAAGGACATTCTCGACGAATGCCGGAAACGACTGGGACTCGAACCGATCAATATTACTGCCTCTGGAGAGGCGTCGTATTAAGGCACTCAGCGTTTCACGACCGTTTTATCAGGCGATAATTTCGTCAACGACTCTGCCAGCGACATCCGTCAATCTGAAATCTCGTCCGGCGAAGCGATAAGTCAGTTCCTCGTGATTGATTCCCAGCAAGTGCAGGATTGTCGCATGCAAGTCGTGCATGTGAACGCGGTCCACAGCTGCGTGATAACCGAAATCGTCGGTTTGTCCAAACGAGAAGCCGCTCTTCACTCCGCCCCCAGCAAGCCAGCTGCAGAATCCTTGTGGGTTATGATCGCGCCCGTTACTCCCTTGAACTGTCGGAGTTCGGCCAAACTCTCCTGTCCAGACGACGAGTGTGTCTTCCAGGAGACCTCGCGATTCCAAATCAGTCAGTAATCCGGCAATCGGTTGATCGGTCGCAAGTGCGTTTTTCTCATGCCCTGCCTTGAGTCCACCATGTTGATCCCAGACATTTCCCGTTGAGAGTTCAACAAAACGGACTCCCGCTTCGAGGAGCCGACGGCCGAGCAGACATTGCCGTCCGAAGTTGTCGGTCTCTTTCGTGCCGATTCCATACAATGCCTGGGTTTCCGGAGACTCTTTGGAAAGGTCCAGAACTTCCGGAGCGGATCGCTGCATCCGGCTGGCGAGATCGTACGCCTCGATCATTCCGGAAATTCGCTTATCCGGACCGAGCCGATCCAGGTGAGATTGATTCAAGGACTGAATGAGAGAAAGCCGCCGCTTGTCTCGCTGAGGAGACTTGCTGTCCGCCATCAGATGTTCAATTTTTGCGTTGCCGATTTTGCCTTGCCGACCAATCGTCGTCGCTTGATGCTCAGCCGGCAGAAACGCCGAACCATAGTTACGTGGACCGCCATGCCCACTCGATGGTCCTATCGAAACAAAGGATGGCAAGTTGCTGTTCTCTGTTCCCAGCCCATACGACACCCATGCTCCCAACGAAGGGCGTACAAGGTTATCACTTCCAGTATGCAACATGGAAACGGCTTGTCCGTGCGACTGACCTTTGCTGTGCATAGACAGAATGAGACTCAAATCGTCAACCTTTTTGGCAGTGTGTGGCAAGAGTTCTGAAACCCATTGACCGCATTCACCATACTGCTTGAAGCTCCAGGGAGACTTCATTAGCACTCGTTTCGCGTCGATGTTCGACGGTGTTTCAAATGGCAACTCACCACCATCTCGCTTCTGCAACTCCGGCTTATAATCGAACAGGTCGACATGGCTCGGGCCTCCATGCATGAACAGAAAGATGACCCGCTTTGCCTTGGGGGTATGATGAGTGAATTGCGTCTGGACTGTCGAAGCCTCCAGCGTTTGCCCCGTCAATCCGGCCATTGACAGGCCAACCGATCCAGCAAGCATCTGCTTCAGATGGTCTCGTCGTGTATGAAACATTGCGTGTTCTCGCGTCAATCTAATGTTCGTCTTCAAGTTCTGCTTCGTGGTAAGCAGTTTACGGAGTCGTGAAAGTGATCTTCCCAGGCACATGGTTGAGCAAACTGGTCTAGCTGATGAATTTCATTCAATCACATTCCGAATCCGATCTTGCATTATCAATCTTTTGGAAGCTCGCTGATTAATCCAGCATGCGAAATGCGGAAGATGCAAACAAGGCATGTGCCAAGTCAGTCCAGGCCTCATTGGTTTCGACTTCTTTTGAACTCAGGAATTTGAGGGAGACTTCCGTTTCCTGTTCGCTCGGCGGTCGGCCGAGAATCACAACATATAATTGTTCGAGTTTTTCACTGTCTGTCGATAATTCCTGCTGATTCAAACGCTCAGCGACCTTCGCTGATTGTTCGGCGATAAATGGACCGTTGAGCATCCACAATGCCTGTGTCGGAACAGTTGTGTGTGCACGTTGACCAGAAACAAAATCGGGATCAGCAAAATCAAAAACTCGCAGCAACGAGGAAAGTTCATTCCGAATCACCGGCTGGTAGACCGTCCTGATGTTCGTAGAATCGAGCTTCACCCCCTTGTCGTTTGGAGTGTTTTGAGTGACTAGCGTGCCGAGATTAGCAACGGGCGGTCCCCCAGGCGAGAAGTCCAGTTCTTCAGTCGCCAACAGCATCGAGTCACGAATCGATTCTGCCGGAAGCGGCTTTCGATGGGCTCGCCAAAGCAACCGGTTCTCAGGATCAGCCTGCCAGCGCTGTTCATCATACTGGCTTGATAATTGGTAGGTTCGGCTGGTCAGAATTTCTCTGACAAGCCATTTCGTCGACCAGTTATGTTCAATGAATTTGACAGCGAGTTGATCGAGCAACAGAGGGTGCGTCGGTCGTTCTCCCAAATGCCCAAAGTTATCGACACTTCGAACCAGTCCCGCTCCCAGTAAGTGATGCCAAACCCTGTTGACGTACACGCGGGCGGTTAAAGGATGTCGGGCATCTCCAAGCCATTTCGCTAAGGCTAGCCGCCCACTTTGGCCATCTTCAATTTCTGGGGCTCCTTCGAAACTCGCAACCTTTAAGAATCCACGAGTCACTTTCGGTCCCAGGTTTCGATGTTCTCCTCGGATGCAAACAAAATAATCTCCTTGCTCTTTTTCCTCCAAAACCGCCAATGCTTTCGGAGCGGGGGGAGGAGCATTCGCGTCGACGTCTTTGAGTTCCGCTTTGAGTTGACTCAGCTGTTT
Organism: Thalassoglobus sp.; assembly: GCF_048270125.1. Classification (NCBI taxonomy): domain Bacteria; kingdom Pseudomonadati; phylum Planctomycetota; class Planctomycetia; order Planctomycetales; family Planctomycetaceae; genus Thalassoglobus; species Thalassoglobus sp. The sequence goes on along the minus strand of NZ_JBLWTN010000002.1, from coordinate 374,211 downwards.
TTGAAGCGATTCGATTTCGGCAAGCAAGCCGGTGTCATCCTCCTCGGTGAGTTGGTTCAGTTCCTCCACGGAAACGAGTTGAATCGCGTCGACAAGCACATATCCATTCGCATCCTGATTCGAAATTTCTACGACAACCGGTTTCTCTTTCAAGAATTGAAAGCGCCCGAGTGGTTTCAGCATCGTCAGAATCGGTGCCTGCTTGGACTGGTCGACCTTAAATGACTCCTCACCCTGAGCATGTCGGATTGTCACAGGCACGTTTGTCGCTCGCCCATTCGTCCCGGCAAATGCGAAGCGGACTTCATATTCTCCATCTTTAGGAACATCGATTGTGAAGATCGCCTTCTTCTGTCCCCGATCTTTTTGGTCATCGTGGATGTACCCTTTGCCGATGAAGTTTTTGGAATAGGTTGATTTTTTCCAATCGCCTACAAGCTCAGCTTCCGAATCATCCACCAGGATTCCTTGCTTCAGAATCTTTGAATGAGAAGAGTTTGCTTCGGTCGACTTCAGTTTTGCCTCAACATCTTTGATTGACTTTTTCAATCGACCTGATGTTTCATTGTACGCCGCCAGAGAGGCTTCATGTTCCGGCGTCATGGGGAGCGGTTGACGCGTCCAGTTCGAGACGTATTTCTGAATTTCCCCATCAAGCGTTTGTGTGCTTCTCAGAATGCCTGCGATCGCATAGTAGTCAGCTGTTGGAATCGGATCGAACTTATGATCATGACAGCGAGCACAGCCAAGTGTCATTCCCATAAAGCCCTTGCCTATCGCAGTGACTTGCTCATCGACGACATCCATTCGTAATTTTTCTTTATCACGTTCGGAAAGCATCTTCGCACCGAACATCAAGAATCCGGTCGCCACAATTTGTCGTGTCCGCTCCTCAACAGAGTTAGCATCGAGCAAATCTCCGGCAACCTGTTCGATCACAAATTCGTTGTAAGGTCGATCGTGATTGAAAGTGTCGATCACATAGTTGCGGTATCGCCAAGCGTTGTGAAACGTCGCGTTGAAATCTCCACCATTCGAATCTGCATAACGTGCAACGTCGAGCCAATGTCGGCCCCAGTGCTCTCCAAATTGCGGAGAGTTCAACAAACGATCGATGTATTCGTCGATCGCATTTTTATCATCCGAATAAAGCAAACTTTCGACATCATTCGGCGAAGGGGGAAGACCGGTCAGGTCATAAGCAATTCTGCGAAGAAGAGTCTCTCGCTCAGCATCAGCCACTGGGGTCAGCGATTCCTCTTCAAGGCGATGCAAGATAAATTGATCAATCCAGTTTCTGGGCCAATCGACTTGTTGAACATCAGGAACCACATGCTCCTCTGGAAGCTGAAACGCCCAGAACTGCCTTCCTGCTTCGAGATCAATCCCCTTTGCCGACTGAGCATGCGTAATCATTTCTGTGCGAGGGTCAGGAGCCCCCATTGCGATCCATCTCTCGAAATCTGCGATCACTTCGTCGGGAAGTTTTCCAGCCGGGGGCATCTCAAACGATTCAAATTTCAACGCTTCAAGAAGCAGGCTCTCATCAGGTTTTCCTTGAACCAAAGATGGTCCAGAGTCTCCCCCCTTCAGTAATCCGGGAGATGAGTCCACCAACAACCCACCCTTAAGTGCCTCACTGTCGGCAGAGTGACACTCGTAACAATGCTTCACCAGCACTGGACGGATTTTCTTCTCAAAGAAGTCCAGACCATCCCGATCATTTGCTAAACAGGAGATGAAGGGGAAAAACAGAAAAATAATCGCAGTACAAGTTCGCACGGAGCACTCTCAGGCAAGAATGGAAACGCAAATAAGACTTCTGAACTCGCTGTGATTCACAGGGACCGTGGCCACACAACTAGCTTTGTCAGAGCGAATAAATCCACACCTATTTATACAACATCAATCGTCATGCGCAAACCAGAGAACGGAGAATTGAACCGCAAGCAGCCATTTTTTCAGTACATCGAGATCGCACGACCCGCAAAGGCGGGCTCGGACTCAAGTATTCACAGAAATTTCTCATGCACGCTGAATTTATGAAGGCTGAAATTCAGTGATTGGAAATGTGACTGAAACTGAGATCGCCCAACTGGTTCACGTCCACTGACTCCGGGTTTTGAGAGCTTGTGCGAAACAACGGCAGTTCCCTTCTGGGTGAGTGGAACAAAAAAAATCCCGGCTCTTCAAGACGAAGAGCCGGGACAGAAATATTGCGAACTCAGAAGTTCGCGTTTTAAAGTTCGAACTCACCCGAAGATGGTTCGGTCACAACTGGATTAAAATCCAATCGAGAAATAAGGTGTGTGGATATAACCACGATCGTTTCCGCGGTAGCCTCGATATCCCCGATACCCGTTGTAATAACGACCTCGATAAGGGCTGTAATAGCGGTTGTCCCACCGTCGACCAAGACGGTCATATTGACGGTTTATCTGCCTGTAATCCCTTTGGATTTCACGAGATCGACGAATGATTCGATTCGCACGAGGTGTTCGCCACGTAGCGGCTTCAGCTGTTTCGACAGTTCCAAGGCCACCAAAACTCATCATTGCGAAAGCACATCCTGCGAGCATGATCTTCTTAAACATATCAAATCCTCCTGTTATCAGTTCTTGTTGCTTTCTTTCTTGTTGTGTTAGAGAAGATAAGCAAGCTGCGTGCCATTTGCTCGTTTTCAGGACACAAACACATGCTTGCATGTAAAGTGTGGCGTGACACGCAGTTAAGAACCTCTAGAAAATGATACGAACTTCGAGTCAGCGTAATCCCTCTAATAAACTGACCGGTCATCGAACATGTCGAAGGCTGAGACCACAGTCTCAGACTCTCACGCCATAAGGTGTGAGAAACTTCAGATTAGAGGATAAACTTGCTCATATCCTCGGATTTCATCACAGAAGCGAGTTTCTGATTCACATAATTCGCATCGATTTTGATTGTTTGGCCTTTAAGGTCGGGAGCTTCAAAACTGACCTCTTCCAGCAAATGCTCCAACACGGTATGCAATCGTCGGGCTCCAATATTTTGCGACGACTGATTGAGTTGGAAGGCGATGTCAGCCAGCGACTGCAAACCTTCCTTTTCGAACTCTACAGTGACGCCTTCAGTTTCCAGGAGTGACACATATTGCTGAGTGAGAGAGCTTGCAGGTTCGGTCAAAATTTTCAGGAAGTCTTCCTGAGTGAGATCGTGAAGTTCAACACGAATTGGAAAGCGTCCCTGAAGTTCGGGCATTAAATCCGAGGGACGTGTACGATGAAATGCTCCAGCTGCGATAAAGAGCATGTGATCCGTTTTGACGTTCCCATATCGAGTTTGAACCGTCGTCCCCTCCACGATCGGCAGCAAATCTCGTTGCACACCTTGCCGACTCACATCGGCGCTCTTTGAACCTTCTGCCCCACCGGCGATTTTGTCGATCTCATCAATAAAGATCATTCCGGTCTCTTCAGAAAGCTCAATCGCTTCCGCATGAATCGCATCCGGGTCCATCAGACCTTCAACTTCCTGTTCGAGCAACAAGCCGCGCGCCTCCTCAACTGTCACCTTGCGATGACTCCGCTGCTTGGGCATGATCTTCTCGAACATGTTTTGCAGATTCGTATCCATCTGCTCGACACCCATGTTCGAAAAGATTTGCATGGGTGTATGTCGCTGTTCGATGCTGATATCGATTTCGCGTGTTTCGAGTTCCTTAGCTGCGAGCATTTCACGAAACTTCTCGCGAGTTCGCTGATGGCGCGCCTCAGCTTCCGGGTCCTCCTCTTGAGTCCATGTCGATTCCGTCGGAACGAGTAGATCGAGAATGCGTTCTTCGACACGTTGCTTTGCTTTCGGCAACACCTCATCCCGTTTGGTGGCTTTAACAATTTGAATCGCTGCCTCGACCAGATCGCGGACCATACTTTCAACATCGCGTCCGTAATATCCGACCTCGGTATATTTGGAAGCTTCAACCTTGATGAACGGAGCCCCAGTCAGGCGAGCCAGCCGACGACTGATCTCTGTCTTTCCAACTCCGGTCGGTCCGATCATCATCATATTTTTCGGTGTGACCTCTTTACGCATTTCTTCTGGAAGCTGCTTCCAGCGCCAGCGATTACGCAACGCAATCGCAGCTGCGCGTTTGGCATCATGCTGACCAATAATATGTTCGTCCAACTTGGCAACGACTTCTTTAGGTGTTAGTTCCGACACGTGATTTCCTCGACAATGATGTTCTCGTTTGTGTAGACGTCAATTTCTGATGCAATCATCAATGCTTCGCGAACGATCTCGCCAGCTGCTAATTCAGAATGACGCAAGAGCGCGCGAGCAGCAGAAACCGCATACGGCCCACCCGATCCGATTCCAATCACCCCATCTGTCGGAACAACGACATCTCCCTGCCCGGTAATCAGCATCTGATGCTCGTCGTTGATCACAATGAGCATCGCTTCAAGCTTTCGCAACATTCGATCTGTTCGCCAGTCCCGTGCAAGTTCAGTCGCTGCGCGAGGAAGATTCCCCGGGAAGTCTTTCGCCTTCTCTTCGAACCGCTCCAGCAATGCAAACGCGTCAGCCGTCGATCCAGCAAATCCGACGACGACAGAATCGTTCAAAATTTTGCGAATCTTGCGGGTATCCTGCTTCAAGACCATATCGCCATAGGTCACTTGCCCATCACCCCCAATGGCAATTTTGCCATTATGTTTGACTGCAATAATCGTCGTTGAATGTGTTACTATTTTTTTGCTCATTCTTCTTTGCTCTAAATAAATCTGAACAACGGAGCTTCATACAAGTAAAAAGGTATCAATCCCGGAAGTCTGTTGAGTGTTTTTAGAATCTGTCCGAAAACCTCTGAAATAGCCACTTTTCTCAATGCTTGAGAGAGAAAATTCAAGATTCAGGGTCAGTTCTAGAACATCCCCGGACATGATGTAATCGTTCTATCTCGTGATGTACAGGATTTTCTCTGATGAAAGACTCGCTTCACAGCCCCGAGAAACTCTAATGAATCTCATTTCCTGAAATCATATACGCGTGCTGTCTCGCGGCTACAGTATTTTCCTCGATGAAAGAGGCTCTTCACGTTCACCAGAAGCACGAATGCGTGCGAAGTCTTTGAAATGGCAAATCGACCTCTTCATGATTCGCTCAACTCAACCGACTCTTAGCTGCATGTTAACGAAAGCCGATGAAAAATGAGCCAAGCCAGCCAACACATCAATCGGGATTGACCTGTATCGCAATTACTTCGAGAGTGCATCATGGACACCCTGAAACGTCACACCCCAAACGCAAGACTTCATAAGCGATTCTCATGCTAGAGCATCTTTCGAATTGGTTTGCAGGTTCTGCCTCGTGGCGAACAGCATTTTTACTAGAGAAATGCGTTCTTCACGGGCACACGGTAGAGCAAACTGCTCTAGAGCAAAACCAAAATTGGTCTTCGCGTCCTCCCTGGAGGCAAGCAGCCTGTCGAGTGGTGAAAGCGATGTTCACGGGCGCGAAAAGCATTCAGCATGCTCCAGGCAAGTTTCACGTAAACAGAGAACACCTTTCGAGCAAAGCCTTCTTATGCATCTTGGGCATATTAATCTCCAGTGCATTCACCGCGCCGGTTTCTGCCCAAATCAAAGTGTGGCCGCAGTTTCGTGGACCAGGTGGACAGGGAATCATCGAGAACGTTTCGCTACCCATCGAATGGAGCGAGAAAGAAAATGTCCGCTGGAAGTGCGAAATCCCGGGCCTTGGTCACTCGTCACCAGTTCACGATGGCGAAACCTGCTGGCTGACGACCGCCACTTCCGACGGAAAGATCCTCGGCGTCGTTTCAGTTAATCTCTCAAACGGAAAGCTCGACAAAAATCTTACGGTTTTCGAACCTCAATATCTCGAAAAAATTCATCACGACAACAGCTACGCCTCTCCGACGCCGGTTCTCAAGGACAAACGATTGTATGTCCACTTCGGAACATACGGAACAGCCTGCATAGATTGTGAATCGGGGCGTATCCTCTGGAAGAACAACGACTTTCCAGTAGAGCATCAGGGTGGTCCCGGCAGTTCGCCTGTCATCTATGAGGACATGTTGATTCTGACTTTAGATGGTGCACAACAACAAAGAGTCGTCGCTCTCGATCTCAAAGATGGCTCTCTCCGCTGGGAAAGAAAACGCTCCGCGCCGCTGCGACCGAATCCGATTACTCACCGAGCATTTTCAACACCGCTTCTGTACGAATACAAGGGAGCCACTCAACTCCTCAGCCCAGGTGCAGATCAGATTCACGCGTACGATCCCGCAACAGGAAACGAAATCTGGCATGCCCGTTACGTTGGGTTTTCGACGGTCCCCTGCCCGACCGCTCAAGGGAACATCGCAGTCTTTTGTACCGGTTACTTTCAACCAGAACTTTGGGCAGTCACTCTCGACGGTTCAGGCGACATCACAGAATCGCATCGAAAGTGGAAGTTCCGCGGCCCGATACCGGATATTCCCTCGCCGATCATTATTGATGATCAAGTGGTTATCATCTCGAACAAGGGTGTCGCAACGGGACTCGACTTACAATCCGGGAAACGGAAATGGGTGCTCCGCGTCGGCGGGAATTTCTCCGCATCACCGATCTATGCCAGCGGCCTGATCTATCTCTGCAGCGAAGAGGGCGTCACAAAGATCATCGATCCGCACACAAAAAAACCTCGCGTCAACCACGCCAATCGGTTGGAAGACGGCATTAAAGCCACCCCCGCAATCGTCGAGAACGACCTGCTGATTCGAACAACGACTGCGCTCTACCGCATTGGAACAGATTAGAGCATCTTTCGAATTGCTTGCAGGTTCTGCCTCGTGGCTCAGCATTTTTACTAGAACCAGTCCGAAAACCTCTGAAATAGATGCTTTCCTCAACGTTTGAGAGAGCAATTTCAAGTTTCAGGATCAGTTCTAAAGAAATGCGTTCTTCACGGGCAAACGGTAGAGCAACTGCCCTAGAGAAAAACACTCGTCCTGAGAATCAACAAACCGAATCCACCTGCGCCAGTGCAAAAATATGTGATGTTTTTCAAGGGCTACTGCGCCTATTGTTTCATCATTGAATTGTCCGGGACAATGGTCCCGGACTACGATGAAGTTTGCTTCACTTACGATGGCGTTTGCTTCACTGCAGTTGTTGAGTGAATTAAAAGTCCATTCCTTCGGGGAGGGTCATCGGGCTCTTGTCGCCGAATTTGAGCATTTCTCGCAGCCAGGTGAGCTCGACAGTTCCAATGGGACCATGGCGGTTTTTCGCTATGATGAGATCGGCCTCACCGGGGCGATCTTCTGGATCGTAGGCCTCTGGACGATGCAAGAACATCACGATATCGGCGTCTTGTTCAATGGCTCCACTTTCTCGCAAGTCGGAGAGACGTGGGCGTTTATCTTCTCGCTGTTCAACTCCACGATTCAACTGTGCGAGAGCAATCACAGGGATGTCGAGGTCTTTAGCCAGGAACTTCAACCGCCGCGTAATCGAAGAAATCTGCTGCTCTCGCGGCATGTTCTTATCTTCAGTTTCGATGAGCTGCAAATAATCGATAATGACGATGTCCAACACTGACCGCCGTTTCAAGCGACGAGCGATTGCCGAAATTTGCGACATCGTTCGACCGGCGGTGTCATCGATGAACATGTGGAATTTGCGCATCTCATTGGAAGCCTCCATGAGCATACTTTGCTCGAACTCATCGAGTTCTCCCTGGCGAAGTTTATGCCCGCTGATCTTTGCCTGAATACAGAGCAAACGCTCTGCAAGTTCAATCTTGGATTGCTCCAGACTGAAGAGCAAAACTCCCCGCTCCGCCTTGGAGACAGCCATCGCAAAGTTACAGACAAGTGCCGTTTTCCCCATACTGGGACGAGCGGCAAGGACGATCAACTCCGAGGGCTGAAACCCACTTGTGAAGTCGTCAAGCCCGTTGAATCCAGTATGAAGTCCACTGACGGTTCCTTCCTGGTCCATCCGCTCATAGATGCGCTGGAAAGTGGAATCAAGAATGTCGGAGATATCAATTTTATCGATGTTCTCCTGCTGCTCGACAATCCCGAAAACTCGCTTTTCCGCTTTGGCGAGGATCTCTTCAACATCCTCGTTGCCGTGATAAGCTTCGCGCAAAGAATCGGTACAGGCTTCGATCAGACTCCGTTGCAACCAGGTATCTCGCACGATTTTTGCGTAATACTCTGCATGGGCGGCGTGAGGGACTGCTCCCATGACTTCGTTGAGATAAACCGCTCCGCCGATGTCCTCGAATTCATCACGCTTTTCGAGTTCGTGCTTGAGGGTAATGACGTCGAGAGCCCGAACGCCCTTTTCGTACATATCGTGAATGCACTGAAATATCTTGCGATGAGCATCGGTATAAAAACAGCGAGACTGAATGTGCTGGATGACTTCGTCAAACGCTTCGCTGGAAAAGAGTAGGCTTCCGAGAACGGATTTTTCTGCTTCGAGGTCTTGTGGTGGAACCTTTCCAAGGAAATCCGTAGCAGTGTTCCCTGAGTCCTTCACCTTTCCCTTGGCCTTGGCCATCATATTCCTTTCAGTAGCAGAAAAATTGAGCTGTCTGGTCAGTTTTGAATCAGGCGAGAGGGAAGAAATGAATCCCCTGCCAGAGCAAATCTAACATTGGTCTTCAAGTTCTGCATCGTGGTGAGCAACTGATGAAGTCGGGAAACCGAGCTTCTTGAGCACGACAAACACGAAAGCATCCTAAGCAAGACCATTGTCTCGTCTGATTCCTTTGGAGCAATCGTTCAGTGGCTCTAATCAGAGAATTTTAGATCAAATCCAGTATCGGTCTTTAAGTTCAACCTCGCGCCGAGAAGCTTATGAAGTCTTAAAAAGTGAACCTCATACTCACGACTATGAGCAGCTTTCGAATTGGTGTGCAGGTTCTGCCTCGTAGCGAACTGTAATTTTATGGATGAAACGCGTACTTCACAGGCAAACGGTCGAGCGAACTGCTCCAGGAGAGTAACTCTCCAGGCATCCCGTCTCAGAACCCCGACTGACATCAACAAGTGCGTCAAAGTCAGCAGCATCCGAGATGAACTGAAATTCCTTCTGTGGACATGCAAACATCCCGCCAGAAAACTGACGGGATGTTATTGAATTCGCACGCCACAAGTAGCAGACGAAAGATTGAGATACAAAGAACGCAATCTTTCTGCCGACTAACTATGCCGACCTGACTGCCGAGATTACTTGATCGAAGCTGTTGGAACGACCCAAACCTTGACTTCTGTTTTCACATCATGGTCCAAGATGATTGGAATGGTGTACATTCCAAGCGACTTGATCGGACCTTCCATTTGGACGTGTGATGCTTCGACTTCGTAATTTGCACTTTTGAGTGCTTTACTCACATCACTGGCAACAATCGAACCGTACAATTGACCTTCGTCAGTGGCATTGGCTTCGAGAGTCACGCTGTAATTCTTGATCTTATCGCCCAAAGCTTTGATCGACTTACGGCGAGCAATCTGAGCTTCTTCCTGACGTTTACGATGGCTTTCAACCATCATTTTATTCGCAGGTGTTGCAACTGTGGCCAGCCCCATTGGGATGAGGTAGTTACGAGCAAAACCGGGTTTCACGCGGATGATTTCCCCCTGGTTACCCAGTTTCGGAACATCTTCTGCCAGCATGAGCTCGACTCCGCCTTTTCGATCGGCGGAACGAATGCGTTGTCCTCGTTTGCGTTGAACGACCATGGCTTCACTCCTGGACCAGCTCGAAAGCTGTCTCTCTGATAAACGAATGATTCTTGGAATTAATGATCTTTAACAATATCTGAATCAGAGATCGTCACTTCAGTAGATGATAACGATTTCAGCAGTCTTGTTAGTGTTTCTAAAACGGAACGTCATCATCAGAGACGTTTGACGATGGCCCAGATTCATAAAAGGAATCGACGGCATCGTTTGGAGATCCGCTCGGTCCTGAACTTTGCTGTCCCTGATTGGATGGGCCACGAGAAGGAGCTCCGCCTCCATCTCCACGACCTCCCAGCATTGTCATGTTTTCACCAATCACTCGAAGCTTGGATCGTTTTTTTCCGGTTTCACGATCATCCCAGCTATCGAGTTGCAAACGACCTTCGATCAGGACAGAACGTCCTTTAGAAAGATACTCGCCTGCGACTTCCGCTTGCCGGCCCCACAATGTGACATCGACAAAGGTAGTTTCTTCACGTCTTTGATTTTGTTGCTTGTCGAACCAGGTTCGGTTGACTGCCAAGCCGAGATCTGTCACGGCTGTTCCGTTGTTGATGTATTTGACCTCTGGATCACGGGTCACATTTCCAACAAGGATGACTTTATTAAAACTAGCCATGACACTCCCTTACGAGTTGCAAACAATGACGAATTACTCGTCGTCTTCCGTACTGTCGGCATCATCAGTACCGCTATTTTGTGCACCGGCGCCAACGGCAACGGGCTCTTCTTCACTGTCTTCAGATTCTGGCGGTTGAACCTGTTGAGTCAACAATGAGAACAACTTCTCATCGTGATCCAACAGCAGCTGCCGAATCACAACCTCATTGAGTTTGCAAATTCGGGTAAACGCAGTGACTTGCGAAGCATCCATCTTAAAATAAGTCAGATAGTGCAAGCCTTTGCGATGACCATCGATTTCGTAGGCAAGTTTGCCTTCCTGCCATGGTGTTGAAACAACGAGTTCTGCTTCGCATCGTTCCAGAATCTCTTGAACGATTTTCTCAGTTCCTTGCGGGTCCTGTGCGTAGCGACCGCTATCCAGCAGGAACATACATTCATAAAGTCGCTCAGCCAATGTCTTCCCCTTGATTTCTTCTTGATCCAGACTGTCCCGGAATGACAGCTTTGCAGTTGGTGTTTGAACTTGTTGAAAAAATGATCTTAAAGTCTTTGTCGAGCTTTCTGCAGGCTTTGTGAAATCACAAAGATTCACCATCTTCTGGTGCTGTTTGATTGAACTCATTCATGGCTTTTTCAACGCCATCCTGAACCCAGCATTCAACAGCAGATGCTGCTCGTTCGACACAGTGTTCCATTTTGGAAAACTCGGACTTACTAAACTTTTGCAAAACGTAGTTGGCTGCGTCCATTTTTCCAGGTGGACGTCCGACTCCAACTCTGAGTCTAGCAAAATCTGAAGTCCCAAGTTGGTCGATTGTATTTTGCAATCCTTTCTGGCCTCCTGCAGATCCAGTTCCCCGGAGACGCAAGCGACCAGTTGGCAGATTCATATCGTCATGAACGAGTAACAATTCGCTGTGTGAAACTTTATAAAAATTCACAACTGCACGAACGCTACGACCACTGAGATTCATGAAGGTTTGAGGAGCGACAAGTACCACTCGCTCGGAACCAATTTGAATTTCAGTCACCTCTGCCTCAAAACTTGATTTCCAGCGATCCGCTGAAAACCTCTGGGCTAATACAGCCAGAACATCAAAACCGATGTTATGCCGTGTTCCCACGTACTTTTTCCCTGGATTACCAAGGCCGACGACGATTTTCACGGCTTCGAACCTGCCAGAGCCTGACTATCAATACTATTCTTTAGCAGGTGCTTCATCACCCTCAGCTGCTCCCTCTTCACCTGCCGCTTCATCGTCTGCAGCCGGTTCAGCCTCTTCTTTAACAGCTTCAGCAACTTGAACAACAACTGAATCTTCAGGGCTGATGACTTTGACTCCACGTGGTAAATCTTGAAGATCACCGACGTGAATTGCATCCCCGATGTTGAGGCTTCCGATTCGAACCTGAATTGAATCGGGGATCTCAACTGCCAGACATTCAATTTCCAAAGCGTGCATTTGATGGTCAAGAAGACCTCCTGCCAGTACGCCTGGAGAAGTTCCACGTAGAATCACGGGAATTTCAACCTGAATCCGCTCGTTAGGATCCACGCGAAGAAAATCGACGTGCAGAATGTGTTTACTGAATGTGTCCCACTGGACATCACGAAGCAAAGCGGTTTCTGCTTCCCCATCGACTTCGAGGTCTACGACCTTTGAACCGTCTTTGATCAAGGCATGTACAACATCACCTTGCAACTGGATGCAGACCGCACCTTTTTTATGCCCATACAAACTTCCGGGAACAATCCCTTCAGTTCGAAGACGGCGACTCGCTGTCGTACCTTGGACAGTACGAGTTTGTGCTTCAATTTTCTCGATCGTAGACATAACTGTTTGTTTTCAGAAGAGTTACTTCAAAAAGCGTATCACCAAACAACCCGAACACGGCAATCTTCACGTGTACACAGGTATACAATACGTCTCTCTAATTTCCACCCGGAGTGGAAAGTCCCGCACAATAGTGTCTCTATTGTACGAATTCAAGACTTCCGTCTCATGCTTTTAACACCTATTCCAAAACCTCTGAAATGAGCCGAACTCCTGAGACTCGTCATAACAGATTCAGGAGGACTCCGCGGATTCCGGAAGGTCTTGGACCAATGACACTCTTTTTGCCTGCTCGAGGGAAGTGTCGGCACGCGATTCTCGACTTTGGGTCTCAATTTCACAATCGATTTTGATTCCAAAGCTCAGAACTGGTATTTTCTCTCCCAGAGAAATCTCTACAACTGCTGCGGAAATTTGATTTTGGACTTTTGTTCGCAGAGAAAGTCCTCGGCCGCGGAGTTTTGAGAGAGAAGACAGGGAATCTGTCATCACCGCATAATCATTGGATGGTTAAAACAAATATGAGCGGATCGTACGAAAATCGGTTTGACGAAGAAGCCCCATTAGTTCGCCAGCTGACAAAAGGGCAACGGAGAGTCCTGGGAGTCCTGATCGAAAAGGGGCTGACGACTCCGGATCAATATCCGCTGACTCTGAAAGCTTCCACCACTGGAGCGAACCAGAAGAGTAATCGTGACCCCGTAACGAATTACACAGAAGGGGCTGTCTGGGATCTCTTCGACGAACTCCGAGAGTTAGGCCTGATCGCAGTCGTCCATCCAGAGTCCGGTCGAACGGAACGATTTCGACATTACATGCGCAGGCGATTCCCATTCAACGAGCCACAACTCGCGATCATGGCGGAATTATTCCTGCGAGGAAAACAACAACTGGGAGAACTCCGGTCACGAGCAAGTCGAATGGTTCCCATTGAGAGCTTGACCGAACTTCGCAACGAACTCAGTTCATTACTGGAACAAGGGTTCATCCAGGCGAGTGGAGACCTCGAACGCCGCGGAATCGAAGTCGATCACAATATGTACCTCGAGTCTGAGGGCCAGCAACTCGAGACGATGCAGGCCATGCCCACTGAAGCTGCTGCACCAATTCAACGTCCTGCAGGCGCTCAGGTGGCGCAGCAACCGGTTGCGACGTCACCTTCATCTAACGAACTGAATCATGTACGCGACGAAACAGCCAGCCTTCGCTCTGAGGTTGAGTCACTTCGACAAATAGTCAACGACATGCGGGATGACCTCGACGAACTCAAGCGGAGTTTAGGAGTTTGATTTGAATAGACCGTCAGCCGGGATCGTCCATCCTGGTTCTTATAACTTCCCCGACAGTCGACAATTTTGGCTGCGAGTCGCGTTGTGCATGTTCACAATCGCTACCCTCAGCCCAGATGCTCCCTCTCAACAGACTCCGACTCCTCAACAATCGAAAGTATCCGAAACCCGACCAGAGAAAGTCCCTAAACCGGATCAATCGACCGAGCCACTCAACTTTTCTTTCTCTGCTTCGGTTCCAAGAAATCGAGAATTAGAACGAACGATTCAATCCATCCCGGCAGAGCTTCACTCCAATAACGATGCTCGAATTGCCGAACTGATCAAGAAAGTCCTCAAAGAAGAAAAGCCGGGGCTTGTCCTCTACCAAGGCAGTTTGCACCAACCTCGCGCGCTCTCCCGAGCCTTGCTGCTCGAACAGCCGAGTTCGGTTCTGGAAGCTTATCGAAGACATGCCGAACCGGAAGCGCATGAGCAACTTCAAGCCGCGAAAGAGTCGAATGATCTTCAACTCCTGAAAGTTGTTGCCTCGACATACCCACTGACAACTTCGGGAGAGTTCGCTCGCAAGCTCTGGAATGCAGCACAATGGGATCAGGGTCAACTTCCGAGCAGTGGTAGCTCGACTCATCAGCGCGAACCTGAAAAACAACTCCTCGATAAAGGTTTTCGCCCTTCGATCATTCCCGCCTGGACGACTGACTACAAACTCTCTGAAGGAGCAATTCAAACAATTCAGGCAGGGCAGCGAGACCTTCGTGAAAACGGGCTGTCACCCTTCTCGCCCTGGGAAGCAATCTTCCACAATGATTTGCTTATCACTGTCACTCCAATCCAAATCGAAGCTCGCCGAATCAACGATGGCACACTCGTATGGAGTCGCCCACTCGATCAGTACGGAGCAAGGATTCTCAAAAAACTCAGTAAAGTTGAGAGCCCGCTCCGCTCCTGGAATCTCACTCGATCCACTCTCTTTCGCATTTTTGGTGAATCGCTCTATTCCAAAATGGCGAGTGACGGGACACATCTTTTCCTCACGGAAGCGAATGCAGAGGGTAGCCAATTCGATGCCAAGAAGAAAAACCGAAAAACAGCAAACCGCCTGACCTGTCTGGATCTTGCAACGGGAGAAGAAGTTTGGACGAACGGTTCGTTGGCAAAATCCCGAGCCTTCCTTTGCGGTCCCCCTATCGTCTTCGGCGAAGAGCTACTTGTTCTGGCGGAGTTCAGACATACATCTCAAATCAATTTACTGGCACTTGATAAAAGCACCGGAAAATTGATACGACGGTTAATGCTCGCTGAGGTCTCTCGCTCGATTGAAAGTACCACGCTCGAGAAACGTGACGACCGCCGACAGTCCATTGCCTGTACGATTCAAATCTCTGATGGAAAGGCGTATTGCCCAACATCGGCTGGCTTGCTTGCGGTGGTGAATCTCGTCGATTGGAGCGTGGATTGGGCGTATCGATATCCCAGACACGACGTCCCAAAATCTGGGACCGGACTTCTTCACCCCAAGCTCGGCCTCACTGGCTTTCAATGGTGGTCCGAATGGCATGAAATTCAAACGCTCATATTTGAAGACTATGTTGCATTCGCCAGCCCCGAAGGTCAGCAACTGACACTGTTCCATCGGCAGACAGGGAATGTTCTCTGGACCGTTGATCGAGAGGACGCGCTGTACATTGCGACCGCAAGTTCTCAGCATGGTGTTCTGCTCATCGGAGCCAACTCGGCTCGATGCCTGGATGTTCAAACTGGCAAACTTTTGTGGGAAACACCTCTCAATGTCCCTGCTGGCCGAGGCGTCTCATCAGCAACAGACTATCTTCTTCCTGACAGCGAACAGGGTTGGACGTCTATCAATCTGGAGTCGGGCGAAGCAGAGCATTCCCGTTTCAACCTGCTTTCGAAATGGGTTCCATACAACGTCACCGATTTGCAGCGACCAAGAAATTTCCTCACCCATGATGGAGCCTTGTTCGAAGCCAGCTTTTCAGAAATGCGAAAGCTGCAACGTATTGGTCATGCTGCCGTCGATCACGAACAACTCTCACCGACCCTACGGGTCTTGGCAGAACTTGAGGCAAACGAGGCCGCAGAACTTACGAACTTGGACATCACAGTTCACAACGGAGACCAAGCGAAACACGCAGCGCCGCAAGTTGCGGATGGACATCGCGAAAACGAGTTGCAACTGACTCAGGAATTCATTCGACAATCTGTCACGAATGATTCGAACTCAATTCAGACTGAATCGACGTCGACTCCTTCAGAACAGATCCACAAGCCGGAGTTCATCCGGTCCTGGTTCAGGGCAAATCTTGAGCTGGCCCTGAAAACTCAGCAGTGGGAACGAGTCGCTGTACTTCTCGGGAAAGAGTTCACCCGCCCGATCGCTGAAGGTTTTGCAACCGAGAGGATGCGGCGTTTTCGAATAGATCGTTGGGTCGCTGCCCAACTGGCGAAAGCGGCGAAGTCGCTGTCTGACGAGGACCGAGAACGCATCAGAGTTTCACTCCGCTCAGCCTTCCAGCATCGACTGCTGGACAGCCCTGAGGAAAGCGAGTTTCTCGCACAGATTCTTTCTTCGACACCCTGGTCTCTCGAAGTTGAAAAGGTCGAGAATGACCAGCCAGAGAGTCTGCAATCAGCCCTGAGCCAACGACTTCTCGATTACAAGCAGGTCGCGGCGAAATCGATTTTCCTTCCTGAACCTCAATCCAACTCAGATCCATCAAGCTGGCCTGTTAAGGAGCCAACTATTCAACAGACGGCTCGTGGTTCGAGCAATCTTTACTTCGATCCAATTACGATTCGGAACATTGACGGAACCCCCCATGTGGGCCTTAACATCGATATTGAATTCCCGGGGCACCGAGCTGTCAGGTTTTCAGGAAAGCGATGGGAACGCCCCTGGCCTGCTTATTTACCTCGAAGTGACCGCGTCTTGCGTCTGGAACACGAACTCGTCAAAGCATGGAACGTGAACGGGTTTATCGTTGCTCAAATCGGTTCTGAAGTTTATGGAATCAGCCCACTCAATGCAGATGGCCATCGGGGTGCGAAGCTGCTGTGGCCTCCACGCGGAGCAACGATTGACACACTCGGAGACCGCACGAATCACATGCTCTCATTTCAATCTCGCGAAGTTCCGGAAAGGCGAAGTTCCCCCAGGCCTCCCGCTGAGCGAATGAACGAGTTTGGGCATTTTGCAACGATCGTCGGACCGGTCCGCGCAGGATATTTCTGCATTCAACAAAAAGGAATGCTCGTTGCATATGAAACAGCAACCGGAGAGGAACTTTGGAGACGCTATGACCTGCCGCAACAGGCACTCTGTTTTGGTGATGAAAAGACAGTATGCGTCCTCAGCGAGAAAACGGGCCGGCTGCAAAGTTATTCCGCCTTGGATGGAAGCGTAATCGAACAACGAGATGCTCCCATCAGTCTGGACTCAATCCTCTTCTCTTCCGGCACACATCTTCTCATCGAAGAAGGAGACGTCCCGAGTCTGAAAGAGCTCAAGGCAAGCCAAACCCCATTGAAGCTCACATGGCTGAACCTTGCCTCCGGGCAGGTCGTCTGGAGTCGAGAATGGAAAGCGGGATCAATTCCATTCGAGCTAGACGGACGCTGGACAGGAGTTTTGGGAGCGGACCGAAGTCTTGAAATCGTGGAGACTCAAAGTGGAAAAACTGTCGCGACACACGAACTTGAATTGCCTGACCCTATCTCGAAGATTGTCAGCAGCGTGGGAGAAGAAGACATTCTGATTGTTCTCTCCGGAACGATTGAAGACGAACGGCTATTGAATGCCAGCCAGCAGCACGATGGATATCGGCGGGTGATGGTCAATGGCCCGATCATCTCTATCAGTCGGAATGATGGAAGCTTGCGTTGGGAATCGAATCTCGAAAACTCCGCATTCTCCGTGGATCAACCTGTCGACTTGCCTGTTTTTGTCACTGCAGAAACACGCTTCCCTGAAGAGGCGATGGACGACCAAATTCCCGGAAGCCGTATTCAACTCTTCAATCGCCAAACAGGAAAATTGCTGTACAAAGCGGAATCATTGAGCCCAGTTGTGAAATACAGCGTGAGCGGAAATATCGAGTCCGGAGTCGTGACGCTGGTGACGCGAACTGCTATCGTCAACGTTGATTTTTCTCAAAGTTCCCCTAGCTCTCAAGATCAGGATGTTGCGAAATGAAGTTTATTATCAATCTCTTCGTTTTGTTCGCTTGGGCTTCACCAATCCTCGCTGCTGACAAACTCCCGCAGCTTCTGGAAGCCATCAACGATGACCACGCTCGAGAAGTAACGGATCTCTGGACCTACAACGACATTCCAAGTGCGCTCGCTCAGGCTCGAGAAGAAAACAAGCCACTGTTCGTGACCTTCCGTTGCGTCCCGTGTCGTGACTGCAAAGGATTCGATGCGGAGGTCGCAAACGGAAGCGACACCATCGCAAACATGGCGAAGAAACATTTCATTCCAGTTCGACAAGTTGAAATGAAAGCTGTCGATCTGGATCAGTTTCAATTTGACCATGATCTCAACTGGGCAGCCATGTTCATCAACGCAGACGGGACTGTTTATGCTCGCTACGGAACTCAAAGTGCTGAAGGCGCCGACGCCTACAACTCCATCACGGGACTCAAAAACACGATGGAACGAGTGCTGGAGTTGCACAAAAATTACCCCAATAACAAAGAGAGCCTTGCACAAAAACGAGGACCTAAAAAGGAAATCCGCTCGGCTCTTGAACTCCCCGGAATGGCGAACGCAGCCTCGCTCGAAGGACTGACCACTCGCAAAAACTGCATACATTGCCACATGATTCACGATGCAGAAAATCGCATCGCTCAGGAAAGAGGGACGTTTACGAACGACAATTTTTATCGCTACCCCTTACCCCAGAACATCGGTCTCGAAATCGTCCGCGACCACGGCACCAAAATTGAATCGATTGACCCTCAGGGACCAGCCTCGCACTCTGGGTTAAAAGTTGGCGAAGAACTCAAGTCAGTCAACGGACAGGCCATTGCTTCGATTGCAGACATCCAATTTGTTCTGCACCATCTCCCGAACGATGATGTGTCGCTGAAGATCACCGGAAGCCAAACCGGAGCGCACGAAATTCCGTTAAAGAAAGGCTGGAAAGTCACTGATGCATCCTGGAGGGGTTCGAACTGGTCCGTAACACCAAACTTGAATACCTGGGCTCCACCTGTTGACGAGAAAAAACGAAAATCGCTGAACATCCCCGAATCTCAGGGAGCTTTGGAAGTCAAATATATTAACGGATCAAAAGCCCCCGGGCAGGCTGTTAAGAAAGCCGGGATCCGCGTTGGAGATGTCTTGATCGAGATGGACGGGAAGCCGATCGCGATGACGAATCAGCAGTGGAATCTTGATATCAAGATGAACTACAAAATTGGAGACAGGCTTCCGTTAACGTATATTCGAAATGGGAAACGCCATACAGTGGAAGTCGAACTCGTTAAGTGATCGCCAGACGCAGGTGATCTGCTGAAGTAGCATCGCATCGCGACATACCAATCCGACCATTTGGAAAGAGCACCATAGCAAGCGGAGACGCTACAAAGCGTTTGGCTCACGAGGGGAAGTTCGTGGTTTCAGTTGATACACTTGCTAGAACCAGTCCGAAAACCTCCGGAATAGATGCTTTCCTCAACGTTTGAGAGAGCAATTTCAAGTTTCAGGATCAGTTCTAATTATGTCGCCCCCTGACCAGCGACCTCATTCGCACTCAACTCTCAGATTTGCCTTCCGCTTTGGCTGCAAACGGCAGTTCGCGAAGCCCTGAGATTTTCCTTTTTCATGGATGATAATCGAAACAATATTATGCGTTTGACATCCCTTTTTCCGCTGCTTTCGTGTCTTTTTCTGAGCTCACTCTCCCTTCAGACTGCGTATGCGCAACTTCCAGTCATCGAGCAATCTCCCACTGAGAATGAATTATCGCGCGACCAGTCTGTGACACGCGAAGGAGTTGACTCACTGAAGTCACAAATCGAGTCTTCCGCGGATCTGAAAGACGAAGAGAAACAAGCAGCACTCAGTTTTATTCAGAACGCCATTGTTGAGTTATCAATGGCTTCTGAATTTACGAATCGGGAACAGTCAGCAAAGATCGATCTTTCGAAAGTTGATGACAACCGAAATCAGATTCAAACCGAGCTCGCCGACCTCAAGAAGAAGAAACCCGAAACCCCATCCAGTGATGAAGATCTCGTCAAACTCGGACAGGATCTTGCCGTCAAGAAGTCAGAACTGACGCAGGCTCAAACCACTCTCACTAGCCTCGAAACGCGTATCGATGGTCGAACCGAGCGACAGCGTACCAAGAAAGAACGTCTCGCTGCGATTCCTGTAGAACTTGAAGCAGCCAAGAAGAAACTTGCACAACTTCCTTCAGCGGAAGAAAGTACGCTGATCACAAAAGCAGAACAGGCCTCGTTACTCGCGACAAAAAAACGGCTAGAGCTCGAACCGACGATGCTGCAAACCGAGCTCTCATTGAGCAGAGCCAAAGAAGCTGCTGCACTTTCACAAATGGAACTGGAACTCGCGAACCTTCGCGTTGAACGCCTTAAGCAAGAAGTTCAGACCTACACGGATGCGGTCAATACAGCGAGACGGGAAAACGCGAAGACGCTCAAGGAAGATATCACACAAGAGGCCGAGCGGGCTCGAGAATCGGGAGAGCCCTGGAAGAAAGAACTTGCCGGGATTCTCACAGAGACAACGAAAATCATTGACGTCGAACTCGACGTGCAAAACAAACTGCAAGCCCTGCAAAAACAAATTTCCGAATCGAGGGAAGAACGAGAATCGCTCGCCGAATCACTCTCACAGGTCAAAAGCCGTGAAAGCCGCATCGGTTCAAGTCGATCATTCGGAATTCGCTTACGACAACAACGCTCAAATCTCCCAGACGTTGACGTTCTGACCAACCAAATTCGCAGTCGTTCTCAAACGTACGAACAGACGCAAATTCACTATTTCGAAAAACGCGAGGAAAGAAAAAAACTCGACAATATCGAAGACGAAATCGCTGAGGTTTTGCCACGATCGAACAATGACATCGAGATCTCTGACGAGGATGCACACAAGGCTGATCCGATTGAACTTCGACTCAGAGAGGCACTGACCCAACAGAGAGAAGCGCTTGATCGTGTCATTTTGATCTATGATCAGTACGCGGAAGAACTCGACAACTACGATGCAGAACAAGCTTTTCTCATTCAGCTCAGCGATGAATTCACAAACTACATCGATCGCCGCGTCCTCTGGATTCGCAGCCACGATCCATTGTCGTTTCAAACGCTGACAGTTGATGTCAGCAGCATACGGCTCCTGGTTGATTCCGACATCTGGCGAAGACTCATTGGGCTATTGTTCACCGATTTTTGGTCGCACCTGTTCGTCTATTCGCTCATGATCGTGATCTGGGGATTCTTAATTTCCACTCAGTCCCGGCAAACAAGACAGATTCAGCAAACGGGCAAAAAAGCAACGAGTCGGCTCAATACATCAATGAAACCGACCGTCCAGGCCATGCTGATGACTTTCAGCAAGTCAATAATTTTGCCGCTGCCAATTTTATTTGTTGGCTGGAGGTTGAGTGTCGCTTCCAACCTCCTTGACCCCAACCTTCCGCACTTTCCACACTTCCTGAATCTCTCATCAAATTTACTCATTGTGGCAGCTGGGCTGTTCTGCATCGATTTCATACGCAACGTACACCGTCCACAAGGTTTGGCTCAGTCACACTTCAGTTGGCCGAAACATTCTTGTGAAGTCGTCACGAAACAAACGCAATCGTTTCTTTTTTACGTGACACCACTCGTTGTCTTGATCGCCATTCTCACTGCATGGAATTCAGAGGGGGAACCGGAATCACTCTCACGCATATTTTCCATTGGCATTTACCTGATCCTGGCATCGGTGCTTCACCAACTTGTCGATAACGAAAAAGGGGCGATCAGCCCCTGGGTCAGCGCAAGTCGAAATGGCTGGACCGACCGGTTAGCAACGATCTTATATTTTCTCTCCATTGCCGTTCCGGTAATGCTCGCTGTACTGACAGCTTCTGGATTTACGTACGCTTCTGACCGGCTTGCCTTGAAACTTGCCGAAACGATCATGCTCATCTTTGGCGTACTTTTCGTCCGGGCACTCTTTCTTCGCTGGCTGACTTTTCGCCACCGACGTTTAGCTATTTCCGAAGCACGCGAAGCACGAGCTGCACTTGCGAAAATCAGCAAGGATAATGAAACTTCCAGGAAGCAAACAACGACCGAACTACAGGAAAGCAAGTCGATTCTTGCGGAGGTCAGCGCTCAATCACGAAGACTTCTCAACACAAGTGTTGTCGTTTTCCTGCTTGTCGGTGTTTGGTTTATCTGGACCGATGTTCTGCCTGCACTCCATTACTTCGATGACTTCACCCTGCCAGGAACTGAGCTCCGGCTTCCCAATCTCCTTGTCGCAATTGTCATGGCGATTCTCACGGCAACAGCCGCTCGAAACATCCCCGGGCTCCTGCAGATCACACTGCTCGAATGGTTGCCTATCGAAAAATCGAGCCGATATGCGATCGGCGCATTGATTCAATATGGAATCGCAGTCGTCGGAATTCTGGCAATCAGCGAACCATTGAATATTGGATGGGATAAAGTTCAATGGTTAGCAGCTGCCTTGACCTTTGGACTCGGCTTTGGTCTGCAAGAAATCTTCGCCAACTTTGTGTCTGGTCTAATCATTCTGTTTGAGCAACCGGTCCGTATCGGTGATGTCGTGACCATTGACGGAGTCTCCGGCAGCGTCAACAGGATTCGAATTCGCTCGACGACAATCATTGACTGGGACCGTAAAGAATACATTGTCCCCAATCGCGAGTTCATCACCGGAAAGTTACTCAACTGGACACTCTCTGACAGCACAACTCGCATCGTCCTTCAGGTTGGAGTGGCCTACGGAACAGATCCCGAAATTGTTCGAGAAATGTTGTTGAAAATCATCCGTGAGCAACCACACGTCATGAGAGACCCTTCACCTGCGGTCACATTCGACACGTTTGGTGACAGCTCTCTTAATTTCACACTGCGGGCATTTCTTCCTAACCTGGATAATCGAATAGAAACGATTCACCAACTGAACGTGGAAATCAATCGACGGTTCAATGAAGCTGGAATCGAGATCCCGTTTCCTCAGCGTGATCTGCATGTTCGGTCATCGATACATTTACCCATCACACACGAAGCCTCCGAAACTCATATAGTATCGCCACATAGCGACTCTGAAGGATAATCTGATGTTGCAATTCTTACGGCTTACGGAGTCCCGATTTTACATCGCATCGCTCGTGATCATGTTGGTTCCGTTGAAATCATTTGCTGAAGAAGAAAACTCTCCTGGAACTCTGGATATCCTGAAAACTTTTCGTAGCGAGTTCATTGAGATCACTCCCGGAGAGGGCAAGTTTCCAAAAGCTGTCTCGATTGGTTCCACCTTTGGTCCCGAATCCGAACGTCCAGTTCACGAAGTCGAGTTCACAAAAAAAATCTTGGTTTCCAAATACGAGGTGTATCAAAACCTGTATGAAACCGTCATGGGCAGCAACCCGAGTCGCTGGAAGGGGCCACGAAATTCCGCCGAACGAATGACCTTCGCAGAGGCTGAACAGTTCTGCACGAAAGTCACCAATCTACTCGTCCAACACAAATTGATTGAACCAAAACAAGTCGTTCGATTGCCCACTGAGCGGGAATGGGAATACTTCACACGTGCAGGCTCAACATCAGCATACAGCTTTGGAGAGAAGGCTCAACTTCCTGAAGATGCCGGAAACAAAGCCACCCTGCTTGATCCATACGCTTGGCACACCGGGAATGCAGCTGGCAACGACCCAGAAGTGGGCGTCCTCAAACCCAATCCCTGGGGACTCTACGATGTTCATGGATACTTATGGGAATACTGCTCGGATGACTGGAAGCCCAACTACTCCGAGAACACAAAGAGTGACGAGAACTTCGCCACGATTCGTGGTGGTTCCTGGAAAGACCCAGCTTCTCGCTTAACATCCTCCACTCGCTTGCCTTTCCCCAAATCGGGTCGAGACGATGCCGTTGGATTCCGTTGCGTACTGAGTCAGGAATAACGCATCGCGGCCCCTGAAACGACATCCAGAATCACGAAGTCGATTTCGATCGCTGCTTTCATCCGAATCACACACGAAAAAAGGCGGCACGCAAGGGGAATGCGTACCGCCAAAACAACTTATTTTGATCGACCTTATTACATCAGGATTCAATCTTGATCTCGACGACACGTCCCATGATCAGTCGAACATAGCGTTCCACCTTCTTTTCTGTTCCGTCGGGATTCTTCACTTTCGCCTGAATTCGGTAGATTTGATCGAGCCCTGGATAGAGGGGCTTGGTTTCAAAGTGCCAGATGTTAGGGTCCTCTGCATCTCGAAATCCATCAATGGTCGCTTCAGTTCGCATCGGATTCATATCATGAACGACAACATCCTTGGCGTCAGAAATTCGAACATCAATCATCCCCACGCGAGGATGCTTCTCAACTGGGACAGGCCTTGAAGGCAGGATGAATGTTTGCCCGATCGTTCCTGGAGGAGGGGCGGGTTGCGACATATTCACCGCAGGAGCAGAGACCTGAGGAGCATACTGCTGAGAATATTGTTGCGAAGACTGAAACGATCCGTAGCCGTACCCGTAATTGGAATAGACACCTCCATAAGGAGCCGGTGCATAATAGCTCGAGCCACCATGCTTGATATGCTTCCCATGTTTCACAACATGATATGGATCGCTCGCTTCCGATGAGTCTCCACAATACAGACTCATAAGCGAAACAAAGCAGACCGTGCAAATTGTTTTCGTCGAAAACATCCCAAACCTCTTGAATGAAAAATGAGGTCGCTGCGACGGAAAAAACCGTCGCAGCGAAAACACTCATGATTTTCGCAATTACGATTTGACTTGTCATTGCGAAGGGTGGTGGACCCACTTCAAACTTACCACACCCTGCGACGCAGGCATCTTTTCTTTAAGGCTTCAAAAAAAAAGCCCGCTCTTTCTCGAGCGGGCTTCGGCAAAGTTTTTGGAATTGGAAACAAGGGTTCAATGCTTGGAACTGCGAGACTCGTATTCGTTTCGCGTGCCTGCCTGACCAATCTGAACCGTATAACTGGTTCCATCGGCAGCGACTGTCGCCTTGACGCCGATTCCCTCACAGTTCACGGTCGGCTCTGAATTGGCGATGAACTCCGCAGGTGTCTGTTCATCTGCTCCTAGAGTGACATTTCGATGAAGTTGATATAAGTGCTTCAAGGACTTGCACGCTTTCAAAGTTGCGATCGTTTCGGCATGTCCCCCTTTCGTTGGCCCATTACACATCACAGCCACAACAGGATCAATCGCTTTGACAAACACCGGGTTATTGCTTGCCGACAGCCCATGATGCGTCACCATAAACAAGTCAACTTGTCCGATCGGGTTAT
The DNA here is from genome assembly GCF_048270125.1 of Thalassoglobus sp. Taxonomy (NCBI): domain Bacteria; kingdom Pseudomonadati; phylum Planctomycetota; class Planctomycetia; order Planctomycetales; family Planctomycetaceae; genus Thalassoglobus; species Thalassoglobus sp. The sequence continues at coordinate 349,149 of NZ_JBLWTN010000002.1, read as the reverse complement.
TCGGAGTGACTAACTTTGCCTCGATATTCCAGGTCAGGTCACCACAGCACAAGAAACGGAAATCTCCGAACTCTAAGAGAAACCCCACACTGCTGGCATTGTCGGACTTGTCGACTGGTTTCGGTTTGTGCTCACTCGCAAATGGATTCGGCTTCCCTGTATTCTCGATCACCTCTCTGCTCGCTGAGACAATGGTGATTTTCAATGGCGTGCCATTTGAATCAAAATCAAACGTCTCACCAGCACGGAGTGTTTTAGATTTGTTCTGCGAAGCCGCACGGTAATTCGCGATGCGTTCGTCGAACTTTTTATCTTCCTGAAGAGCATCAGGAATTCCACGATCCCAGAAGTTGTGAATTGGAATCAATGCGGCCAAGGCTGCATGGTTTCCGTAATGATCGAGATGCCAATGCGTTACAACGGCATGATCAATATGGTCCAGTCCCGCCTGATCTTTGAGAGTTTCCAGGATGCGGTCTCGGTCGCGACCGTTATAGTCCGGGTAGCCTGAATCGATCAGAATGGATTCGCCGACTGGAGTCACAATCAACGTGGCAGCGCCCCCTTCAACATCAATGAAGTAGATGTCCAGAGTTCCATCTTTTCCCTCAGCTTGCAGAGAGAGCGGAAAGCTTCCGCCGACCAAGAGAATCAGCGAAAGAGTTTGAATCCAACGACGCATGTGAGTAATCCTTATAGCATTTTTCGAATTGGTGCTCGCTTTCAGTCTCGTAGCAAACAGCAATTTTACTGGTGAATGCGGTCGACACAGGCACACGGTAGAGCAAACTGCTCATGAAAACATGGCGATGACCAACGGGCATAGCGTCGCCGATTCCCTATGAATTTTCAATTCACGCAGCCGATTTCACCAACCAACTGATATGGCTGACGAAAGCAATCATAACAAAAAAGCGGGACCATCCTTTAAGGACGATCCCGCTGCTTCGAAAACCTGTTTATGACTTCATAGGCTGCTCGCCTTGAAGCAGAACGTGAAGTCCAATGTTGGAATTGTTTTAGTTGTCAGTCTTTGGTTTTGGCTTGCGCTCTCCTCGCTCTTTGAATTCTTTGAGCGAGAGTTTTTCGTTCTTGTCTTTGTCGAGTCGCGCGAAGGCTTTCTTTGCTTTTTCTTCGTCTCGTTTGCCTTTGAACTCTTCCAGTGTCAAGTCGCCGCTTTTGTCCTTGTCAAGTTTTTTGAAAACCGCTTCGAGGTCGGGTTTCTTTTCACCCTTAGGTTTTTCTTCAGCATTTGCTGAGAGAGCAGTCACTGCCACGCCCAACGCAAGGCACATCGTAAAGAGCACTTTTTTCATTGAAATTCTTCCAAGAGAAGGAAAGGGAAAGTGGACACCACTTGAAACCGAAAGATGCTGAAAAAGTTCCGAGAATTGAATTGTCGGAAAAGAAATTCCGCACAAGATCATTCTCTTCAAGCAAAACGATGTTGGCGCAGTTCGCCAGAGCACCGCTCTCAAATGAGCGGTGCTAATCCATGCACAGAGTCAGTGCACATAATAAGAACTCAAGTGAAAGTGATCTGTTAAGCGAACAGCTCTTCGATCACGTTTCCTTCGCGAACGATCATCACAGGTCGACCAGTATTGGTGCTGTACTCTTTGGTGTGATCAATCCCCAGGTTGTGGTAGAACGAAGCCGCGACATCGTCTGGAGAGAATCCATCGTTGAGCGGTTCCGTTGCATTCGCATCGGATTCACCAAGCACTCGTCCACCAGAAATTCCACCACCCGCCATCAGCATAAACATGCAGCGAGGATAGTGATCGCGACCACCACGTTCGGTGTTAATCTTAGGTGTTCGTCCGAATTCGCCAGTCACGTAAACAGCGGTCGATTCGAGCAAACCTTTTTCATGCAGCCCGTTGAGGAGTGCTGAAAGACCTTCATCGAAACTCGGCAAGAGTGTTGTTTTGAGCTTATTCCAGTTATCGCGATGAGTATCCCATCCACCAGTGGAAACTGTCACAAAGCGAACGCCGGACTCAACAAGTCGGGTTGCAAGCAAACAGCTTTGGCCGAATGCTCCTTCACCATATTGAGCAGCGAACTGTTTGTTCTCTTGATTCACATCAAAGGCATCCCGAGCACGCTTGGATGTGATCATCGAATAGGCTTGCTCAGAGAAACGATCCAGACCTTCGAGAAGCTGATTCTCTTTCTCAAATCCAGCGAAAGCTGTATCCAGATTGTTAAGAAGTCCCTGTCGTTTTTCGACATCAGTCACAGTCAGACCATTCCCGAGAGTAATCCCTCGGACTGAAAATGGACGACCAGGGCTAGGAGTTGCATTGGTATGCAACGGAGCGTATTTCACACCCAGATAGCCCGGAGTTTGTGACGACCGGGGAATAGAGACAAACTGTGGTAAGTCTGCCGGACCACTCATTTCTTTGGTGACGACTGAACCGTAACTCGGAAACGAGAGAGAAGGGAGCGGTCGGTTCCCACAGTTGACGTATTCTGATCCCAGACGGTGAGCAGCCAACGTATGGCTGACTCCACGTAAGATGACGAACTTGTCCATCGCAGAGGCGAGCTTTGGCAGGTGCTCAGAAATTTCAATCCCTGGAACTTTCGTTTGAATCGGATTGAACTCTCCGCGATACTCTTCGCTCGCGTTCGGTTTCAGATCAAACATATCGCTGTGCGCCGGACCACCGGGCAGGTCGATGAAGATTGCCGACTTCGCTTTGGCGGCCGAGTTGACTTGCCCTGCTTCGCTCATCTTGAGAAACGAGCCCAATGAAAGCGACGAAGCGCCAACTGCTCCCACCTTGAGGAAGTCACGCCGTGCCAGGCCATCACAGGTTTTATGTAAAGCCATTTTAGAATTCCTTGAAAAGTGTCTGTATGAAAATGAGTTGTGTTCGATGAATACTTTGTCTTGAAGTCGCGAATTAGTGGTTGACCATGAACTCTTTCGTGTTGATCAACGCCCACATCAAATCTTTGAGCCCTGCTCCCGGATCTTCCGAACCAGTGACATAACTCAATGCAATCTCCCGTTCCTGCTCAGTCGGAAAGCGGCTGACGGTGCGGAGATACGCCTCTTCCACTGCCTGGTCTGCGACAAAGTCAGCTGACTTCTTCGCTTCCGGCTCATCTTTGGGGAGCTTGTCAAGCTGTCGTTCGACATTCGCAATTCGTTTTTCTAACAAAGCGATTCGCTCGGTCTCCTTGGCTTTCTTAGCTTTCACCAGTTGCCGCATGAGATTCTTAAACTGCTGTTCGCCCGCTTGTCGACGATTATCCTGTCGATTGTTGGAAGCATTATTTGTATTAGGTTTCCGACCGGTCAATTGCGCGACCCAACTCCCTCGACCATCGAGCATCTCCAGCGTCTCCCGGTCGTTACGGACAAACAGAGTTTGCAGCAGACTTGCTTCAGATGAGCGGTCACAATCGCAGTTACTTTCGCGACTTGAACGTCCAAAGACCGCCAGTGCATAGTCGGCTCCAGAATTTGCATTTCGTGGAGGTGATGTCCGTGTCAGGGCACGACCTTTCAAATCGCTGGAGAACGTTTTTGCACGTGCATCGTTGGTTGTCGCCATCGTGAGGGCATCGAACGCCACTTCTGCAGGGAGACGTCGCGGGACAGAACGGCTGAAGTTTCGCTCGTCCTGAATGTTTGTTTCATTCGGTTTCCATGATCGCTGATAGGTGTCGGATAGACAGATCTGTTTGTGAACCCATTTCATGTCGTATCCACTGTCGATGAATCCTTGTGCAAGGTAATTGAGTAACGCTTCGTTACTCGGAGGATTCCCCAGTGAGAGATCGTCAGTCGGTTCGACGATGCCTTTGTTGAAGTAGTTGGCCCACACGCGATTAACGAACGCTTTCGCAAAGAGTTGTGTTGGGCTTTGGCGAAGCCAGTCCATCAGAGCAGTTCGTGGATCATCAACGTTATCAACATCGACGACCTGCTCTCCCAGAAGCTTGGCAGATTTCCCAGGCATCGCCACGTTGCGACCTTTCGCTTTTGCGGCTTGCTGTTTTTTCCTGGCGGCCGGGCTGATACGAGGTTTGTTGATCACAAGTTCCGGAAATGGAATCGTCTTCCCTTCATTGAGTGCTTTTTCAACCGCTCGTCGCTGATCGTTTCCACGCAGACCTTCCAGTCCGAGTTCCTTAATCATTTTGTTGTACTCCGCGCGGTCAGACCCATTCCTGGCGAAATTTACCCGGGCAAAGAACTGTTCAAATTCCTGAAAATCAGTCTGCGTCCAAACATCAAATGGATGTTTGTGACATTGGGCACACTGAATTCGTGTTGCCATAAAGGTGTAAGCAAACCCAATGGCGCGGTCTTCAGTTTGGCGGAATGTGTTTCGCCCCCAGAAATAGATGAGCCCTTCCTGGTCCGCGAAGGACGCGTCTTTGTCAGCAGCATAATGACTCATGCGCTCGGAATACTCACGATAATTTTCACCGGGTTGACGACTTTTGGCGACGACAATATTTTCTACGATCTCGTCGTAGGCGACATTTTCATTGACCCGTTTGTAAATCCAGTCGTACCAATCTTGACTACCACGTTGACGCGAAGCTGGGTTGACATTATTCAAAGAGGCATCTGAACAGCCTGTCCAGTCGCTCAACTGAACTGTCCACCAGGCAGCGTAAGCAGGAGTTTCAAGGAGTTCGTCAATCTTCTGTTCTCGCTTGTTCGGAGAACTGTCAGCCAAAAATGCACGAACCTGGCTCGGAGTCGGCAGCGTGCCGGTCATGTCGAGACTGACCCGTCGCAAGAACTCCGTATCATCGCATACATCTGATGGAACAATGCCCATCTTTCGCAGTTTTGCAATCACATGCTGATCGATGTCAGTCCGTCCAGCGATTTGCGGATACCGATCTCCCGTTTGATCTGAAACGGGTCGTAGTACAGGAACCGGGACGACAGCTTTATCGTAAGCGACCACAACGTGTGAATCCCCAACTTCTCCCGACGACACAACTCCATCTTCATTGATCGAACAAATCATGTCGTCATTGGTGGTATAGCGACACATGACGGTCACATCTTCTTGAGTTCCGTCTTTCCAAACGGCAATGACTTTCAAAGGTTCTGTTTGCCCTTTCCCAGAAAAGACAACTTCTTTGGGAGTCACCACAAGTTCGACAAGTTCAATCGGGCTCTCGACTGGTTTCGCTCCGCCCTTAATCCAGTTCAAGAAGATATTGTATTCCCAACTCCCCACATCCATTCGCTTCCCACCTTCGTGGGTCTCTGTGAGAGTCGCCTTCTGGAGTGCGTAACTTTCACTCGGCTTATCCAAGTCGATTCGCTCGCCCATCCCTTCATGATCCATTTTGAAGTCATAGCCGAACAGAGAGAGGCGAAAGCCACCTTGTCCCTGAAACGATCCATGACATGCACGACCATTGCACCCGAGGCGCCCCATCATTGGGACCACGTGCTTTTGGAAGTCAGGGATTTCTTCAACGTTTTGACCTTCAAATCGCTGACGAACACTTTCGATCGTTTCCGCAGCATCGATCGACTGCAACGTCGAGGCGGCAAAAACCGCGAAAACCGGGATCAGGAGAGAGAGTTTCATGGAGTTCATTGAAAACCTTTTCAATTGACGAAGATCAGCGAAACGAATCTTTGTCGATTCAATTTATTCTGGTGGGGACTTTTGACTCGAAGCAGATTTCTTTTTTTGCGAAGCTTCTTTCTGGGTCGGCCCCTTTTGTCTCGCGTTCGTTTGCGATTTCGAGTTGACCGTTTTCTTACGCGTGATCGATCGCGAACGAACCGATTTCATTAAGCGATCAAGATCGCGATCTGCTATCGATTCACTTTCAGCTTCCAGTTGAGCAACTTGTTCTTCTAATCGATTGAGACGTTCCTGAAGTTTTCTTTGCTCGGCTTGATAGAGTGTTTTTCGAAGCCGGTTTCGTTCCATCAGCAATTTCTTCACCTGGTCGCGTGTCTCTTCTTCCATTCCACTGGCAGAACGGGCTACCAACAAACGGACGCGTGAATCGATCTTCCAGAGTTCCAGTTCCATGCTGTAACGCTCAGGCAATCGGTCTTTGTATCGCGACAAGCGTTCACTGGTGCGGAAGAGTTCCGAGATCGCTGACTCATACTTTCCGGGAGACATCTCTTTGAGTTGTGACAACAGGGAAGAAAGCTCGCCGTGATGCTCCTTCGCAAAAGCCAGCGCCGCTGCTTCGCGCTCTGGCGTCATCGAGACACGTTCTGAAACTTTCTGCTGGGCGAAAAGAGACTCAACACTCACCTGCGTCAACAGCACAGTTACCAACAGGCCAGCAGCAAACAAGCCAGTGAATCTTCTCGTGCAAATTTGAAGAAGACGAGGCAAAATCATAAGGTCTCTCCATCTTCTTCATGATCCATGAAATCCAGATCGCCTTCGAGGCTGGATGCTTCAACAGCTGCAAACATCCAATCAGGAACATCGAGTTCCATCGCAGCGAGTGTTGAATTCGACTCTTCATTTGACTCCGCAGACAGATGCTGGTCAGTGCTCATCAGCGTCCACAATGCCATCGCTTCGAGGTCTTTTGATTGATTCTCTGAACTGACCTCAGCGACATTTTGCGAAGTTGAAGTCGATGCTTGATCCATCAGACCAATCACGACAACAACGAATAAAGCCAGGGATGTCGTCAACAGTGCTGCGATTCGAACAATGTTTCGCCGGGCATGCGGAGCAGACTGCTCACCTGAAACAGTTCGCAGGTTCGAAACAGCATTCGTGTGCGAAGAGGTGACAGAGGTCTTGGTCTCACTCAACTGCAGGCTTTGCTGAATCAAAACGACATCCGCCAAGGCTTCCTGGGCAGCGAGGTTAGAACTGAGTCCTGCCTCAAATTTTGCACGCTCAATTGCGGGCATTTCATCGGTGAAATAGCGATGTGCCTGAAGCAACAGTTCGGAATTGTGGTTGGTCTCGGACATGATTCTTCTATCAGTATCACTTTGCTGATCCCGGTCAGTTGGAATCGCACTTATTGATCGAGATCGCGTTTCAAAACGACCTGAAGTTTTTGTAATGCCGAACGCATTCGCGTCAGGACGGTTCCCAAAGGGAGCTTTAATTCATCAGCAATTTGCTGAAATGTTTTCTCTTCGTAGATTCTCAGGGAGACAACTTGTTGTAAATTTCCCGGCAGTTCATCCAGAGCGGCGCGAACTTCTTTGGCGGTTTCCGACTGGAGAAGATTTTCATCAGGCCTCGATTTTGAATGACTTCCTGAATTCTCAGTCGCCCTCAGCTGATTCTCTACTCGACTGACGGCTCGCTTATGAATTCCGGCCTTGCGACGAACAGCCATCGCTTCGTGATACGCAACCTGAAACAACCAGGCTTTCTCCGAACCCGGCTGAACATTTCCTCCAGATAACAACGCTTTCGTAAAAGTCGTTTGGACAGTCTCTTCAACCAGCGAGTGGTTACGTAACAGGCCAAACAAAAAAGCGGACAATTGAGAGAAGTATTCATTGTGCCACTTCGTCAAACGAGCAGGATCAAGCTGTTTTGACTCATCAGGTTCCACGAAATACTTCCCCTCACCTGCTATTAAGATGCATCGGAGCTCATTTTTATTTTGATAAAGTTCATCAAAATCCGCGAGGAGGCAGTCACAAAATCCGTAACCCCATTCCAAAAAAGAACTTATGCCTCAAACGCAACTTTTCTTTGCTTGCACCAGAGAGCAAATCGTGAAGCGAGAACCCGAACCTCTTCCCTAAACTTCCTGTTTGTTACGAAGCGGAGAGTTCCGCTGTTCAACGAAATCCGGCAGAACGTTGCGAAGGGTATAAAACTCCTGGCAATTCGGCATCATCTCGCGAATGATGAAGACGATAGATTGAAGGGGACTCCATACCTTCTCACCAGATTCGGCGTGCCTGGAGGATCTTTCGAATTGGTGTACAGGTTCAGCCTCGTGGCGAACAGCGATTTTATTGATGAAACGCGTTCTTCGCGGGCACACGATAGAGCAAACTGCCCTAAATGGTGTCGATGTGTGATGCACGCCAAGATCATAAGCAACCACTGATTGGTGGCAACTCTCCTCAATAACAATGTATGCTGAAGATGTTCTTACCTGATGAATCTTGGAACAACTGAAATGCTGACCCTTCAGAACGTCCAAAAGAAACACCTCGTCACCTTTGGTTTGCGAGAACTCACCCTGCTGAGCGTCTGTCTCTTCCTGATGAGCCAACTCGCTTCAGCCGATGAGGTTTTACTGAAAGATGGAACTCTGCTCGACGGAACTGCTGTCAAAGTTCCGGGACTCACTGCATCAATGGTCAACCGAAACGTCAAAGGGAACGTCCGCATTGATCAATTTTGGATGGTTGACGACGACGTACGCCGATATTTTGTCAATCGATTACTTGTTGAGGATGTTCTAGAAAGCGATGACCTCGCAAGACAGATCACATTTGACTTGAAACATCAGCGTTCCAGCCGCAAAGCGGGACCATCGACTGTCGGTGGCTTTTCACAAGTCGAACCATTTGACCAGTTTGGCAGGCGGACGGTTTTCCTGACTGTCAATCAGGAACGAACCCCAATCATTCAGGGAATTACGGAACTCCGTCCCAACTCGTTCAAAGTCGATTCTCTCACTCACCAGTGGGAATACTATCTCGACACCAACACGCTGCAGCCTGAGGTTCTGCTGTCCCTCATCGAGCAAGCTTCTAATCGCTCAGATCCAAACGAGCGAAAAGCTGCGGTTGTTTTCTTTGTTCAGGCCAAAATGCTCAGACAGGCTGAAGCGGAACTCGATCGAATCTCGGAAGAGTTTCCCGAATTAAAAAGCTGGGCAGAGGAATACCGGAGCCAAATCTATGAAGCTCGCGCTCGAGAAAGTTTTCACGAAATCGATTCTCGTCGCAAAGCCGGACAACACCAACTCGCGATGACTTTTGCCAAAGCAACTCCCATTGATAAGGTGAGCGGAACGCTTTACAGAACGTCGCGAGAAATACTCGCCGAGTACGAGGAAGCATTACAGAAACGAGACGAGGTGGTCCTCATGCTCGATATGCTGCAGGCAAAGATCGATGAGAAGCAGGCCGACAAACTTCGTTCGTTGCGAGCAAAGCTTCTTGCTGAACTGACAATCGATTCAATTGATCGGCTCAATCCATTCCTGCGATCTAAAGTTGATGATTCACTCACTCCCGACCAAAAGCTGGCGCTGGCCTATAGCGGGTGGGTCTTGGGTGAAGCAAATGCCATCCTTGACCTGAACGAAGCGATACTTCTTTGGGAAGCTCGCTTTCTGACTCTGGAATATCTACGCAATGCCGAGGACCCACTCCAAGACGACGCGTTAATCAAACAACTGACCGGACTGGAATTTATCGGAATGGAACGTATCGTTCAGATGATTCCCCTGCTTCCGCCGCCACTTCTGGGGCCCTTCCTTCCCCCCGGTCAAATCGATCAGCGAGTCGTCCCTGTCAGCGCAGACGAAGCTCCAACAAGTTATTCGATCATGCTTCCTCCCGGCTATTCACCCTACCGCGAGTACCCGCTGCTGGTCGTGTTGCGTGCAGGCGGCCGTACAGAGAACGAAACCCTTAACTGGTGGGGAGGGAATCAACAAAAACAAGGCTGGTCACAGCGACGAGGTTATATCGTCATCGCTCCGAATTACTGCGACGAGAACGCCACTTCGTATGGAGGAAACACAACCGCGCATGAAGTCGTGACGAAGTCCATTCAGGACGTTAGAAAACGCTATCGGATTGATTCAGACCGTGTGTACCTTGCTGGCCATGGAATGGGAGGAGACGCCTGCCTCGATATCGGAATGTCTCGACCAGACTGGTTCGCCGGGGTGATTCCGATCACTGGCGTATGCGGAAAAATTTGCAATTACTACTGGGAAAACGGGCCAGATCTCAGCTGGTATCTCGTAAATGGAGATCGCGATCGAACCACACTCGATACAAACGCAAACGTCCTGAACACGATGATGAAACATCGCCAGAATGTCATCCTGTGCGTCTACAAAAGTCGTGGCTATGAGTCCTACTACGAGGAGCAGGAAAAAATCTTTGCATGGATGCAACTGCAGCAACGTCCATCACTTTCCGAAGTCAAAGAGTTTGAAGCTGGAACAATGCGGCGATCGGAAAACAGCTTCAACTGGATCGACGCCAAAGGACTCCGAGATGACCTCTTCCCAGCAGACATCTATTCACAGCGCAAGGCGAAGCCAATCTTTGGGAAGGCATCACCAGGAAATGTGGTCTACGTCCAGGTCCCAGGCAGCGGAGCAACAGTCTGGCTGGCACCGGAACTGGTCGACTTCGACGAACGGATTGAGGTGCGTTTCAACATGAAACGCGGCCCGAACGAATTCATTCAACCTTCGATCAAAACCTTACTCACCCGCCTCAGAGAAACCGGCGACCGAAAACGCCTCTACTGGGCAAAGGTCGACCTGTAAGAGAGACTCGACCAACTCACCGACATGCTGCCCCGCTTCCTGCCAGCCTCATAAAATTCGCTCTCACATCGTCGAATATTGTTCGGCACAGTGGTCGCCAGGCATAGCTCAGAGTTGCTGAGACAACTGTCCAAACTTTTCATGAAGCCTGTGCATCCCTCAGAACTCCGCTAGTCCCGAGTCATATCGCGCAGCTCACCCCCTTTCTTCATTGAAGCTTTCTAAATCTTTGCTTGACCATTCTGCCCTGGTCATGCACAATTTCTGGGACACTTTCGTGCTTCTTCAGCCAATGCAAAATTGGTCATGATGCCTGCTTCGTGAAGAGCAGACTAAGAAGTCATGGAAGTGAACGTCACGGGCACGACGCGCATCGAAAATGCTCTCGTACCTGCGGTACTCCACCGGGCCAACGAGACAGAGGGCAAACTGTGAATACTTGTCAGGACAAGTGGCTCTTATCTCTGATCTGTCTTGCGTTTCTTGCTCTCCGCATCCCCATCATGTATTTGCAACCCGGGGGACAAGATGAAGACTGCTACGCCGTCCCGGGGTTCACAATACTGAATAGCGGTATCCCAAAACTCCCCCACGTTCCCGCACGCAACTCAAAATCTGTGTACTACCACGCCGACGAAGCTCTGTACTCGGAACCCCCACTCTACTTCTATTATCAAGCCCCTTTCTACCTGATTTTCCCCGCAGTTTACGGAACGGCTCGATTGGCATCCGCCTTCGCGGGAGTCGTCTTGCTGGGGCTGGTCTACCGTCTGTGCCGCGAAATCGGTGTTTCCTCAATCGCCTCGCTCTGGACGGTCGCGATCTTTTCAATTTCGCGGTGGTTTTACTTTCCCGCCACCACGGCACGACCAGACATCCTGTGCGCGACATTTGGGATCGCTGTCATTCTCATACTGTTGAAATGGCAACAGACAAGAAATGTGAAGAGTCTTTTCCTGGCAGGTCTCGGCATCGGACTGGGTGGTCTGACCCATCCGTTTGCCATTGTCTACGCGATTCAAGCTGCAGCGTGGGTTGCGATTTGCTCACGTGGCTGGCAGCGTCTAAGAAATCCTCTCATTCTTGGAGCGGTTGCAGGACTCGTTTGCTCTCTTTGGATTCCGCTCATCGCCATGCATCCGGAAGTCTTTCGCGTACAATTCACCAATCAGTTCCTCAGCGACTACGGCTCTCCACTTTGGGAGCGCGCGATCTTTCCGCTGGAATCGATGGAGTACCACGCCCGGCATCTTTGGGCACACATTGGAACCCCACAAGCGATTGTCGTGCTGGTCGGCTTGGCAATGACGAGCCTGCATGCCATTCGGTCCGCGAAGACTCACCTGCTCGCCGTTTGTCTGTGCGCGTGGTCATCCATTTACATCCTTTCTGTCGCCGTCGGTACACATCATCCGACGCTGGGATACTGGGTCTACTTCGCGGCTCTTACTTTTCCGAGTGTCGGAGTGGCCATCGAACAGCTGTTCAATTTACTGGATAGAGTCACAAGCCAAAGAATTGCTCCCAACTTGGCAACGCCGGACCACAGCCATGAACTCACAAGTGCCACGAAGAATGAAGAGACACCTCACCCGAGTGCTCGTCCAGAAATGGAAGGAAGTAACAGTTGGCCGTTCTATTTCGCGGTTGTCAGCGTATGTGCTTTTGTATTCCTGCCTGGGTCAGGTCTGCGCACACTTGCTGTCCACCTGACCCATCTGGACGACCCGAATTATAATTCACCCCGATTTGCACGAGACCTTATCCAGAGCATGCCTGCTCAAAGCGTATATGCCGTAGACACACAATTTGCATTTGACTTCGTCGCTTCAGGTCGAACCACACTTCTGGCACAAATCATGCCGCAATACTTCCAACTCCAGGATGCTCACTATGATTATCTCATCCTCAGCCGTTACGGCGATCAAAGCGAACTCGAAAGTCACCTCAACGTGAAGTTCATCGAAGCATACGGCCTCAAAGAAGACAAGTGGGCCTGCTACGCCGAACTGTACTCAAACAAGAGCCCCGTAACACAACCGTAGAAAACCATCAAAGCAGTGCTCCACAACCTTTAAAGGTGCCACTGAAGACGCAATCATTGAGGAAAAGTGTAAAGACCAATATTGGATTTGCGATACAACATCTTGCGGATTGGTGTTCGGCTCCTGCCTTGTGACGAACTACAAGCCCACAAGTGAGAAGCACTTTCCACGAACACAAGAAACACGAAAAGATTTTAGTGAAGACAAGGTGGTGTTGACGAAAACCCTACTCACTTGCTCGGGAATCCCGGGAACGCGATATGCATCCCAAATTTAAAAAGAAAGTACTCTACTGTGATCCCCTAAAACACCTATTGCACCTCGACGATCCTTACAAACAGAGAGGTCATAATGCGGGTGAGGTCTTTGTTTCCGCTGAATGAGCTAAAGCGGTTCAATTATGTCTTGCGGGCGAAGCAAATGCAAATTGCGATCTTGACAATGAAAAGAAAGGTTGGAAAGCTTCAGCGAACGCTATGGCGGTGGGGCTTTCGGGGCGAGTCTCACAGCAATGGATTACTCGGTACAATGCTGAAAGTTTTGCCGGTTAGAAGAACCGTAGAGGTCAGTCAAAATCCGGAATTTCCACTTACCCGCCGAGCAAGCCAAAACCTTGCATGAACGAGTCACTACTGAAGTATCCGTGCTTACCAGGATTATCACAAGATAGAAGACGTAGGTATAAAAATCTGCCAGCAAGCGGCCCTGAACGAAGACATCAAGAGGTCTATCAGCTCCGCGTCTACAACGAAAGCGATGATTCAGGTTGAATGCGTACAAATCAATATTCAAATAGGGAAAATTACATGAACATGGCCGTTTCCTCTTTATTTCACATGGAATATGATTCGTTAATTCGCATCGAGTTACAAGCAACTTTCATTATGAGAAATCTGACACTGGACCTTGGCTGCTGAACGACAAGTATCTCAGCGTTCATGTACGAAGTGATGTGTGATTGTGTTAACGAGTTATCTTCGAGAAAGCCCCTCCCATGCGATTCTTTCTACTCGATCCGCTTCGTGGACTTGCCGCTTTGTGGGTCTTCGCGTTCCATTTCCACTTCTCTGAGAGTTTCCAAGAGGCCTGGCCACACCTTCACAATTTTTTTAAACGTGGTGATCTTGGAGTCCCGATGTTCTTCGTCATCTCGGGATTTTGTATCACTGCGTCAGCGAGAAGCACAATCCGGAAAAGTGAAGGTACCGCAAATTTTCTGTGGAGACGATTTAGACGCATCTACCCACCTTTCTGGTTTTCAATTGCCGTTGTTGCCGCCCTCCCTTTCTGCATAGAAATTTTAAGTGCGTTAAAGACAGGAATTTACCATGCCCCTACATCAAAAAACAACATTAACTATGGCTTCTTGAAATACGACATCTTTGAATGGATGCGTTTAGCTACTCTCACCCAAGCTTTATGGCCGGTAGAAAACGTAAGAAGCCTCCAAGAAAAGTTCACAAGTATTAATGCGGTTTATTGGACTTTAGCTATCGAAGTTCAATTTTACTGTATCGTCGCGATTGCATTAAATTTGTCTCGAAAGCGGTTCTATTGGACATTGGCTTTCATTACAGCAATATGTCTTCCATTTTCAATAATGGATCTACTGCTTGCGTCTGGACTGTTTATCCCATTCTGGCCAATGTTCGCAGTAGGGGGCTTTCTTTTTTTTGTGCTAGACCGAGGATGGTCGCTGGATAACGACAATTTCAGACCCTCGAAGTTTGCGTCAGTGATCGCCGTTTTCATCCTTATCACTGGGATCATGTCTTTCATGATTGCGGCATCAAGAGGCTTTAACCCATCTTGGTTGTCTTTTTCTGCATTCTTCGCAATTTGCATGTGGTTGGTTAAACCTCAAGACAAGTGGTTTAATCACATGGTAGACAATAGACATTTAAAGTACTTCATAATACCATTCATCACGCTAGGAGCGATGTCATACAGCGCTTACCTTCTTCACGGAAAACTTCAATTCCTAACAGCCCAACTCGCAAGGCAAGTATTAGAAGTCGACAGTATAAAATACGACGTATCTGTGATTGTATCAACTCTTATTTTATGCTATCCTTTCTACGTCTATTGTGAATCACCTTTCTTTAAATCTAAACCTTCGTAGACACGACATCACACCTCTCACGTTCAACCGGTTCGCCTGGCTGTGGAGGTGATTTGCGAAGCGGATATCTCCGAAAGGAGATATTATTGAAAGTTGACGGGGCGGCAAAAATCCGGATGGTTGGGGTCGCGTGGATTTATTTCCGCTCTAAACTCGCAGCATGCTAACTCTACGCGACCATCACAGCGGCGATCTGTTCGATCCTCAGGAATACCTCGGGCTCAAGCGAAGGCGTCTTCCTGATAGGAGTTGGTCCGGAGTTTTTAAGGACTATTTGCTGAAGCAGCTTCCCGTCCGCAAACTTGCTACCAAATTTCACGATAATTTTGGGCGTCCGACGAAGGATCTCCACGTCGCGCTGGGTGCGTTGATTCTTCAGCAACTCCATGATTTCACCGATCAGCAAACCACCGAAGCAATCACGTTGAATATCGTCTGGAATTATGCTTTGGATACCAGACAAGACTCTGATGCCTACCTCTGCGAACGAACGCTTCGCAACTATCGCAAGAAAGTGCTGAATGCTGGCCTTGATCAAGTTCTTTTCCGTACGCTGACAGACAAACTCATTGAGGAGATCGGCGTCGACATAAGCAAGCAACGTCTTGATTCCACAGCGGTGCGATCAGCCATTCGTGGATTAACGAGACTGGAAATTTTGGTCCAGGCAACGACTAAGTTTCTTCGAGAACTCAAACGAATGCATCCTGAGTAATATTTATTGGTCGAGCAAGAAGTCATTCGCAAGCATGTCACGCGAACAGGTAACGGTTGCTTTGGCGACACACGGCCGAGAGAGTCAAGAAAGCGGATCATGAAAGCTGCCGAAGATGTCTTTAAGCTCATCGGGCTCTTTCAAAAAGCGGAATGTTCGAATTTGGAAAGCTTCCAGTTGTTGCTGCAACTCTTTCACGAGCAGTCTGAGGTTTCTGGTTCCGGTGAAGCGCCCGCCACTGTACGACCACCAATTAAGACGGAATGTGATGGCGTGATCATCCCGCTGATCCTGATGCTCGCTACAACAAACATCGTGACACAGGCTATCTCGTGCAGATCATGGAAACGTACGAAGAAGATTCAGAGAAACCGGACGCCTCAAACACGCCAAACCTGATCTAATCACTCACCTGGCTGTCGATCCGTTAACGATGCATGAAAAAGCCGCTCTGTCTCCTGCATTCGATGACACTGAGCAAAGTGGTATCAAGCCGTAGAAACTTCTTGCCACTCGCACTATGGATCGACCGAGTGCATCGAAAACGGACGTGAGCGCGATGTTGAAACCGTCTCTCCGGCGCAGACGCCCAAGGGAAAGCTGCAGGGCAAGTTCACACTTGAAGACTTTGAGGCCGATAACAACGGATGCACCAGCTGCTGTCCCACTGGACAGCAGCCATCAGAGACAAGCGCCACTGGAGTTCGTCTCCAGGTGATTTTTTCGAAGGAGATATATGAACGCTGTCCTCACAAGGATCGGCGCCCAGCATCATCAGTAGGACGTAGTTCAGCACGCTACCAATACACACACGACCGCATCCGTCTTCGACTACGCAGATTAAGGGGAAGAGGGAACGAATTTCGCGACCGCTATCGATGGTGGGCTGGAGTCGAAGCAACCATGTCACGATTCAAATACCAGATGGGCATGGCCCGATTGTGAGTTCGACGAATGGGGAACATCACCTATGTGGCAACCTTGCGCGCTCTCGGTCTGAACATCCGTCGTGTTGCCACCTATCGCTCGGCGGCTGGGTAGAATAGGTCGTTTGCGCGAGCATCCGCCAGCTACACAGTCTCATCACGCTTCTCAGCGTCCAACTGTGCAACGATGGAGTCGAAAATCGCGTGAGAGAAATCCGCAGCCAAAAGATTTCCACACAAGCCAAGACTTCCTTTTTGCCGTCCCGTCAACTTTTGACAAACACTCTCCTGAAGTCAGAGAATTTTCTTTGGGCACTGAATGGGCTGCGCGTAAAAAAACAGCGCACTTTTGAGAGTGTGCTGTTTTGAAACTTAATGGCGTCCGGTGTTCTGAGATTAACCGACTGCGCTTTTGAGAGCTTCTGCCTTGTCGGTGTTTTCCCAAGTGAAGGCGTCTCCGGTTCGACCGAAGTGGCCGCCGTGGGCGGTTTCGCGGAAGATAGGGCGGCGGAGCTGAAGGTGTTCGATGATTCCCTTTGGATTGAGCGGGAAGACTTCGCGAACGGCTGCTTCCAGCTTGGATTCATCGACGGTTGATGTCCCGTTGGTATCAACTCGAATACTCACAGGATCAGCGACACCAATTGCGTAGGCAAGCTGAACTTCACATTCGCTGGCCAATCCGGAAGCGACGATGTTCTTGGCAACATAGCGAGCCATGTAAGCTGCTGATCGGTCGACTTTGGTCGAGTCTTTCCCACTGAAAGCACCTCCACCGTGTCGTCCCCAGCCGCCGTAAGTATCGACGATAATTTTTCGTCCGGTCAATCCGCAGTCGCCATGAGGGCCACCGATGATAAACTGACCGGTTGGGTTCACGTGGTATTGCGTCTTGTCGCTGAGAAGCTCAGCTGGAACGGTCGCTGACAGGACGTTCTCGCGAACATATTCTTCGATCTGTTTTTGATTCACTGTATCACGGTGCTGTGTTGACAAAACAACAGCTGTGATGCCGACAGGCTTACCGTTTTCGTATTGAATTGAGACCTGACTTTTGCTGTCGGGGAGCAACCAGTCAACGTCGTTTTTCAATCGTAAATCTGCAAGGTGATTTAAAATTCGGTGCGAAATAGCAATTGGTAACGGCATAAGCTCTTCGGTTTGATCGCAGGCGTAACCGAACATCAAACCTTGGTCACCGGCACCGTCAGTATCGACACCCATCGCGATATCGGCACTTTGCTGATGCAGTCGAACAGAAACTTCGCAGGTATCGGCATTGAAGCCGATGTCGTCGCTGGTATAACCGATTTCGCGAACAGCTTTGCGAGCGACTGCTTCGTAATCAACGTCGGCACTGGTGCGAATTTCACCCGCCAGCATCAGAAAGTCGGTTGTGCAGAGAGTTTCGCAGGCACAGCGAGAATTGGGATCCTGCTCGAGCAATGCATCTAGCACGCCATCGGAAACCTGATCCGAAACTTTGTCCGGATGCCCCATGCTGACCGATTCGCTAGTGAAGATGAAATTATTTGCCATGGGTCGAAGATCCTTTTGAAGTCCAAATGTCCTTTGGGGAATATCAGCTTGGTTCGCCCTCCTCGACGTGAGACAGTGCCACTTGGGAGGGAGAATCCTGTCCGTTCACAATGACGGTGACAGGGGGGATAGATTCGCAATTCAAATGATTTCGCGAAGTAAAACCTCGAGAACACTGCGATATTAACCACGTCGAAACGGGAAAACTACCCTGTTGAATTCAATAGCATCGGCGAACGAGCAATTGAAGCAGGGTGAGAGATTTCCCGACGATTGGGAAACGAAAAAGACGACTCTGAGAGAGTCGTCTTTCGATAACAATAGATCATCACGATCACTGAGCGGGTTACCACTGCGGGATCATACCACTGAGTGGACTATGACGATTGACTCTTCTTCTTCAGCGAAGAGAGTCGTGATTTCGTGCGAGCTGCAACGTTTTTGTGAATCAGCCCTTTAGAAGCTGCCTGATCGAGCTTCTTTACCGCGAGGCGAAATGCGGACTCCGCAGCAGCCTGATCATCAGCGGTCACTGCTTCGCGAGCCTTTTTGAGGACAGTCCGTAACGCAGCGCGTTGCGGCTTTTTAGCAAGACGACGTTTCTCGCTTTGGCGAAGAGCTTTTTTTGCGTTGGGTGAGTTCGGCATAATTGATTTAGTAGAAGTACAAACTCAATGAGTGGCAATCCTGATGCAGTTCCACCGCAGTTCAGGCCAAACAGGCATCATAGCGACAGGAATCGACTCCTTCCAGAGAAAATCGACTCCCGATTGCGAAATTTCTGATTCCGAGGCTTCCCACTCATTGTTTTTGATTACAATAACAGACAACTATCCAATTGCCTGAGAATTTTGCCTGTCGCATTTCACATGTCAGACCAACCATCAAGCGAAGTTGCTCCCATAGAGGAACAGCGGGAACCGTGCCCTACTCCGCTCGAATCTCAAGATATCGTCCGTTCCTTCCAGGAAGAAATGCGACAAGGGCCGGTTGCTTTTGAAGGGGGAACAATCACTGCGACCCAATTCGGGAGCGGGCCACCTCTGATCTTTCTTCCCGGAACTCTCGGAACACCAAGGCTTTACGCACTCACTGCCTGGCTACTTAGAAATGATCGACAATGCTGGCTGCTCGATCACCCAAATTTCGACAAAAATCCGCCCGAGAGTAAGTTGGTCGCCAAAACGGCATTCGCTTATGCGAGTGTCTTAACAGAGCTGTTTGGTGGGCCTGTCGACATTTATGCATCAACATTCACAGTTCCAATTTGTCTGCGAATGATGTCTTCGACTCCGAATGTCGTCAAGAAGGCAGCCTTACAAAGTGGTTGGATGGAAGGGACCTTAACAACTGCGGAGCGACTCCTGCTGAAAATCGGGAAACGTCTCCCCGTAACAATGCGGCGAGTTCCGGGCTGGGTTTCGACGCAAATCCAGAATCACCGTCCCTGGTTTCCACCCTTTGATAAGACAAGATTCAGCTTCCTGCTTGGTGAGACGTACCAGACGAACGTTTCCGATGCCTCACGAAGAATGCTGGCATCAACGCATACCGATCTACGAGATCGCGTCAAAGAGATCCCACACGAGATCCTCATCCTGAGAACCGAGGGCGACGGACAATATATTACAGACCAACAAGAGTGGCTGGAAAAGCAGTTGCCCAACTCCCAAGTCTCCTGGATGCACACCTCTGGACATTACCCCTACTTGACTCACCCACACCGCCTGGTGAAATCGCTGCGTGAGTTCTTTGAGATCCCGAAATCAGAAACAGTATGACCGATCAAGAATTGCCAGAACCATTGGATGTCATCGCAGTAGGTGCCCATCCTGATGATGTTGAAATCGCGATTGGCGGGACACTTGCCAGCCTCGTCAAGCAGGGTTACCGCGTTGGAATTGTCGACTTAACTGATGGTGAACCGACTCCGTTGAGCCCCGGCCCGGAGGTTCGAGCGCAGGAAGCCCTGGCTGCGGCAGAAATTCTGGGCGTACAAGTTCGCGAACAACTGGATCTCCCTAATCGCCGCCTATTTGATAATTACGAATCACGAGTGGCACTCGCCAAAGTGTTTCGACGCTATCGCCCATCGGTTGTCTTGGGAATCGCTGACAAAACTCCAATGGCCTCGCCTGATCACTGGCAAGCCATGCAAATCACCGACGCCGGGGTCTTTTACTCCCGCCTGACGAAGTGGGACGACGAATTCGACAATCTGCCGGTTCACACTGTAAAACAATTATTGTGGTATCCGCTCGGCTTTGGATCACTGAAATCTGCGGACCAACCGGGGGCCTTTGTGACAGACATTTCTGGTTGTCTGGAGCAAAAAATGGCAGCGATTCGAGCTTACAAAACTCAGTTTCCGCCTGAAAAGAAACGTGTTTTCACTCTCGTCGAGAGTCAAGCCCGCTTATTGGGACAAACCCACAATATTGAGGCAGGCGAACTTCTGATTTCACCGAAGCCAAATGTCGTCAAGGACCTGGTTCAAACATTCGGTCTTTGAGAGCTTTGAGAAACGTGACGACTCCGGGGAAAACGTGAGTCACAAGAGTTGAAACCTGTTCGCGAGAAACGGGGTACATAGCCGTAAACCACTGGTGCTAACGAAGGTGCTTACTGAGATGCGTGAAAAACTGTCACGAATGTCCTTTTCGACAATCCTTGCCACAATTACGGCTTACTGCATCATGACCTGCAGCCCAGCATTAGCAGGGGTGGGCGATGTCATCAGCGAATTTGAACTCAATGATTTCCAGGGCAAGAAATACGCTCTCTCCGACTTTGACGAGTCGCAACTCGTGGTTCTCGCATTCATCGGAACGGATTGCCCTTTGGCAAAACTGTATGCCGGTCGACTGGAGCAACTTTCGCAACAATACGACAAAGACCAACTCACCATCATCGCGGTTGATTCACTCATCCAAGATTCCATATCGGAAATCGCTGCGTGGGCAAGAGAGCATAAGCTCACCTATCCAGTCCTTAAAGATCCGGCTCAAACCCTCGCCGATGCAGCCGGAGCACAGCGAACTCCACAGGTCTTCCTGCTTGATCAAAGCCGAGCCATCCGGTACGAGGGGCGCATCGATGATCAATACGTCATCGGCATTGTCCGCGACAAACCGACTCGTACCGACTTGAAAATTGCGATTGATGAGCTACTCGCCGGGAAGCAGGTTTCCGTCAAGCAAACTCAACCACTGGGTTGTTTAATTGCTCGAGCAGAGAAACCAAACGAAAACAGCTCGGTCACTTACTCAAATCAGATCGTGAGAATCTTTCAGAAAAATTGCGTGAGTTGTCACCGTGAAGGTGAAGTTGCCCCGTTCTCACTTGAGACTTACGAAGATGTCCTCGGCTGGGGACCGATGATTGAAGAAGTCGTCCGCGAAAAACGAATGCCTCCCTGGCACGCAGATCCGAAACATGGAAAGTTTGCCAACGACACCAGCTTGACGACACAAGAAAAAAAACTCATCTACGAATGGGTCAAGAACGGATCTCCACAAGGAAACCCAGCTTACTTGCCGAAACCAGTTGAGTATGTGACTGGCTGGCAACTTCCGAAAGAACCGGACGTTGTCTTTGAAATGGCAGACAAGCCATTCAAGGTCGCTGCCGATGCGGGTCCCCGAGGAATTCCGTATCAGCGCTTCTGGGTCGACCCGAAGTTCACAGAAGACAAATGGGTTGTCGCCGCTGAAGCCAAACCGGGCAACAGTTCTGTCGTCCATCATATTATTGTTTATGTCCACCCGAAGGGGATGAACACTCGTGAGCACGAATTCTTCTGTGCTTACGTCCCGGGGTTAAGAATAGAAAACTACCAAGAAGGAATTGCCAAGAAAATCCCAGCCGGCTCAGCCTTACGTTTCGAGATGCACTACACACCCGTGGGGACCGAGCAGGAAGACATCAGCACTGTCGGTTTCATATTCACAGAGCCGGAAAAAGTGACTCACAAGATTGTCACAATGCACGCGGGGAATGCTTCCTTCGAACTGAAACCATTCAAGTCTGATCAGGTGGTCACAGCACGTTCAGGTGAGAGCCCCGGAAACTTGAAGCTGCTTTCAATGTCTCCACACATGCACCTGCGAGGACAGTCCTTCAAGTATGAAGCTCTGTTCCCGGACGGCACACGTGAAGTCCTGCTAGACGTACCAAATTATGACTTCAACTGGCAAACACTTTACATCCTCGATGAGCCTCGCGAGATGCCGAAAGGAACACGACTACTCTGCACCGCCAAGTTCGACAACAGCGAAGACAACCTCGCCAACCCTGACCCATCTGCCACAGTTCGCTGGGGTGATCAGTCATGGGACGAGATGATGTTGGGCTATTACGATGTCCTTTTGCCCGTAGTCCCCGAAGAGGAAGAGGATGCAAAAAACGTCCCGGCAAACTTGCTCAATGTTGATGTCATTTTGAAACTTGTCGACAAAGATGGTGACAAAAGTATCTCCCCTAAAGAGGCTGAATCCCACCCGCTGATCAACAAGTCTTTCAAGAAAATGGATCTCAACCAGGATGGAGCAATCTCAGAAGACGAGCTGGATAAAGTGATTCAGCACCTGAAGCAGCAGCGAAAAAGCTGAGCCGAATCCATTTTCAATCCCGCAATCATCGCGTAACGATGAAGTTCTGCCTCGTGGCGAACACCATTTTTCTTGGAGAAATGCGTTCTTCACGGGCACATGGTAGAGCAAACTACTCTAGAACCAGTCCGGAAACTTGTGGAATGGTGGCTTTTCTCAGTGTTTGAGAGCACAAGTTCAGGTTTCAGGATCAGTTCTAGAAAAAGAAGAAGTAGACCCAGGGCCAAATCACAGCGATGACGAAGAGCATGAACAGTGAGAAGATTGCGGGAACGCTGTCGTGCAGTCCAACCATGCAGTTCGTAAAGATTCCAAGTGCGATTATCGCAGCAAGGAGTGACACACCCATTCCAACAATGCTTTTAAAGAATCGGTCCCCCCACCACATTGCTCCATTCGAAAAAGCGATCTCTCGCTTCGCCCTTTCTCGATCTGTTCGGTCAAGCAGTTGCTCTGGTCTGGTTGCCTGTACTTGTTCCGGCTGAGGTGCGTTAGATTCTTGCAGAGGCTGGCGTGAATTCTGTTGAGCAATGTCAGGAGAGCCGGAACCTTCTTCGGGCACGATATTCTCTTCCGAGACCGAACTTCCGAAGTTGACGTAAACATACTTTACGGCAGAGTAAAATCCGTAGCCGACTCCCCCAATCACCAGCATCACGAGGAGAACCACGAGAGGGTTCGGCTCATCAGACCGCTTGGGAAGCATCTCGTACGGTATTTGTCGAAGCTCGGTCATTGACCCCACCCTGATGTGAGATATTGCGAAAATCCCGGAAACCTACTTTCGCTCACATCAGCACGAACTGCAAGAGTTGCTACCTGCGGTGTATTGGCGAAAGGTTCAGATCGCTCATCATGCTGTTCGGTTTCCAAAGCGGCTCATTCGCTTCTTCTGGATTTGAGAAAATAATCTGATTCTCCGGAAGCAGCACGCAACTCATGCTTCCGCCTGTTCCACCAGTGGTGTCGACAAGAATCCTTGAGCGTGCGAACACGACCTGCGGGACGTAAGCATGTCCAGAAACGACAACCTGATGGCAATCCTCAGGAGGATCCTGAAACGGAAGTCGTTTCGAGCAAAGCCAACTCGGACGATTCAATGAGAAATCACGAGCTGCCAGAATTCGCCTTTGAGTTTCAAACGGTGATTTCGTTTCGAGACCTGAGTGGACAAAATAGTACTCGGGGTGTTCTACGGCCCAGGGAAGATTTTCGAGCAACGCTAAGTGCTCATCTGGCATCGCCTCACGGAGCTTCTCGATTTCCCCAAATGGAACATGATAGCTTTCGAAGGTTTGATGCGAACCGTAGTGATCCAGCCAGCGACTCGCCCAATTGTTTTCATCGGCAGCTTCATGAATCCCCAGCGAACCACTCATTGCGAGTTCGTGGTTCCCTGAAATCACAACCGTTTGCGGGTGCTCTGCAATATTCGACAAGACGAGATCGATCACCCCTTTGGTATCGGGACCTCGATCGACAAGATCGCCAATAAAGACGATCCAACGACGCTGATAGTCTTCGCGCTTCCGCAATCGATCCAGAATTCGCTTCAGCTTCTCGACCTGGCCATGGACGTCACCAATCACCGCAACCGGACCACTGATGCTCGTTTCAAACTTCACAATCTTCTTTCTTTGAATGCAATTTCGACACGGACCGCGAGCAGGAACACCGCTGGCTGGGACTCGTCATAACAAGTCTCGCGGAAGGTCGCTTCAAGCACTGGAGAGTCATCAACTCTGAGCGAAACTTTACGGACGAGTAATGTTGCCGCTCAGTTTGACTTTGATTTTCCCGGTACATTTGGCTTGAGGAGGAGTATTGACTCGCACAAACAGAATACCGCTTTCAGATGGCTTCAGCTCTTTCGCATCACCAAGTAGAAACGGGACTGGCGGTTTCTGATTCCGCTTTCGCGTCGCAGGGGCGATCATTCCAATGAGCGCTCCTGTAGGAACGCTGGAAATGAGATCTTGAGCCGCATCCTTTTGTACGTACCCCTTGGGGCCAAGTTCTTCGTTAACCATCAGTCGATAAGAACCTGTCGCTTCGACACGGATGGGCTGATCCTTCGTGACCATCACTCCGGCATTCGTCCAGCCACGTGAAACATCCAGGTCAATCGTTGTCGACTTTCTGTCAAAGACTTCGTTCTCAAACTCTGTCAACTTCGACTTCACACTTTCGGAATTCGGTTTGATTTTCAGAATGGACTGCAACATCTCCTTGGCCCGCTCAACATCGCCAGCCTTTTCATAGTCGGTGGCGAGTTCGACCAGACTCTTCAAGAAGTCCTGTTCAACTTTTGCAGCCTTGGAATCAAGAGACTTAATCTCCGCCGGAGAGGGTCGAGTACCTTGAGCCCATAACGGAGTTGCTGTTGCAGCGATCACGAGCAGGCTTACAAACCCGTTTTGAATTCGAGTGCGAAACATAAGAAACTCCCATCCCTTGAGGCATTGATTTCGGTCATGACATTTCAACTGAGCCAATTCGATTCAACTGAAAACGATACAATAAGTCTAGTGGCTTCTTCAATTTTAGAAAATCAGATGAACCGCAAAGCTCGCTGTCGTGTAGTAAATCACCACTCCAAACATATCACTTAAGGCGGCGATGAGGGGGGTCGACATAAACGCCGGATCGAGCCCCAAGCGTTTCAGCCCCAAGGGGAGCATGGCCCCCGTGATGGTCCCCACCGACACGACACAAAACACCGTCAACATCACCACGACTGAAGCTTGAGTCCCGACCATTAACTGTGCAAGGAATAATGAGAGAATCGCCAGCACAGAACCGAGCAAGGCTCCGATGCGAATTTCTCTCCAGGCGATCCACGGGACTCGTCCTTTTGTCTCATCGAGCGCAAGAGCACGAATGACCAATGTCGCAGACTGTGACCCGGCATTCCCCCCACTTGCGAGAACCATCGGAAGAAACAAAACCATCCATGAGTCAGACTCTGACGGTCCGACTAATTGCAAAACTCTCGCAGTCAGAGAAGCTGCTCCAAGCAGAATAATGAGCCAGACCCCCCGTTTTCTGGCAAGTTCAAAGAATGGAGTAGCAACATACCCATCTTCGAGTGGCTGAACCGCACCCAGCATGTGTGCATCTTCAGTGGCTTCCTCTTCCATGACGTCGGCCGCGTCATCGTGAGTGACGATCCCGACGAGACGGTTCTGGTTGTCGACAACGGGAATCGCGATGAAGTCGTACCGGGCAATCTCCTGAGCAACGACTTCTTGATCCTCATCGACACGCACCGAGATGACATCTCGCTGCATGATGTCCCCGAGTTTTGTATTCGGCTTTTCGAGGATCAATTTCCGGAGCGAAAGAAAGCCTTGCAGGTGCCGACCTTCATCTGTGACATAGACGTAGTAGATCGTCTCTCGACTCGGCGCCTGAACACGTAATCGATCAAGAGCCTCTTTGACAGTAATCTCTACCGGGAGCGAAGCATACTCCGTAGTCATGATCGATCCGGCACTGTCTTCCGGATAAGAAAGCAACTTGCGAATGTCGCTCCGCTCCGCCTGGGCGACTAACCGCAGCACACTCTCGACATGTTCAGGATCGAGCCGCTCCAACAAGTCGACACGGTCATCGGGCGACATATCCTCGATGATTTGTGAGAGGGCCTGAGTGCCGATCAGGT
Organism: Thalassoglobus sp.; assembly: GCF_048270125.1. Lineage (NCBI taxonomy): Bacteria > Pseudomonadati > Planctomycetota > Planctomycetia > Planctomycetales > Planctomycetaceae > Thalassoglobus > Thalassoglobus sp. The sequence continues at coordinate 323,046 of NZ_JBLWTN010000002.1, read as the reverse complement.
CAACAAGCTGGACTTGAAAGTGGATCGAGAAGAAAGGAAAAACTTCGGCCTGAATTTCTGGCGGTGCATGCTTCAGGACTTCCCAGGCTTCTGAGGCTCCCAGCTCATCGAGCATTTCTGCAACAACACCGGGAAAGAGTGCTTCGCAGAACTCGCGCAACCCTTGCTCGTCCTTCTCCTGAATCATCTGGAGCAGGTCAGGCATTAATAACGAGTGAAATATCGATGAAACCATGCTCATTCGAATGAATTGAGGTTCAAGATGTGTGAGAAAAGCGAGCACAAAGCCAGTTTTGAGAGATTTTAGCAGAGTGAGACGGAATCAGCGATGTGACAACCGATGAAACAACGCAGAGCACCAGGAGTGAGCCACATGAGACAGATTCTGAATGAAGGGACCTGTAATATTGGCAAGGAGCGTGATCGCATCCGTTCCAGACCTCCAAAGATCTAGTGGAACTCTGGAGAAGAGGATTCGTGTCGACTTGACCATTGGAATCCTGCTAGTTAAAGTTCGCGATTCCACTGACGCAGGGACTTTTGCGCAGATGTCATTATTGGCAACGTCGATCTTCCAAGATTGACGGAACCCGTTTGAAGCAAAGCAATTGGGAACATTGAAAGCGATTCGTGATGATACACGATCACTTTCATGGGAACGGTTATTGTTCGTTGCTGTTCCAAAAAAACAGATGAAATACTGAAGTGTCAGCGAGTATTTTTGAGATTTTCGTTACCAAGCACGGGTAACGGCTCAGCGTTATGAAATTCAAAACTGCGAATTGATTCATGCCTACAATTAATCAGTTAGTTCGAAAACCGCGGAAAAAACTGACTTCCAAGTCGAAAACCCCTTTGCTTGAGGGCTCCCCTCAGCGACGTGGTGTCTGTTTGCATGTGCGAACAATGACACCTAAGAAGCCGAACTCTGCTCTGCGAAAAATCGCACGTGTTCGTCTTTCGAACGGGAAAGAACTGACAGCTTACATCCCCGGGGAAGGTCACAACCTTCAAGAGCACTCCATTGTTCTTGTACGTGGTGGTCGTGTTCGCGACTTGCCGGGTGTTCGTTACAAAGTGATCCGTGGTGTCCTGGATACATTGGCAGTAAATGGTCGTAAGCAGGCACGTAGTCGCTACGGAGCGAAACGTCCTAAGTAAACTTCGGTTGTGTCGAACAACGACGAAGTTTGCCCCCAAAGACAATACCGAAAACATTGTTCATTCAAGACAATTGTTGATTACATATATTGTTGGAAATTGAGAAGTAGGTTCAGGATTCCATGGCTAAGCGGTTTACAGCGAGTCGAGATCAACTGATCGGAGACCCTAAATTCAATTCGAAACTTGTTTCGAAATTTGTCAATTGCCTCATGCGTGACGGCAAGAAGAGCATCGCTCTACGAGTGTTCTACGATGCCATGGACGAAGTGGCCAAACGCATCACTGAAGATGAGCCATTGGACGTCTTCACTCAGGCTGTCGACAACGTCAAGCCACAAATCGAAGTTCGCTCTAAACGAGTTGGTGGAGCCACCTATCAGGTTCCGACTCCAGTGAGCTCAAAACGACAACAAACACTGTCCATCCGCTGGATGCTGGAAGCTGTCCGTGGCCGCAAAGGCCGACCGACCGCTCTCTCACTGGCTGATGAAATCGTTGCTGCCTACAAAAAAGAAGGCATCTCCGTCACCAAACGCGAAAACGTGCATCGTATGGCTGACGCGAACAAAGCGTTTGCCCACTTCGCCTGGTAACACGCTCGAAGAAATCACGCCTGTCGTCCTGCAACGGATGGACAGGCTTTTTTTTTGAACTGAGTTCGAAGTCAGTTCGTTTCCAAGACGACAGAACCTCTCAAAATACCCATTTTTTAGTCCGAGAGTTGCATCACTGAACTCTCAACCTAACCAGATGATCCAAAATGCCTGGACCTATTGAAAAGCTACGAAATATCGGAATCGTCGCGCACATCGATGCAGGCAAAACGACGACCACGGAACGCATCCTTTACTACACTGGTGCGATTCACCGTATGGGGAACGTCGATGATGGAAACACTGAGACCGACTTCGACGAAGAAGAAGCAAAACGTGGGATCACAATCTACTCGGCGGCAGTGACGTGCAAATGGAAAGACTGCACAATCAACTTGATCGACACACCGGGTCACGTCGACTTCACAGCTGAAGTACAGAGAAGTTTACGAGTTCTCGATGGAGCAGTCGTCATCTTCAGTGCAGTGGAAGGTGTCGAGGCTCAATCGGAAACTGTTTGGCGGCAGGCTGACGAATACAATACTCCGCGAATGTGCTTCATCAACAAGATGGATCGCATCGGTGCTAATTTTGAACATGTCCTCGGGCAAATCCGCAAGCGTCTGCATGGCAACCCACTCCCATTATTCCTCCCAATTGGTGCCGAACACGACTTCGCAGGGATCATCGATTTAGTCAGGAACAAGGCTCTGTATTTTGACCCCGAATCACAGGGACAAAGTATTGAAGAAAAAGAAATCCCAGAAGAACTGCAGGAGATGGCTGCGGAGTATCGCCAAAAGCTGATCGAAACCGTCGCGGAACGTGACGAAGCAGCCATGGAAGAATACTTCGAGAACGGCGACCTGCCAGAGGAAACCATTCACCGACTGATTCGAGAAGCGACCCTGGCTGGCGAATTGCAACCAACATTCACAGGCTCGTCACTCGATTATATTGGCGTTCAACCGATCTTGGACGGCGTCAACCGCTACCTGCCCAGCCCGCTTGATATCCCGCCAGTTAAAGGAATTAACCCTAATCCAAAAAAAAACGAGAGCACAGAACTCGTTCGCCACGCCAAAAACGACGAACCGTTAGCGGCACTCATTTTCAAAATCGTCGCTGACAAACACGCCGACCTTTGCTTTGTTCGGGTTTACTCTGGCGTGTTGAAATCAGGGTCACGACTCCTGAACCCGCGCACAGGCAAGAAAGAGTTTTGCAGCCAAATCTGGCACATCCAAGCCGACTCACGAGAGAAGGTCGAGACCGATCTCGTCGAGGCGGGTGACATCTGCGGCATCATCGGTCCAAAAGATGTCGCCACCGGTGACACCCTTTGCCCGCAGCAACACCCCATCTTGCTGGAGTCAATTATATTTCCGGAAACGGTCATCTCGATGGCTGTTGAACCGGACACCAGCGGCGACAAGAAAAAGCTCGAAGATGCACTCGTTCGATTGAGCCGCCAAGACCCGACATTCAAAACACAAATCAGCGAAGAAACAGGCCAGACAATCATCAGCGGAATGGGCGAGTTGCACCTTGAAGTCCTCAAGGAGCGCATGCAGCGAGACTTCAACCTCAATGTCCGTGTCCACAAACCTCGCGTCTCTTACCGAGAAACCGTCACCGCAGTTGGAGAGGCTGAGGAAGAGTTCAACCGTTCGAGTCAGGGAGATACACACTTCGCCAGCGTGAAAGTCCGCATCGAACCGGGAGCAGAAGACACAAGCATTGTTGTGACATCCGAAGTCCCTCCGGGGTCCCTTCCGGGTGAGATCGACAAAATTGTTCGCGAAGCTGTTTTCGAATCAGCCCAGTCGGGCGGACTTGTTGGTTTCCCCTTGATGAAAGTTCGCATCACGATTCTCAATGTCGGATATCGAGACGGGGAAACAAACGAAGAGGCTCTTCGTTCAGCATCGGCACACGCTGTTCAGTCAGCATTGAACAACGCGACGATTTCGTTGCTTGAGCCTGTCATGAAGCTGGAAGTGGTCACCCCTTCTGAATTCGTCGGCAATATTCAGGCAGACTTGAATCAGCGTATGGCAAAGATCTTCGCCAGCGAAATCCGCGGGCACTTGACCGCCTTGCAAGCCGAAGTCTCACTCGCAAACATGTTCGGCTACTCCTCGCATGTACGTAGCTTGTCACAAGGCCGAGCATCGTTTTCAATGCAACCACTTAAGTACGACTTGGCTCCCCCGTCGGTCATGAAAGAATTCCTCGGTTAAGAACACCCGAACAGAATTGCGTTTCGCTCCAAGCTGAAAGCTTGCCTCGAAAGAGTTCTTTCTTCTGCCTGACTTCCAGTTCCTGATTTTACTCCTCTGCTCTGTATGTCTCATTTCCAGTTTCATCTCGATCACACCGATGCCAACTCGATGGCACGAGTGGGTCGCTGGGACACGCCGCACGGAACCGTCGAGACACCGGCCTTCATGCCAGTAGGGACACGTGGAAGCGTAAAAGGAGTCTGGCCTCATCAATTGCGGGAAGTTGGCGCTCAGATGATTCTGGCGAACACCTATCATCTGGCACTCCGACCGGGCGAAAAGGTTGTCAAAGAACTGGGCGGCTTGCATCGATTCATGAATTGGGATGGGCCAATCCTCACAGACAGCGGCGGATTCCAGATCTTCAGCCTCGCGGAACTTCGACAACTTGACAACGACAAGGTTGTATTCAAGTCGCATGTCGACGGAAGTTTATTGGAACTCACCCCCGCGCGAGCAATGCAGATCCAGGAAGATCTTGGAGCTGACTGCATCATGTGTCTTGATGAGTGTCCCCCACACGATGCACCTGTCTCTCGTCTTGAAGAAGCAGTTGACCGGACAACACGCTGGGCGCAACTCTGCCGTGATTCACACCAACGAGACGATCAAGCGTTATTTGGAATTGTACAAGGGGCGACGAACCCGAAACTTCGTGAACGATCCGCCGAAGGATTGCTCCCTCTCGAGTTTCCAGGCTATGCAGTCGGCGGCTTAAGTGTTGGAGAAGCTCCCGAAGAGATGTACACGACCCTTGATGTCACCACACCAATGCTTCCGGAAAACAAGCCACGCTACTTAATGGGAGTCGGTCGACCGATTGACATCATTGAAGGAGTTCTCCGCGGAATTGATCTGTTCGACTGCGTCATGCCGACTCGAAACGCTCGGAACGCAACGGCCTTTACGAGTCAGGGCAAGATCAAGATGCGGAACCTGAAGCATCAAACAGATACCGGTCCCTTGGACCCGGAATGCGATTGCCCCACTTGCACTGATTACAGCCGTGGCTTCATGCGTCATCTCTTCACAGTCGGAGAGATGCTTGGCCCCATGTTGCTCTCAGTCCATAACCTGGCCTTCTACCAAAAAGTCGTACGGGAACTGAAAACAGCGATCATGGCGAACGCGGGGATGGAATATCGAGCTGAGTTTCTTGCTCGAACCTCAGGGTCAAGTTAAAAAACCAAGAATTCGCTTGCACGAAGCGATCATGAGGAGACTCCAAACGTGCTGAATTCAATTAGGCAGCAATAAAGAGATAAAGAGGCGGTCAGACCGAACAGACCAACGGCAGCACTAAAGAGGTGGAGCGAAGTACAGATTCGAGTAGCTTCCAGGTTTCTTACTCCACAAAAAAGTGATCAAACGAACAGACATTGATTCAATTGTGATACCAAATAGATTCCTACTGGACTGAAAAGGTGATCAGTTCCCAATTCCTAAATGCAATTAAGTCGAACTCTGACCAAGAGTTTCGGCATGCACATCTTGTCGGGATTGGGAGTGATCCCTAAACTGTCGACTTGCTGAGGTCCGCCAGCGGTGTGCGCAGAGTGCGTTTTGGACTTCAATCCAGAGGAAAAACGTAATCAAAAGTGGCGTGATTCCAGAGAAATGATGAGTTTTATGACGATTTTACTGTCTCAATTTCTGTTGTTGGCTGAAGAAGTCACGGAGAAAGACGCCGAAGGCGGGGGAAGCATGATGTCCATGCTGATCCTGTTTGGTCCTCCACTTTTGCTTCTTTTTGTGATGCAAACCTTATTTGGCCGGTCAGATGCCAAAGATAAGGCTCGCCGTAACGAAATGACTGCAAACCTCAAGAAGAACGACCCCATTATCACCATCGGTGGAATTATGGGAACCGTCGTTTCAGTTTCAGAGGATAAATCGACAGTGACCATCAGAGTTGATGACAACACACGGATCAAACTTCAGGCATCCGCGATTCGAGAAGTGGTTTCCACTGAGAAGAAGGAAGCCGAGAAATCGTAGTAGCTGAAAGTAAAGAGAGTTCTAAACCCAGGTGTTCAAGCACGGTGAATCACAGTCGTTTTGTCAGTCGAAGTCGACCTCAACAGAACTCATTGACCGTGGCCTTTTCAAATTAGTCGTTCAGCTGGCAGGATTGTCAGCATAATGAGTGAGACGGAGCGAACGGGATGAATCCGTTGATGATGAACTTTGCAATATTTGCTCAACAGAGCATTTCGGACGCTGAAGAAGTTGCCGAAGCCAGTTCCGGATCAGGATGGGGAACTTTCTTCCTCGTCGTCGGAACTCTGGTGCTCCCATTTGTTTTGGGGAGCCTGATCGCCAACGCTCTGAAGATGAAGGACCTGGCGACCCGCCTGAGCCTTGTACTCTTGGCACTCACCATGGCGCTGTCACCATTTGTGATGACAGTTTCCAAAAACGAAAGCATTCTGAGTGCTATCGACTTGGGAATCGACCTTGCCGGCGGAACCAACATGGTTTTCGAAGTCGATAAGGAAGCAGCGAAAGCCGAAGACAAACAGATCACACCTGACCTGATGAACAAGATGGTCGAGAAGGTCAAGCTGAGAGTCAACCCGACCGGAACTGAAGAGGTCACCGTTCGTCGCGTTGGAGCAGACCGAATTGAAGTGATCATCCCCGGTGCCGATGCAGAGCGTGTCAAAAAGGTGAAAGACCAGATTGTCTCCTTGGGAAATCTGGAATTTGCAATCCTCGCCAACACCGTGTTGCACCAGGAACAAATTGCTCTGGCAAACGATCCTGGCAATGTGCGGGACAACAACGTTTATCTCGGACAAGACGTCGTCGCGATGTGGCGACGTTCTGCATTAGATCCAGATGGCGATCCCAAAATCAGCCCCGGCAGCGTTGATTCAACTGTCTATACTCGACAAGTCGAAGAAGATGGCAAATCAATCACAGAATTCCTGGTCGTCGTTCGTAAACAGCGCATCACTGGTCGTTACCTGATCGGCGTTCGCGAAACCATCACCGATCAAGGACTCGCTGTTGGATTCACATTCAACGAGCGTGGCGGATACCTGTTTGGTCAAGTGACTGGCGAATACCAGAAGCGAGACGGTGCTGGGTACAGCAACCACCTCGCAGTCCTTCTCGATGGAACGATTCACTCGGCTCCTACTGTCAAAGGCGTGATCACAACGACCGGTGTGATTGAAGGAAACTTCTCTCAAACGGAAATTGACACACTCGTTGGTGTTTTGAGTGCTGGGGCATTGGATGTGCCACTTGTCGAAGAACCGGTCACCGAGTTCACGATCAGTGCACTACTAGGTGAAGAAGTTCAGCGTAAAGGATTTACGGCGATTGCACTCGCATTGGCCGGTGTTTTCCTCTTCACATTGGTCTACTACCGAAAAGCAGGCCTTATTGCAGACATCTGTCTAGCCCTGAACATCATTCTCGTGATGGGAGCGATGTCACTGATCGATGCGACATTCACACTTCCCGGGTTGGCAGGTCTTGTGCTGACGATCGGTATGGCGGTCGATGCCAACGTGCTGATCTTTGAGCGTATGCGAGAAGAGCAAGCCCGTGGATCGAGCATTCGCATGTCGATCAAAAATGGATTCGAAAAAGCTTTCTCAACCATTTTTGATGCCAATATCACCACCCTCCTTACTGCGATTGTTCTTTATTACATTGGAACCGATCAGGTGAAGGGCTTCGCGGTCACGCTGTTCATCGGTATTTTGACCAGTATGTTCAGCGCCTTGTTTATCGGCCGATTGATCTTTGAAATTGCTGAGCGAAAACATCTCTTCAAAGATCTGAAGATGATGAGCTTGATCAATCCTGAAGGGATCGACTTCCTGGGCAAAAAGAAAATTGCTGCGATGACCTCAATCACTGTCATTGTGATTGGATTAATTGCGGTCGGTATGCGTGGAAGTGAAAACCTCGATATCGATTTCAGGGGTGGTTCGATGGTCACGTTCCGCTTTATTGGCGACGCTCCTGAAGTTTCTGAGGTTCGAGAAGCATTGGAACCGAAATTTGGTAACGACATCACACTGGAACAACTGATCGTTGTCGAAGATGGTGTCTCTAACAAGCTCTTCCGCTTGCGAACTGTGGTCGACAATACTGCACAAGTCTCAGCAAACATCAAGGAAGCTTTTGCCGAGGGACCATACGAGCTTGTTCAGCAACACGTTACCTTTGGAGAAGTCAAAGAGGTTGCTGCTCCAGTTGATGAAACGAAGCCCAAGGTTGAGCCAGAAGCAGAAGTCGCTGCCGCTGCGTTGAACCGCTCTGTCGAAGTAACCCTTTCTCAAGAGATGACACCTGCTGCACTCGCAGATCAAGCAGCTGGTCTTCTTCGAAAGATGAATTATGTGGATCCAGAAACTCTCGTCACCGGTGAAACAGCTGATAACGAAAGTGTGAAAGTCAGCCAGGTCACATTGACCTTTGACTCATTCATTCCGGCAAACGACGTTGATCGAGTCCTTGCTGACTTGAAAGTTGACTTGGAAAAAGATCCACACTTCGAAGAAATTAACACGTTCGATCAATCGGTCACCGGAGACGCGAAGCTGGCGGCAATCACCGCGATGGGCTTCAGCTTGCTGGCAATCGTCGCTTACCTGTGGGTGCGATTCCAACGTGTCACATTCGGACTTGCAGCCTGTGCGGCACTGATTCACGATGTCCTGATCGTGTTGGGATTAGTCGCCCTTGGATCATACCTGAGTGGAACGCCACTCAAAGCGATCTTCATGCTGGAAGACTTCAAAATCAACTTGCCGATCATTGCAGCTTTCTTGACAATTGTCGGTTACTCCCTGAACGATACCATTGTTGTCTTCGATCGTATTCGTGAAGTTCGAGGCCGAAATCCTGCACTGACAGAAGCGATGGTCAATACAAGTTTGAACCAAACATTGTCACGAACCATTTTGACTTCGTTAACGACATTGATCGTGGTCTTGATTCTGTACGTCCTGGGTGGTGAAGGAATTCACGGATTCGCCTACTGTTTGACCCTCGGAATTGTCGTCGGAACATATAGTTCGATTTACGTCGCCAGCCCAACTTTGGTCTGGTTGATGAATCGCGAACAGAAAAAAGTTGCTTCAACAACCACGTAATTTCGACTGAACCTTTCACGGTTGAAGCAGAACGTCACTGGACGTTCCATTCACCGGAAGCGGTAAAAACATCAGGTGAGGTGGTGGCTGACACGACCTCACCTTTTTTTAAGAGCATTTTTAATGCTTGTCATGCCCGAGATCGTCATTTTCATGACTGCACAGGCTGCTCACCGCGAGGCAGAACGTTAAGACCAATTTTTGATTTGCTCTAGCAATGCAACATCCCATACAAGATCGGATTGCGTTGGGAGTCCAACAGCCTTGGGCAGAACTGATCCTGCAAGGAATCAAAACTGTCGAAGTCCGAAATGTCCCTGTTGGAATGCGGACCACAATTTACCTGTACAGTTCGCGAAAACGTTCCAAACTCCCTGATGCAGACGTTGCTGTGAAGTCGAATGGCATCGACCTTCAAACTCTTGCATATGGTCGAATTGTCGGTTCCGTCGACATTGTTGACTGTCAGCCCTGTTCCCCTGAAGATGCCGTTGCCGCATGTGTTTCCTGGGAACTCATGCAAGGCCGATACAGTTGGAAATTGGAAAGCCCAGTTCGCTGTCCCTTACCGATCGAACCGCGATACATTCCATATGGGATGTGGTTCTACCCCTTCAAACCACGAGTGATCACTTCCCGTGACCGACGAAACAAACTCTCCTGATCTGCACCTTGTTGCCACCGCTGCCTTCGGGCTGGAAGCCATCGTTGTTCGCGAACTCGCGGACCTGGGCTATCATGAAACCCGGGTTGAAGATGGTCGCGTCCACTTTCACGCCCCTCTTTCTGCGATCTGCCGAACCAATATCTGGCTACGCTGTGCAGAACGAGTCCAGGTCGTCATCGGAGAATTCCCGGCAAAGGACTTCGATGAACTCTTCGACAATGTAAAAATTTTACCGTGGGAAGAGTGGTTACCAGTCGATGCCAAATTCCCGGTTCATGCAAATTGCGTTCGTTCAGAAATCAACAGTCCCATGAACGTTCAGCGAATGGTCAAACGTTCCGTCGTGGAACGAATGCGGCAAATCTATTCGCGACATCGATTTGCGGAAGACGGAAACGAATACTCGATCGACGTGAACATCATGCGCGACAATGTGTTGCTCACGCTGGACACCAGCGGTGATGGTCTTCACAAACGAGGATATCGCCAACTGGTCGGGCTTGCCCCCCTGCGTGAAACAATCGCTGCAGCTTTGGTCAAACTGAGTTACTGGAAAGAGAATCGACTGCTGGTCGATCCGTTTTGCGGATCAGGCACAATTCCGATTGAAGCAGCGATGATCGGACGCAATATCGCTCCCGGTCACAACCGAAGTTTCTCTGCAGAGAACTGGCCGCAAGTCCCAGCGACCTTGTGGACACAAGCTCGCCAAGAAGCACGCGACCTTGTTAATCCACCTCTCTCAATGCAGATCATCGCACGTGATCGCGACCCCAAAATGACGAAGATTGCGAAGGTCAACGCTCGAGGATCGGGTGTCTTCTCTGAGATTCTTTTCGAGACGAAAGACTTCGTCGCCTTTCCAACAAATCGGGATCATGGCTGCACGATCTGCAACCCTCCCTATGGAGAGCGAATCGGCGAACGCGATGAAGTCCGCCAGTTGCATCAGGACATGGGCGAGTTACTTCGGCCTTTAGACACTTGGTCTCATTACATTTTCACCGGAGCCGAAAACTTCGAGCGAGAGTTCGGACAACATGCAGACCGCCGAAGAAAAATCTTCAATGCCCGCATCCCTTGCACCTACTTTCAATATCTCGGGCCGAGACCACCTGAAGGCTTCGATGAAATCGATCCAGTTGAGTCACAAGAGCCAGCAGCTTCGCAAGAACCACCCGGGACGCAAGGATTGACCGGGACTCCGTCACCTTTGGATGTTCCAGAAGAGAAGGATTGAGATCTTGCTCACGGTCTCACGCAGCTGAAGAGTGGATACATTTCGTTGATTCAACGCTCTGAGGTAGCGGGATACGTATGAAGTTTTACGCTCATGACTTGTCTTATCGAGCCAAAGGACCACAATAAACGAACACAGGTAAATTGTTTCTGCCGACAAGTACGCTCATGACGAAACCGTCTGGGCCAGCTTGAGCCGAATCAGTCTTATCGCTATCGCAAGGAACTCATTGGCAGGCCATTTGTATGCGATCCCCACTCCGACAAGGTCAAATCTCATTGCCGGGGATAGCGTTTATGCTCATCGGGCTGACCCTGGTGATCTTTGAGATGCAAACGGGGTTTCTGCTGGACCGGATTGGCATGACCGGTCGGTTCATTGTTTTCTTCTGCGGCACAGGGTTTTCTGTCTGGGGCTTGAAAGAGGTCATCGCAGGCTTCCTTCCCGGGCTGTCAAAGAAAGGCTACAGCTTCAAGCTGCCGCTCGTCGGGATCGTTTATCTTGTCATCATGTGCATTCTCTTTATCGGGTCACTTGTTGGCCGGAACAATCTGCTGCTCATGGTCTTTGCGTGCATGGCCGGTCCGTTTGTCATGAACGGCTGGATTACATTTACGATGCTCAGGCTTCTCAATGTTTCTCGTGTCTTGCCTGAACGGGTAATGGCTGGAGAAACATTTACGACATCGATCTTTTTTGAAAACCGCAAAACCTGGCTTACTGTCTGGCTGATGACTGTTCACGACGCAGTCACCAAAGGGGATGGCTGGATGTCTCCAGAAGTCCTGTTTGTCCGTGTCCCTGCCGGGTCGCAGCGGCAAGGGCACTATCAAATCAAGGTGCGAGATCGCGGACGATATCAGTTCGGCCCAGTGAGAGTGACAACGCAATTCCCACTCGGATTGGTAGAACGCGGTAATCGACTTGATGAATTTGAAGAACTACTTGTCTATCCCCGGATTGGACATTTAAAAACAGAATGGCGAAGACTACTGCAAAATTCGACGGAGCTCGTCAGCGATGTGCGAACAATGGGCGGCCCTTTCAACGATGAGATGAGTCAGCTTCGGGAGTATCGACAGGGTGACGACCCTCGCATGATTCACTGGCGAACCTCGGCACGTGTCGATGAACTCATTGTGTGTGAATATGATGAAAGCCGAGACCGAAACCTGCTGCTGATCATCGATGGCTGGATTGAAGAGAATGCCGACAAAGCAAACTTCGAAAGAGGACTTCGATTTGCGACAACGGTCTGTATGGATCACTTGAGAAATAGCCGGGAATCTTCACTCGCTGTGAAGCTGGCAGCCCAAGAAAGATTCTTCTGGCGGGGCGATCAGGGTGAAGGACAAATCGACAACTTGCTCGATGCCTTCGCCGTCGCACAGCCCACTTCAAAAATGACGACCGATCAACTCCTGGACGGTCTCGTTGAGGGCGCAACGTCGAATCGACGAGTTGTAATTGTCACTTCTCGTTCTGGAGAGATTCGAGAAGCCATTCAGCGATCCTCGGATGTTCGGCTTCATGAAGCACAAATTTACGGAACATCTCGCAAGGAACTCTCTGCTATATTTGAAGAAGCGGAGGAGACTTTCGCGTGAAAAACATCCTCCATATCAGCTTGACCGTTTTACTTTCGCTGTCTGGCATTACCTTCGCGATTGCCGAAGGAAGCCCACTGGCTGGGCTCTCGTTGGTCATCGCACTGGCGACCCTGTTCTTTGTTGATCTCGAAGAAATCTTTTCGGTTCCAGCTTGGATTGCGAACAGTCTGGGACTGTTGGCGTTTATTTTCGCTGGCCAAGAGTTCTTCAGTGGAGAACTTGAAGCAAGGCTGCTCGCGGGTGGTCACCTCATTGTTTATTTAACCTGGGTTTTTCTTATCCAGAAGAAGAAGGTGCGCCACTTCTGGTGGCTTTGTGCGCTCAGCATCTTACAAATCGCGACAGCATCTGTACTGACCGACGACATCTGGTTTGGATTCGCACTGGTTCTGTATTCCTTCGTGGCAACATGGACGCTTTCCGTGTTCCTGCTTTATCGTTCAACACTCCTCAATCATTCAGACTCCGAGCAAGATTCCGACCTCGGTTCAACGTTTATTGTGGGCGATACCTGGAAGGGTATTTCGCGAGATGCCGATCATCGGTTGCTCAACTGGCGATTCATTACAATCAACGGCACAATGACCTGTCTGGGGCTCTTCCTCAGTTTTCTGTTTTTTGTTTTCACGCCGCGAATCTGGATCGGTCAGTTCTCGTTTCTTTCCGATGAAGCTATGTCAAGACAGGCTCTCACCGGGTTTACCGAAGAGGTAAGCCTGGGAGACATGGGCGAGATCATGGAGAGTGACGAAGTTGTCGTGGAGCTGCAGTTGGTCCACCCAACTTCCAATCGTGCTTTCACTCCCAAAGAATATGATGCTTATCTTGGTGCTGAGCCACTGTTTCGTGGAACGGTGATGGAGATTTACGATAAAGGTCGGTGGAAACAATTCCCGGGCCGGAACTCGCAACGATTCTATTCCTCGTCGCGCGATCAAGGGGTCATTCAAAAATTCAAAGTCCATGCGATCGGGTCCGACGCTCTCTTTTCATTTGGAAATGCATACTACGCCAGGGCGTTCGGTCCCAAGGAACGAGTCATTCGAGAACGTTTCTCAAATGAGTTAAAACGTGGTTCAGAGACCCCTTTGACTCACTCATTTGAATATGAGATCCAAGCCAGCCAAGGGCCATACACGCCGCAGTCTCTGTATTACTATCGATTCTACATGAGGGACCTGGACAGAATCCCAGCCAACATGTCGCGAACCGCTGAACTCGCTGAGTCCCTCGTTGTCTCTGCCAAGACTGATTTGGAGAAAGCAAATCTGCTTCAGAACTACTTCATGAACGCAGATGAATTCAGCTACTCACTCAACTTAAGTATTCAAGATGCAAGCATCGATCCGATTGAAGATTTTTTGTTCAATCGAAAAAGTGGACATTGCGAGTATTACGCATCTTCCATGGCCATGATGCTCCGTGCTGTCGGGATTCCATCTCGCGTTGCCGGCGGATTCAAGGGAGGAAAATACGACAAGTCGACCAAGTCGTATTTGATCCAGCAATTCCATGCTCATAGTTGGGTTGAGGCTTACATAGATGAGCAGTGGTACACATTCGACCCGACACCTGCGACACGCAGCCTGTCTGTTCAGGAACAAGAAAATTCGTCGGCTTCTTTCCTGAAAGGAATCAAAGCGAAAGCTCTCAATATCTGGTCAACCGGAGCAACACTTTCCCAACGCCAGCAGCGAGCGATGATCTATGACCCCATCAAAGAAGTCGGCATGGAGACTTGGGGACACGCCAAAAACATTATTCAAGGACGAACCTCAAGTCTGAAAGGACTTCTCGAATTTCTAAAGTCTCCAGAGGAGTGGTTCAGTTTGCAGGGTGGGTTATTTGCATTTGTCCTGATGTTACTCGCTAGCGGGTTTGTCTGGTTGACGAAGCGAGTTTTACCAGTGATCAAAAAATTTCGGGCAAAGTCACTCGCTGTCTCTCGCAGACGGGAGCAAGTTGAATTTTATGATCGTTTTCTAAAAATCCTCAGCCGTCACGGGATTCAACAAAGCCCGACTCAAACTGCTCGCGAATTTGTGAACAGCTCTCTTTTGGAATTAAAGCCGAAACTCCAAAGCCAGGGGCTTGAAGGTTGGCCAACTGAACTTGTCTCCGCTTTCTACGATGTTCGCTTCGGAGGTCTCGAACTGCCCGAGCCCCTCGCAAGTGAAATCGACCAGAGACTCACACTGCTAGAGAGCTGTTTACAAGAACAGAAAGAGAAGCCCAAGTGACGCTGAATACTAGAGAAGATTTCCTGACGTTCACGGGTCTTTTCCTGTTCATCATGCTGAGTATCACATTGCTCGTTGCACACTGGGCTCAAGTCCCTATAACCACTCAAGTGCATTGGTCGACGCGTGATTTTGGCATCGGATGTGTCGCAGCGCTCGGAATGTTCCTCTCATTCAGCTGGCTCAGTTCGCTCCGGGATCTGGCCGGAGAAGCTCTCGGGAAATCACTGGCTCAATGCCGTTTGTACGATTTAGTTTTGATGGCAATCCTGGTCGGGATCGTGGAAGAATTCCTGTTTCGAGGACTTCTCGAGCAATGGATTGCCCGCTGGAGCCCGATCGGTTCCTTCATCATCACTAATGTTATCTTTGGATTACTACATGCGGTTTCACCGCTGTACGCGATCATGGCAGGAATTTTAGGCGGCATTTTGAGCCTGCTCACCTGGTGGGTCGGCGACTTCAATCTGCTTCGTCCGATTGTCGCTCACGCGCTCTATGATCTCGTTGGTTTTGTGTTGATCGCAGAGGAGTATCGCAAAAAGCAAAGCGATGCAGAAACCACGGACATGCTTTAACTTCAATAGAGAAGCAATCCCTCAGATGGAAGTCACACCAGACTCTCCCGTCGGGAGAGTCCACTCACCATCGAGAAATTGAAAACTCCCACAGTTCCTGTTCCAAAGAAGCGTAGAAAACAGGGAGCATGCCCACCTCGTCCGGGAACATCTTTGAGACAACGTTGAAACGATTCAAATTGCTGCCGCAGCCTTATTTTTCTCGCTTAGTTTCTTCGATCAAGTCCAGATATCTCTGCGGGATAGGGATCGACTCGAGTCCTGATTCAAGACCGCAAATGCAACAGGCTGTTTTCATTCGTCCGTAGGCGAGGCGTTTACCACGGCAGAAAAACTCGGCAAAGAAGGTCAACGACTTCAGACCGATACGTTCAACCTGCAGGTGAATATCGAGGATATCCTCGTGATACGCAGGAGCTTCAAAATGGCAGGATGCGGAGACGCGAGGCCAACCGATGTATGAACCGTCCTCTTGCTTCTCCATGATGTTCAAGCCCAGAGAGCGAAAATATTCGTGCTCTGCTTCCTCAAACCAGCGATAAAAACTGACGTAGTGAACAATCCCAGCCATATCCGTATTGGCAAACTCAACCCGACGTTGAGTGACGAACTTTGCCATGCTGATTCCCTTGCGACGAAGTGATAAAAAAAGCCCAACGACGGTTTTCGGCCTCTGGGCGAGAGTCAGGATCTACAGTACCAAAATCTCCAGTGCAGGAAAGTAGACTTTCCCCGATTGAATGTCCACAACAGGAATTGAATGCCAATGTCATGAGTTGGAATAAAAAAACGTTTCGCAGCTTACCTGGCTGGCAGGCTGCGAAACGTTGGGACTCAGGTTGAGTTTCAATAAGTCAGCTTTGGATTCGCTTGGACTCAGGTTGAAGTCGCCTTTCCGCTGAAGAAGTCATTCGCCCCGATGTCAACGACTTCCTACGCGTGTCGGTCTATTCAACTCTCACGCATCCAAGCCTGGCTTGACGTCCGTGCCTCGTGGCGAGCAGTCTATGAAATCATCAGACTGACCATCACGGGCACGACACGCTTTGGAGGCCTCTATATTCCAGGGATCTCGAGCTTCTCTTCATTGGCGATTTTGCGAATTTTCTGCATCGCCCGAGCCTCAATCTGGCGAATCCGTTCTTTGGTTACGCCGAAACGAGTTCCGACCTGTTCGAGTGTCTCAGGTTCGGACCCTTTTTCGAGTCCGTAACGATGCAGGATAATTCTTTTTTCACGATCATCGAGATGTTCGAGGATCGACATAATCACTTCATGTTGTCGAGAGTTCGTGATCTCATCTTTGAACTGGCTTCCGCGAGAATCTTCAGAGAAGAAAAACACTTCTTCATTACCAGTTCTGAATCGATCAAGAACCTTGTTTTCTGCCGGGATTGAACGAGCATAGTTTTTCATGATCGCCCAGGTGGCGTACGTCGAAAACTTGTTCCCTTGCGTATAGTCAAATTTCTCGATGGCACGCATCAGGGACATATTCCCGTCGCTGACCATTTCGAAGAAGTTCACGCTGGGCTTCATGTGCCGTTTGGCAATGGAAACAACCAGCCTCAGGTTACTTCGAATCAGGAAATTTTTAACGATAATCGCTTCTTCGATCAAAGCTTCCAATTGATCCAACTCGCGGCTTTTGGGGCTTTGCGGATCAATTTTTTCCTGAAGCTCTGCTGCTTTAAACTTCAAGTAGTTCATCTTTCGGAACCAGTACCCCTCCTGCTCTCTTGTCAAAAGAGGAACGGTGTACAGGCTCGCGAGATACGGCGGAAGCCCCGGAGGTGCTTTGACCGCTCTCGTTTTCGTTTCGGACTCAGGAGGTGCCCCCAGAATCACTTTTTCTGCATTCTTCTCGTGGAATTCCGGACTGTCCATGTACGCCACCGGGTTGTCCAGCAACATTTGTGCTCGGACTTCCGTGATGATTCGATAGACACTCGTTTTTGTCCGACAGAATTCCTCTGCGAGCAACTCTGCAGACATTCCGTTGACGTATCGCTGATAGATTTCCATCTTGCGATCATCAGTCAATGGTGATGTCGAATTAGGGAATACTGCGTTTCCGGGATTCTCCTCGTCGTATTGCTTCAAGGTATAACGAATGGTCTCTTGCGATCGACCAAACACTCGCGAAAGTCGTCGCCCCACTTCAGCGGGGCAAGCTCCGTGGATTGCAAGTCGTCGAGCTTTCGAAATCATTTCCTGCTTCTCCGAATCGGTGATCTGCGAGAAGCGAGAACTTCGGTGAATTTCCGTTTCGTGTTCATTCACGAAGCGGTCGACCGACGATCTCAGGAAACCAACACGTGATCGATTTCCAAACAGGAAGCGTCGACTGACTAACCCACGTTTCCGCCAGCGATCAATTGTCTTTGTAGAGACGTTATATTTTTCGCTCAAATCGTCGACAGTGAAGACCTGCTCGCCAGCTTGTTCCACTGGGATTTTGGTACTCACTGAAAGTTGTTCGACGAACAGCCTCAGGTCATGCAGAAGGTCGTCACCATCGATGACGAGATCCGGATATTTTTCAGGGCGGTAGCCTGTCAGTTGCTCACACAACTCCTGATATCGATAAACCTCATCAGGTTGAATTTGCGCCAGCAACTTTTCAGCTCGGTCCATTTGCTCGAGCTTCTTTTCCGCTGGAATAAATTGGGATTGTTGTTCAGTGAGCTGTTTCAACACAGGATGTTTGAATCGTTTACTCAT
Source organism: Thalassoglobus sp. (assembly GCF_048270125.1). Classification (NCBI taxonomy): domain Bacteria; kingdom Pseudomonadati; phylum Planctomycetota; class Planctomycetia; order Planctomycetales; family Planctomycetaceae; genus Thalassoglobus; species Thalassoglobus sp. The sequence continues at coordinate 304,828 of NZ_JBLWTN010000002.1, read as the reverse complement.
GGTGAACCTTCCTATTGCCTCTTATTCCTTCCAACCGTCTTGGGGAAGGTCGAGGTATGTGAAGCGACGTCTCTCGGAGTCATTCTTGTCGCTGATTCATTTTGTACTGATCCGAAAACTGATGTACTGAGTAACTCTCACAAGGTTTGAAAGGTTCAGTCCAGATTTTGGATCTGTTCTCAAAGTCACGGCTTGCTAGTATTGTTGCCGCATATATGTATGTACGAATGAAAAGACGCTTAGATTACGAAAAAAGTTCGCATACGAACCATTTTTTACAAAAAACCACACAATTCACTGACAGCTGTACACTGCATAGATTGTGCCAACGACTCAGTAGCATCATTACGATTTATCCGTAACACAATACTTACCAAGCGGTTACGACATATAAACCAGATGTAAATACTCCGTGAGCAAGAAAAATCCTGCATGAACCTGACGCGAGAACCGAGTTCTCTGTCGTCATTCGGACCACTTTAATAGTGCAGCGTTCGCATGAATTCGGGGCTGAAACCGATTTTTTAGACTGATCCGAGAGCCCCGAATTCGGACTCTCCAGGTTTCAGCACTCAATCTCAGAGTGAGCTAAAGGCTTAAGAGACAGCCTTTTGAGAGCATTTCGAGAACATTTTCGATGCCTGAGCCTGCTGGGCGTGACCTGAAGCATGTTTTCATTAGATCTTCGGTGTCCCATTTAGCCCCGGTGAGTAATAAAGGGGCTAAATCACATACAACGCAGCAATACGACTGCAGAATTTCCGTGAGCAGTCTCAAAATGGTATCCGCTACGAGTGTCGCAAGTGGCAACCCGAGTTGTTCGTGGAAACTTGAGTTGACTATCGACCTTAATTTTCAGCAGATTCACGGACACGAAAAATCCACAGGTCCTGACCAGCGGCGCTGGGGTAACAGGCAATCAGTTCGCCGTTTGGTGAAATTTCGATCGGTTTGACGTACATGATGCTCTCGCCCAGGATAATTTGCCCGTCTCGCTTTTGCTCTTGAACATCCCATTGCACAAGATGTCCTCTCCCACCAGCAAGAATTTTTTGACTGTCTAAGGTGAACTCCGCATCCCAGAGGACCTCTTTCCCCTTTAATTCAGCGAGCGGAGCCCCGTCAGATGTGGCCCAACGTTTCAGAGCATAACCGTCGGTTAAAGCCAGTGTTTTTCCGTCTGGCGAAAAGAAGACATTGTTCGCGGAGCCCGACGTGCGCAGCTCAATCTCTTCCAAGACCTCTCCTTCGTCGAGTTTCACTTTCACCAATTTACGGCCATCTGAAATGAAGGCCCGGTTCTCGTCGCCAAAATGCACGTCGAGCTTGGTGTACTCCAGCTGACTGAGAACAAACTCTTCCTTCTGAGTTTTCAGATCCCAACAACGAATCCTTTTCTCCGCCCCACCTGAGAGGACTCGCTGGTTGTCCGGAGAGACTTGAATCATCGAGACATCTCGAGAGTGCCCGACGAATTTCCCGAACGGTGTGAGTTGCCCTTCGTCGCTGAACTCCCAAATGTGCACTTCACCCTTGAATCCTCCAGCGAGCAGGTATTTCCCATCAGGACTGAAAGTCAGAGATGAAATATTCCCGAGCTCACGGAGCCGATCAGACTTGAAGACTTTCCCACCCTCTTCAACGTTGAACACTTCGATATATTCATCAGATTTTCCAGCCACGAGATATTGACCTTCCGGGCTGAACACCAGTTGCTGAATTCCCCAACCCATCTCCGGTATTCGCAGATGAACCTGACGTTCCAGACGAGGAGCAGTCCCCATTGAATTGACCGCAGCGGGTTTTGCGGCATCAAGTTCTTTTTGCTGTTCGACTCGGGCTTGCTCTGCTTCAATGTCCTGTTTGGAAAGGAGAGATGCAGTCACCTTAAGTGGAACCTTGAGGGTCACCTGCTCGGATTCGACCAGGTAGGTTCCTTTAAAGTCATACTTGGAAGTGAATCCCCTGAGTTTGTCGAAGGTGATCGTCCCCTCGCCGACCATCCGGATAATTTGCCCGTTGTCGCTTTGAGTCGTTCGAAATTCATATTTCTCTTTGAGTACCAGGCTGTCTTTGTCATCACTCTCTACGGTGTATGTTTTTGTTTCAACAGCTGGAAGAACTTTGACGACTTCCGAATTCCGCCGTCGACCGAAAGGATCGCGATATCGGGGAAGTGGAATCCCCGAGGCGGTTGTTGCCTGTTTTTCCTGAATCAAGCTTGTTTCATTTTTAACAGTCCAGCTACTTCGGTTCCCTTTATGAAATGCAAAGATGAGCAATTCGGAAGGTGGGCCGACTAAGAACGGAAGTTGCTCTTCATCAGTTGTGCGAACAATTTCTCCACGATGAGTGAGCAACATTGTTCCGCGTCCCATTCCAAGTCGGCTTCCTCGCATTCTGAATGATGGGACCATATGGCCGCGTGTGTCTTTGGTTGTTTTATTGAACGATCCACTGAAGTTGAGTTCCGTATGTTTTGCTAGTGGATCCGGACCAGATCTCACTTTGACATACGCCACTGCGGGAGCCACTGATGCAACAAGTTCAGGGCCCTTCAGGTCTTCTGTGACTTGGGAATCTTCAATCGTTGCGCCAGACCCCTTCAGAAATTCGCGGACGGCGTTCGCAGGAATACAAAACCCGACGCGATTGACATCAACGCCTGAAAGCTTGGCACTTGTCACGCCGATCATCTCTCCTTTGGAGTTCACCACAGGGCCGCCGCTGTTCCCTGGATTGACAGCTGCATCAATTTGCAATTGTGTTCGACCGTTTCGTTTTGTCATTCCCGAAACAGTTCCGCGAGTGACTTTTACATCGGTCCCCAACACATCCGAAAGCGGAAAGCCAACCGCCCGTACGTCCATGCCCAACTGCACAGTTTCTGAATCTGCGACTGGAACAACTGGCAAGTTCTCTGCTTCAATTTTCAGAATCGCCAAATCAGATTCTGAATCGAGCTTCAAGACCTCAGCTGAATAAGTCTTTCCAGAAATCTGGATCTCAATTTCATCAGCATCGTCAACCACATGCGCACAGGTCACCAGAATTCCATTTGACGCGACAACAAATGCAGTCCCCGCCCCTTCCTGAGAAGTCATGGCAGCATTCTGTTGTTTGTCTCGTCCATTGACTGTGAATGTACATCTCCCCGTTGTCACCTCTGTTCGATTATCGAACTCGGCAGAGACTTCGTATCGAAACTGATAATTGTCGCCGTCTAAAAAATTGAACCCGGTATTCTTGGAGAGCTTTCGGGACTTCTTGCGAGCAATTGGTTCTATCCCCTCGTTCGAATCCGGTTCCTTACTTGAAACCATTGAAACATCAGGAGTCGCAACGGGAGCTGAATCGGTCGACCGTTCCGGAGCGGAAACTTGCTCTACCTCCTCAATGTGAGCCACGGGATTCTGTTTATTGCTCAGCAAAAAGAAACCAACCCCAATGACGAAGACTGCTGAACAGACAGCCCCCACAAGCAGACTGAGCACAAGACCTGACCTGTCAGTCTCTAGAGTAGAAATGTGATCTTCATCATCGAAGGAGGACTCATCGGGTTCAAAGAGATCTTCTGATTGAATCGACATTTCTTGAGCGAGGTACTCACCGCACTCCGGGCAGGTCGCATCGCTCCTCAATGTCCGATTGGGATCCTTACGAAGTTGCCGTCCACAGTTCCAACAATCAACGACCATTTTGGACATCGTGACGACTCCTGCTCTGTCGAGCTTTGAATGTCTGACGTCATCAGCAAATGGCTCGCTCGCTGGCGAGCAACGTACTCGAATTCGAAAGACATTTGTGAGAGATGAACCACTCCTGCGATCAACAAGAAATTAGATCAATTCTCGATCACGCAGAGATGTCTTATAAATGTACGCACACAAGTCATTCACTTGCAAGTCTAAAATCTCTCGAAATCAAATTATCGGCCAGCTTGTGAACGGGTGCAGTCCATCCAGGATGCCAGATCCGCTCGCCTCACGTGAGAACAATTTTGAACCAGTCCGAAAACTCTGGAATCACCGTTTTTCTCAATGCTTGAGAGAGCAATTTCAGGTTTCAGGATCAGTTCTATTCTTCGTGGAGGAACTCTCCTCGCAGCAACTTAACCAATGCCGCAACACTTTTTGAACTTCCTGCCTGAACCGCACGGGCAAGGATCGTTTCGACCGACCTGACGGAGAGGAGTCCTAGCACTGGGTGATCGACCTGCAGGTGTAGCCTTCGGAGCAGGAGTTTTCTTTTTTCGAAACTGTTGCATGACGTTGGCTGCTGGACGATTGGCCTTCAGCTCGATTGCCATCTGCTTCATAAGGGGATCGATATGATTGAAAAACATGCGATATCCAGCACAAAGATAGTTGAGACCGGACTCTCCAATGGGTGTGTCGATAAAGCGGTTCTTGGGACACTCTCCGTTACAGGCAAAGCGGACTTCACAGTCGAGGCAATATTGCGGGAGCGTTGTTTCTTTGTCGCGACCAAAGTCGAGTTGGCGTTGAGAGTTGGCAAGCTCAATGATGGGGAGTTCGTGAATGTTTCCAAGTTTGTATTCAGGTTCGACAAAATGATCGCAAGAGTACAGGTCTCCATTATGTTCTATCGCGAGTGCTCGACCACACTGTTTGCGAAAGACACACAGGCTTGGCTCAAGGTCGAGCCAGGCTGCCAGTGCCTGATCAAAAATTTGCACGAAGACTTTGCCGACATCACGTTTGACCCATTCATCAAAAATTTCGCACAGAAAACGACCGTATTGTTCTGGTACAACACTCCGTGAACTGACGAGATGATCCCATGCGTGAACTTTCTCCTTCCCATCGAGTTCGTCTTCCGGATGAACACCGATCCCCCGGCGTTCAACGATCGGAATGAACTGCATAAACTCGATTCCATTGTCGCGCAAATAGGAATAAACACGGCGACCATGCAGGCTATTCTCTCGATTGACGACGACTAAGGCATTGAACTCGACTTGATGCTGCTGGAGCAGCTTCATCGCCTTGAGCACTGCATCAAAAGTTCCGTTCCCTTTTTTGTCGTATCGATATCGATCATGGAGTTCCGCTGGTCCATCGATGGAAAGCCCGATTAAAAACCGTTCCTTCTTAAAGAACTCCACCCATTCCTCATCGAGCAGAACCCCATTCGTCTGGAGAGCGTTCGCGATCTTCTGACCGGGACGAGCATGCTTCTTTTCGAGATCGACGATTCGCTTAAAAAAATCGAGCCCCAGTAATGTCGGTTCGCCTCCTTGCCAGGCGAAAGTCACTTCTTCAGGACCAGCAGGTTGGGCCTCAATGTATTGCTGAATGTAGGTCTCTAAAGTCTCTGGCGTCATCCGCCAGCTTTTGTTCTTCGGATAGAGATCTTCCTTGTGCAGGTAATAGCAGTATTCACAATCCAGGTTGCAGATCGGTCCAATCGGCTTCGCCATCACATGCAGCATTTGAGCAGTGAGAGTATCAGGCGTCGTCATGTGAGAGATCATCGTTGAAGTGAGATTCGATTGGACATTTCATCGCAACATTTCATTGCAACTTTAGAGTGCCCGCCGGGAGCCGATCGATGATATACAATCTCCATACCACATGACACAACTCCCCGAAGTCGCTTTCAGACTCAAAGCAGGCCGCAAGGAACAGAATCCCTCTACTGAGTTCACTCAACCGAGGACTCATTCCGACATACAAACCGCAGCGAAATTCGTCTTGTACTAGAACTGTGTTTCGAGGTAGCCTGCCGATCCCTTCACTTCTAGAGCAAATCCAACCGTGATCTTTACGTTCAGCCTCGTGGCAAACAGTCTATGAAGTCCTGAAAGTGACCTTCACGGACGCCACAAACATTGGAAATGCTCTAAAGCCCCTCAAAAAGTCCTTCCCCCCTCCATCCTTTCACATGTTTGCGACAGGAGGTCGCTGTGACGATGCGCAATTTCCTCGCTCTTCTACTCACGACATCTTGCCTGCAAGTGGTCGATCTTCAATCAGCGAACGCACAGAATTTGCGTGTATATACGAATGTCACTGACATTTCGGACGCTGAGAACCCCAGGCCACTCTCACACAGTCTCACACTCTTTCATGGGGGACGTGTTTACGATTACATGCCGGAAGTCGGCGAAGTTGTCATCTTTGAACCGATCCATAATCGCTTCATCATCTTAGGCAAGAACTACGCTGCGACAGAAGTTTCGTTCGCTGAAATCAATCATTTTCTGGAAACGGCACAAACCAAGGCGGTGCAATATATTGATGAATTGGCAACATCGCCCGATGCCGACTCAGCGGCGAAAGCGGCAGCCATGCGGTTTCAACTGACGCCAGAATTCCAAGAGACTTTCGATGAAGCCTCCAATCGTTTGACGCTCAGCGGGACTGAGATCGAATACAGCGTCGTGACTCAACCAGTCGAAGCCACAAATGCGGTCAACCGATATCTGGAGTACGCAGATTGGACAAAACGGTTGAATTTTGTTTTGCATCGTCACGACTCGCTGCCTCAGGCACGATTGAAAGTCAATCAGAAATTACGAGACAGAAACGTTCTCCCACGTGTTGTCGAGCTAACCATGCATTTGCATCCACCCGTGAAGTTCCGCGCAGAGCACAGATTTTCTGATTCTTTCCAGTCCGCAGACCGCAGGCTCATCAGCCAATGGGAGCAAACTTTAGAGTCAGACAACATTCGCTGGATGACATTCCGCAAATACCAGCAAAATCTGCTGGTCAGAGCTGATTGAATCTTTCCGTCACATCAGAAATCACAAGCTTCGGGATTTTTCAATTCCCAGCCATCTTCCAGAACTGTCCCTCGTGGAACAACGATCACTCCATCACGAATGATCACATCTCCACAACGGGCGTCGTCCGGGCAGTTTTCAGGCTTAACGATTTTTACGTTCCTGCCGATGCAGCAGTTTTTATCAACGATGGCCCCTTCGATGTGAGTTCCGGCACCAATCCCCAAAAGTGGAACGCCTGAAACTTCTTGATTTGCACGACGGTCGCTGCGATAGTAATCCGCCCCCATCAAGACAACCCCACTGAGAACTGCCCCTTCGCCGACATGGCTGCGAAGTCCAATCAAACTGCGGGTGATGCTCACATTCTTTTCGATGACGCATCCATCGGCAACAAGACTTTGTTTCACTTTGGCATCGTCGAGACGAGTCGATGGCAAGAAACGTGGTCGTGTATAGATCGGCAGGTCAGCGTTGTGCATTTCGAACGGCGGATTCGGAAGTGTCATCTCCAGCTGAGATTCATAGAACGCCTTGATCGTCCCGATGTCTTCCCAGTATCCGTCGAACAGAAATGATTGCACACGTTTTGCACGGATGGCCGCTGGGAAAATTTCTTTTCCGAAATCCTGATAGTCAGTCTTCTCCAGCAAGTCTACGAGAGTGTTGCGATTGAACAGGTAGATCCCCATGCTCGCCAGGTATTCTCGCCCTTTGCTTTCGATGCCTTGCTCATCAATCCATTCAGGGCTTGTCCGAACATGTGCCAGTTCAGAATCTGACTCTGGTTTCTCCAGGAATCCGACCACACGACCGCTATCGTCCAGCTTTGTGATTCCGAATGCAGAGGCAGCTTCTTTATCAATCGGAAGAGTCGCAATGGTCACATCAGCACGAGCATCCTGATGGACTTTCAGCATCTTTGCAAAGTCCATTCGATACAGTTGATCACCCGAGAGGATCAACACATAATCGATGCCGGGTTGCTGAATATAGCGAAGCTGCTTTCGAACGGCGTCTGCGGTTCCCTGATACCAGTCAGCACCATCGTTATTCGTTTGCTGAGCTGCGAGGATTTCTACAAACCCACCATTGAATGGATCAAAGTTATAGGTTTGCCGAAGATGGCGATGCAGGCTCACGGAATTAAACTGCGTGAGCAAATAGTTCCGACGAATCCCACTATTGATACAGTTTGAAATGGGAATGTCGATCAACCGATATTTCCCGCCAATCGGGACTGCCGGCTTTGACCGCTCCGAGGTGAGTGGTTGTAACCGGGTTCCCTTCCCTCCGCCGAGTACGAAGCAGACGACGTTGTTCATAACTTCCTCAATAGGTTCATTTTCATGATCGGGCTTCTTTGATTGTGCCGAAATCGGATCCGAAACGCGAGTCCCGCATACAACGGATTTCTCAAACATTCCTCTTTTGATATGCTTGCCTGCCCGCGTCACGCACGTACCGTAAGATCGTTAAACTCCGACGCTTCTTTTGACTCACATCACCTTCAGAATCGAATCGCATAAACATGGCAACGAAACGAGGCGACCACAGGCTCACAATTCAAATCGCAGTTGCCATCGTTCTTGCGATTTTAACCGCACTGCTGCTCCCTTCTGTGGTCGCGATTGGACAAGACACAACTGCTGAGTCCAGCAGTGACCAACTTGTCGCCCGAGCGAACTACGTTCTTGTTCCGCTCCGCCTGGGTGGCGAGGTCTTCCTGCGACTCCTCAAGATGCTGGTTGTCCCACTTGTGATTGTCTCCGTGATGTCCGGGATACTCGGATTGGGCGATGTAAGAAAACTGGGTAAACCGGGTTTAGCTGCCGTCTCTTATTACCTCATAACGACTGTTCTGGCAGTCTTCGTGGGGATCATTCTCGTCAACCTGATGAACCCCGGTGGTCAGGCGATCGACGAAGACACGAAAGCTGAACTGGCGAATTCGGAAGCCTCCGTCAAAGAGAAAGTCTACTTAGCCGTTGCCGAACATTCCGGAACCACTGACGACAATGTCGCCAGCATTTTCGGAGACGATGAATACACCGAGCGTAAAAACCCCGGAGTTTCACGAGTGTTGGAAAACCTCGTGCTCATGATGTTTACCGACAACCTGTTTCGCTCGGCAGCGAATATGGAACTGCTGCCGCTTATTTTCTTTTCAATCTTCTTTGCTGGCCTGCTCACAACATTGGGCTCGAAGGTTGATTTGATCGTCAAATTCACTCACCAAGTGAACGAGGCACTCATGAGCTTCATTTTGCTCATCATGAGATTTGCTCCACTCGGTATCTTCTGCCTCGTGGCTGCAAGGTTTGGTCAGGCAAATGTTCTTGGAGACTTCTTTGACGAACTTCGTAAAACAGGAAGCTACTCACTGACAGTTCTCGCAGGACTTGCAGTTCATGCGTTCATCACACTGCCAGCGATCCTGTATTTCTTCACTCATAGAAACCCGTACAAGTTCATGTTCCAGATGTCACAGGCATTACTGACCGCCTTTTCCACTGGAAGTTCGTCTGCCACTCTCCCAGTCACAATGGAATCCGCCGTCGACGAGGCGAATGTTTCGAAGAAATCGGTCGACTTCGTTCTTCCTCTGGGAGCGACCATTAACATGGACGGAACGGCTCTGTATGAAGCGGTCGCCGCCATCTTCATCGCTCAGGTTGTCGGTGCCGATCTCAGCCTGTCGCAACAACTCATTGTCGCGGTCACCGCCACACTCGCCGCGATCGGAGCCGCCGGAATTCCCGAAGCGGGACTGGTCACAATGGTGATTGTCTTGACTGCTGTCGGCTTGCCGATCGAGTACATGAGCCTGATTCTCTCCGTGGATTGGCTCCTCGACCGCTTCCGCACAACCGTCAATGTCTTCGGAGATGCCTGCGGGGCAGCGATCGTTGAAAAAACATTCCCTGCTGAAGAACTCATTGCGGACTCGGTGTAAAAAATTACTGATGTAACAAATCGCGTGAGTCAGGAATTTCTGCCACTCACACATGGCTCAAATCGTGACTTACGAATTGATCTCGTGCGTGGCATCGCCCTATTGATTCTGGTGTCCGACCACCTTCCTGGAAATCCGTTACGAACCATCATGCCCGTTTCGTGGGGACTCGCGGACATGGCGGAGGTCTTTGTGTTGCTCTCCGGCTATGTTTTTGGACTTGGAATACTGAAGCGACAATCAATCTCACCGATTCGCAAGCGGCTGGTAAAACGTGCTCTGGTTATTTTTGTCGCTTATCTCACAACAGCTTTTATTGCCCTACTCATGGTGAGGACATTCCAGATCACCACTGTTGCCAACATGCTCCCCGCTCACCTGATCGCAAACTCATGGGGGAGTGTGACGCTTGACTTGATCTCACTCGATGGGCGAGTTTCACATTTGTGCATTTTGCTTCTTTACTGTTGGCTCCTACTGGGTGTCGCTTCTTTACCCCGCAAAGTTTGGAACCATCCCGGGCTGCTGATTGCATGCTCATTCGCTCTCTGGAGTTCAGTGCAATTGCCTCCTCGACTCGCGTTTCCTGAACCGGTCCAAACAACAACCTATTACAACCCGTTCGCCTGGGAATTCCTGTTTCTTTCAGCGACCAGCTACGCCCTGTTCCCGGTGGAGCGACGACAGCAACTTCTCAACCATCGCGGAGTTTTTCCGATCCTGTTGATCGTGCACGGGTCGCTTTACTTGTTGATCGGATTCGACGTTAAACTCCCCCGGTTCCTCCTCGACAAGCCAACACTAGGCCTGCTCCGCTACCTCCACGTCGTGACTGCCGCACTCTTGGTAAGAGCCGTTCTCCCGGAGCAATTCAGTCCGGCTTGGCGAAAATTTTTGCGACCACTGACGCTCTGCAGCGAGCAATCACTCTGGGTCTACTGCGGAGGTTCACTCGTTGCGATCTCGATGGCAAACTGGATGTCCTCTTCAGACAGCACTTGGGAACCAATACTCATGAACCTCATCGCCTGGGCTGCGTGCTTCGGAATTGCCTGGGGCACTGAGAGTACGAAAGTTTCCTGGAATCTTCGTACATGAGAAGTTTCAAGCAATCGTTGCACCACAAGACCTCATAAGAAGTCACCGCCACTCCAGAGAATCGCGGCGTCGCCAACAGTCTACTTGGCGATCCCGCTTCTTGGCGATCCCGTCCTTTGAGAGCGAGACTTGTCTGCTACGACAGTGAACGCAAAAAGTCCTCGATCGCTTGATTGACAAACTTTGGTTGTTCAAGCGGGGACATGTGCCCGGCCTGTTGAACCTCAACGAACTGAGCGTTGGAAATCCCCTTCGCCATTTCTTTCATGACATCTGGTGTCGTTAATTGATCGTCTTCCCCAACAATTGCCAGAGTCGGAACATCGATACTCTTCAAGACGACGTCCATATCAGCACGAACGGCCATGCCGCGAAGAGCGGCGGCGATACTGTTTGGGTTGGTTGAGCGAATGAGACTTTGAGTTCGTTTCACTACGTCGGGATTCTCCGCGATTGTGTGTGGAGAAAATAATTTCTCAGCCATCGCAATTGCCAGGAACTCCGGGCCTTCCGCAAGAACTCGCTGAGCGGTCTGCTCTCGATTTGCTTTGGCCTCTTCTGAATCTGGCGACGCTTTGGTGTCACAAAGAATCAGGCTCTTCACTTTTCCCGGATGCCTCTGAACGAACTCCCAGGCGATGTAGCCCCCCATAGAAAGTCCGCAAAAATGGACCGGTTTTTTGATTTCAAGTGCATCCAGAATGCCAGCGAGATCGTCCGCGAAATCCTTCATCTCTACAGTCCCCTCAGCAGGCGAACTCTCTCCAAAACCTCTTAAATCTGGAGCAATGACCTGCAGTGATTTCGAGAAGTGATCGATCTGGTGGTTCCACATCGTCTGATCGAGTGGAAACCCGTGTACAAAGAGAATCGGTTCTCCAGCACCCTCGATTCGGATGTTGAAAGATCGTCCGTCAACACGTTTAGTGAGAAGCATCGTCTGTTCCTTTGCAAGGGAATTCACCAAAATGACTGTCGGAATTGGGTCGCTTTCTGGGTGGAAATCCGCAATGATAACGTATTCAGAACAGACTCACGATAAACGAATCGATCACACACAATTTGCATCAGGCCACAAGGGTTTACTCAATGTCGGATAGCGTTGAATTCAAATGGGGTTCCGTCTCTATTACGGGGAACTTCCGTGAGAATAACGAAGACAACTATTGCGTCGACTCCACCGCCCGCTACTTTCTGGTAGCAGACGGGATGGGAGGCCAAAGCGCTGGCGAGAAGGCCAGTGAGCTCGCAATAGAGATTGTCTCCAAACGACTTGATCAATCTCTGGGCAACGCAACCTCCTCTCCTGAGCAAGAAGTGACTCGACAGATTGACCAAGCTGTCGAACAGGCAAACTCAGAGATTATGGCACTGGGTGAGATTGAGCCGAACTTCAAAAACATGGGAACAACGATCACTTTTATTGTTGTTGTCGATAGCGATCTGTACATAGGCGGCGTCGGGGACAGCCGGGCCTATCAGCTGCGAAATGGAACTCTCGAACAGTTAACTGAAGACCATTCATTAACGCAAGCACTCGTCAACGCCGGAACAATTTCGCCTGAAGACGCCAAAACACATCGCTACAAAAATGTTTTGTATCGCTATCTCGGGTCGAAAGATGGTGGAACAGGGACCGAAGCGAAACGGATCAAACCGCAAGTTGGAGACCGATACGTTCTGTGCTCCGATGGAGTTTCCGACGGTGCCAACGACGAGACAATTCATCAAGTACTGGCAGAACACGATGACCCACAAGAAGCGGCCGAGGCACTCGTCAAAGCGGCTCAGGATGGTGGATCGAAAGACAACATTACTTGCGTCATTGTTCACGTTGTTCAGAAGTGACATTCAAGCCGTCCATGAATTCGCCAACCACGATTATTCTCGGATCGCAATCACCGCAACGTCGATTTCTGCTGCAAACACTTCTTCCTGAGGATCGAATTAAGATTGTTCCCCCGTTGCAATCTCAAGAGGCGGGGTTTGATGGTCTCACGCATATTGACGAAATCAGAGAACGTCTTCGGGAAATCGTTGCGACAAAGAATGCTGATGTCCTGCAACAATGCGAGCGTCAAGAATGCGAGCGTCAAGAATGCGAGCGTCAAGAATGCGAGCGTCAAGAATGGGGAACCGTGTTGACCGCAGATACCGTTGTCGTCGCCAATGATGCAGACTCTTCGTTCGTGCTTGGGAAGCCAGATGGCCCCGATTGGCAAGCGACAGTCCAAAACTGGTTCACAAAATTCTATTCGTCGAAATCCCATCAAGTCCTGACGGCTGTCTCCTTCAGCTTTCAGGATGGAACCAACGAGACACTTCTCGCTTCGACGACTGTCCACTTCCGAGAGGTTTGCCCAAAGTTGCTGGACTGGTACATTCGAACTGAAGAGCCGCTCGGAAAAGCGGGAGGATACGGCATTCAGTCAGGTGGGAGCCTGTTCGTCGAGTCAATTGCAGGAAGCCTCAGCAACGTCATCGGGCTGCCTCTCGAAGAAGTTTGGAGCGTGCTTGATGCTCACCAGCTTATGGAAATTTCCAAATAAAGAACGATTTACTTCAGCGCATAGTCTGCCTGCTTGCGGAAGCCATGAATTTGAATGGGGGATTCGTGGCTGAGTTCCAACACTGAATATCCACTATTCTCTTCACCGGAACCTTCTACCATTGCAACCATTGTGCAGTAGTGAATGCCGGCAATTTCTTTATGGTCATTCTTGTGACTATGTCCCTGGAAAACGAGTTCCACTTTGCCGGACTCCTCCAGAAGTTGCCGCACTTCAGGAGCGTTTTTGACGCCATGATTGTCACTGACATCCAACCGTTGATGTGCAAAGACGACAACTCTCTTCTCAGTTTGCTTGAGATCGGCTGCCAGCCATTCCAGCTCTTCCTGAGGAACGTTTGGGTCAGTCCATTTGAAATTCTTGCGCTGATACGGAGTCCCATCACCACGGAAGCAGGAGTCGAGGACAATAAAATGGTATCCACCTTTGTCGAATGAGTAGTACGACTTCTCTTGCTCCACTGCTCCTAAAAACTCCTCCTTGGTCAGCGTGTCAACGCAGTGATTCCCGAGGACATAGTGACGCTCTTTGGCGATTTGGGAGAACTCTTTATTGATGGTCTTCAGATAGCCCAGTTCGGTCTCGACAGAATCAGCAGCATCGATGATGTCTCCCAGTTCGACTACGCAATCAAGAGGCTTTTTCTGAAACTCAGCACCAGCTTCACTGAGTTTGTCCAGGCTCTCCCGGTAGTAGCGACTCCCTCTTGGAGATTTATCCGCGTAGTGCATGTCCGTCACCAGGCCGAGACGTAACAGCTTCTTTTCATCCGCTCCGAAAAGTTTTGCAGTCCCAGCGGCCCCCACCGTTGAGGCTGTCACCAGAAACAACGTTCCATTCTGGAGAAATGCACGTCGGCCAATTTGAATCTGTGTTGAGTCCGTCGACATGGGAGTTCTTTTTGAATTCGAGTTTTTCACGACACTACGTACGCACTCCGCGTACATGGCGATCAAGGATCTGAGACATTCTCGCGAATGAGGTTTAGAACCAGTCCGAAAACCTCTGGAATAGCCGCTTCTCTCAACGTTTGAGAGAGCAATTTCAAGTTTCAGGATCAGTTCTAGGCAATCAAAATTCTGTTTGCGTCATCCGTCGTTGGTAAAGTGGAAGATGGCGATAATAGACTTCCAATGTCAAGATTGATAAACAAGTCGAATACAATCGCCCACCGCTTCGGCTGTGAGGATCACGCGGTGCCCAACTTCCGGCAGCGTGCCCTGTTTTCACTTGCGTGGTGACGAGTTGCTCTCGCATCACATTGTTCCACTTCTTCCATTTCGGCCCTCCCCAGTGGTGAAGGACCTGTGTCGCATAGTAATTGAAGTATTGATTGTCGTTAGCTGGCCCCAACCGCTCCAGATACTCCACTCCGACTTTCATCGCCGGTTTGCTCGCGTCCCATCCGTAATACATTCGGCACAGCAGGCCGATGCTGGTTGTCGATGCTTTCTTCTCGGGACGTACGTAGCCGTAATAGGCTCCTTCTTCGAGTTGAACGGAATCTAGAAATCGTTCTGCTCGAACTTTCGCGCGGCCAGGAACCGTCAAGCCAGCCATGCGAGCACTCGTCAGCGCCATCACCTGCCAGCCGACCACAGAGGTATCTCCATCAGGTTGCTGCAAACGGTATCGCCATCCTCCGTTCTCAGGATGTTGAGCTTCCAGAATGAAGTCCACGCACTCTTGAGCCACCTTGCGAAATTTGCGATCTCGCGTCAGTCCGTAAACTTCGCACAGTAAAATTGTGGCGATCCCCTGCACATACATCCCTGAATTTCCGCTCGCCCCGCGCATGTCTCCCTGGACATCGGCCTCCAGGTATTTCTGATTCAGGAACGCCAGCCCGGCTTGAACCTGTTCTTGATAGTCACCCTTTTCGTGAGTATTGCCAGCTCCGACAAAACATAACAGAGCAAGCGAAGTCGCTCCCACGGTGTTACTGGAGAGCGTCCCGGGAGAAGTGCAGGAGTCCCCACATTCCGGATGGATATGATTGAAGTTCCAGCTACCATCTTCATTCTGATGATTCTTCAGCCACTTGAGCCCGCTGTTGACTGCTGCTTCACTCGTCGCCGTCCCGCCAAACGCTTTCAGCATAATCGAACGAGCTTCCTCAGTTCGCCCAGAGAGGTCGCCATGTTTTCGGTGGCTGCCGATGTACTCAATCGCTTCGAGTTCCCACTGCAACTCTTCCTGCTCGGTATCCACGGACATTGGGCTGGGTTGATGAGAAAGAACATTCGTCGCCAGATCCATCGATGCCGAATTGTTTGCACTGCTGTCGATGAGCTTGTCTGGAGTCAGCTTGAGATTCTCGACTGTTTCTAACGCGGGGTTTTCAATGACCTCAGTTCTGACAGTCAGATAGTTTGTGAGATCATAAGACTCTCCCGGAATGACAATCATCGCCAGCATCGCCAGCAAAGCAATATGCACTGCCATGCTACAGAATGTGACCCCAAGAGACTCTCGGTGTTGTTCCCACCAGGTTTTTTCATCGTGGTCTGGAGTCTCATTCAATTTCGAGTTCGCCAACGAAAATCACCTCAGTCCAACAGATCGAATTGGAAAATCAGGGAAACATGGATATTCAACTCGTGGCTCAGGTGCTGAACAGCGATACGCAAGAACAAATGTCAACCTATTGATAGAATACGTCAACAGCTCACTCAATTTCAACTAAAATTCTCCAGCGAGAAGCTGACGTATTGTTCATGACAGGCGCTTTTGGAATCGACCTCGGGTGGCTAAACTTCGAAACATCACATAACCAGAAGGTTCATTTGAAGAAACGAACGTGTTCGAAAGCGATTCACAGCTTGGGAGCGGCTCTGCGATACGCCGGCTTCTCAACAACTCAGCATTCCCGTAACCGCCACCAAAACTGATTCCGTCATCAATACTGATCCTGATATGAAAATTGCCATTGCTCAGTTGAACCCTACCATCGGAGACCTGCGGGGGAATGCCGAGAAAATCAGACAAGCAGCCATCAGCGCCAGGCAACAGGGAGCCGAACTTCTGGTGACTCCTGAGCTAAGCATTTCAGGGTATCCACCAAAGGATTTATTGCATCGCAACGGTTTCGTTGAGGCTTGTGACGCAGCGGTTCTCGAACTGACTGACCTCACGACCGGGAATTTTGGAATCCTGATCGGTCACCCTTCCCTGTGGGACTCAGCTTCTGGCAAGCCATTCAATTCAGCGACTCTTCTCGGCGACGGCAAACGGCTCGCGACAATCCACAAATCCTTGCTCCCCAACTACGACGTTTTCGACGAAGAGCGATATTTCGATCCGGGGAAAGATCAATCACCCGTTGAGTTTCTCGGAAAGCGATTGGGGATTCACATTTGCGAAGATGCCTGGTTTGGAGAGCCTGAAACGTTTTACAGTCTCCCCCCGATTGTGCGGAAAGATCCCGTTCTTAATCTCGCCGAACAAGGTGTGGATATTTTTATCAACTTGTCTGCCAGTCCCTTCGAAGCTGGAAAGTTTGCACGACGACAAGAGATCGTGAAGCGGCATGTGTCGACGCATCGACGTCCGGTCGTTTTTGCAAATCAAATCGGCGGCAACGACGACCTTGTTTTTGATGGCAACAGCTTCGTTCTGAATACCGACGGAGAGGTCGTTCAATCACTGGCTGCTTTTGAAGAAGACATGCAGATCGTTGGTTTCAACAACCTTCCCTCTCCAATTGTGCAGGAGTTTGATCGAGAACAAGAACTTCTCGACGCGCTGGTACTCGGGCTGGGAGACTACATGAGAAAGTGTGGTTTCACCGATTGCGTCCTCGGTCTTTCTGGCGGCATCGACAGTGCACTCGCAGCGGCAATCGCAGCCCGGGCGGTCGGCGGAGAGCGAGTCCATGCGATACTGATGCCAAGCCGCTACAGCACGGACCACAGCATTGACGACTCGCTCAAGCTCGCCGAAGCTCTTGGGCTCGATACGGAAACAATCCCAATTGATGCGGTCCATCGAGCATATGAAGGACTGCCTGTTGTGGGAGAGGACCTGGCGATCAACCCGACAGGCCTTCCCGATCAAAATCTGCAAGCCCGAATCCGGGGAGCCATCGTCATGACCCGGAGCAACACCCATGGGTGGATTCCGCTTGCAACAGGAAATAAAAGTGAACTCTCCGTCGGCTATTGCACCCTGTACGGCGATATGTGTGGAGGATTTGCCGCACTGTGCGATCTCTACAAACAGGACGTTTACGAACTGTCTCGCCACATCAATAAGATCGAAGGTCGAGAAGTCATTCCTAAGAACATTATCGACAAAGCTCCCAGTGCAGAGTTGGCACCAAACCAGTTCGATCAAGACAGCCTTCCGCCCTACCCGATTCTTGATGCGATCCTGAAAGGGTTGATCGACGAGCAGGCTTCACCCGCTGAGCTCGCCAAAGAGTTCCCGGAAGAGACAGTCCGCTGGGTCGTTCGACAACTCGACCGCAACGAGTTCAAACGTTGGCAAATCCCTCCAGGCACGAAACTCTCTGCGAAAGCCTTTGGAACCGGTCGACGTATGCCCATGGCATCCCGCAGCTACACCGGATTTGAAGATTCGTAATCGAAGGCAAAGTTTTTTCAGACGGAAATCTCGCCTCGATTCTTCCGAAGTTTCGCTCAGGACGAACCTTCACGGAGTTCGAATTGTCGTGCTCATGTGCATTTACAACGCTTGCAGTTCGTGTGAAGTTCATTTTCACAACTTCATAGACTGCTCCGCGCGGTATAGAATGTGACGAGCGATATTGAATTTGCTCGTCAACGTTCTCATTTTACACAACTGTTTATCATAACAGGGATTTTCCCTACTGAATCGAATCGGTGGAGCGGAAATCTGATCTGCCATTCTGGACAATTGGTAGGCATTTTTCGTACAAAGAGATATTCGAGTTTCTCGCAGAAGTCTCGTTAAAAATCCGGAAACCTGCGTCACGAAGGCTTTCTCAGCGTATGAGAGGTCAGGTTCATGCTTCCGGGTAAACTCTTACATCAAACCTTCTGCATGTGTCTGGAAAGTGAATCATGAGCGACAAACAAAACCTGTTTAACAAAGTCTGGGATCTTCACACTGTTGGGACGTTGCCATCCGGGCTCGACCAGCTCTTTGTTGGTCTCCACCTGATTCACGAAGTCACCAGTCCGCAAGCATTCGAAATGTTGCGTGAACGTGGCCTGAAAGTCCTGGCTCCAGAGCGGACAGTTGCAACTGTGGACCACATCGTCCCGACCGATGTCCAGTCACGGCCTTTCAATGACATGCTTGCAGAACAGATGATGTCTGCGATTGAAAAGAACTGTCAGGAATTCGGCGTCACGTTGATGGACCTCAAAGACAGCCGACAGGGAATTGTCCACGCAGTTGGACCAGAGCAAGGACTTACCCAGCCAGGTATGACCATTGCCTGCGGTGACAGTCACACATCAACTCACGGCGCCTTCGGAACAATTGCTTTCGGTATTGGAACGTCACAAGTTGCGTATGTCCTTTCGACACAAACCCTCGCCATGAGTCGCCCGAAAGTTCGACGTGTTGTCGTCAACGGCGAATTGGCCCCGAGTGTGTTTGCGAAAGATGTGATCCTGTACATTATCCGGAAATTGGGTGTCAAAGGCGGAATTGGATACGCCTACGAATTTGCCGGCGAAGTCTTCGACCGAATGACCATGGAAGAACGGATGACCGTTTGTAACATGAGCATCGAAGGGGGAGCTCGCTGCGGTTACATCAACCCCGATCAAACAACAGTCGACTACCTCGAAGGTCGCCCGTTTGCTCCTAAAGGGGAAGAGTTCGATAAAGCAGCTCAGTGGTGGCTCTCATTGGCATCTGGCGAAGATGCAGAATTCGATGACGAAGTCGTCTTCAACGCTGCAGATATCGAACCAACTGTGACTTGGGGAATTAACCCCGGTCAGTCTGTCGGGATCAACGAAAACATCCCAGCCGTCTCCGCATTCCCTCAAGAAGAGCAAGTCGGCGTGCAGGAAGCTCTTGAGTTCATGGAACTCGAAGCTGAACAATCAATGAACGGCGTCAAAATCGATGTCGCCTTCATCGGCTCTTGCACAAACGGTCGAATCTCTGACCTGCGTGAAGCAGCCACTATCGTCAAAGGGCACAAAGTTGCCGACGGAGTGAAGGCGTTGGTCGTCCCCGGATCACAGCTCATCGCGAAACAAGCCGAGAAAGAAGGTCTGGATAAGATCTTTATCGACGCCGGTTTTGAATGGCGCGAAGCGGGTTGCTCGATGTGCCTCGCCATGAACCCTGACAAACTCAAGGGCCGCGAGATGTGTGCATCCTCATCAAACCGAAACTTCAAAGGCCGACAGGGAAGCCCGACTGGAAGAACCCTGCTAATGAGCCCCGCCATGGTCGCCGCCGCTGCGATCCGCGGAGAAGTCACCGACGTCCGAGAATTCTCCGCCGTCCCGGCTTAAAGTCACGAATGAATTCCATTTCACCGCACACTTTAAGTGTGCGGTGAAATACGGTTTCTCTCTGACTCATTACGCCGCTGAACGATGCGCTGCTTGACCATTTCTTCGATCATTTCGACAAAGGTCGTTCCGGGTTGCCAGCCGAGTTCAGTTTTGATGCGGGTCGGATCTCCAACGAGTCGTGTTGGCTCAACAGGTCGGAAGAATTTGGGATCGGACGTCGTGTAGTCTTGCCAATCGAGTCCGACGGTTTGAAATGCGATTTCTAAAAACTCTCGCAGCGAGTGCCATTCTCCGGTGGCAATCACAAAGTCTTTCGGTACTTCATGCTGAAGCATCATCCACATCGCTTCAACATAATCGCCTGCGAAGCCCCAGTCTCGACCAGTCTCCAGATTGCCTAACACAAGTTTGTGTTCTTCTCCGAGAGCAATGCGTGCAGCGGCATCAACAATCTTTCCAGTCACAAACTCCGTAGAGCGCCGGGGTGATTCGTGGTTGTACAGAATCCCTGAGCAAACAAACAGGCCGTAAGCTTCTCGATACGACTCGACCAGTGATTGAGCGGCAACTTTCGAGGCAGCATAGGGTGAACGTGGCGCGTATCGCGTCAATTCAGTTTGCGGAGACTCTTCTGCCCCACCAAATATCTCGGCACTGCTCGCCTGAAAGAATCGGATTGATTGAGACCTGCTCGATGTCCGAATCGCCTCGAGCAGCGAAAGAGTCGACTTCACATTGGCATTGAACGTGGCTGTGGGACGATCGAACGAATCACCAACCCGAGTCTGCCCTGCAAGGTGATAAATTTCGTCGATCTTGTGCTTGTCGAGAAATTCACTTATCGATTCTTTCGTAGCGAAATCCAACTCATGGATCTTCAAGACTGAGTCGAGTGGATCTTCAATCGGGCGGGCCTTGTTGAGTCCCGCTTTCAGGTGATTCAGACTCTCGCTTTCCGCTGATCGCGTTGATCCGTGGACGCAGTACCCTTTAGAAAGCAGGAGTTCACACAAGTATGAACCATCCTGTCCGGTAATTCCGGTGATCAGTGCCGTTTGTGGCATTTCGAGATAAGTCCCGGTAGGTGAGATGAATGTCAGGGAGATGAGTGGTTGAGCCGTCTCTACGTCGACTCGCTTGACCACTCAGATGGGAAACCGGATGATCGTTGAGAACAACTCAGAGATCAACAAACCAACGATGGAGAATATTAAGCAGATGCTGAATCGTAACCCCTTTCTCACATTCATAGCAGCCTTCTTCACGTTGACGGCAGCAATTCAGGCTGCCGATAAGCGCCCGAATATTTTGTTCATTTTCACGGATGATCACGCTTCGCACTCGATTAGTGCTTACGGATCGAAAATCAACAAGACTCCGAATCTCGATCGCATCGCAAATGAAGGGATGCTCTTCGAAAATTGCTTTTGTACAAACTCCATCTGCGGACCGTCCCGAGCGGTTATTCAGACCGGTAAGTACAGCCACCTCAATGGGTTCCGTACGAATGCCGACAAGTTCGATGGGACTCAACAAACATTTCCGAAGCTCCTGAAAAAATCCGGCTACGAAACTGCAGTCATCGGAAAGTGGCACCTGGGTGAGCACATGCCCCCTCAAGGCTACAACTATTCTGAAGTTCTGATTGGTCAAGGTCCGTACTATAACCCTCTGATGCTCAGAGACGAGAAGGGTGATGGAAATCCGAAGCGGACGAAATACACCGGCTACACCACAGAGATCATCACCGACCTCGCATTGGAGTGGCTGAAGAATTCTCGCGACGACGAGAAACCATTCATGCTGATGTATCAGCATAAGGCTCCGCACCGCGAATGGGCTCCGGGCCCGGACTACTTGCACATGTTTGACGACGTTGAGATTCCCGAACCGCCAAATCTGTTCGATGACTACTCAACCCGAGGACGTGCCGCCCACGAACAAGACATGTCGATCGCTAAAACGATGACTCCGCGCGATCTCAAGTTGACTCCCCCGCCATATTTGAATGAAGAACAACTCAAAGTTTGGAACGCTGCGTACGAACCGAAAAACGAAGCCTTCCGCAAAGCCAATCTCAAAGGCGACGACCTGATCCGCTGGAAGTATCAACGGTATATCAAAGACTATCTTCGCTGCATTGCTTCGGTCGATGACAACATTGGTCGCATGCTTGATTACCTGGATGAAGCAGGACTGGCTGAGAATACTGTCGTCATTTACAGCTCTGATCAAGGGTTCTATCTGGGCGACCATGGTTGGTTCGATAAGCGTTTCATGTATGAAGAATCATATCGACAACCACTTCTCGTTCGCTGGCCAGGTGTCACGAAACCGAAGTCGAAAGATAAGCATCTCGTTTCGAATATCGACTTTGCAGAAACATTTCTGGACATTGCAGGACTCGATATCCCCAACGATATGCAAGGTCATAGTCTGGTTCCGCTACTAAAAGGCGAGTCGCCCAGCGACTGGCGGAAATCACACTACTACCACTATTACGAATTCTTAAACGACCGCCGTACTTCCCACATGGTCAGGCGTCACTACGGAGCTCGCACTGACAGATACAAACTGATTCACTTCTATAATCTTGACGAATGGGAACTCTACGATCTGGAAGCGGACCCGCTGGAAATGACTAACATCTATGCCGAGCCACAATACAAGTCGCTCGTCAAAGAGTTGAAGGCAGAGATCAAACGACTACAAACGGAACTTGAAGTCCCCGATGACACCGGTTCGGTTGAAGTCAATCCACCGTCTTTGAAACTCAAGCAAAATCCGCCACGTCAAAGGCAGAAACCAAAGCAAACTCCAAACAAGAACAATTCTCAATAGCGTAATCACGTGCGGTTTGCGTCTGCAATGAAATGGGGTACTCAAAAAAAACGCCGCGTTCGGAATTTCCGAACGCGGCGTTTACTATTTCACAACAAAGAGTTGATCGACTCGAGCAGTTTGCTCTACCGTTTGCCCGTGAAGAACGCATTTCTCCAGTAAAAACGCTGTTCGCCACGAGGCAGAACCTGCAAACCAATTCGAAGGATGCTCTAGTTCTTCTTCTTTGGAGGTTGAGCGATTCCAATCACGCCGACTGCAACACGTGGGCCAGCATCACCAGAAGGTTGACTCTTCAGATCATCTTTCCCAGCGTGGACGACGATTGAACGTCCAATGACAAAGTGAAGTTTCAAATCTTTTTGAGTGATATCGACTTTGGAGACGCCTTCACTATCTGCGGTGATATTTCCAAGATCCCCTGCATGTCGTTCATGGTCATCTGGAGCACCGTGATCGTGTCCATCAGGATTGTAGTGTCCACCGGCAGCTGTTCCGTCGGCAGCTCGAAGGTCTCCAAATTCATGAATATGGAAGCCGTGCTCACCAGGAGTCAGACCAGTCACTCGTCCGGTCACACGAACTCCGGACTTGGTTTGTTTCAATGTCAGGCGACCTCGAACCTTGTTTCCTTTTGTGGATCGCAAAACGACGACACCCTCCGTAAACATTGGGGCATGTGAGTCGTCATGGGCATGACCATGCTTTTCTTTACTATCCTCCGCTTGAGCCGGTGACAGCAAGACCGTCATCCCCAAAAGCGCACAGAATGTCATTCCTAGAGTTGTCGATTTCTTAAGCATTTGTTTTCCTTTCAACATCGAGTTCGTTCTTCACAGAGAAGAATCTTATCCACGTCACAACACAGTGGTCAGAAGCCAGAGGCTACAACCAGAGGAGAATCAAATCCACCATTCAGCATTAGGCATAGTTGATTCATCCATTCCACTCCACTGTAATCAATTCGTTGTCATATTTCCTCTCTGCTCCACATATTCATTAGCTGTAACCGCGCTCGCATGAAGTTTCGACGCCTGTCGCGGGCCTCACAAAGGAGGTGCCGTAGTGTCCCTCCCCCCTTAAATGCGGTGAGTAAAGGTGATGCACAATGAAACACAAATCCGTGCGATAACGATCGGCCTTCAGGAAATCAAACCACATCGCAGCAGGTAAGATCTTTGATAAATAATCTCGTACTGCGACCTTATGAAAGATTCTAGAGGAAGCCGACCTCTCCCAAATATCTGAGCAATTTTGCGTTTCTTCAGGAATTCTACACGCATTTCAATCAAGAGAGCCTCATTCACTCAGATGTGCACGTGTGCTCTCTCGAACTTTGTATGCAGTTTCTCATGAAATTTTCGGATTCGGCATGTGGCGTGCTTACTGCTTCTTATTGGTTTAGATAGTTGAGACAAAAGCGGGAACCAAGCATGACGACACAAACAACTTCCATGACGGAGATGCCTGAACAAATCGGGCCGTTTTTGGTTAAAGAACAAATTGGCCAGGGAGGAATGGGAGTCGTCTTTAGAGCGGAACACTTCGAAACCGGTCAGTCGGTCGCGATTAAGATTCTCAATGAAAAATCCTCGACGGACACTACCGTCAATGAGCGATTCACTCGCGAAATAGACATTCTCAAAAAGTGTCAGCATCCAAATATCGTTCGTTCCTTGGGAACGGGAGCGATTCACGATCGCAAATTCTACATCATGGAGTTTGTTGAGAACGGTTCCGTCGCTGACCTCCTGAAAAAGAAGCGTAAGCAGTCCTGGCAAAAGGTGATCGGATGTGGAATTCAGGTCGCCAAGGCTCTTGAATATGCGCATGGAAAAGGAATCATCCATCGTGACCTGAAGCCAGCGAATTTGATGATCGACAAAAAGGGGTACATCAAGCTTGCGGACTTCGGCATCGCTCGCGATATGCACGAAAGCGCGTTGACGCAAACCGGAAAAACGGTCGGAACGCTGGCGTACATGTCCCCCGAGCAAATCACGGGGAAATCTCTCGTCACACCTCGAAGCGATATCTATGCGCTGGGCTGTGTCCTCTACGAAATGCTCACCGGACAACCCCCTTTCACTGGTGAAAACGAAGTGGAAGTTCTGTTCAAACACATTCAAGATGAACCGCCGCAGATTTCGGTCCTCGCTCCTGAAACTCCTGTGTGGCTTTCAAAACTGATTCACAGCATGCTCGAGAAAGATGCGAACGAACGCCCCTGGGACGCGCCGTTTCTCATCATGAAACTCAATGAAATCCCAAAGAAAGTCGAAGATCAGGAGGCGCGACTGCTCAAGTCGACCAAACAGGGAAAGAGCCTTCTGACAGCCAGATACGATAAAAAAGAACGCCTGAAGAAGAAGAAAAAGAACTCTACAAACCAGAAAGGAGCTTTCTACGAACAGAGTTGGTTCCTGGTTTTGACGCTCGTTCTGGTCTTCGGCGGGATCGCTGGCATCGTTCAATATTCCCGCAGCGAAGGCCGACTCTACACTCGAGCAGCTGAAGCGATGGCGAGTTCAAACCCATCTGACTGGACTCGAGTTGAAGGAGACCTGATCGCCCTGCAAACGCGATTTCCAGAGAGTCAGCACGCGACAGAAATTACGGGCTGGCTCGACCAGATTGGGATGCATCGTGCCGAAAGAAAAATCGAAACAAATGTCCGCTTCGGTCGCGATCCTCAATCTGAAGCAGAGCGACTTTATGTGGAAGCTCAACAGTTTGAAAAGTTCGGGGACCGACTGACAAGCTTAGAGAAATATGAGGCGATGCAGCACGTTCTGACTAATGATGACGACAACCGCCCTTTCCTCAACCTTGCCAGACAACAGAGTGAAAAAATCAAAACTGCCGTCGGTTCTACGAGTGACCGAACAGAATTCGTTAAGGAACAACTCGATCTGGCAGCGAAGCTGGAGCAGGAAGGAAAAACCATCGGAAGTAAAAAGAAGCTTCAGGCTATCATCCGCTTATACGGCAACAATCCAGAGTTCGACTCACTCACCGAACAGGCACGAACTCAGCTGAAAGAACTTTAGAGCATCTTTCGAATTGGTCTGCAGGTTCTGCCTCGTGGCGAACAGCATTTTTACTGGAGAAATACGTTCTTCACGGGCACACGGTAGAGCAAACTGCTCTAGAGACGCGGGAGTAAACCGACTACCTCGAAGAGCTCTATATCTCTTCATCTCCTTGCGTTCCGTGATCCCATTCATCGAGCATTTTCTGGATGCGTTTCTGGTCCAGTTCGTCAGGATTGCAGTGCGCGAGTGCGTATTTCAGAGCTTCTTTGGCATCGTCCGTTTCACCAAGATCTTGCAGCGTCAATGCCCATTGAACTTGCACGACAGTGAGTGTCGGGGTTTCTGATTTGGCGTAGTGCCAGAGCGTCAGAGGTTGCGACCAGACCGGCAAGTAGGTCAAGGTCCCCCAGCAATAAAGTGAAACGATTGCCACGCAACTCAGAAGAGGTCCCATTGCAAATCGCCTCGAAAGTTGTGGAAGTTGAAACGATTGCCAGATTTCTTTTGCTCCAAGAAGCACTCCGCAGAAGAAGGGGACCATCGGTAAATAGAGATACCGATCATTCATCAAGGTCGTAATGGGAAAGAGATTCAAGACAGGAACGAGCAATAAAATCCAGCTGACAAAACAGAACACAATCATTGGATAGCGTTTGTGGAACTTCCAGGCGAGAACTGCCAGACCGATCCAACTTACAACGGAAAGTCCAATCCAGCCCGCAATGCCAGTTGTCGCGGGATCGTACAGGACACAAAGATCGGTCGGCACAAACATCATGCCGACGTATCGCCACAGCACAGTGCAGTCAATCGCGAAGATCCAGAGTTTGCTCGCACCGATATGGCTTCGCACTCCGCCCACAATTGTTGTTTGTGCAGACATTGTGATAAAGATCAGCATGACACAGAAGAACATCGGGATAATCTGCTTAGCAGCCGAGTCAGCAAATTTCTTTTTACAAACAAGAACATCCCAGGCGACCACAATCGGCGGGACAACAACAACAGAAGCTTTGCTCAACAATCCCAGCAGCAACCAGATAATGCCCCACCCTTCATGCCGTGAAGTCCTCTCAACTCTCAACCAGCAGATGAGACTCGCGAGCATAAAAGTCGTTGAGAGCAATGTCTTTCGAGAAGAGATCCAGGCGACTGTTTCAACTTGCAGTGGATGTAAAGCGAACAGAGCAGCGAGGCCCCAGGCAGCGAGTTGATTCTTTGAAATCCGTTCAACCAAGCTGTAAACAAGAACGGCATTCACAGCATGCAGAAGAACGTTCGTCAGGTGGTATCCTCCCGGCCACAACCCCCACAAAGTGTGCTCGACGAGAAAAGTCCCTATCGTTAACGGAGCAAAATTTCTGGCAACCGGTTCAGTCGCAATCTTGTAGAGATTGAGCGGATTCCAACTCTTAATAAGGTCGTTCTGAACGATGTACCAGGTGTCATCCCAGTTCAGGAATCCAAAATTCACAACCGGTGCGTAAACGAGAAACGTTAGCGTGACTAAGCCTAGAACCGGCCAGAGATTCGTTTGCAACCAGGCACGAAACTGAGTCCGTACCCTCTTCCAGAAGGAGATCTGCTGTTCTTGTTCTGGCAATGACGACACGTTCAAGCTCCGAGAGGATGAGAGGTTTCATCCCAAACGTAGGTCAAAAAAGACTGCTGCTCGAACGCAACAGATCCGGACAATCGAAAGAATCGCAAGCGAGACTGTACTTGCGGTTTGTAACGATTTTCCGTTCAACGGAAGGCAGAACCGCTCCTCTTCGATGCCGACCTGATAGATTTTTTCGAATTGGTGTTCGCGCCTGTTGATTTCGAATCGAAGTGGATTGAGTTACGATATCGAACATTGGGAAAAACTGCAGAGCTTGAGAAGTGTTCATCGGCTCCAAACAAACTAACTGAATCAGAGAGCGAGTGAAGTTTCCTTGAGTTATGTTTCCTCCCACCTGATTTGACAGATCGTCAACACTGACCGAGCACGCCTGTGAGCGAGCAGTTTTCTGGCGACGCCTCTTATCAGGCCTGATCAAACATCAGGAATGGAATTCAACCGATCAGTCTCAACACGACAGGTTCGATTGTGGCAAAAGATGTTCCGTTACATGATCCCAGCGCATTGGCGAAGTTTGGCAATCTTGATGTCATCGCTAAGCTGATCGTGGAAGGATATATGATCGGTCAGCACAAGAGTCCCTTCAAAGGGACAAGCGTCGAGTTCGTCGAACATCGTCAATATTACCCTGGCGACGAAATTCGCCACATCGACTGGCGTGCCTACGGGAAAACCGGAAAGTACTACATCAAGGAATATGAAGAAGAAACGAACCTGCGGGCTTATCTTTTCCTCGATTGTTCTGGCAGCATGAGCTACGGAGAAAGCACTCTCTCAAAGTTTGCATATGCGAAACAACTGGCTGCGGCGTTTACCTATTTGCTTCATGCCCAACGAGACGCCATCGGCCTGCTGACTTTCGACGAGAAAATCCGTGAGCGAATCGATCCGGGAACCAGCCAGAAGAACTTTCAGCAGATCATGAAAGTTCTGGAAGATTGCAAACCTGCTGGAGAAACGAGTCTGGGGAAGATCTTCAACTCCGCAATTCCGACTCTCAAACGGCGAAGCTTGATCATTATCTTTAGTGACCTCTTCGACAACATTGAGGCACTCAAGCAGGCAATACAGCTCTTCAAACGAAATCGCCACGAAGTGATGCTCTTTCAAATCCTCGCTCCCGAGGAAGAAGAGTTTCCGTTCAGCAAACCAACGCAATTCCGCAGTTTGGAACAGAATCGGAACCGCATTCTTGTTGATCCTCATCGCCTGCGATCGATCTATCTCACGCAGTTCGCAGAGTTCCAGAAAAATCTGACTGAACTCTGCGGCCATTCCCGCTACGACTTTGCATCGATGAAGACAACAACCCCTTACGGACAGGCTCTGGGAAACTATCTCGACGCTCGAACGCGATTCTCTTCACACGCGTCAGCCAGATAAGCAATAGAAACGTTAATTCTCTTGCGGCTTTGGTGACTCTCGTTGATCGAACGTTAGCTTTCTCAACAGCTTCTTCGCAGAAGATCGCTCCAAAGGAGGAACATCAAGATCGTTCGCAATTCGAAGAACCTCCTGCTGTAATTCAGGCGACTTTTCCAGGTGTTCATCAAGTGCTTGATACGCATTCAACCGCACTCTTCGATCAACAGCTCCAAGGTGGTCAAGCAGAATCTGCTGAGCTGCCTGATGAGTGACATCACGCCGGAGGATCTCCGCAGCAGCTTCCGTTTGAATAATTTCTGAGGAATCCTGCAGTGCCGTATCAAGCAACTGAGAGACTTCATCAGACATCTTCATTTGCTTGATCGAACGGATCACGTATTGGCGTACACTCTCGTCGTGATCTTTCTGCAAGTGCTGTAATGCTCGGACAGAATCAATTCCAATTTTCCCGAGAGCATCGGCAGCGGCTTCTCGTACTTCGCCAGCCTCGTCAAAGAGAATGGCATCGACCAATGTCGGAATCGCAATTTCTCCGCGCGGCCCAACTTGACCAATCGACGTGATCGCAGCGAGTCGCATTGGAACCCGGTCTTCCCTCGCAGCATCCACCAGTGCAGAGAGTGCAGGTGCCGCTGCTGGCCCTAAAATCCAGAGTGCCTCAACTGCTGCTACTCGTAACTCGTTCTGACCTGCTCGTTCCTGTTTCGAACCCTCTTGCAAAATTTTGAGATAAGTTGGGAGCGCGACGTTTCCATTCTTGCCGACTCGTCCCAGAGTCTCCATGGCATTCACGCGAATGAGATGCGGAAACTCTTCATTGAGGATGATGTCACGAATTTGCTCATCAAGATCAGAAGCAACTGTCCCGTACAAAGAAAGCGACTTCAAGACCCATAAGCGGGTGTCGACAGGCTGATCACCGGGATTTTTCAGCAGTTCCTCAAGAAGTGGAATCGCGGACTCCGCATCCTGACCAATCCGTCCGAGTGTCTCAGCCGCCTGACGTCGACTTGCCCAGGGAGCCTCTTCATCCTCGACAATGGAAGTCAGACCATTCACGTAAACGGGTTGGCCAAGAGTCTTGAAGTCAGACGATTTGACGAGCTGGCTCCATTCATCGAGAGTCAGTTCGCCATATTTTTTCTCTTCTTCCGCTACGACGACTGTGGCAACGAAGAGGCACAGCATAAACGAAAACGGGATCGCATCATAAAATCGAATTTTGCTGGCGTGTTGAATGCTTTGCACGTTAATTTCTCGCAAGTAGATGAAATTTCAGTGGTCAGGCCGCTACGAAGCTTCACAGAGCAGTTTGCTCGAAATCCAGGGAAATTCGCTTCGTGGAGTCCCTCCGCGACCCGAAGATCGGTGAGACGGACCTCAATAGCTCCTGTTTTCAGCGTGGACTCTCCATAACCGCAATGAGGTTCGCTGACGACGCCAGACAATTTCCTCTCTGGGCGATATAGTATCATAGACATCAGAGTGTACTTCGTGTGAAAAACATTATCGCGTTCTGCGTAACATGTTCAAATTCACTTCTCCGAGGGTATCACTTATTTCGACAGTGACTGTTACATAAAGAAATCCCCTGAGTTGCCGACTTTTTCACCACCTACATTCGAATTCATTGTTGATCGCTCTTTGAGTGGAATTCGCATTGATTCTTTTCTGATCAAACACCTTCGGAACTACACCCCCTGGCGGATACAGCGTATCGTCGCTGCCGGTGGGGTCCGAATCAATAATGCCGTTGCCGAACAAACAGATCGTATCTTCAAAGGGCAAACTGTCAGCGTTCGGTTGATCGAAGCTCCTGACAAACTGCTCGCTCCGAAAGAGATGGAGCTTGAGATAATTTATCAGGACGAATGGTTAATCGTGGTCAACAAACCAGCCGACCTGATCGTCCATCCGGTGGGTGAAGAACAGTCTCGAACGCTTGCCAACGGGCTACAACATTTCCTCGATCAACAGACTGGAACGAAAGGCATATTACGCCCGGGGATGGTCCATCGTCTTGATCGCCAAACCAGTGGAGCCATCGCAGTTGCGTTGACTTACAATGCTCACGCGAAACTCGCGGGCGAATTTGAAGCGTCACGCGTCTCCAAAAGCTATCTGGCAATTGTCGAGGGTGTCATTGAACGAGACGAAGGGCGTATCGACCGCCCTATCGGCAAGGCTCGCTCAGGCATGCACGTCTTGATGTCTTGCCGCCCCGATGCCGTCAAAGCAAGAAATTCCAAGACGAATTTCCGAGTGCTTGAACGCTTTCCAAACCATACTCTGGTTCTGGCACGTCCTGTCACAGGCCGGAATCACCAGATTCGAGTTCACTTTGCCCACATTGGCCATCCCCTCATTGGTGATGAGTTCTACAAAGCCCACGGAAAGTTCCATCCGAACTATGCCGATCTCAACGACGGCGAGTCCCGCACTGTCGAAACCGGATTTCCGATCAAGCGACACGCCTTGCACGCCGTACAACTCGAGTTCGCCCATCCGATCACAAGTCGTTGGGAAACATTCATCGCTCCACTTCCCAGCGACTTTCTACAAACGCTGGGAAAGCTACGAAAACAGCAGGTTGTTCAGCGATGAGCAATCAGGTCTCAACGGTTTCGACTTTTTCTGCACCAAGTTGAGACGGCTTAGCGGCCTGGGCTGTCTTCGCGGCATTCTCTGCGGAAGACCAGTTTCGATACAGTCCAGCTGGATACCGGAGAACACGCAGAGGGCTCACCCCGATGAGGTGTGTGACCACTTGCATGGTGTCGAGCGAAGCCGGCTCTTTAATTCGCAACACCATTTTCACGGACAATATCCTCAAAATGAGGCTGACAAAAAAGAAGAGGTGGTACTCTGAGAAAGTCCAGCCGTTCACCACCACCGACCAACCATCAATTTGCGTCAGAATCGCCCCCGCCATGATCGCTGTGATTCCACCAACAACCCCAGCCATGGCAGTTCCCGAAGCAATGTACATCGTCCGGTTTTCAGAGGGTGAATTTTTGAGGAGGAATCCATTTGTCGCGATAGCAAACCCTGCATTCAATGCGGCATCGAACATGAAGATCGGGACCAAAATATTAAATGCCATACTTGGATCTTTGGGAACAAGCAGCAATCCGATCATGTTGAGGGTCTTGAAGCAAACACACAAAATCAGCAACGGCCGATTCCCAAAATGATCCCCCAGCCGTCCAAGCCATCGCGACGTGAGTGCTCCGCCCACCCATGAGAGTGTCCAGAGTAACAAGACCTGAAACAGACTCATTCCGATGTAATCAAGCAGATACAAACTGATGAAAGCAGCCCCAATCATCGCTGCGAAATGCCAGAAACACATAAAAGCAATAAACGACCGAAAACCCTGGTGCAAAAACGGGGCAAGGAAAATCGTTTTCATCGAAGTCGGCGGCAGCTTGCTCACAGGCGGCTCATCGACTTTCAGAAAGATCAGAATGTCCGCAATGCCCAACACCCCGGCAACCGTCGCCAGGATCGGATAGCCGATTCGGATATCAAGCCCAGGGCGAGAAATCAACAACGCTCCTCCAAGGAGCGAAGCCGCAGCTGACCATTGAACCCAGCGATGCCTGTATCCCCAGTAGCTGTTTAAGTCGCCATGTGGGAGGTAATCTCCCATCCAGGAGAGCCACAGTGGTGTACAAAAATGAAGCAACCCCTGATTAATCGCGACCGCTCCCAGAAACATCCAAATCCAGAAGAGGTCTCCCATCTCTGGCCACAACCAGGGACCAAGAGCAATGGGAACAATCATGGCACGCTGCAGTAGGGACAAGCTCATCCACAGTCCGCGCCGATAGGTCAGATGATTAGCGACGAAGGCTGCCAGAAACTGAAATCCGAGCAGCATGACAGGGAGAGAATTCAAGATGCCGACATGAAAGCTCGTGCCCCCCAGCCCTCGCACAAAATCGATCGAGGCAGCCGAGAGCGTCAATTGCGTATAGGACATTCCCAGGCAACCGGCGACGATGATGTTCCGTTTCGCAGTCTTAAGAGGCCACACTCGATTCAATCCATTTCACGCCTGCAGGAGACTTCGGCACAGTCAACACAACTCAAAACGATCCAACAACTGTGGTTCCAGCAACTGTGATCGGGCTTAAGAAGCTTCTACGAAAGCAGTTTTGAATTGGTGCGCGCGATCTGCCTCGTGGAGTCCAGTATATTTCTGGAGGAACCATTTCTTCACGGGCATCGAAGGCACGTACCTGTTCAAAAGCGAACTGTATCAGGTTCGCTCATTCTTGAGGAATAGCGAAACCCGGAATGAGGTACATCGACCCGTTATTCACAACCTTGAGAAAATCGCCCC
This sequence comes from Thalassoglobus sp., assembly GCF_048270125.1. NCBI lineage: Bacteria > Pseudomonadati > Planctomycetota > Planctomycetia > Planctomycetales > Planctomycetaceae > Thalassoglobus > Thalassoglobus sp. Next base: position 271,752 of record NZ_JBLWTN010000002.1, on the reverse strand, counting down.
GGTCGCATTTACGAATCGGCGTCCGCGTTCCGCCTCGCTAAGAACAGCATTTTCACTGGTGAATCGCATTCTGCATCGGCACACGGGAGTGCAAACTGATCTTAGATCAGAGAGCGTAAATGCTCGATGACTGGCAGTTCGTGCGGCGGTTTGAGTTTGGGAACCCTACTTTTGATTCGCAAGATAAGCCTGGCGATATCGTTCGAGCTTTTCCATCTGCTCGTCCGGGATCTCTGAGCTGTTTGCGGCAGCCGGTTGCTGCGTGGGCTGCTGTTGAGCAGGCTGTTCGAAAAAATCTCCTTCGGTGACCTGTTCCTGATCCCCATCTTCTTTGTAGGTGAACCCAGAGTAGAGGAGGATCGCGCCGAGAACGCAAAAAACAGAACAGACTAGAATCCGGGACATCGGAGAATGTTCTACGAATGAATCGACGGGGAGGTAAACACCATAGCCCTTCGCAGCATTAATGCTGGGTTGGTGCGAATGATACTGAACGGTGATTTTCTGGCCTACGGCAAGCCCTTGGGCCTCAGCCTCGCTGATCGTGGCTGTTTTTCCGTATGTCTTGCCATTTTCAGCGACAAATTCATAGTCAAACTGGTAGTGCTTACTAAGGTCGATTCCCGTCAGCTTATGCTCAACAACATCCGCATACAGGTCCGTAATCACACCTTTTGTTTCGAGATCCTTCTTCACCACAGCAGGAGCACCAATGCTGCTAATTGCAAGAAAAACGCCGAACGCACCAATCAGAAACAGACCTGCGCCTAAACAGATTGCCGTTTTCTTGCCCATCAAACTTGCCTCATCTATGCTCTTGCTCGATTTACACAACTCCATCTTCAAAAATCTCTCCCTAGTCCAAACTCTAGCTGCCATTCTGGATGAGTGACTGAAATTTTATGTGAGTTTTCAAAACTCCAGTGCGGGCAAGTGCTCTAGAGCATCTTTCTAATCGGTTTGCAGGATCTGCCTCATGGCGAACAGCATTTTCACTAGAGAAATGCGTTCTTCACGGGCACACGGTAGAGCAAACTGCTCTAAAATAAAGGTCGCTCAAGTCTTCAGTGCCCATTTAGCGCCTGGTGTGTCACCCGTGCCATATGACGAGATATGACCTTAGACGAACCGTCAACAAGCTCTCGAGGCAAGCGCAAGTTGCTCTGAACACTCTCTTAAAGAACCAGCACAACGGGCAGTTTCCCGAGTGAATGCCAGCTATTCCGGAAGCTGCGTGAGTGTTGATTTAATATTGACCTGCCCGTGATCTCCCCGTTCTGCCTCGTGGCGAGCAGCCCAGGAGTCACGAAAGTGACTTTCGCGGGCACAAAAAGAATTGAAAACGCACCCAAAATATTTGCAGCGGAATTCACCATCTCGGAGATGATTCGGTCACATCGTTATTGATTGAACTGTTTCCAGGATCGACCGGGACGATCAACTCGAAATGTGACAAGTCGCGTCGATTCGACTTCCGTCACGTAAACGGAACGCCCATCGGAACCACCAAAGCAAAGATTGCTCGGCCGCATCCCTAACACGTGGATCTCACGCAATATTTCTCCAGTGGGAGTCATCTTCACGACAGTCCCTTTCCCATAACGAGTCAGGTACAAGTTGCCGTCGACATCCGCACGCATTCCGTCAAAACCGTGATCCGGAAACTGTCGAATGAGTCGTTTGTCTGTCAGCGTCTTCTCTTCGGTAATGGTAAACGCCCAGACGTTTCGTTGACTACTTTCGTTGACGTACAGGGTTCTCCCATCCGGACTAACTTCAATCCCGTTTGTCGTTCCAAGATCTTTGGCAAGTCGCGTTGTCGTTCCATCAGGATCGATTCGCCAGAGCTGCCCTGTCGATTCCTTCCAATTGGGATCGCTTGCGTACAGGGTTCCATCGTCCGTGATTGCGATATCGTTTGGCTGATTCATCGCTGCATCCTGAGCATGCAGCGAGATGGCGCGGGTTTCAGGATTGATCCGCCAAATTTTATGGTTGACATAATCAGCAACAAACATTTCTCCCCCTTGCCCAAAGCGGATGCCGTTTCCAACACCGTTCTCAGGAAGATTCACAAAGACTTCCCCTGCCCCATCAGGAGTGACTCGACCGATGGTCCCCTGCCGCGAGTAATTCACAGCGTAGATATTGCCTTGAGCGTCGCAGGCCGGGCCTTCGATGCCCGGTGTAAACTCACCGGGCCGAGTCACCGCACGAGCGACCCACAAAGGTTCTTCCGGAGAAAAAACAATATCCGATCCTCCTCCAAACTTTGCTGGAAGTGGCATGTTTTCAAACCCCGCATCAGTTGCTCCCAACCGAAACTGCCACCTTCCCGCTAGCTTCATCTCACGCTTTGCGGCATGAAGTATCGGGGCCGCAGTGAGTGCAGCTGTCTCTCCGGGAACATTCAGCGTCAACAGGTTGTAATCGCCGACTGCGATTGCTTCCTTTGCAATTTCAAAAATGCTTCCATCCCGAGAATCCAGCTCCTTGCCGTTCACCCATACCCGAACAGCCCCGTCTGGAGCCGGACTTGTCAGCCGGAACGAAAGTGGTTGCCCCTCTTCAATAAAAGACGTTGGGAGATAGAGCACACAACGATACCAGCCAGAGCCTTCGACTTCTTTCAGAACACCCTGCGAAGCCCCCTCCCAAGTCGACGGGACAGCTACATTTACCCAATGCTCTCGATATTCTTCTTCCGGAGTCAACGACGGAATCGATTCCGGGACAGCCTGATCAACTCCCCAGTAGACGGAGTTCGTCAGGAGTCGTACGAATGAAGTTTGCTGAAAATCGTCCGGATGCCCCAATGCAACATAGAACGACTTTCCGCCATCGGACCGAGTGTATATCCACGCAACCGGGTCCGCGTCATGCCCTTTGACAGAACCTTCCATGATCACGTTCGCCCCGGATCGTAAAGGACCTGTTTTATATTGATGACCACTCTGCACAAACGGAGTCTCATCAATCCCGGTCGAGACGACATGCTCTCCACCTGCAGGAGTGAGCTTCACTGTCGAACGAAGTTCATCTGGATAACTTCCGTGGTAGTTACCGCCAAAAACGTCGGCATCGAACTCCGGCCAGTCGCTGTAACCTTCAGGAACTTCTGAGTTCCGCAAGGCGAACGCATGGCTGGATGTACGTAGACCGATCACCGGCTTTCCTGCGGTAACGTACTCGCGAAGAATCGACATGTCAGCTTCGGGTAAGAGACGCCGCCTGACACTCAGTAGAAGCAGGTCAGCATCGCGGATCACCTCAAAGCCGGGAATTGAATATGGGTCCTCTTCATCGGCGTGCAACACGGTCACTCGAAAGTCGCGACCGAGTGCCCTGACCGCGAAATCGGGCAGCGTCGCATGCGACCCATACGGCTTCTCAGCGATGACCATTACGACGTGCGGACGGCTGTCTTTCGAAAATCGAAATGGTTCTCCACCAAGAATCTGGTCACTCGTGATCGTTGGGCAAATGTATCGTTCAATGTGCGAAATAATCAGGTCATTCCCTGTAAAGTGAGAGACATAAGGCCATCGCTGTGGGTTGTACATGGCGTCAGTCATGTCACTCATCAAGACAACCCGTTTACCATTCCGTGCCATCTGCCGCAGACCAAACGGACGCCCAAGAACACACATATTGACATGCACGCCAGTCAGAATCACATTTTTGATGCCGCGACTTTCCAGCACATTCCAAACTTCATCCCCTCGGTCTGAAATAAAATCTCGCGCCGCGTCGATGGAAATCAAAGCTGATTGTCGTTGCCAGGGGAGGTTCGGATCGCGTCCCAGTTTAATTAGCTTTTCCCGCCAGACTGCATGCTCTTGAGGATCGTCGTCCTCTCCTCCATCCGACTGATCAATCGGATAAGCGGCACGTTCTTCAGATGGAATTTGCGAACACCAATCGCCAATCGCATGCGGAACTTGCTTCGCACGAGGAGCAGCCACCGCTCTTTGCCGGGCAGCATGCCCCTCATAGGCGGGCATGCAGTCACTCGGCGAATGAATAATCGTCACTCCTTGATCGCGTGCTTTCTTCAGCACCTCATCGAGACGAGGTGCAAACTCCTCCAGTCGACGGACTGCATTCAGGCAATGGTGATAGTCCCAGACATCACAAACAATGATCGCAGTTTCGGATGGAGACCAGGACTCCATTGTGGTGACTGGCAGAAACCGTCCCGTTCCAACACCCGATTCCCGTTGTGAATGCAGTTCCAGTTTGAGCGGTTCAGCAGTCTGACTCGTAGTCGGCAACATGATATTCGGCAACGCAGTTCCAAAGATCAGTGCAAGAAAACGGACTGACGAAAATGAATGTCGCTTGAGCATGTCGATCCAAATGGGCTGAGCTATTCTGGAGTCTTTTAATCGATGCGACTCAGTGTAACACGATTGAGCCACACGTGAAGCTCTCGCAGACAAACGGTTCTACGGTCCACCAATCAATCCTCACAACACTTTCTCAACAACGTCATGACAGCTGCTCGGTGTTTTTGAAAATCCTTCCCTGCTCCGTTCCGAGCCATCGCAAAGACCAGCCGCTTATCAGGATTGACGACCAGAAGTGTTCCGCACCCGCCAGCGTGGCCATAGCTCCCCGGTCCTAAAAAATGACCAAAGTCCTGAAGCCCAATCCCGTACTTCGTTTTCAAGTCGGGAAAGAAAGGTGTGAGCGATGTAGGAAGGATCGCATCGTGAGTTTCCTCAGAAATGACTTCCCATGAACCATATTTTCCTCTGTTAGCCAACACCACACCGATTCGTGCCATGTCCTCTGCTGAGAAGCCAGTTCCACCGGGCAGCATGTCGTGGATGCCAAGCGGTGAGAACATGTCCCGCTCCATCGCATCCCAGTAGTTTCGCCCTCGCAAAAGTTCCAGTGAACGAACCGAAAGAATCACACCGACGACGCCATACCGAGACTTGGCCCCGGGGTCCCATTCTCGTGGACAATGAGCGATCAGACTCTCATTCCACGTGTGAAAGTAAAACAATCGTCGAAATGCGAGTTCCCACGGGAAGTGAATTCCGGTCGCGTGAACGTGACCGGCGCGGAATGTCAGCTTGCGATCCTTCGCACTGTTGAAGTCTGGAAGAAAGTTGCCAATCGGTTCGTCTAGCTGAATCGCACCTTGATCAACATACATCGCGAGTTGAAGTCCAATGAGTGGCTTCATAGCTGAGTCCAGCCGCATCGGAGTATTGACAGTGACTTGGTCACCTTCCACTTCTCCGTATCCTTGTGAAAGAACAACTGCGCCGTTCCGCGCGACCACGACCGCCATCGGTTCCTGCGAGGCTGCATACCATTCATCAAGTTTGAGCTTGAGGATCTTGACCTGCTCTTCAGAAATTCCAGTCTGATCAAGTGGCCTGTTGTGCAACGTCGGGGCCGGCGCACCAGCAAGTTTTTTCGGAACAGCTTTTACGAGCGGAGTCTGGTCGATCCCCATGAATTTGCGTTTCAACCGCACATGTCGAGTCGCGTTCTCCATTTGCAACTGCCCCAACCGAATCGAACCCGTTGGCTGATCTGAATCAAGCAGCGCAGCCAGTTCGACTGCCCCCGCTTCTGTGCTTTTCCAGCGGTTCAACAGTTCAGCTGCTTCTTCACGTTGACGATCAGAATTCTTGCCGGCCTCACTGGTTCCCAGGCTCTTCTCCGCGATTCTCTCATTCGCAAGTTTCGTAAGATCCCGAGACTTCACGACACAACAACAAGTCATCGCTCGACGTAAAGGAGGTCCGTCGGGAACAGGCGCTTCTCCATAGACATAGTAACGTCCCGGTTCGCTGGCAACCTTCACTGATTCGAACTGATCGTTGAACCAGCGAGTCGGAATTGTCGCGTCATCGAGCACCTTCGAAACGAGCAAAGGGTGCTCCCAAACCAGTTCGGGCAACTGTTGGCCTTGCCTCAGAATAAAGCCACCGGGCGGTGAGAACTGCTGCTCACCGAAATGCCTGCGAAGCTCCAACTCACCCGAACGGTGTTCGTTTCCAACGGGTTGCTGCCCCCACGCGACCGATGCAACGACAAGGAAAATGATTGAAACTAGAGCATCTCTCGAATTGGTTTGCAGGTTCTGCCTCGTGGCGAACAGCATTTTTGCTAGAGAAATGCGTTCTTCACAGGCAAACGGTAGAGCAAACTGCTCTAAGCAGCTACAGCACCCGGTTTTGTGAACCATTATGATGTTGGTCTCTTGTTATCTGCTGATCCACAATCCATCCACAACTCGATGCGCCATTTGACATAAACATCTGATGCAGCAGGCTACCGCCAGCCAACTCACCCCACTTCTGCAAGCGGCTGCGCCTCATCCAGGATGTATTGAGGACGGCCTTGAGGGTCGATCAGGGCGACTTGGCTGGCATCGATACCGAGGTTTTTATAAAGCGTGGCAAAGACATCCTTGTAGGTTACAGGACGCTCGATCGTCTCAGCTGCAAGACGGTCTGTTTTCCCGATCACTTGACCGGTTTTCATACCACCGCCTGCAAGGAAACAGGGACCGACTCGCGGCCAGTGATCTCGACCACCGTTAGAGTTCACTTTCGGAGTCCGTCCAAATTCTCCCCAGACGACAATCGTCACGTCATCCAGCATTCCACGTTCCTGCAAGTCAGTCACAAGTGCATGGAGTCCAAAGTCGACGATCGGCATCAGTGTGTTGATGCGTCCGAAGTGGTCTCGATGGGTATCAAAGTCGCTGATGGAAACACTGACAACACGAACCCCCGCTTCGATCAATCGTCTGGCGAGCAAGAACTTCTGCGGAGCATTGGGCCCTTCACTGGTGTAAGAGGCAAGCTCATCGCTACTTGAGGGGGCAGTAAACTTCTGGACGACTTCTGGATCTTCCCGGGAAAGATCCATCGCCTCTGCAAGCTTTCCTGAAGTCAGAATCCCGGTCGCCTGTTGATGGAACTCATCCATCGCGTCCATCATTCCGGTGGCGTCGACCTTTCGTTGAATGCGATCTAACCCGGAGAGCAACGATTGCCGATGATCGATTCGAGAAACAGTCAAGCTTTCATTGAGTTCTAAACTCATCTGATGATCAGCCCCGAGCCGTCGAAGTTCTCCTTTCATTGCCGCTTCAAGTTCGCGTTCGAACATCTTGGAAATGTCAGGGCGAAACGGTTGATATGCTGGACCAAGAAAACCTGGACGCGCACTGTTTCGCACGAGCGGTCGACCTTGCATGATGTCGACAAATGCCGGAGCGGAATCGGTGGGGCTTCCAAAAAGTTTATTGATCACGCTTCCCATCGCAGGCCGACCACCGAGAGACGCCAGGTCTTTAAAACCATATCCCGATTGACATTGAAAGGCATCGTGACGACCGGCAGATTCCACGAGGGTTCGAATGAAGACAAACTGCTCTGCGATTGAGGCCACCTTCGGCATCAACTCACAGATCTGAACTCCAGGAATCGATGTGGAGATCGGACCGAACTCTCCGCGAATTTCAGCAGGAGCATTCGGTTTGGGATCAAGTGTTTCCCACTGAGGCGGACCGCCGTCGAGATGGATGTTGATCACCGCTTTCTGAGAGTTCTTGACACCAGCCTGTGCTTCCGCTTTCAACAAACCCGCCAGCGTTAAGCCACCGAAACCGATCGCGCCAGCGTTGAGAAATTCCCGACGTGTCAAACCGTCGCAATGTTGAACGGGCGATCCCAGAAATCGAATCATTTGTACAGACCCCAAAGATAAAAATTAGTCGATATTATCATATCACATGTTGTTGATAATACTGCAAGCCCTGATTGGAATTTCGCTCCATTCGCGAATTCATCGTTTCCATGACAGGGTGAAATGAGCTAGACTCGGGTTTACAAATTGCACCTACACGGAACCGGCTTCTGTCGCGTTCCGTGTTTTTTATGGCCTTATTAGTCCTGACGAAATCTGAAAGTGATCGCAATTCATGCGATTTAAGCAACTTCAGTGGGACTATTCGAATTTCTTAGACAACTTAAGATTCGGGACCGAACACCAGCCTCTGGGGCGGGTCGAATCACAGAGAAGACGAGGAGAGATCATGGCACCGCAACCGATTACCCGAGAAGGCTTCGAAAAAATCAAGGCTGAAATTAAGCATCTCGAAGATGTCGTCATGCCGGAGATTGCAGAGAAGATCGCTGAAGCTCGCGCAGAGGGAGACCTCAAGGAGAATGCCGAATACCACGGACAACGAGATGAGCAGGGTCGGGTGGCCGCCAAAATTTCTCAACTCAAGTCACGTCTCAAGGATTGCCAGATCCTCGATAAGGCTGATATGCCCAAAGGTGTCGTCACTTTTGGTTCCACAGTGACCATCAAAGATCTGGACATGGATGAAGAAGAGACTTACGAATTCGTCGGCCCTGGCGAAGAAGACTACGACGGCCCGATCATGAAGATCCTGACCACCAGCCCGATTGCGACTGCGCTGATGGGCATGAAGGTCGGCGAAAAAGTCAGCATCGAACTTCCACGAACAACAATGGATGTCGAGATCGTAAAGATCGTCGACCACGGTAGTACCTAGCGTATTCCCCAAAGATGCGTGAAACCTGTCTCGTGGAGATGTGTCATTCACCGGATGAAAAGCACTCTTCACAGAGACCAGAAACACGAAAGTGTTCTACCTCAGCCTGTGACTCTCATGAAACTGATATGAGTTGGATTCGACAGAGCGTTGAACTCCGAGAAAGCTCAGCAACCAACTTCTCTGCATTTTCAAAGCGAAACCAACAGGTCAACCAAACGGGTGAAACAAAGAAAAAAGCCCCTCACAATTTGTGAGGGGCTTATTTTGTTCATTCGGTCGATTCGAATATGTTACGAATCCAAAGCTGCTTGAGCGGCAGCCAAGCGAGCGATTGGAATTCGGCGTGGTGAACAACTGACGTAGTTCAGGCCGATTTCGTGACAGAAGAAGACTGATTTCGGGTCACCACCATGTTCGCCACAGATTCCGATTTTCAGATCTTTCCGTGTTGAGCGACCACCTTCGACACCAATTTTCATCAACTTGCCAACGCCTGTTTGGTCGACAGTCTGGAATGGGTCAGCAGGCACAATGTCGTGTTCCTGGTAGTAGCCGATGAAGCCCTTGTAGTCGTCTCGACTCATTCCGAGAGCTGTTTGGGTCAGGTCGTTTGTTCCGAAGCTGAAGAACTCTGCATCTTCTGCAATTTCATCAGCTGTCAAAGCAGCACGTGGAATTTCGATCATGGTTCCGACCATGTAATCAACTTCAACGCCTTGCTCTTCGAAGACCTTAGCTGCGGTCTCACGAATTACCTTAGCCTGGTTTTCAAATTCTGTTTTGAAACCAGCCAGCGGAACCATGACTTCCGGGTAACAGTTAATTCCCTCTTTCTTCAAGCCACAAGCAGCTTCGAAGATGGCACGAGCTTGCATCGCTGTGATTTCTGGATAGACAATTCCAAGCCGGCAACCACGATGCCCAAGCATTGGGTTAGTTTCTTCCAGTTCTTCAACACGTCGTAACACAGCTTCTTCACTCACTCCAAACTCTTTAGCGAGTTTCGGTCCGAGAGTCGGATCATCGTGCATGTGATGCTTCGACAAGAACTCGTGAAGTGGTGGATCTAACAGACGAATTGTGACGGGACGGTCGCCCAGTGTTTTAAACAGGTGGGTAAAGTCGTCACGTTGGAATGGAAGAAGTTTTGCGAGTGCCTTGGCACGGTCTTCCGGTTTGGTCGCGAAGATCATCTCGCGAATTTCGTCAAGGTGATCGAAGAACATGTGCTCAGTTCGGCACAGTCCCACACCTTCTGCTCCCAAAGCGACAGCAGCCACAGCGTCGTCCGCTTCAGCATTTGCTCGTACGTTTAGAGTACGGTACTCATCCGCCCATTTCATGAGCTGTTCGTAGCGTGCGTATGTTGGAGCATCTTCAGCATTCATGTTGCCGAGAAGAACTTCCATTACTTCTGAAGCGGAAGTGTCAATCTGGCCGTTGAAGACTTCGCCAGTGAATCCGTCAACTGAGATCCAGTCACCCTCTTTGAGGACGGTGTCACCAACGGTAACGGTACCTGCTTCGTAGTTAATGTTCAGTTTATCACAACCACAGACACAGGTTTTTCCCATTTGACGGCTCACGAGAGCAGCGTGTGAAGATGCTCCCCCGAAGGCTGTCAAAATTCCCTTGGCGACTTTCATTCCTCGAAGGTCTTCTGGGCTGGTTTCACGACGAACAAGAATCAACTGCTTGTCGTTGTCTTCGTTCCACTGAGCTTCAGCATCTGAAGCGTGGAAAACAATTTGACCAGAAGCTGCCCCAGGACCGGCGTTGATTCCTTTTGCCAGCAGGCGATTATCTTTCTGAGCCGCTTCCTTAGCTGCTGGATCGAAGATCGGCTGAAGAAGTTGGTTCAGATCGTCCGCAGGGATACGACGCTTTTGCAACGCAGTCTTTGGATCAATCAGACCTTCGTTGACGAGGTCGACAGCGATGCGAACAGCTGCGAAACCGGTTCGTTTAGCGTTCCGAGTCTGGAGCATCCAGACCTTACCTTTTTGAACGGTGAACTCGATGTCCTGAACATCCTTGTAATGATTTTCGAGCTTCTTCCCGATTTCCACCAACTCAGCGTAGGCTGCTGGATCGTCTTGCTCGAAAGTCTCTTCGACACGCTTAGGTGTGCGTGTTCCTGCCACAACGTCTTCACCTTGAGCGTTGATGAGGTAGTCACCGCAGAAACCAGGTGTTCCGTCTGAGCAGTTCCGTGTCAGTCCTACACCAGTGGCACAGTCATTGCCAAGGTTTCCGAAGACCATCGCCTGTACGTTGGTTGCAGTTCCCCAAGTGTGAGGAATTCCGTATTGACGGCGGTAAACCGTCGCACGGTCGTTCATCCAACTTCCGAAGACAGCACCGATACAACCCCAGAGTTGTTGCATTGGATCTGTCGGGAACTCAACGCCAGCATGTTTTTTGATGACAGCTTTGAACTCAGCCACGATCTGCTTGAGTTGATCGACAGTCAAATCTTTCTCGTGCTCGACGCCGGTTGATTCGCGGGCTTTGTCGAGAATATCCTCGAAGTGATCTGGATCATTCTTTGATTCTGGCTTGAGACCAAGAACGACGTCACCGTACATTTGAATGAAACGGCGATAACTATCCCAGGCGAAGTGTTCGTTTCCAGACTGTTTAATCAGAGCGGCAACAGTCTCGTCGTTGAGCCCGATGTTGAGGACAGTGTCCATCATTCCTGGCATCGACTCACGAGCACCCGACCGGCAAGAAAGAAGAAGCGGGTTTTCTTTGTCGCCAAACTTGGCTCCCATGACTTCTTCGGTATTTTTCAGCCCAGCGAGAACCTGCTCTTCAAGACCTTCAGGATATCCACCATCGTTGTCGTTGTAGTGAATGCAAACTTCGGTCGAGAGCGTAAATCCGGCGGGTACGGGCAGACCAATCTTGTTCATCTCTGCCAGATTCGCTCCTTTTCCACCAAGGAGATTCTTCTGAGATGCGTCCGCATCTGCTTTTCCGCCACCGAAGGTGTAAACATACTTTGACATGGTTTTTCCTTACCTTGACCACCTCTGTGCGGAATCTCCACACAGAGTATTGAAACAGGTGATTGGTGATTTTATCCCGAAATCCCAGGAGTCGGGATATCGTCAAGAAGGTCTCTGAGCAACTTCGGCGCAGATTTTCTCTTCATTCCTCGAAAGAAAAATGGACACTAACGACCCATAACACGGACTTCAAGTGTTCGCAGCCCGGATGCCGCCATCGTCCTTGAATCGAGAATTTCAAACCCGAAATGTTGCTTCCACTCTGAATCGACATACAGAAAAGCCCAAGGCAACCGAGCCGCTGGGCTTACTGTTTTCGAATGCGATCACGCTGCGCTAAATCTGCACTACGTCAGATTTGCTGCGTTTACCTGCAATATCAGAGTGTGAACCACTGACTATTTTGAAGCAGTTTCGTTCAGATCAACCGTGAATGGTTGACGAACGACTGGAAGATCGACCATTCCCGATCGAATCAAACTGACAGGAACTCGACGGCGAACAACTTTTCCATCTTCGACCACTCGAATCTTCTGCAAGTTCTTTTTGAACTTACGTCGAGTAATACCAGTCGTTTTACGACCGTTACCGCCGAGGTACTTGGGTTTACCACGCTGTGACACGCTGTTCCCGATGGCTGGCTTATTCTCACCATACAGCTTGTGTTTTTTTGCCAGTTTCGCTCGTTTATTTTTTTTCAACGTACTCATGGGAACAACTCTTTTTGACTTCTCAGTCGGATACTGTTCAAAATTGAGAGCGGGCGATTGTAATCATTCGACCGAATGACTTCAATTCCATCACGCGAAAAGATTTTCACGCGTAAAAATCCCGTAAACCTCAACACATTAACACTTTACAATTTTCACAAAGCAGGAGTCAGGCAACTTTCGGAGTTTGCGGCCTCGTACATTCTTGCCGCGCGGAGCAGTTTCCCCTCTTCAAAGGCGGGTGCGAGAAGTTGGACGCCGATGGGAAGGCCACTCGCGGAAGGCCCAGCTGAGATCGAGATCCCGGGAATTCCCGCCAGGTTTGCCCCAATCGTATAAATGTCATTGAGATACATTTTGAGTGGGTCATCGACCAACTCCCCAAGCTTGAACGCTGGGGTCGGGCTCGTGGGCGAGAGGATCACATCAACATCTTCAAATGCCTTCTGATAATCCTCGGCAATGAGACGCCGAACCTTCAACGCTTTCAAATAGTACGCATCGTAATAGCCAGACGAGAGAGCGTAAGCTCCGAGCATGATGCGGCGTTTCACTTCAGGTCCAAACCCTTCTCCGCGGGAGGCTTCGTACAAATCTGCCAGGCTCATCTTCCCATCGGATGAAGCTCGATGCCCGTAATGAATCCCATCGTATCGAGAAAGATTACTCGAAGCTTCAGAGGGAGCGATGATGTAGTAAGCTGCCACTCCGTATTTCGCGTACGGCAACTCCACTTCTTGAATAGTTGCCCCTTGAGATCTGTAAGATTCGATCGCCTGTTCAGTTTTATTTCGAACCTCGTCGTCCAGTCCATTACTGAAATGTTCTGGTACGATCCCGATCTTCAAGCCTTTGAGTGGTTCTTCAAGCTGGTCGCATAAAGAAGACGTTGGAACATCAACCGAGGTTGAATCTCTGCGATCATGTCCCCAGATTGATTCCAGTAACAACGCAGCGTCTGTCACGTTTCTCGCAAACGGACCAATCTGATCGAGAGAACTCGCAAATGCGACGAGACCATACCGCGAGACCCGGCCGTAAGTCGGCTTCATCCCGACCACCCCGCAAAACGATGCCGGCTGACGGATCGATCCACCGGTATCAGAACCGAGAGCAAGCGGAACCATCCCAGCGGCGACGGCGGCAGCGGACCCACCACTTGAGCCCCCCGGAGCACGTTCGAGATCCCAGGGGTTGTGCGTTTGTTGAAAAGCTGAGTTTTCACAGGACGAACCCATCGCGAATTCATCCAGATTTGTACGACCGACCAGAACCGCACCCGCAGCTTTTAACTTCTCAATCACATGTGCATCATAGACTGAAGTGAAGTTCTCCAGCATTTTGCTTGCACAAGAAGCTTTCCAGCCATCAACGCAAATATTGTCTTTAACAGCAATTGGAACCCCAGCCAGTGGACCGACTGTTTCTCCTGCGGCTCTTTGCCGGTCAATTTCCTCAGCCTGCTGGAGTGCAGAATCGGAGCAGACTTCTAAAAATGCATTGACGTTGCCATCGACAGCCTCAATCCGATCCAAATGTTGCTGGACGAGTTCGACGCTGGTGGTCTCACCAGATTGGAGTTGTGCGAGTTGCTCGTTTGCGGATTTGTAGTGATTCACAGCTCAGAGTCTTTCAGGACAACATACGTGGGCGATGCATGTATGTTTGTAAAGGATTTCAAACCTCTCCAACATCCTCTGCAAAGAAGGATTTCCTCAGTGATTGGGAGGCCAAATTCAGTTTTAGTACCAGTCTTCAAAAGTCCGGATCTCGGAACCATTAAGTTAAAAGCCTGCTTTCAGTTGTTTCACTCTTAACTCGAGATCCGTGGCCAACGGCCTAAGTGAAACACTCTTCTCAGTAGCAGCCGCACATGTCGCGTTAATTTCCATCCAAAATTTGCGGAACGAGGAAGTATTTCCCGTCGGTCTTTGGAGAGTTTTTCAGAGCCGTTTCTCTCGGAAGCGAGGGTTGCACTTCATCGCTCCGAAAAACGTTCGTCACATCCGCAGCGTGTGCCATCGGCTGAACGTTGTCGGTGTCGACTTCGCTGAACATCTCGACATAGCCGAGAATATGCCCCAACTGACCGGCAAATTGCTCAACTTCTTCTGGAGTCAATTTCAGTCGGGCCAGTTTGGCGACTTTCTGAACATCTTCTGTACTAAGAGTCATTGGGTTCCACTTCTTTCAATAATTCCGCCGTTGAACTTCAATGCCGAGTCGCTCCACTGTTCAAACGTGCCCTGCTGAACGCTGAACCTGTTAAATCCACCCTATAAAATGAGGGGCACATTCCGATCTGACCAACTTGATCAACGAAACGTCAACCGATTGAAGTCAATTGATTTTCTATGATCATTGCACCACAGTTCAAGGGTGCTGCAAACTCGACGATTTTGATTTCTTTGCGAACAATAACACAAGAGTCGGGTCTGACGAAGCAGAAAGAAAGAGCAACATGTCCACATCGACAAAGTCACCCCTGATTCTCAGTGAGCGAAGCCACCAGACCCGAGACCTCGCGATCAGCTTTCTGATGCAGCAAGGGGTCGAAAATCCGCAATGCCTTTCCCTGGCTGCCGGACTTGTTGATCCTCACACTTTGCCTGTTCAAGATGCACTTCAGGCAGCTTCTCAGGTTTTGTCGACAGAGGAATCGGGCCGCAGTGCTCTTCAATACGGAACAACACAAGGGAGCCTCGGATTAAGAAGCGAGTTGCTAAACCATTTCGCTTCGCTGGAAGATGTCGAGGCCAATGATCTCGGCATCGATAAACACCAATTGATCGCAACCACCGGGTCACAGCAACTGCTCTCACTTGTTTGCGAAGTCCTTTTCGACCCGGGTGACATTTGTCTTGTCGCTGGCCCAACGTACTTTGTTTTCGCAGGAAATCTTGCAGGAGTCGGAGCCAGGTCCGTCACCATTCCGGCTGACGAACAGGGAATGCAGCCCGAGGCTCTGAACGCTGCACTTGAACAAATCGACTCGATGCAAGAGCTACATCGAGTCAAAATGATTTACGTGGTCAGCTATTACGACAACCCAAGTGGAGTTTGTGTCTCGACCGAACGGCGTCAGCAAATTGTCGAAATTGCTCAGAAGTGGTCTCGGGACCATCGCATTCTCGTTCTCGAAGATGCCGCTTATCGAGAGCTCCAGTACGACGGTGAAATTCATCCTAGCTTGTGGTCCTTCGATGAGTCACGAGACCATGTGATTTACACTCAAACATTCTCAAAGACATTTTCACCGGGGATTCGCGTGGGGTTTGGAGTCCTTCCGGAAGATCTGGTCAGCCCAATCTGCGATCGAAAAGGGAACGAAGATTTCGGCTCATCCAACTTCAATCAGCACCTCATCGCGGAGACCCTCAGAAGTGGGCGATACACTCAGCATCTTCAAAACGTCCGAGAAGGATACCGCCAGAAACGAGACTCAATGCTCGCTGCAGCCAAGGAATACTTTGAAGATCTGCCAGGAGTCTCGTGGATCTCACCTCACGGCGGTCTTTATGTCTGGATGTCCTTACCTGAAGGAATCGCAACCGGTTTTGACTCCCCACTCTTCAAGGAAGCCGTCGCCAATAAGGTGATGTATGTTCCAGGAGAACTCTGCTACGCCGGTCCAGTTGAGAATCGCCCGAAACATCAAATGCGACTCAGCTACGGAGTACTGACACCAGATAACATCACCGAGGCGATGAAACGACTCGCGGTCTCAGTAAAAAATGTGATGGCAAATAATGCTTAAAGCACGTCTGCACAGTTTGCTCGCGAATTTTCACTGCAGGTGAGATTTAAACCTGAGCCTGAACATTGAAGGCTCGGGAGCTTCCTTGGCGGGAGCACCCGAGCCATACAAAACGACTATTGGAAATGCCGAAAGCGAAAATCGAATCCTGCGATCTAGAGCAGTTTGCTCTATCGTTTGCCCGTGAAGAACGCATTTCTCTAGCAAAAATGCTGTTCGCCATCAGGCAGAACCTGCAAACCAATTCGAAAGACGCTCTAATCACTGACACCTTCAAGATACGTGTAGCCGCTGAGTCCATCTTCATAGAATTTGATGAACCGCCCCGCTTCGGCATTGTCAATTCGTGATTCGCGGACTGCTTGCTCGATAGCAGTTTGCAATCGCGCAATCAACTCTTTCCCGTCGAACTGAACATAGTCCAGAACTTCGTTGACGGTTTCACCTTTGATCATTGTCTGCAAGACAACCTGCCCCTTTTCATCGAGTTCGACGTGAACCGTATTTGTATCACCGAAGAGGTTGTGCAAGTCTCCGAGAATCTCCTGGTACGCTCCAATGAGAAACGCAGCGAGGTAATACGGCGAGCCGTCAAATTCATGAAGCCGGAGTGTTTTCTTGACGTCTCGACGATCGATGAATGTGTCAATTTTTCCATCTGAATCACAAGTGATGTCACACAAGACGGCATCACGCGTTGGTCGTTCTTCGAGTCGGTGAATCGGCATCACGGGGAAGAGCTGCTTAATCGCCCAACTGTCTGGCATCGACTGAAACAGTGAAAAGTTACAGAAGAACAAATCAGACAACATACTCGGAAGCGACGTCAATTCTTCGGGAATGTACTCGAGTTCTTCGACAAGCTTTCCAATTTTGCGACAGATGGCGAAAAACAGGTTCTCTGCCAAAACACGCTGCTCCAATGGAAGATACCCACCACTAAACAGGCTCATCGCCATGTCCATTGCCTGTTGAGCATCGTGGTAGCTCTCCTGAACGTTTCGTACGGTCAGTTCCTGAGAGGTCAAGAACAGATCATGCAGTGGCTGTTCATAGTCCTCGGGAATCTCGGCCAGAGTCGTATCGTATTCCCCTTGACGAGTCACACCTAGAGTTCCGAATACGAGCACGCTGTGAAAAGCTGCGATCGCCCTGCCACTCTCCGAGAGAATGATTGGGTGTGGAACATCCGTTTCTTCGCAAACTGTCGTGACGTGATAAATAATGTCGTTTGCATATTCCTGGAGCGTGTAATTCATGCTCGATTGATAGTTGGTCTGCGAACCGTCGTAATCCACTCCCAACCCTCCACCGACATCCAGATATTCCAGTCCGGCACCGCGTCGATAAAGATCTGCGTAAGTACGAATCGCTTCAGTGACCGCAGCTTTCACTTGTCGAATGTTGGTAATTTGACTGCCGAGATGAAAATGCAGAAGCTTGAAACAATCTTCCATTCCTTCTGATTCCAGAAGCTTTAATCCCTGCAGTACTTCACTGACAGTCAGCCCGAACTTTGAACGGTATCCTCCTGAAGACTGCCAACGACCGGCTCCCCGGGCAGCGAGTTTCACCCGCATACCAATTTGCGGACGGACGCCGATTCTTTTCGCCAAAACCAGAATGCGTTCGAGTTCGCTGTATTTCTCGACGACTGGAATGACTGTGCGACCGATCTTCTGGGCAAGCAATGCCATCTCGATAAATTCATCATCCTTGAAGCCGTTGCAGATGATTGGCATCGATGGATCGGTCATCGCGACGACAGCGAGGAGTTCAGGCTTGCTGCCAGCTTCGAGGCCGAACCCATACTCACGTCCGTACTCAACGATCTTCTCAACAACTCCTCGCTGTTGATTCACTTTGATCGGATAGACGCAAGCATACCGTCCCTTGTAATCGTTCTCCGCGATTGCTTTCGCGAAGACATCACGAATTTCAGTCAACCGTTCTTTGAGAATCCCATTAAATCGCAGCAGGATCGGCAAGTCGAATCCACGCACCTGGATTCGATCAATCAGATCTTTGAGATCAATTGAAGTTTCCTGATTCCGATTTGGATGGACTTGTAAATGTCCATTTTCCCCAACGGAAAAGAAACCATTCCCCCAACGAGAGACATCATACAGCTCGTTGGAATCGTTTGTGGACCATTGCCGATTCGGATCGATCATATTCCGTTACTTCGTAAATCTAGAGCATTTTGAAAAAGATGGACGCATTCAGCTTCTTGCAAAGGAACGATTCACAACATGAAAAGCCTCCCTCACAGACACAGGAAACACGAAATCTTCTATTGGTAAAAAAGCGCAGCGAGATGCACTTGGCATAGCCAGTTTGCAAACGTCGGGCATTCTGCAAAATTCACGGACCCGAATATAGGATGACACACAAATATCGCCGAAGATTCTCGCCACCGAGAGTTGCACTCTTCAGCTGACTCGAACTGTCTTCAATTTCTTCCAGGATTTGAACTCTTAACTGGTAAGAATCTTCCAAGTCATGGAAATATGGATCTCCCCGAAAACAAGTGACGCCAAAGCCAAAGGTAGGAACTCTGTACTACAAAGCCGGGATCAACCTCACATCACTGATTTCCCCTTCAGCCACGACTGAGTCAATTAATCCAGCTCAACTCCGAGAGTCTGAACCAGGAACGCCCAATGATCGGCAAGTTCCTCGATGATCTTGGATGTTGGTTTCCCGGAACCGTGACCAGCTTTGGTCTCGATACGAATCAGAATTGGATTATCACAGCTTTGTGCATATTGAATAGCCGCTGCAAATTTGAAACTGTGCCCAGGAACAACACGGTCATCGGTATCAGCCGTCGAGATCAGAGTCGGCGGATAGCAGACTCCTTCTTTCGCATTGTGATACGGCGAGTAAGTCAGCAGAGCTTTGAATTCGTCTTCGTTGTCCGAAGAACCGTAGTCGTCAGTCCAGTACCGTCCGGCAGTGAACTTGTGGAAGCGGAGCATGTCCATCACACCGACTGCTGGCAGACAAGCGCCGAAGAGATCGGGACGCTGCGTCATGCACGCGCCGACCAACAGTCCTCCGTTACTCCCGCCTTGAATCGCAAGCTTCTTTGTTTGAGTGTATTTGTTCTCGATCAGCCACTCAGCTGCGGCAATAAAATCATCGAAAACGTTTTGCTTGTTCAGCTTCGTCCCAGCTTTGTGCCACTTCTCTCCGTATTCACCGCCACCTCGCAAATTCGCCACAGCGTAAACGCCTCCCATTTCCATCCAGGCGAGCCGACTGATCGAAAAGGATGGCGTGAGCGGGATGTTAAATCCACCGTAGCCGTACAGAAGCGTCGGGTTATTGCCGTCGAGTTTGATCCCTTTCTTATAAGAGATAAACATCGGGATGCGAGTCCCATCTTTACTCGTATAGAAGACCTGCTTGGCTTCGTAATCATCGGGATTGAAGTCAACTTTCGCCTGGCGAATCTGCTCGCTTTCGCCAGTCAGCATGTCGTACTTGTAAATTGTCGGAGGGAGCACGTAGCTGGAGAAGGAATAATAAGTTTCTGTGTCTGTCGATTTCCCACGGAAACCGAACGCTGAACCGATAGCGGGAAACTCGACATTTCGGAGAAGTTCTCCAGATTTCCGATAGACTGCGACTTGCGTCTTGGCATCTTTCAACGATTCCACCACAAACAGATTGGCAATGATCGTGACATCCCGCATCGCTTCCGGCTGTTCTGGAATGACCTCTTTATACGGAACCTCTGGAGCGACACCTTCCTCTTCGATTTGCTTAGAGACTTTGCGAGTGTCGATGGAAATCACTCTTCCGCGTGGAGCATCCAGATCAGTCTTAAAGAAGAAGACAGGTCCATCATTGCCAATAAAGCTGTACTCATTTTCAAAGTTTCGAATCAGCGGCAAAGGCATCGCCAGCGAGTCGTCGAGGTCTTTGTAGAATACGCGATAGCGATCATCGGTCCCGACATGAACTGTGATGATCAGGTAGCGACCATCTTCCGTAACCGAGGTCGAGTAACCCCACTCAGGCTGATCAGGTCGATGAAAGACGAGGACATCGTCAGCTTGGGATTCGCCAATACGGTGATAGTAAATCGCCTGATTGACATTCAGATTCTGAAACTCCGCGCCTTCAACAGGTTCAGGGAAACGACCGTAGAAAAACCCTCTCCCGTCCGGGGTCCATGCAGGCGAGTTAAATTTGATCCAATTCAGTTCGTCATCCAGAATCTTACCGGAATCGATCTCCATCACCTTCCAGGTTCGCCAGTCTGAACCCGCATCCTGAATTGAGTAGGCCAAGTAGCGGCCGTCATCACTGAAAGCTGTTCCACCGATCGCGACAGTCCCATCCTCGGACCACTCGTTCGGATCGATCAAAACACGCGGCTCGGCTTCTGAATCGTCCTGGACGTACAGCACATATTGATTCTGCAGACCATCATTCTTGTAGAAGTAAATCCGTCCGCCTGCGGTAAACGGAGTTCCGAATTTCTCGAAGTTCCAGAGTTCGGTCAGGCGCTTCCGAATCAGTTCGCGCTCGGCAATTTTTTCTAGGAAGCCGAACGTATGTTCATTCTGCTTTTTGACCCATTCGGCGACCTGCTCACTTTCGCGGACATCGTCCTCCAGCCAGCGATATGGGTCGTGGACTTTTTGTCCGAAATATTCATCAAAATGGTCAATGCGTTGAGTCATGGGAACTTCAGCTGATGCAGTCAAAGAAAACGTCACGAGCAGTCCCGACAATGCGAGGACCGTTGGGAATGGATTCATCGACATCTTCCTGAATAAGATTTGAATACGAGAAGTTGTACGTTAACAGAACCGTATCGGGAATTTCAGTATCGAGAGAATTGCCGAGAAAAATTCCCGGAGATTCGAGAAACAGTCATATGAGCACTCTCAAACCTGTTCTCGAACTGATTGATTTCGAATCAGTGAATGCAAGAATGATAGAGCGTTCGCGAATGTGATTCGCTTCACAGACTCCCATTCGGAATTGCCAGAGACTGCGGAGCTGCTATCCTCAAATTTCAAGAACAATGACTTTCTACGGAGATCTTCATGTCAAGCACAATGGACTCGCCCGAACGACCAGCCCTCAACGTCGACGCAGCCGTTCGCGACCGCTACTCAGCAGCTGCAGAAGCAGCTGAGGCGGCGTTGTGTTGTCCTGTCAGCTATGACCCGCAATACCTCAAGATTATCCCCGAAGAAATCATCGAACGCGACTACGGTTGTGGCGATCCATCAAAGTGGGTCAATGAAGGCGAGACGGTTCTCGACTTGGGATCGGGCGGAGGAAAAATCTGCTACATCGCATCTCAAATCGTCGGCGCATCTGGCAAAGTGATCGGAGTCGATTGCAACGACACCATGCTAGGCTTGGCACGGCAGTATCAAGGCGAAATGGCTGAAAAAATTGGCTATGCCAATGTCGACTTTCGAAAAGGTCGAATTCAGGACTTACAACTCAATCTTGATTTGCTTGAAGAATACCTTCAGCAGAATCCAACGCGAACATCGGCGGACTGGCTGCAGATGCAAGAGTACGCAGACCATTTACGAGCAACACAACCGCTCATCGCAGCGGACTCAGTCGATGTTGTGGTTTCAAACTGCGTCCTCAACCTCGTCAAAGATGAGGACCGACGTCAACTCTTCTCCGAGTTGCATCGCGTTCTGAAACGGGGTGGTCGCGCAGTCATCAGCGATATCGTTTGCGACGAACTGGTCCCGGAGAATTTACGAAACGACCCGCACCTCTGGAGTGGCTGTATCAGCGGTGCATTTCGCGAAGACCTGTTTTTGGAAGCATTTGCCGACGCCGGATTTTACGGCATCGAAATCGTCTCGCGACAAGAAGAAGCCTGGGCTACCGTGGAAGGTATTGAATTCCGCAGCATGACCGTTCAGGCATTCAAAGGAAAAGATGGCCCTTGCCTCGATCGACGACAAGCGGTCATCTACAACGGCCCCTGGAAGTCTGTCGTTGATGATGACGGACACAAACTCGTTCGCGGTCAACGCATGGCTGTCTGCGACAAAACATTCAAGATGTACACCCAATCCCCCTACGCAGACAAAATAACTCCAATTCCGCCAGCGACCGAAGTTGCACTCAAAGACGCCAAACCATTCGATTGCCACGGAGTCCCAACCCGCTCCCCTAAAGAAACCAAACAGGGCTCCCCCCTCCTCACACTCATGCCCGACGGAGACTGCTGCTCAACCGACGGGTGTTGTTAAATCCACAACGCAGGTGATTCCAGTTTCGCAGCAGTGCGTTCCCCGTAATATTGGCATCAACTCACTTTGGAACGACATCTTCACGAGCACCTGAACATCAAACCATGCAAATTTCAATTATTATAGGATGCACCTGGATGACATTATGAATTGACAATATTAGAACCTGATGGTAAAAAAATGGGTTCAGGTATTGAAATCATCTTCAGTCGTTCTCGGCAGGGCAAAAAAATGCGGCTACTTACCACACTCACATTGCTTTCGGCAATGTTTTGCGCAACCAAAGATGTATCTGGCGGGCTTATTACCGTGTCGTTGAACGAAGGGCTTTCTTTTCAAAATGAAGGAACACTTCAGTACGATGATACAGCTAACCTTAGCACGTTAGACGGTTCGTGGGGGCCGACAACGACCGGAACCGTAACTAAAGCTTCGTATGCAACGGGTTCTAGCGATCTATGGTTCGATGCAATTTCAGCTAATTTCGACTTAGCAGCTGCTGGTGTAGATTTCAATGACATTGTTTCTGCCGAACTTCGTTTTTTCGCAAAAAACGGTACCACTGATGGTTGGCCTGGGAATCATCGCTACGAAATCCTCCAGGGAGCAAAGAATACTACCCATGAGGACTCAAATCCCACTGGTACATCCTTTAATCTGCCAAGTGGTGATTGGATTACAACTTCCCTCAACACAAGTTGGTTTACCTCGAACAGTTTTGATGTAACAATCCGGTTGTGGGAAGTAGATGTCGATGCGATCGAATTGCGATTAACAACTCCAAGCGTTCCTGAACCCTCATCGTTCGTCCTGCTTGGCATCGGCGCTTGTGCATTGGGAGCCGGCACCTATCTCCGCCATCGACAAAAACAATCCACTACTACGGCCTAAACATCTCTTGAAGCGGAAAGCGTACCAACTTAAATCTGGTCACAAGAATGACTTTCGACATGTTGGGCGCCAATCACCCTCACCCCGCTCATACTGCTGTCGACAGACGTTTTGTTAATCAAAATTGAGTGACCGGCCTGACTTGTGCCATCTTCTTTGTCACTGCAGGCCTGCATACTTGTGCTCGTCGGATGACTTTTGCTTTGCTGATCTCGTTTAATCAACCGACTGGACTCGTGAATCGACATCGCAGCTTTTTCGCTCATAACTTCAGTAAGATAAAAGTAATTGACAATTGCTTTTTTGATTGAATGTAACATCGCAAGTTTCCTTCAGTGAGAAATTGCAGACCTGCCTGGGTCGCTGTCTCTTTCGGTCTGCCTCGACTTAAAGAAGGAGTGTTGCGTTGTGAATTCAACCCATCCTGAAGAGAAAATGAAATTCGATTCATAATCAAGGACATACAAAACGTTTATTCATTCGGCCGCGTCAGAGACGATGTGCTGCCCGAAGGTTTAGCCGGAACCTTATGGCCCTGACCTGATGAGAACATCAGCTTCGTCATACTCCTCGTAGGCATACGGAATCGCAGCTGAATCTAATAGAGTCAGAATCTGGTCAACGGCATCGGGATCGTCAGAGACTCCTCCGCTAGAGCATCTTTCGAATTGGTTTGCAGGTTCTGCCTCGTGGCGAACAGTATTTTTACTAGAGAAATGCGTTCTTCACGGGCACACGGTAGAGCAAACTGCTCTAAGCAAGGGAGGTGAGGCCGGAGCGAGCAGAAGATCAGAGTCAGTGGACTGTATCTCGAATTCAGTCCATGAACACTCACGCGTTGCCCAGCCATTTCTCGCGAAAAGCCGAGCAATCTTCCACAGCTTTTCGCCCGTTCCCAGCACGATGTGAAGGTCATACGGTAGGTGATCTTTGGGCGTCATCAGTAATCAGTGCAATAGCGTTCAGTACAACAAGCCAGACCTCGTTCGACTGGCGCGTAAAAAACAGAACCTCCCTGAAAGGGAAGTGGCCTGACCGAGAGAGTCACCGGGCTTCAACGAATTCCCATCATGGACCATTCTGGCAAACCGCTCGCAAGAAGTCAGGAGGGCTTTGTACACCGATTGCCCTGTAAAAGCTGAGCAGCGATTCAGAAAGGGCTCGAAGACCTCAAAAGATCGTGAGCATCATGATTTGGGTTGCTCGAACGAGCCACTTGCGTTCTTCGTTGGAATACTTTTTGGACTTGAGGATGTAGTCTGTTTTTGATTTGACTTGAGAGACAAAAAACTGCTGTGCATTCGTCAGTTCAAGAGAGCCACTTCCGCCAGCGTTCAGCAGGTTCACACAAACTCGATTCACCGATTCCACTTCTTGCAGCGATGGTTCCGGAGTACCTTCCCACGTGATCTCTCCCGGCGTATTCGCCATCGACTGGGCGACTTGATTCATCACCGTTGAAACTCGGGCGACCTTTTCAACATCTAAACGCTCTAACGTATCTTGCGGAGTATGATAATCAGGATGTTCGCCAGTGGAGAAAAACAAAAATGGAATCCGCCGGTAATAGAACGGACCGTAGTCGCTGCGGACACCGATGACGTCGACGCCGAGTTGTGCGATTTCTAATCCCTGCGGAACAGTTGCCGCTTCCAGAGCTGCGTGAACTTCTCGCGAACGTTCACTTCCTAAAACGAAGACTGTCGGAATGTCGAGCCCACCCAGCGACCGGCCAATCATATCTGCGGTCAAGCAAAACTTGATCGATTCAACCTCCATTGGAGGATGAGCGAGAAACCATCGCGATCCCCACAGCAGGTGCTCTTCCATATCAAACGAAAGAAACGCGACGCTCCGTTTGCCGGGAGATCTTGAAATGTGCCGGGCGACTTCAAGGAGCATGGAAACACCACTGGCGTTGTCGTCTGCTCCGGGGAACACTTTTCCCCCTCTGACTCCCAAGTGGTCGTAGTGTGCATTGACGATGATCCACTCATGCTTGAGTTTGGGATCTGTCCCCTCGATGAAGCCTCCAATGTTATAACCGTACACGGGGGGCATCTCTGCTTGAGACCCGAATTCTGGAATCGCTTGCAAGTAACTCTCATCGAAAAGTGGTTTCACACCCAGCGACTTGAAATGCTTAATGATGTACTCGCGGGCTTCGACTTTCCCCCAATCGTCCCGTCCCTGACGGTCTGGGCTTGCGAGGTAGTTCAGGTGAGGTTGAACATCATCCGCGCCAATTTGACAGGAAAGCTCCTGAGCATTTGTCTCGATCCCACAAAACACAAGAAAAAGGCTGAGCGCGAAGCCTCCGTAGAAACCCTGTAGACATCGCTGAATGTGGATCATTCGAGACTCAAATCAAGTGCAGTTAGACCGCCTGTGCGGATTTTAACGAAAAAGCCTATTCCAAAAGCAGAAACCAGCCGATCAAAGAAGTGATTGTTCGGTATTCAAACATCGTGTCTCTCAGTGCGAATTTAGTCCCCCGAGGCTGAATTGTCACGACGAACCAGGGACATTTCAGTACTTTCGTACCGTGAACCAGTGTGGGTGAACGGTTTGATGTCTGGGGTCAGGTACGCACAAGCGTCTCTCCTCAACGGATTAAGGAGTCATTTCATGTTGAAGCACACACTGCTCGCCGGACTCTGTGCAATTGCCTTTGTCGCAGTTGCCTTTGTCGATACGAGCGAAGCTGAAGCTGCTCAGCCCGGACAGCCATCCAACTGGCAACGGTTCTACTATTACCCGTATGTGTACTATCCACACAATTTCCAGACGCAGCCGGAAAGCTACGATCACCTGTACTACAGGTATCCACAAGAACGTCGGATTCCGGTCTACAACACCGACTGGCACAACTTCTATCCTAAAGAGCGTCCGTACCACTCCGGACACCATTTCCGCCTTGACGTTTTCTAGACGGAATCAGACCCACAACTGGTCCAAATACTGTTGGAATGGGCGTTTTCTCAGTGAATGAGAGATCGAAATCAGATTTCAGGACCAGTTCTAGAACTCACTCAATAGTGAACCGTTTTCGAGGAATCTTCAATGTCTCTTGGAATTGATGATGACTCATAACCGGGGGTGATGAAACAGCTTGAGGGTGAGGGGAACAGCCTGCTTCGAATTCGGAGCAGGCTGTTTACTTTTGCGCAGGCAGAACTTGGCGACATTCCCGCTTTCAGACACGACCTGAAAGCCCGTTCGCCGAAGTTCAAATGATTCTTTCCCAAATTTTCTCAGATCGAGACGGCCTCTCTGGCAACCGATTCTCTCCCGTCCAGCAAGTCCTCGCTGATCGAAATTCTTGGAAAACTTCACGTTGAAAATCTGCACGAAGAAAAAAGAATTCACCATGTTCAAAAAAAGCGACATTTCGCCCTTCTCAGGCTCCCGCTTTTTTAACGCTTATTTCTGAAAAAGTTTGACTCTCAGAAGGAGCGCCCTATGTTTCCGTGACTGCAAACGATCTGTCAACATTTTGTCAATCAAAACGCGGCAAGGAGAAGCTGGGAGCTTTGAGGGGACCTTGCCGCGTTTTTTCTTTTCCGACAACTGTTAAAATTTGCGGGTTATGACGATTCTACGCGAGTCGCAAGGTCATCTGTGCCGATTGATCATAGTGAGCACATCTCGATGCGATGCTTTCATGTGCATCCTCGATTCCTGAATTGAGAGTCCAGGCCAATCTGGCGTGGCAATGTCTAAAGTCGTTTTCGACTTGGCAACATCTCATTTCAAAGCCTGTTCAATCCTTCATTTGCCCAAGGCGAAATCGTGTCCATGATTGAGACTCATTTCACCAGCAGGCACGACCTGGCAGACCGAGCCGTGAGTGGTAGAGATCTATGTCAAATGCCCCTTTCAAAATTGCATTCTGGGTAATGAGCCTCGCCTTTGGGCTAACGGTCCTACTCACTGGATTGAAACCGGAAGAGATTCGCAACGCGCTCAACTCTCAAGGCAAAGCGCGACATGAACTCAAAACAAGCGAAGAGGAACTGTCAGACTCGCCAGCCATCGCCCAGCGACACCAAGAAGAACTCCAATTCGATCCCGCTCCGTCACCAGATCGTCAAAAATTAACAGCGGCGTCTTTCGAGCCGCTCCCTGCTGAGGCGACTCTTACACAAAGTTCGCAGCAATCTTCGCAGAGTTCACAGCAATCTTCATTGTCCCCAACGCCAAGTCCAATTCGTATCGCCTCTGCAGATGTGAACGCCAGCTTGGGGATGAGTAGCAATGCACCGACTGAACAGATCAGAGAACTCACACCGATCCCCGATCGGGAATTTCAGTACGCTGCAACTCGACCGATTGAACACCATCGAGAAATTCTTGTTCCCGAGCCGGTCGCTATTCCCAAACGCGCTGACCGTGAAGCGATGGATCATGAAGTCCATCATCTCAAAAAAGAAATATTACAGTTTCGACTCGCGGAAGCACGACGTGAAATTGAAGAGTTACGACGTCACGAACAGCGAACGGAAGTTGAGCGTGTTGAAAGCGAACTGAAAGAGCTCCGTGAAGACATTGCTGAGTTAAAGAGACTTCGCAACAAAGTCAACGAGAACCTGCCAACACAAGCCACTGCAGAAACCACCACGAAACAGCAGGACGTTATTCCCGCTGCTCCAGTCGAAACGATCAAGCCCGTTGAGATGACGGAAGTTGTGATTGAAGCCAAAGAACCAGAACAGTCCCACGAAGAAACGAGTTCCGCCATCGAAGTGACTGCTGGATCAAAAGACGACACCTACATCTTTAAATTTGAAAACGCCGAAATTCGGGATGTTCTCACAACCATTTCCAAGTACGCCGGGAGGAAAGTTGTGATTCGCCCCGATGTTGAAGGAACTTTCACCGGCCACTTCGAAGAAACATCAGCTGTCCAGGCGTTTGCTGCTGTCATCAAAGCGAACAACTTCGGTGTCAGCTTCCTCGGCGATTACGTCCTCGTGCGCAGCCACCGCGACCCAAAAATTCGCTAAGTTTTTTCGTGACCGCGAAGACTCAGCTTGGATTGACCTAGAGCAGTTTGCTCTACCGTTTGCCCATGAAGAACGCATTTCTCCATGAAAATGCTGTTCACCACGAGGCAGAACATGCAAATCAATTCGAAAGATGCTCTAAACAAACTCTGAGCAGTCTCAGCTTGATGACTCTGAAACTTCAACCAAACCGATTCGTAAGTCCATGACATTTGTGTGCGTTGGACCAGTCTTGATGAGACCGCCGGCACGCTCAAAAAACACATACGAATTGTTGACGCTCAGAAACTCATCAATCTGCAAACCTTGACTCTTCGCGAGACTCAAAACCGTCTCGTCGAGGTAGGCTCCCGCCGCATCTGTCGGCCCATCCTCTCCATCTGTTCCACCGGAGAGAATGACAATCCCAGAGTGATCTTCAGCTTGTAGTCGCTTCGCTGCGGCGAGTACCAACTCTTGATTGCGCCCCCCCTTTTGTGGCTGCTCTGTTTTCACAAGTTGAACAATCGGCTCGCCCCCGCTAACCAGACAAAACTTCTTGCCTACGGGTGAGTTCTCGCGAAGCTGCAAGCATCGAGTTGTGAACTCCTCGCCGAATGTTTTCGCAACCCCAGGTTGATCAAACTCAACAAGCGCCAATTCATACCCGAGCGTTCTTGCCTGTTCGGCAGCGGCTTCGACAGCGGTCTGATTATTTCCGATAATCACGTTCGAGTATTCGGAGACGATCTCGCGGGTTGATTGTGAATGAGTTTCCGACTCAGCAAGAACTCGCCTGATCGATTCCGGAACAAGTTCGATTGAGTCAACAAGTAAGCGATTCAAAATCTCCCACGCTGCTCGGGGATCTGGCACTACATCAACCGTCGGGCCAGAGGCAATCACTTCTAGTGGATCACCAATCACATCCGAGATGATCAACGTCACCAATTGCCCAGCGCGGCAGGCCCGCAATAATCCGCCCCCTTTGACATCAGAAAGTGCTCGGCGAACGGCATTGAGTTCATCAATCGTCGCCCCAGATCGCATCAGCAATCGGGTGACTCGCTGCTTATCTTCAAGAGAAATCCCCTGTCTCGGAGCCGGCAACAACGCGCTTCCCCCACCAGAGATCAGCACAACGCACAAGTCTTCTGGATTTAACGAAGCGACTCGCTGAAGAATTTCTTGAGTTCCTGCGACTCCGGCAACTGTCGGTTCATTCACACCTGCAGGCCGTGCACCATGCAAGTGGATCGTCTCCAGCTTGCGCACACAATCTTCAGGAACGTTCACCCACCCTGAAAGTCGTGATTTCAACTTCTCAGAGACCGCTGCCTCAAACCCGGCAGCCATTCCAGCCCCCGCTTTGCCAGCCCCCACAACGATAATCCGACCAGACCTTCCTGCCTGCCAACGAGTCCCAGCCACATTCAGTGTTTCTGCATCACCAGAAACGACCTCGCGAACCAACCGAGCAGAGTTGACCGCATCGACTCCTGCTTGCCAGATGGAAAGTGCATCGCTCTTCAAAGATGAATCAGCCATGGTGCGATGACTCAGTAAGACTGAAGCTGCGAACGAAGCCAAAGGTCGAACGGTTCTCGGTCATTGGAAACTTCCGAAATCCCCACCTTGCCTGCACAGCCGGACGCCCCAGGCAGTGCCACACAAAGAGTCGTTTCACAACTTACTACTAAGAGAGCCTAACAAGACCTCTGAAAGGGTTTGGATTCACTGCGAATCGAAGACTCGTTCAGGTTTTGTTAGCGCTAATAACTATCAAAGAGCCGCCGACTGGACTTGAACCAGCGACCTAGGCTTTACGAAAGCCTCGCTCTGCCAACTGAGCTACGGCGGCATCTGTTATGGTCGTAACGGTTTACGTCGGCACGAAAGTTTCGTGAAGCGGTCAGACGTAAGGATCGCAACAAGATTCTGCATTGAGTGAGGGGATTATTGGAAATTTGTCGGCATTCCGCAACTGCTGCCCCCTCAGTCAGTCAATGTTCGCGCCCAAGACTTACGGCATGTCTGCCAATGCCTGGCCTTACCAACCATGGAACGCTAATCATGCTTGAGCAATCTGGAATACCCAGGCACGCACGCTGCTCTGCTAATTCTGAGATGTGCATGAAGGTCTATTCAGCTTGGACGACGAATGAGGTTCCGCATCTGGTCGCTTTGCGATCGCCATGAAGCCAGTTTCTCTCAAGATTCACTCCATCTAAGCACTTGGCAGTCGAGACGTGGTTTCTTACGATTTTCTCATGTGACAGACTTTCACTCCACAGCCCCACTTCTTTAGGTGGTGTTGTGATAAAATACTCAGAGAGTTGTGTTGCGATCGACGCAACCTGAGCTGGGCTGACTGTTGTTCGAGATTTATTCGTGCGAATCAAGCAGCAGATCAAGTATCTGAACAAACAGCTATCTGAATAGAACCAGTCCGAAAACCTCTGAAATAGGTGCTTTCCTCAACGTTTGAGAGAGCAATTTCACGTTTCAGGACCAGTTCTAAACAGTGTTGTGTAACTCGTTACGCAACCCGGTAAATTCAAACTGATGTTGTCCCGCGAGCCCGTTGCTCATCCATCCTAAAGCTGACCTATTAAGAGGAACATCGTCTCCATGGCGAAAAAAACTATCGAAGACATCGACGTGTCAGGTAAAAAAGTGCTGATGCGTGTCGACTTCAATGTCCCGCTCGACGACAATCGGAATGTCACCGACGACCGACGAATTCGAATGGCGTTGCCATCAATCCAATCCGTTCTGAAACGAGGCGGCAGTCTCGTATTGATGAGCCATCTCGGACGCCCTAAAGGGGAAGTGGTCGCTAAATACAGCCTGAAACCAGCTGCCGAAAAATTGGCAGAACTACTTGAGGCTCCAGTCTCCTTCGCGACCGACACCGTCGGTGAAGATGCCCAGGCAAAAGTGGCGGCTCTTCAACCGGGTGAAGTCGTCGTCCTTGAGAACGTCCGCTTCGCTGCCGAAGAGGAAGTGAAGGAAGACGATCCAAAGACAACTGACGAGCAGCGTGCTGCGAAACAGGCATTTGGAGAAAAACTGGCTGCCTTTGGAGATGTGTACTGCAACGATGCCTTTGGAACATGCCATCGTCCACATGCGAGCATGTACACAGTCCCCTCAGTCATGGGCGACGCTCCCAAAGTGGTCGGATTTCTTGTCAAGAAAGAGATTCAGTACCTCAGCGACGCCATTGCGAACCCTGATCGACCATTCATCGCGATTCTGGGAGGAGCCAAAGTCTCCGACAAAATCAAAGTCATCGAGAATCTCCTTGATATCTGTGACAAGATTCTGATCGGCGGTGCAATGGCTTATACATTCGCACTCGCTCAGGGCGGAAAAATTGGAAAGAGTCTGGTCGAACCGGACAAGGTCGACCTCGCCAACCAGCTCCTTGAAAAAGGTGGCGACAAACTGATCTTGCCAATTGACACACACTGTGGTGACGCATTCAAAGACCCTGATTGCAACAAAGTGGTTGTTGATGCCGGACAAATTCCGGATGATTTCGAAGGCTTCGATATCGGCCCCAAAACAGCTGAAATGTACGCCGACCTCGTCAAAGGGGCGAAGACGATCATCTGGAACGGACCGATGGGTGTTTTCGAAGTTCCTCCATTCGATGCCGGAACGAAAGCGGTCGCTCAGGCGATTGCTGATTCAGATGCTGTCAGCATTATTGGCGGAGGAGACAGCGCCGCTGCGGTCCAGCAACTCGGATTCGCAGACCGTGTTTCTCATGTGAGCACCGGTGGCGGAGCAAGCTTGGAAATGCTGGAAGGAAAAGCATTTGCAGCCGTAGACGTGCTCGACGAAGCATAGAGTTTTTCCATGATTTCTCCCGTCCGTGAAGACTGTCTTTCACAACCACCTGGCCTGCTGCATCGTCTGGCCAGAACGAAGAAGACGGAAATTTTGGAACTGCTCATGGACTAATGAAATCGTGGTCATTCGCTCGAACTTTGAATACTTTCTCAAGTTTTGTTCGAGCGAATGAACGACGCATGCGTCAAAGACATTCGAGCATTATCAGTCTTTTCTGTGCCAGCGAAAGCCAGCTTCAAGACTCTACAGACTGCTCGCTACGAGACAGAACGTAAAATTACGGTCTCAGAACGGTATCAGATTTGTGCCAGGAAACTTTCCTGACTTGGACTTGAACACGCATCAAGTATTTCAAGTGTGAGTTGGCGAAGTCCTGTCGAATGCGTATGATGCTTCACCGAAACTTCAAGTTGCCTGTCGGCTAATTGAAT
This sequence comes from Thalassoglobus sp., assembly GCF_048270125.1. Taxonomy (NCBI): domain Bacteria; kingdom Pseudomonadati; phylum Planctomycetota; class Planctomycetia; order Planctomycetales; family Planctomycetaceae; genus Thalassoglobus; species Thalassoglobus sp. The sequence goes on along the minus strand of NZ_JBLWTN010000002.1, from coordinate 239,289 downwards.
TGTGAGATTCTTCACTGTCGATCTGCTGCTCGGGCGTCCACCATATAAACGATACTTTTTTCTTGCGGTGTCAGAACTGCGCGAATTACAGACCATCGTCACCTTTTCTGACCACAACAAGTTGGTCAATTTTTCTAGATACTATGACCTGAGGAGGGTCACATGAGTCTACGTTTATTCAGCTTGGCTTTGCTCTTTGCCGTGACGGTCAACTTCAGCACCGCTTCCGCACAAGATGCACCAGCGAAGGAAGCTTCCGACAAAGAAGCAGCGAAGGAAAGCGAAGAAAAGAAGGATCCATTTGCAGTTCCAGAAGGCACTGACGAGCGGATTCTGGATCTGTTCCTTCGTCGGTTAAGCCGAATGGCTCCCGAAGAACGAACTCCGGAAGGGATTCTTCAACACTTTACAAAACTCGACAAGGCCATCAATGAAGTCGCTTCTCGCGAAGTGAGTGAAGACATCTATCTCAATGCCATTCAGATGCGTCTGCAAGTATTGCAGATTCTCGCTCAGTTCGGTGACAACACCGCCATCGTCAAGCAGACGAAACTCCTCGACCAGATGAAACGAGATGAACGCCCAGCCGTTAAAGAACTGGTCGCTCAAATGGAACTCGAACAGCGAATCAATGGTCTTGCCGCTGCAACTCCAGAAGAAAAACAAGAGCTGATCGACGAGATCGGAAAGAAACTGGCGGACGCAAAAATTGATTCGCCAAGCTTCGGTGATCACCTTCAGGTCGCCATGCAAGTCGCTCGGTCTTTAGAAGGAATTGGCGATGAAAAGAATGCGATTGTCGCGTACAATAAATACGTCGAAATTCTCAGCAAAAAAGACCATCCACAACTCGGTGAAATCGTCAAGCGGATGGAATCGACCGTTCGTCGCTTGAACCTGCTCGGGAACAGCATTGAAGTTGCCGGTCCAACAGTGGGCGGTGGAGAATTCAAAATCGAAGACTTTCAGGGAAAAGTGGTCCTCGTTGATTTCTGGGCCACCTGGTGCGGACCCTGTATCGCTGAACTCCCGAATCTGAAAGGCCTTTACAAAGACTACCACGACAAAGGTTTCGAAGTGATCGGAATCAGCCTGGACGAAGATGAAGAAGCACTCATGGCTTTCACCAAAGAAAAAGACCTCCCTTGGAAGTCCATCTTCTTCCCAGAACCGGAAGAGCAAGGTTGGGATAATCCAATTGCCCGTCACTACGGAATTAGCGGAATCCCCACAGCGATCCTCGTCAACCAGGACGGCAAAGTTGTCTCTCTTCAGGCACGTGGAGAGAACCTGAAAGTTGAGCTCGTCAAACTGCTCGGACCAGTTGAAGAGAAGGAATCAGAAAAAGAATAAGAATCTCGTGGAGAATCTTCTCTCACAAACATCCAAGAAGGCCGCCGGAACCTGTTCCGGCGGCCTTCTTCTTGCGCTCAGTTTCCTCACAATTTGGACGATCACCTTCTCAGATGAGTTTCATGAGAGCTATACTTCTTCTTGATAGATTAAGAGCATCTTTCAAATTGCTTTGCAGGATCTGCCTCGTGGCGAACAGCATTTTCACCAGAGAAATGCGTTCTTCACGGGCACGAAAAAATTGAATTTGCTCCAAGACGATTACTCAGAGTGTACAAACCATGAACTCTCCCGCTATCGCGAAAAAGTTGATCACCGTGGTCGCTCTCTTTGGAATTTTCATTGTCAGTACGCTGGCAAGCGGAGCAGAGAAAATTACGTTCAATCAAGACATCCGACCGATTCTTTCGGACCGATGTTTTCTCTGCCATGGACCAGATGCGGCAACCCGTGAAGCTGATTTGCGGTTAGATATCGAAGAAGAAGCGTTCAAAGCCCTGGAATTCGGTGCTGGCTCACACGTCATTAAGCCGGGAGATCCTCAACAGAGCGAAGTCTATTTGAGAATTTCGACCGATGATCCCGACTCGAAGATGCCACCGCCAAAGTCGAAAATCGAACTCACACAATCTCAGATTGACCTGATCCGCCAATGGATTCAAGAGGGAGCGAAATACGAAGGACACTGGGCTTTTCTTCCTCCCGTGAAAGCAGATTTTCCTCAAGTGGAACAGGAGGACTGGGTCCGCAACGAAATTGACAGGTTCGTCCTGAGACGAATTGAAGAACGTAAACTGCAACCCAACCCGGAAGCTGCTAAAGAAAAACTCCTGCGACGCGTCAGCTTCGACCTCACTGGCCTGCCACCAACTCTTGAAGAACTTGATGCGTTCGCTGCTGACACCTCTGAGAACGCCTACGAAAAGACTGTCGACCGATTGCTCGCATCAGAGGCATACGGAGAACGGATGGCATCCGACTGGCTTGATGTCGCGCGGTATAGCGATACGTATGGCTATCAAGTCGACCGGGACCGCCATGTCTGGCCCTGGAGAGACTGGGTCGTTCGTGCCTTCAACAAGAACATGCCGTACGATCAGTTCATCACCGAGCAACTCGCTGGCGACCTCTTACCGAACGCGACCGACGATCAAATTCTGGCGACCACATTCAACCGTCTCCATCCACAAAAAGTTGAAGGTGGCAGCACACCGGAAGAGTTTCGGATTGAGTATGTCGCAGATCGTACCCAAACATTCGGGACGGCGTTTTTAGGACTCACGCTCGAATGCTGCCGATGTCATGATCATAAATTCGATCCGATCACTCAAAGCGAGTATTACCAGTTCTCGGCGTTCTTCGACAATATCGACGAAGCAGGACTTTACTCCTTCTTCACCCCTGCGGTCCCCACTCCCACATTGCTTCTGGCAAACGATTCACAAAAGAAATCCATTGCTGATCTGAAAGCCTCGATCGCAGCTGAAGAAGACAAGCTCAAAGCGATTGCTGACACACAGCAGGCTGCATTCCAAACATGGCTCAAAGAGAAACCAGAGGTCTCTGCTCCTGTCCAAGGCGAGGTCGCATATCTCGATTTTGAAAAGGTTGACGGACGCAACAAGCAGGTAGAAGGAGTCTTCGGCAATGCAGCCCAGCTGACCGGTGACGATGTAATCGGAACCGAAGTCGGCAATTTCAACCGTGCTCAGCCGTTCTCCGTTTCTTTGTGGATGCTCACTCCTGATGTCAAAGACCGCGCGGTCATCTTTCATCGTTCCCGAGCCTGGACCGATGCCGGGAGTCGTGGATATCAACTGTTAATCGAAGAGGGCAAGCTGAGTGCTTCGCTGATCCATTTCTGGCCTGGAAACGCGATTCGAATTAAAACGAAAAATCAAATTCCAACCAAACAATGGCAACACGTTGTCATGACTTATGACGGTTCAAGTAGAGCTGCCGGCTTAAAGATTTTCATAGATGGAATGCCTGCTGAATGCGAAGTTGTTCGCGATAACCTCACCAAGCAAATTACAGGTGGCGGGGGTGATCACATTGCCATCGGAGAACGGTTTCGTGATCGCGGATTCACGAATGGACTGGTCGATGAGTTCCGAGTCTTTGATCGTCGACTCACCAGACAAGAAGTTGGCCTGTTAAGCCAACGCTCCAACGACGTCGACACAAAGGAGAGGCATTCTGAAGTCGAACTGTACGAGACTTACCTGAACACTGTCGACGAAGCATATCGAGCACAACTCGAAACAGTTCTAAAGAAGAGAAGCGAACTCAACACGCTCATCGATGGCATTGCAGAGATCATGGTGATGCGTGAGCTGGAACAGAAGAAGCCGACTTACCGACTTGCGCGAGGTGCTTACGATGCCCCCGCTGAAAAAGTTACAGCACAGACTCCGACTGCTTTCTTCCCTCTTCCCGACGACGAGACTCCCAATCGGCTCACGCTTTCGAAATGGCTCACCTCCCCCGAGCATCCATTGACCTCACGGGTCGCAGTGAACCGGATTTGGCAAATGCTTTTCGGTCAGGGATTAGTGAGAACGCCCGAAGATTTTGGGAGTCAGGGAGAATTGCCGACGCATCCAGAACTTCTCGATTGGTTAGCGGTCAACTTTATTGAAAACGGTTGGGACACGAAGCAACTGATCAAACAGATTGTCATGTCGGCAACGTACCGCCAATCTTCAGATGCCACACCATTCGCATTGCAGACAGATCCAGAAAACCGACGACTCTCCCGCGCTCCCAACTACCGTCTGCCTGCTGAGATGTTGCGAGACAACGCACTCGCTGTAAGTGGACTCCTCGTCCAAAAACAGGGTGGGTCGCCAGCAAAACCGTACGAAGTCGAGGTCTCCTTTAAGCCGACAACACGATCCAAAGGAGAAGGCCTGTATCGCCGCAGCTTGTACACTTACTGGAAACGAACCGGCCCCGCTCCAGTGATGATGACGCTCGATGCTTCGAAGCGTGAAGTCTGCCGAGTCAAACGCGAACAAACCTCGTCACCACTTCAGGCCTTCGTGATGCTCAACGGTCCGCAATTCGTGGAAGCCAGCCGCGGTTTAGCTCAACGACTGATTCACAAAAATGGTGACGATGTTGAGAAAAGTCTGGTCGACATGTTCCGCACCCTCACCAGTCGGCAACCGACCGATGAAGAACTCGACGTGCTGAAAAATTTGTATGAGTCACAACGCAAATCATTCTCTCAGCATCCGCAACAAGCGAAGGATTACCTGACCGTCGGGGACCTCAAACCAGACGAAACTCTCGACCCATCACATCTGGCTGCCATGACCACTGTCGCCAACGCCCTGCTGAACTTCGATGAATGCGTCATCAAACGCTGAAAAGTGAGCCCCTGTGAGACACAACAATTCTGGAACTGAAAAAAGGCCTCTTGATTGATCCTGCCCCTTCGGGGTACAATATGTCCATGCACCAGCTCTTGGCTAGTTTCTGTTCCTTGCTGATCCTCCTTACGGGGTTCCCCCTGTTTGGCGTGGAGACAGAAATATCGTGCATGGATGGATCCTCGGCTGGACACCAAATTCTCGGCACAATCAGCAACAACGAGCCTAGCGATGCTGAGGCAGGTAGCTGTTGTTCTAGCGATGCAGGTGGCTGTACGAGCTCCTGTTGTGGTAGCAGTTTCAAATCGATTTTGACAAGCTTCACAAAAAATCGTGATTCCCAGCAATGTTGTGCTGTGGTCTTACATGATACAGAATCACGTCATTCAGCAACTCAAAGTGCCGCACTCAGTGACTTCACTCTCAATGTGTCAACACTGAGCGACAACATGTTGCAGAATCTGCAACAGTCTGAGAGTTCCGATTCACCTCAGGCGCCTGAATCCTCATCGGACTGCCCTTGTTCGACCGGAGATTGTTGTTGTTCGACAAGTACATCGATTTCATTTCTCGAAACTCAAACGTCACCCGCTTCAACCATCGTAATCAGTCATATCGACTTGGATAGCGATGCTCTACAGAGCCGTGGTGAGCACCCTTCTCCTCCACCTCCGAGAGTGTGAACGCAAGAGACTTTTCGTCCGTTCGCGCATGCGAATGACTTTGCGTTTTTTGAGCCAAACTGATGGCTCACCAATCACATTTTCTGGAGATATTCCATGTTACGCCAATTACTGGTTCTAAGTTCCGTTGCCTTCCTGGCAGCGATGATTTCACTCGGCATGAACTCAACAACTGTTGCGGGAACTGCAACACCTTGTGTGAGTTGCGTTGATTGCTCCTGTACCGATTGCGGTAGCTGTTCCGCTTGCACTGCAGGTTTGCCCTGCTGTGCTGAAGGAAGCGAATGCTGTGACGCGGCGAGTGAGTGCTGCGTTACCGCAACTGCCGACTGCTGCGTTCCAGGCGCACTCTGCTGCGTTGCTGATGCTCCATGCTGTGAGGAAAGCTCCGCGGCATGCTGCGTTGGTGGAGCTTGCTGCAAGTAAGGAACCTTCCAGCAATCAACGCCAGCAATGAACGATTGTGACAGGCCTTGAGAGGACAAAGTCAGGTATTCGTACCAGTCCTTAAGAGCGAACTGAAAGCGAATCGTTCTCAATTCTCTTTTCCTCCTCCAGATCCACCGTGGATCTGGAGGAGGATTTTTTTTATTGAAACGCCAGTAGCTGACTTGAAGTTGGCCTTTGTGATTTGCATTGTGGCGATCCGTTCATGAAACCATGAACGTGACCATCACGAGCACGACAAGCATCGAACGGGACAAGCATTCAACATGCTCGAACCTGGAATCTGAAATCCAGAGAGCGAACCACCCAATGATGCCAAAATGCAACGCGTCGACAGAAAACGCAACGTGCGCGTAATTCCGATGTTCCCTTTCCTGAACCTCATAGAATTCAAGACTTTCTAGTTTTGTGTTCAGCACAAAATAAATTGAGATAAGTTTTTACTCTGGAGCACGATCAGCATTGAAGTACGCATTCTATCTCGTGGGGGTCAGCCATGAAGTTCAGAAAGTGATCTTCACCGACGCGAAAAGCGTTGAAAGCTCTGGAATTCCTCAGAAAGCGGCTCGAATTCATGTATCGAAGAACATCTCAACAAGTAAAGGTTCCACCTCGTTGTGGATTGGCTGCGGTCGAGTTTGCCCTTTCGCTTCCGCTACTAATGATTCTGATCTTTGGATCGATTGAAGCATCCAATGCCATCTTCCTGAGACAGGCGATGACAATCACCGCGTTTGAGACAGCACAAATCGCCTCGTCAGTAGGCGGGACTGAAGCAGAAGCAAAATTACGCGGGAATGAACTTCTCACGACGTTCAACATTCAGGATGCCACGATTGATATTCAGCCATCGATCGACTCGACCATTGCACGCGGAACTCCGATGAGAGTGGAGATCACTGCCCCATCCAAAGCGAATTCTATTGGGCCAGCGTGGTTCCTCAAAGAAATTATGTACAAGCGTGTCTTTACGATGTATCGCCTGTAGAGAATTGAAATTCCAGACAGCCAAACGATCACCTCAGTCACTTCGCTCCAATCTGAGAACTTGACGAATGCGAATTCGACAAAAAAAACAAGGCCACAACCAACAACCTCGCAAAGGAGCGATGCTGATCTTCGTGCTGGCACTGCTCGTCGTTGTTCTGGCAATGGTGGTTTTCAGCGTCGACATTGCATTCATGCAACTGGCGAGAACTGAGTTACACGCTGTGACCGATGCTGCCGCGAAGGCTGCTGCAGGAGAACTGGCGAATACAAACGGGGACAAAGTCAAAGCGATTGAAGCCGGAATCCGAATCGCAAATCTGAACGAAGTCGCAGGAAAGCCATTAAAACTCATCGAATCCGATTTTGAATTCGGTCAATCGGTCAAACAGACAGATGGAAGCTGGCTGTTTCAACCGAATGCAATTCCGTACACAGCTGTCCGTGTTACAGGAGCGAAGGTCTCTGGCTCGGCCTCTGGTCCGGTTAATCTTTTCTTTGCCCCGATTTTCGGCCAAAACGTTTTCTCACCCACTCATGTTTCGATCGCATCCGAGTTTGATCAAGATCTCGTTCTGGTCATCGACCGATCCCATTCCATGTGCTTCGATGAATCTGGAGTTGACTGGAACTACCCGGACGGAGTTGACGAAGAAAACACTTACTATGCACCACCTCATCCCACCCAAAGCCGCTGGGCCAAATTGAGCTCCGCAATAAACACTTTTCTAGTAACAGTCAAAACTATCGAAATCCCGCCCCATGTCGCATTGGTGACCTGGGCTTCGAAGTTCGGTCCTGGTTCAAATGAAGCCAATGAAACCGGACAGACATGGCCCGCTGTCAGTCGAGACGTTGATTTAGGAACGGACTACGATGGTATCGAAAATATCATTGAGCAACGTGGTTCGAACACGATGGTCGGTGCTACAAATCTCGCTGCGGGAATTGATGAAGGAGTTGCCGTTCTGATCTCACAAAGCCGGGCTGATGCCAAAAGATCATTGATTGTGATGACGGATGGTCAGTGGAACACCGGACGACATCCGGTTGATGCCGCCGAGGACGCCAACAGTTACGGAATCACCATCTACACAATCACCTTTCTCGATAAGGCGGATCAGTCGACGATGCAACAGGTCGCAGAAGCAACCGGTGGAAGACATTATCATGCATCGAACGCAGACCAGTTGCAGGCAATCTTTGATGAACTGGCAAGATCACTTCCGGTTGCATTGACCAAGTGAACGCACCTCAAAACAAAGCAGTCGTGCCCGATGAAAAGAACGTCACAAAACACGAGTACCGAACGTCACGCCCGGCGTGGTGTGGCGATCGTCGAGTTTGCCTTGATGGCGCCGGTGGCGTTAATGATTACTTTCGCACTGATTGAATTCTCACGCGTCAACATGATTCGCAACACCGCACAAAACGCAGCCTATGAAGGAGCGCGTGCCGCAATCATTCCTGGGGGAAATGCCGCCACAGCCAAAGAGAGTGCAGAAGAGGTTCTCGCCACGATCCGGGTCAAAGAGGCAACCGTCACCGTCGACCCGAACACCATTACGAATACGACTCCTCAAATCACAGTGACGATTTCGATCCCTCTCGGAAAGAATATGTGGCTTGCTCCAAGCTACGTCATGGACCAGACGATGGTCAGATCTTGCGAACTGAATCGAGAGTCAACCCAAAGCGGATTCTGAAAAGGGCTCTTCTTCTCAAAACGCCATTCAGACTTTCAGAGATCGCATGCGCGATCCGTCTCGCGGAGTTCGCGACTCAACTTGCTGTGCGATCAACATCGAAGCTGAGCGGGTTTTCGGACCGTGGATCGACAACACGTAACGACACGTTTCCATCCAGAACGTCGGTCAAAATTTTCCCGCAAACCTCTCCTCGCCAGCCTTCGAGAAGCTTCGGTGTTTTCCCCCGCTGATTGTCGAAGACATGCCAGCGGACAAGTTCCTTCAAATCAGAAGTCGTCCCGACAAGCGGCATCGAGATCCCCAATTCCTGACAGCGATTCGCGAGTGCTAAGCCTAAAATCCTCGCGAGAACTTCATCCTGTGAGGGGTACTGTTTACCCTTTTGCTTTGGAGGCAAATCTTCCTCAGCGATCTGAATCGCCTGTTTAATCACGGATAGAATTTCTTCAGCATGCTGCTGGTAGTCGCGACGGTTCATGTCGCGAACCATGTTGAGGTCTTTCAACGTTTTCGGCTGCCGCTTGGCAACATCGATTAGCAGGTCATCGCGGAGGACTCTGCGAGGCGGCTTATTCTTTTCGAAAGCAATCTGGTCTCGCCACTGAAACAACGCTTTCGCAGTTGCCATGTCGCGTCGACTCAAGCGAGAGAAGCCCGAGAGTCGCAGCCACCCTTCTCGCTGTTCCTCAGCGAACACATCTTCCACGAATCGTTCAAATTCAGCTTCAGCCCAGGAGAGTCGATTCAACTCATTCAGCGATTGTTGCTGAGTCTCCCAGATTTCAATCAGATGGTGTACATCTTCAAGAGCGTATTGAATTTGCTTCTCGGCAAGTGGTCGACGTTCCCAGTCGGTTCGCGTTTCTTTGCCATGCTTCACCGACGTATTCAAGACACGGTTCACCAAATTCGTGTGAGAGATTGGAAAGCCGCGTGAACGGAGCCCTTCGGCAATTTGCACATCGAGCAATTTTCGTGGACGCTTATGAATTGCGAACTGGCAGAAGCGTACTTCTTCACGCCCGCCATGGATCACGACTGTCGTTTTGTCGTCCGCCATGATTTCCCACCACATTGAGAGATCAGTGACTTCGAACGGGTCGACGCCCGCAATCACATCGTCAAAGGCGAACTGCAACAAGCAAAGCCTAGGTCGATAGTACGACTCTGAGGAGAACTCTGTGTCAAAAGCAACAATGCCCGCTTGCTCGATTTTTTCGCAAAGTTGATCGAAGTCGGACTGGCGAGTAATGAGTGTCACGGGAATAGTTTCGGTCGGAAGTGATGTCGAACAGGAGGGCGACTCGCCTCAGAGTAGGAAAGTGTGCAATTCTTGGCAACATTTCCAGCCGATCTTTCACAAAGACTTATGCGAAGAAACGGGATTCATCAACCGGCATCTCTCATGCCCGTCACTACGGAAACTCCCTTTCAGCACCTGTCAGGGGCTGCGAGGAACATTTTCAAAAGCATGCAGACAACGTACAGTGGTGATGGAGCAAACGGACAAAACCTTGCTCCAGTATAGAAAATTTCAGTTCAAGCAATAATCCAAAGTACGGACGATGATCCAAATGTTTACGCGATATCAATGCCTGGCACTTCTGATTCTGCTCACATTCACTGGGAGTTCAGTAGCTGACGAGCCTCAAACTCTCCGAGTGATGACATTTAATCTCTGGGTTGGAGGAGAAGCGGGAGGTCAGCCGCTTTCCAAAAGTGCGGAAGTCATTCAAAAAGCCGGAGCCGATGTCGTGGGACTCCAAGAAACTGCGGGAAGGGCGCGAGCAGGAACTCGCCTGGATCGAGCAGAAGAACTGGCTGAGATTCTCGGATGGAATTACCTCAACCAAAACGGACGAACCGCAATCATCAGCCGCTTTCCGATTCTCAGATCGACTCCAAACAAATGGGGAGCGGAAATCCAGCTTCCATCGAAACAAACAATTTTCATGTTTAACGCCCATCTTGCCCATGCACCGTATCAACCGTACCAACTTCTGAATATCCCCTACCATAACGGGGCATTTCTAAAGACCGAACAGGAAGCCATCGCAGCAGCCAAGTCCGCACGAGGAGAGCAAGTGCAGCAGCTACTTTCTGAAATCAACGCGTTTCAAAAGTTGAACCTTCCGATGTTTGTCACCGGCGATTTTAACGAACCGTCACACCTCGACTGGACTGCTGAGGCTGTCGAAGCAGAGCAGTCTCCCATATCCGTCCGCTGGCCCAGTACGGACGCGGTCCTGGCTGCCGGCTTTGTGGATGGGTATCGCGTTGCTCATCCCGACCCTGTCAAAAAACGAGGTTTAACATGGACTCCACTCACCAAAGAGACCGACCCGAAAGACCGCCACGACCGAATCGATTTCGTAATGTGCTCAACGAAAAGAACGCGCGTGACCGAGGCAAAAGTGATTGGGGAATCAAAACAGTACGCGGACATCATAGTTGAGAACTATCCGTCGGATCATCGCGCAGTAGTTGTTGAAGTGAAACTGATCGACGAACCGAAATAATCTTCCACTCACGTGAAGCGGTCTCGTCAGAAGTCTTCGCATTCATAAAATCCCCCCCGTCTCCAGAAAAGAGAGGAGCGGTAGATCCACATCAATCGTTAATGCATCTTGCGAATTGATTATTACGTTCTGCCTCGTGGCGAATGGCGGTTTTGTTAGAGCATCTTTCGAATTGGTTTGCAGGATCTGCCTCGTGGCTAACAGCATTTCACTAGCGAAATGCGTTCTTCACGGGCACACGGTAGAGCAAACTGCTCTAGAGCAACGAGTTCTTCACGGACACACGGTAGTACAAGGTAATCTATCGATTGCCGCGCACTTTGTGAAAGTTCTCCAGTAAGCAGCGAAGCCCAGCCTCTTCATGGGCTGAGCTAATCGAAATCCGTAAACGCGCTGTCCCTTTGGAGACTGTCGGTGGGCGAATTGCAGCAACAAGAACTCCGAGTGTTTGAAGCTCAGTGGCCAGATGGATGGCCCGCTCTGCCTCGCCCACAATCACGGGGATAATCGGACCGACCACGCTTTCTGGAACTGTCCAACCTTGTGACTGAAGCTGGAGCTTGATGCTCTCTGATCGGGAAAGTAAGTCTCTCCGCCGTCGTGGTTGGTTCTGAATTCTCTCCAGCGCGGCAAGTGCAGCCGCGCAAAGAACTGGCGAAAGTGCTGTCGAAAACATGCTGGTGCGCGACGTGTTCCACAGCCAGTCACACAAGATCCTGGAACCTGCCACAAATCCACCTTGGGCGCCGACAGCTTTACTAAGTGTCCCGACAGAAACGATGTTCTCCGATTTCACTTGTTGAGCTTCCAGCAAGCCCGACCCCCGCTCTCCGAAAACTCCCGTCGCATGAGCTTCATCAACCAGGAGCATCGCGTCAAACTCCTCAGCAAGTTTTGCAAGATCGCTCAAAGGAGCCACATCTCCGTCCATGCTGAAGAGTGAATCAGTAACGATCAGCCGTCTCCGAAAATCACCAGACTTCTCTAATTCCTTGCGAAGGGTCGAGAGTTCGCAATGCGGATAAACACGAAAACGAGCCCGCGAATGCCTTGCTCCATCGATTAAGCTGGCATGGTTGAGTCGGTCGCAGAAGATAACATCTTCAGGACCGACCAAAGATGTCACCGTCCCGAAATTGGCTGCGAATCCGGTCGGAAACAGAATCGCAGCTTCCGTCCCCTTGAACTCGGCGAGTCGTTCTTCCAGCTTAGAATGTAATGGCGTGTGACCAGTCACGAGCGCACTGGCTCGGGCTCCAACTCCAGTTCCACTTTTCAGTTCATTCTTCACGGCAGTCATGACCACTGGGTCATCTGCCAAACCGAGATAGTCGTTCCCGGAGAAATTCCACAACACCTGACCGTCAACTTCACATCGCCCCCCCGAGAGCGGTTGAACCTTCCTTCGCGCCCGAACGAGTGATCGCTCTTCCAGCGAGTGGAGCTCGTCAGCGATCCAGTCAAACGGAGAAGTCATACTCTCGGTCATTGAAGATGATGATGAAACACGAAAGTGTTCTAAGAAACTTGGGTGTCGTCCAGACCGCGTTCTTTCCTCACCTTGAGGACTTCCTGATAAACGGAATCGACCACACCGGAGTTCTCAGTAATTGCGAAGTACTGAATAACATTGACCAAAAGATTCGCCAGCAGCAAGCTGAGAGCGAGCGTAAAGTGAATTGTCGCTCCGTATTCCATTTGCGTGTTTGAAGCAGGGTCAGCGATGGCTCCGAAGGCTCCAGTGATCAGAATCAAACAAAGGCAGAGCATCATTCCCGGAAGCACTTTGTATTTCAGCTTCATATTATGACTGCGGGCATCACCATCAAAATGATAGGCCTCACTCGTTTCCTGAATCCAGCGGCCTGTCCCCATGAAGTACGTCAGCACGAGTGCATGTACAAACAGAACAAACGATGACGTCGCCAAAGCAAACAGGAAGTGGAAGGAGACTCCTTGCCGTGCAACCTCAGAAAGTGAACTGGCATCCTCGATCCGCCATCCCAGCCAAATCGTGACCAGAAGTGCCACGTTTCCAAGACTGGCTACAAACAGAAAAATCTGGTTCACTTGTTTCTCCAGAAGCCATGTGACTTCATTCGTAATTGACGTCTGAAATTATTCTCGCTCAGCCCGACAGTAAACTTCGCCATCGGGCTGGATTTCAACTCGAATCACCATCGGGCAACAACAGACAGGACAGTCTTCAATAAACTCCTGATCCCGACCTTGAGTCAGATCAACAGGAATCACGACTTCTTCGCCGCATGATGCGCAGATGTAACTCGCTTCTTCATTCATGGCGTCGGCTGCAATGATCGAGGGTCATATGATCCGGGGACGAGCATCGGTGCATTCAGTCTTTGTCGACTGGGTGGTCTGACACTTCGCAGCATGGATCATTTCAGATGATGATAATCAGCAAAGCGAAAGATCGGCACACTCAGCGATGACATTCTCAATAATCGATTATTCAAAGTCTTTCGCATTCCGATGTTCAAGATACTGAATCGCAATTTCTTCTTCGATCTTTTGAGAAAGGCCGTTAGCGAACAGGTCGAAATGAGTCTTTCCAGGCAGAATCACCACATTGGCATCGCTGCCCAGGTCTGCGAGCGTTTCTTTTACGAGCATCGTTGCTCCCTCAAGATAGAAGGTGTCCTGATCGCCCATGTAGATGTGAATTTTCCCCGCGAGAGCAGGTGCTAACGCTTTCCAATTTCTTTTGAGAAGGAGATTGATGTCATATTTCTCCCAACTTCGAGCCACTGCGTCATCGATCTCACCGGTCTCTCGATCCCATAATCGATAAGGAAGACCATTCGCGTCACGTCCGCTAAAAACAGCTTCGAAACTTTCCAACTGTCCACCATAGCCAAGGACATCTTCCATATGAGCAAAATTATCGTACCACAGCACAATCCGCCCATTCATACGGGCCAAAGGACGTCGTTTCCCGTCGCTATCAATGAACATATTTTCACTGGGCTCATAGAGATTGATTTGCTGAAAGTCTCGAAAGTCGACCGGATCGGGCGCGGTACTCCATGTGCCACCAAAGAACTTCGGTGAGTTCACCAGAACCCATAGTGAACTCCACCCTCCCGAGGAGTGCCCCGTCAGAAAACGCCCATATGGACGGGCATCGGTGCGAAATTGCCGATCAATCTCCGGAATCAACTCCTGAACCAGTGCATCTCCGTAAGGACCGTTATTCGCCGAGTTTGCAAAAACATGATGGCCACGCGGGCAACTGGGATCGAGCATCACCTTGATAAAGTCGACGCCCTGCTCGTTCAAGCGAGGCTGAGAATGCCGCTCGAGTTGCCGATCCACATGCGTCCCGCCAAAGCCTGGAATTTCGTAAATAACGGGATACCTTTTCTTTGTGTCTGTTTCATACCCCTCTGGGACCGTCACAGTGGCGTGCATCTCAACGGACCGCCCATGAAAATCACTCAGCAACCTGGACTTAATCGTCACAACTTTCGACCGGGCTGAAAGTTGCGGTCTCCCTTTCTTAACGATGTTCACAATCGGCAAGGTCACTTTCGGATCGTTTGCGAGGCGGACGACATTGCTGTATCCATTTCCAACCCCTGTGCCAACATTTCGCTCATAGGGATTCAGTCTGACCACTGCCTGAGCAGAAAGACCATTCAAATCTTTGCTACTTAGCGACTTAGGATATTTTCGCACCCTTGGATCTGTCAGCGAAATTTCTAACGACGTCCCAGGCGACCAGTCTTCGACATCCACTGAAACGAAGGGTTCAGGGTTGAACCAGTTCGGGCCTAGGCGAGGCTCACGATCCCCTTTGCTAAAGAAGAGAACGACCCGTCCCGAGTAGTTCTGGGAAAAAACTTTCTCGTCGAGCCGAACCTCAAATCTTCTCGAATCCGCGGCAGCAAAGGAGTTGACCCCACAGGACAGCAGAACCAGTAACATCAATGATAGTCGAAACATAGGTCATCCCGCAGGACAGCAATAAAAGGAAAATCAGAACAGAACTCTGGGTTCAATTCGAAACGAATTCTCATCTCGGGTAAGAAAATCTATAAAATGTTATCAAAAATGACGAACCTTTTTGATACACCGGAAGTCAACAGACGTAGAGAAAGGTGCGTGGATTGCAAATGGACTCAGCTTCCTGCAATATTGTACGCATCGTATCTCACCTTCTCACTCAGGCCTAATTACTGAGGCGAGATTTTTTGCTCCAGGTTACGACATCCATTTGAGCTTACGAAGAAAAGCGTAAGAATGAGACAGACTGACCAGCGAGCACTTCAACAGCTCAAATCCTGAGCTGAATTGTGTTTCCCAGAGATCTGCGAAGAACTTGCAGATCAACGACGGCGACGAAGTCGCAACAGGTGCAACAATGACACAGCGCATCATGACAAACGGCATGGAAATCAACGGAACAACTGGAACAGTCAATACGACTGTCGCCCAGATGGTCACCGTCGTCGCCGTTCGTGATCTCTGTGTCAACGTACGTACCAAGCGTAAAAGTCGCAGAGAGAACCAATGCGTTGATTCGTATTGTGACCCCGGGAAACGGCTATCTAAATCCTCAGGAGCAATAAAGCAGGACAGTTCTTGGCAACAGTCCTGTCTACATTCCTCCGACGGAGCACTACTACGGCATGCCGGTGATCTCCCGGCGGCAGCGTGGGCATCGCTCGTGATTAGTCGAGCGAATTCCTACGGCGCAGTTTCCTTATGACACTGAGCTGAAACCCCGTCGACCTTGTCGACGCTTTCAATTCGGTCTCACTGGTAAGTGCCAACCGCGGGGATTCACACATCTCGAGAGATGTGCAGTTTCTTCCCGCGATTCGATTGGTAATTTCTTACCAGATTTGATTTGGAATCCGCCTCAGACTGCAAGCACCATTCCGCTTACAGAACCGGCCCATTCCAAGTTTCCAGGATTCAGTCCGTGAGACATGCTCTCGAGAATCTCGAAGCGATAACGTCACACGGGTTCTTATTTTCACATTCTTATCCACCATTAGATAAAGGTTACTTCATGAATTCATTCGTCAAAGCCTATTCCGTTAGCAAGCGTCTCGTCTCTATGCCATGCGTACTACGGCGAGGATGTGATGTCGACCTGATTTGTTGTGCTCATGCACTCACAGGAAGACACAGCCAGTGGACAAAGAGGTACGACCCTTTTTACTAACAGACACAAAGAGACCGACTCCGGTGACTCTCCAAACTGCCCCTGAACCCAGCTTTGAAATTCCAAACTCCTAAACAGAGTTTTCATTGCGACAGTTTCAGGTGATTCTAGAGCATCTTTCGATTTGCTTTGCGGGATCAGCCTCGTGGCGAACAGCATTTTTTACCAGAGAAATGCGTTCTTCACGGGCACACGGTAGAGCAAACTGCTCTAAAAGGGGATCAGGTGATATGGAGTCGTCTCATAGTTGCCCCACGAGGGGGAGACGATATATGACCGATACATTAAACGTTGAATTGGTGCTTCAAGCACAAGCTGGCGACCGAGATGCCTTTGGCGAATTGGTGAAAGAGTACGAAGGCATTGTCTTTGCAGTCATCTTTCGTCGATTGCGAAATCGATCGGAAACACTCGAAGTGACACAGGAAGTCTTCTTGCGAGCAATGCGAAAAATTGATCAGCTGCGCGAGCCGGAACGCTTCGTCGGCTGGTTGAAGCGAATCGCAGTTCGCATGGCGATCAACCGAGCAGTCCGTCGACCACGGGAGACAATGCAGGACCCTGAATTGTTCGGCGGCGTATCCGCTGTCCACCAGGCTCCTCTCGACGATGTCCTGCAATCCGAAGAGGCCGGCCAAGTTCGAGACGGCTTGTACCAGTTACGACCACTCGATCGTGAAACGTTACTCGCCTTCTACTTTGAAGGTCAGTCACTCAAAGAAATGAGTGTTCGTTTCGCGAGTCCTATTGGGACAATCAAACGACGACTCCACACCGCCCGAGGCCGTTTGCGAGAAGCTCTCTGCGATTTGCAACCCGCCTGAGCGATCACCCTTAAACAGATGAGGTTCAACCCTCTCAGTAATAATCTGTCACCCACCTTGCCCGTTGAAGTGTTCCAAAGAACATTCCAACGGGCTTTTTTATTTTAAGAATCATGTAATATCACTGTAAACCTGTCCAAATTTCTTTTGGTATTCAAACAACATCTCGGCACAAGAAATACCTGCCCCCTTCTTGATTACGGAGGTAATACAATTTTTCAGTTGAAACATCTCGTGTAATCAGCCAAAATTGAAACTACAAAGAACACAATGCTGCGTTGTGATTTTTCATCTTAGCATTCAGTCAGGGCCACAAATCATGCCTCCTAAACGTCCCCCTAACACCCCTAATAAGAACAGTACGGGCAAACCACCTGTAAGAGAAAAGAGAAAACCGCAAAGGAAATCCTCCGGCCTGAACCAGGTCTCTCCTCTAGTATTAATCGGATCCTGCATCCTTGGAAGTTTTCTGGCAGTGGTTGCCGGAATCCTTATCACGGGTGGCTTCCAATCCAAAACTGATGAGAGAGTCGCTGCTCCCCAAGCAATCAATGAAAACGAACCTCCCCCTCATGCTGATGTCAATCAGCAGGACATGGGGAGCGCGTCGGAGTCTAGTTCTCACGCCTCAGCCAACAATTCGGAGTTGCCACAGATTCCGCCCCCGAAAGTGGCTACGCAAAGTCACTCGAAGGCAGATGAGAAGTCAGTACCTAACCCTGACGAAAAGAACACTGCGGACAGTTCCTCCACTCCGGCACCACCGATATCGCAGACCCGTCCTCCAATCGATACGAATGCAAATGAAGAAATTGCAGAAGAGCAGACATCGACAGCTTCTGACGGGCTGATTGAGCGAGTTAAAGATGAGGTGGCAGTTCTCCCTCCACCGATTCCACAAGTCTTGACCGAAATCAGCAGCAGCGCCTTCTCCTCAGCACGGAAAGCTTTCAAACAACAGACTTCCGCAAGAAATGCTTTTATTTTATATGAAGCATTTTCCAAGAGCTACGAATTTGACGAATTCCAACTAGAACGTGTTAATGAAGAGCTCGCTGAATGGCGGGATCGGTCTGAAAAGAATTTGTATAGGCTAGGGACCCAATGGGTCACCAAAGATGTCCGTGACAAAGCTGTCGCAGAAGGGAATCAAATCATCGAGGCTGGATTAAATGCAATCAGCGCTGGCAACATAGAAGGTGCAGTTGCTCTATTCGAGCAAGCAAGTCGCGCCAATCCAAATGGAATTCGCGCAGACTACATGATTGGATTGATTTACTCGCTTCCATTTTCAAACACAATCGGACCAAAAAACGCACAAGAACATTTTGAACGAGTCGTGCGTCGGAACCCTACTCATGGCGCTGCCCTAAACAGTCTAGGTATCGCTCAAGTCAAACAAAATGACTACCTGAATGCATTCCACTCTTTTCGAATGGCTTCGGAAGTCTTGCCCAAATGCCCAGAAGTCATTCACAATTTGAGTCGTGTAATATCGCTAACAAAGCGAAAACGACTTTCTCCTACAGAACAAATTCTCCAAAAATATGAATCCTTGTTTGCAGAACTCGTCGCTTCTGAAAAATCCCAGCATATTGGCGAAAATACAGGGTGGCTACATATGCCTCCAGTATTTGACCAAGAGGAACGTGACGAGAAGCTGATTCCGAATCAAGCTAAGGATGAAGTAGCAACAGCGTTCATAAAATTGGGGTCAGGGTCGGGCTTCTTGGTAAAACCAAATTACTACCTGACGAACCGCCATGTTGCTGTCCACGGCGACTTGGGTGTGGCAGACAAAATCGGAGTCATCATTTCTTCTCCTGGTGGCGATACAGAAGAGAAATTCGGCCAAGTAGTAGCAGTCTCAAAAGATGTTGACCTTGCATTATTGCATGTCGCAGAATCTAAGGGGACACCACTGCCTCTCTTAGACGTAACCACCCCACTAGCAAGCGACGTGCTGATATTGGGCTACCCTCTACCTGCTATGTTTGGGAGCCAGTTAAAAGCAACGCAAGGAATCGTCTCGGGGCTTCCTGATCAGTCGAGAAGGGATAGTGCCCCGTACTACTTCTTTGATGCAATCGCAGATCACGGAAACAGCGGGGGGCCAATTCTTGATCGCCAAGGGCGTGTAGCCTCAATTCTAACAATAGGAATTCCAGACTATTACCACGGAACTAAAATTGAAGCCAAATTTACTGGCGGAGTGCCGTCAATTGATGCGATCAAGTTCCTCAAGAAACACTTAGATGATTTCCCACCTGACGAGATCGTCGCCCATGAAAAGCAGGAATGGGCTGACCTTGTTGCCAAATACTCGCAAGGAATTGTAAAGGTCCAAGTCTACTACAAATCAGGAGTCCCAAACGTTGCAAAAGCCGATGCGAGGTCGCCTGAAGGATACAACGTCCTTGAAGATAAAACCTGCATTCGCTGCTCTGGAAGAGCACTCCTCCAATGCAATGTGAAGGGGTGTGTGAACGGAAAAATCACTCAAACGAGTTTCCGTTCTGGTTCTGTTGGCCTTGGGAACAACCGTAAAATTGCCAGGGTGCCAGTTTACAATTCGATTGATTGCAGGAATTGCAGAAATGGACTCATCAAGTGTCCAGATTGCAAAGATGGTTTGGACTTAGATCTACAATAAAGACAACGAGCACCGCAGGACTTACCCTCAGCGACGCCCCTCTGGAGATCATTTCGGCGGGGCGTTCTCTTTGAACCAGGTGAGCCACTCTGCCATGATTGCTTCGAGGATGCCCTCTTTGGATTTGTATTCTTCTACGGTGACTCCCCAGTAGAAACTGATCCAGCCGTCGGCGATGTCACGTGAACGCTCGATGAATTCAACCGTCTGATCCTGGCCGGCGCTGAGTGGAAAGATCTCTTCAATCACGAGTGGCTTGCCGATTTCATACACTTTCAAAGCTGCAAGTGACTCATCGATTTGATCTTTCTTGGGGTAGAAATGAACGCTGACAAAATCGAGCGGTCCGCTGACTTCAGGTGAATAAAACAACGGCTTGGCGTTTTTGAATGAATGCGCCCAGGGAATCACCCCCAGAGTAATCAGGTGGCTTTTGTCGACCTCTCGAATTGCATCAGCCATTCTTTTGACCCAGGCAGCTGCGACCTCTTTACGCTCCCGTCCTGCCAAATCCAAAGTGATTCTCTGCACGAAAAATTTCCCACCGAGCTCACCAGCTAACCATTCTT
The DNA here is from genome assembly GCF_048270125.1 of Thalassoglobus sp. Lineage (NCBI taxonomy): Bacteria > Pseudomonadati > Planctomycetota > Planctomycetia > Planctomycetales > Planctomycetaceae > Thalassoglobus > Thalassoglobus sp. Next base: position 218,974 of record NZ_JBLWTN010000002.1, on the reverse strand, counting down.
TCTCGCCATCTTTCCCCGGAACAACCGGTTCGTTCATTAAGTCGTAGCAAAAGATCGCTGGACTCTCTTTGCAAATCGTGGCGACTTCTCTCCAGAAATTTGCCTGGACGCCCCAACGCTGCTGCTCGGAAAGTGAATCATACCAGTCCGGGATATCCGCTTTGTGGTAACATGCGAGCCCAGTGATATCGAGATAAAGCTCGTTGTCTTCGGCCAGCTTGATCAGTTCTGCCAGCTTCTTAAGGTTCTTCAAGTTGGGTTTCGTGGGGGTCTCCATGAATCGCCCCAGCTGTAAATGAATGCGTACCACGTTGGCGTTGAGGTCTCGAATTTCCTGGAAATCTTCAACAACGGTCTCCCATTCATCATGCCAGTAATCTTCAACTAAACGCCCCTGACCAACTGCGTCATGATCGTAGTTCACTCCCCAGATAACAAACGGTTTTTCACTCCCCTCCAGAATAAAGTGTGAGCCATCTTGACTGACAACGATGCGAGCTTGCGCTGGTTTGTTGTCCTGATCAGCTGGCTCTTGCGCAAAGGAAGTTGAAACCATCAGCCCTGCAGCAACGACAAAGAAACAACTGCAAAACGTTCTGACTTTCACCCCAGAGCAACGGGTTTGGTCAATGAAAGAACGTCGACCTGTAAGGCCAATCACAGAGGCCATTTTGAAAAACAGACTCAACATACGAGGCACATACATCATTGAGACAGGTCCAAGAAGAATTTCAAACTGGTTCGATACAACAAGTATGAATGTAAAAATAGCCCCCAGTCAATGACCGGGGGCTATTTGATTCTTCCAAGATCAACGAGGACTTACTATTCGCCAATTCCAAGTTTGATTTCCACGGCATGGCTGAGCGTTTCGCGAACGAGTTCGACCGGGATGCGGTCGTAGACTTCGGCGAAGAAGCCTTCAACGATCATGTGCATCGCTTCGTAGCGGGAAAGCCCGCGGCACATCGCGTAGAAGACCTGTTCCTCATCGACCTGTCCGGCTGTCGCTCCGTGAGTACAGCGGACATCGTCAGCTTCGATTTCGAGGCCGGGGATCGCATCGGCTCGTGCACCAGAGCTGAGCATGAGTGCATCATTGCGTTGATAACCATCGGTCTTTTGAGCAATCTCATCGACCTTGATCATCCCACGCCAAACACACCGAGACTTGTCGCGACAGACCTGCTTGTACAACAAGTCAGAATATGTGTCGGGCTGATGATGTGTCTGTTGTGTGTAGTACGACAAGAGTTGCTTGTCGGTGGCGAAGGTCACGCCGTTAACCTGAGCCTGTGCTCCGCGTCCATCGAGGTGAACATCTTGATGGATGTGCATCAATTTTGAGCCGAGGCCGGCCACCGTCCATTGAGCCATCGCATCGCGGCCAACGCGCCCTGACTGGTGAGCGATGTGATAAACTTTGCCATTCCAGTTTTGAAGTTGAACGTAACGAAGTCTGGCTTCGTTTCCAACGATCAACTCCACTGCCCCCATGTGAAGTCCGGCAGTCTCCTCAGCGGCAGAGGAGGTCTCTTCCAGAAGAGTTGCCGAGGCACCATCTTCGAGGATCACCAGTGTATGGCTGAGATCAGTTGCACCGTCTTCCAGCAAACCAATCAGACTGTAAAGTGGTGCTTCCACTTCGACGTTACGTGGAACGTACAAAACGGCTCCACCGGTCCAGAATGCAGAATGCCAGGCTGCGAAACGATCCGCATCAGGCGAGACAGCTTTCTTGAGGAAGTAGGGCTCAAGCAGTTCTCGATGTTCGACGAGCAACTCGGAAATATTTCCGAATAGAACTCCCTTGGCTTTGAGCTCATCACTCAACGAGGATGCGACACATTTCCCATCGACTTGAACGATCGATCCTCCGAACTCACCACGATCCTGCATGAGTGTTTCGAAGGTCGTTTCCTCTGCAGAAGCGTCGGAAATGTGGTATTTCTCTGGCCGAAACAGACGCAGGTCAAGGCGTCTGTATTCTTCTGGCTCGAGTGGTTCTTCAAGCTTCTGCTGGTAAAGAGCGAAAGCCTCCCGGCGAAACTGAAGGAGCCAATCGGGTTCGTTGCGAGTTGAGAGAAAATTCTCAAATCCCGCTTCATCAAAGGTAATCGGAGTGGATGATGCAGTAGCAGACATGGGTTCGTTCTCAATCAGGTGAAAGCTGTTGGACCGAAGAGGAATTGTCGAAAGCAATGTTTCTTCGTTAGAGCGTAAGACCGCTCGATGTATGGACCGAAAGCTTGCATTGCTGGGCACAAGGCCCAGCAATGCAAAACAAATTTCCGTTATAACAATCCGTACGTTTTCAAGGTTTGCGTCAGGTTCGCGGTATCCGCTTCGCTGAGGCGTGTCAGTGGGAGACGAACATCCCCGGTATCCTTTCCGAGCAGCTGCATAGCTGCCTTGAGTGGAATCGGGTTCGTCGCCAATCCCAGCATATCCCGGCAAAGCGGGAAGAGTTTGTGGTGCAACTTTTGTGCTTGCTCGATGTTGCCCTCTTTCCAGGCTGCAATCATTGCCAGGACATCTTTAGGTACGATGTTCCCAGCCACAGAGACGACTCCGCTGCCTCCGAGTGCCAGCAAAGGCAGCGTTAAACTGTCGTCCCCGGAGAGGACTGTCAGATTACTGCCATTGAGGATTTGCGAAGCCTGATCCATTGAGCCAGTGGACTCTTTGACAGCGACGATATTCTCTAATTCGCCCAGTCGACAGATCGTCTCCGGATCAATATTTTTGGCGGAACGACCAGGGATATTATAGACAACCTGCGGAATACCGACTTCTTCAGCAACTGCTTTGTAGTGTTCGTAGAAGCCTTCTTGCATCGGTTTGTTGTAATACGGTGCAACGAGGAGAGCCCCATCAGCCCCGACTTCCGCAGCTTTCCTGGAAAGGCGGATCGCTTCTGCAGTGCTGTTCGAGCCTGTACCCGCCATCACTTTGATTCGACCTGCAGCCTGTTCACAAACAAGAGCGATGACACGCTCGTGCTCATCGTGGCTGAGCGTCGGGCTTTCGCCAGTTGTGCCACATGGGCTTACAGCGTTTGTTCCAGCAGCGACTTGATCGTCAACCAATTTGCGCAACCCGGCTTCATCAACTTTTCCATCTCGAAAAGGAGTCACGAGGGCGACGGTCAAACCTGCAAACATTTCACCCTTACGGGCCATTGTACTTTCTCCAATTTTGGGCAACCCAAACAGACCGATTCTGGTCGTTCTGAACTTTCGACCTTGCAAGACTGACATTGCTCATGTGGTCAAGCCCGGAGGGTAACAGTGTTCTTGCGTTCAGCAATCCAAGGATTCTCTAAGGAATCGACTTGGATTGAACAGCTCTATCTTAGAGAGATCAAAGAACGTAAGAAAGCGTCAGTGAGTCGAGTTCGAAAATCCGCCATTATCTGAGAATAGGGATCGTCGATTCCTTCCAATTGTCGGAAGTCTGAATTCCACTCGGGAAAGGTCTGGCCAAGCTGCTCTCGACCTTTTCTGCTTCAATCTGTGCAGCCCCTTGGCTTGATGTTGGAGAAAGCGTTGCTTTGCCCGGTGCTTCCTCAGGCTCTTCTTCAAACAAATCGAGCACTGGAACAGGACGTTCAGGCTTTGAGGGGGCCGGGATCGGAGCTGTCACATTCGTTTTAGGAGCTTCTTCCTTGTTTGCTTCAGGTTTTGTGGCCTCAGCAGGCTTTGCGGCCTCTGCCGTGGGCGTTTCGGACTCGGTAGGGGCAGGCACTTTCACCTCAGCTGGCTTCGCATCACCCGACAAGTTGAGTAGTTTCGGAGCTACAGGAGCGATAGGGGCCATCGCAAGTTGTCGCGGTGGGTCAATTTTGACTGTATGACTGGCAGTCAGCTCTCTCCCATCAGCCGTTTCCATTTTGACGTGGAGCAGGACTTCGTTCCCCTGTGGAAGTTCGTTCCAGGGCAAATCGAACCGCAAACCCGAGGAGAGATATCCGCTGTGCCAGAGCTCACCAGCTTTTTCGGGTGTGTAATCCCACTTCCCGATCGTTCGTTTGTCCTCTGGGAGCGAGAGATCGATTGCTTCGAGTTGGAGCTTCCCGACGACTTTCACCAGATCCCCATCTTTGTCGTACGGCGAGACAATCGCGTGAAATCGCTCATCTCCTGGTGTCTCATCTTTATTTTGCCCGGCGGTCAACAAGGTGTTAAACTTGAGAACTTCGACAGAGGCGATCGCTTCTGTCGCTGCGACAGCGGGGGCTTTTTCACCAGAATCGGCGATCTGATTTCGCAAGATACGAGCTTCACGCTGGGCGATGTTCAATTGTGAACGGACGGAGACCAATTCCGCTTTACGCCGATCATCCATCACTTCGAACTCTCGCAAGCGGGCTTCAAGAAGCTCGACATTACTCGGTCCACGACAGCCATACAACACGCACAACATCCCCAGTGAAACCACAATGGATTTCAAAGAGACTCGCGGCGACATCCTTGTCAACGAGGTGTTCATGATCCAAATTCAGATTACGGTGAGTGATCCATTGCGTCAAAAACGCGGTGGTTGCTCAATTTCGCGATGCTCTCATTCCTCTGCACGCCGACATGCGTGCCAAATGATTCAAACCTTGCGGTGATGAAATCTCTTCATCAACTCTGTTCACATCCCGCATCTTGGGATGCGATTCGATAGCACAACCTAGACAGGGGCTTCATGTCCCCTGCTCGGCTGCTACAAAATTGACTTCCATACCTGTTTGCCGTTTCCGCGATGAGTGCGTTCAGGTGATGAATCGCCCACTTTCACGGGGCTAATCTCAACAGGTCGATCTCTTCTTCGATGCTTTACTCTGGGCTACCAAGTGGGAGTTTGTCCAAAACTTTATCAACCAGTCCGTACTGCATGGCTGTTTCCGCATCCATGAAGTTGTCCCGGTCGGTGTCTTGTTCGATTTTCTCAAGTGTTTGACCGGTGTGCTTCAGCAGGATCTCGTTCAGCTTCCGTTTCATCTTGATGACTTCTTTGGCATGAATTTCAAGATCGGTCGCTGTCCCTTCCATGCCAGCCAAAGGTTGGTGAATCATGATGCGGGCGTTCGGAAGAGCGAATCGCTTCTCCGGAGCTCCAGCCGTCAGGAGCAAAGCTCCCATACTGGCGGCCTGTCCCATGCAGTAGGTTGCCACGTCGCAATTGATGTACTGCATCGTGTCATAAATCGCCATCCCGGCAGTGACAGAACCACCGGGGGAGTTGATGTACATGTGGATGTCTGAATTCGGATCTTCAAACTGAAGATAGAGCATCTGAGCGACCAACAGGTTGGCAACGTGGTCGTTCACCTGGGTTCCCAGGAAGATGATGCGGTCTTTGAGCAACCGGCTGTAAATGTCCATCGCCCGTTCATCACGACCGGACTTTTCAATGACAATGGGAACTAAACTCGACATGGGAATCTCTTTCTGTTTTCAGCGACCTGATTCAAAAGCATGGCAGGCGTTCGCTGATCTGTTGTCTCTGGAAGGTCGAACGACAAAACTAGACTGGCTGAGTTCGCTTAACTCGATTTCTCGTCAGCACTCTTACTTTCGTCCTTCTTGCCCTTGTCTTTCTTGCTCACGATTTCGTCAACGAGGCCATACTCTTTGGCTGCGGTCGGGGACATATAAAAGTCCCGCTCTGTATCTTTGGCGACAACATCAATTGGCTGGCCGGTATGCTCGGAGAGGATCTCATTAAGAACGGAGCGAGTTTCGAGGATTTCTTTCGCCTGAATTTCAATATCCGAAACCTGACCACCAACTTGCCCATACGGCTGATGAATCATCATCTTGGCATGCGGCAAAATGAATCGTTTTCCAGCAGCTCCCCCTGCAACCAGAATCGCTCCACCACTGGCAGCGAGTCCGACACAGTATGTGGCGACTTTGCAGTCAAGAAACTGCATAGTGTCGTAAATCGCCAGCGTTGCCGTGACCGAACCACCGGGTGAGTTGACATACAGGTGGATATCCTGATGTCGGTTCTCTGACTGAAGATAGAGTAATTTCATGACGATCATATTGGCGTTGCCGTCATGAATGGGACCATCGAGAAAGATGATCCGATTCTCTAAAAGCAAATCACCGACAGTCATTTGCCGTGTTCTTTGATAGTCGCTGTTTTGAGGCTGTACCGGTGAAGGCCGCTCGATATTCAAGTCAAACATACTCAATCTCAATTCCTGCTGAGTGCCTGCTGAGGCTCGATTTTGAATTCTCTGTGTGTTGTCTCTTCGTTCATAAAGAACGAAACTCTAACAATATTATGGAAATTGCGACTGTCGTAGCCGCGCTTCTTTTCATCGCTGTTTTACAAATTCACTCTGAGAGAATTGTCGATCAATAACTGCTGATGGATTTTGAATTCTCGAACTGCACAAAGAATTCCGGAACCAAAGTTCTCTCTCTCGGATTGTTCGTGTTTCTGCCGGATGCGTCAATGGCGATCGTGGTCTCTCCTCCAGACAAAAAACGATTGAAGGAGACTTCGAGCGACCGAAATGTCTCTCTGTTCCCGATTCTCGCACTGTCGCATGATGCCTGTTGAAAAATCAGTCTCCCTGAATAGTAGATTATACACTCACTGGTCAAGCAGAGTTGACACATTCTCCAAGCTTGATCTTTCGAGAATCGTCCCCAAAACTGACTGGTTTACCTGAGTCCTCTAACCTTCGATGTCGGGCTGTCCAGAGCGATTCCGAGCGATATGCTCCAAAATTGGCGCAACCAAGGCTGTCCATCCAGTCTGATGATTCGCTCCAAGACCGCGTCCGGTATCTCCGTGGAAATACTCGTAAAACAAGACGAGATCTTTCCAATGCTCATCTTTGGCAAAGCGGTTACCTCGAGCGTAACTGGGACGGGTCCCTTTTTCATCTGGGAGAAACAGGCGGACGAGACGACGACGAATTTCGTCTGCGACTTCCTGCATCGTCATCATATTTCCAGACCCGGTCGGACATTCGACTTTGAAAGATTCTCCGTAAAACTGGTGATACCGTTCGAGTGCTTCGATGAGAAGATGGTTCATCGGGAACCAGATCGGCCCGCGCCAGTTTGAATTTCCTCCAAACATGTAGGAATCGGATTCTCCAGGCACGTAACTGACGCAGGTCTCTGCCCCTCCTGTATCGAAGCAGAAAGGGTTCTTCTCGTGATATTTCGAGAGCGAGCGAATTCCGTAATCGGAGAGAAATTCTTCTTCATCCAAAAGATATTTCAGAATGCGCTCCAGCCGTTCCTTCGTCGGCAGTCCCAACAACCATGCCCCATTCCCTTTATTGGCATCTTCCTTGCCATGCTCAAGGAAGGTCATGAATCCATCCAAATCCTTTCGGTGCTTCAGCATCCAGTTCATTCGTCGCTGAAACTCCGGAAGTCGATGAATTACCCGTTCGAATAAAACATCAACTGTAAAGAGGGGAATGATTCCCACGATCGAACGAATTTTCAGAGGAATGCTACGGCCCTGTGTATGAAGATGGTCGTAATAGAACCCATCAGTTTCATCCCACAATCCCGTTCCATCCAGCGAATTCATGGCTTCTGCAATTGCGATATAGTGCGAGAAGAATTTATAGGCGATTTGCGAGTACGCGGGATTTCCGTCTGCAAGTTCAAAGGCCATGGACATCATGCTGGAACAGTAGAACGCCATCCAGGCGGTTCCGTCTGCCTGCTCGAGGTGATTCCCAATCGCCATCGGCTTCGAGCGATCAAAGACCCCAATGTTATCCAGCCCGAGAAAGCCTCCCGTGAAGATGTGCCTCCCGCGAACATCCTTTCGATTCACCCACCAGGTGAAGTTCAAAAGAAGTTTCTGAAAGACTTTCGAGAGAAACGCGCGGTCGCGTTGCCCAGGTGGCCCGGTCCTTTGATAGACCCGCCAACAGGCCCAGGCATGTACTGGTGGATTGACGTCACTAAAGTTCCATTCGTAGGCTGGCATTTGACCGTTGGGGTGCATGTACCAGTCACGAAGCAACATCGACAACTGATCCTTTGCGTAGTCGATATCCAGATTTGCAAACGGAATCATGTGAAAGGCAGAGTCCCAGGCGGCGTACCATGGGTATTCCCATTTGTCCGGCATGGAGATGACATCACGATTGAACAGATGTCCCCAATCCTCATTGCGAACCAATTGAGTTCCAGGGTAATTCGGACGATTGGGATTTCCTTTCAGCCAATCTTTCACCGAATAGCAATAGAACTGCTTGGTCCAAAGTAACCCTGCGCTCGCCTGCCGATGAACCTGATTTTCATCCTCCGTCAACCCCGGGCTGACTTTCAGATTGTGAAAGGCGTCCGCTTCTTCTTTTCTTCTTTCGAATGTTCTTCCAAACTCTTCGCCAAACGGAGTCGGTGATGATCGCGACTCCTGAGTCATGCGTAGTTGCACGACGACTTCGCTCATCGCAGGGACATCCAGCACATATCTCGCTGCCGCTTTTGTCCCATACTTGTGCGGATTCACCGCGCTCTCATCATTTTGAATCGTGTAGAGATGAAAGGCATCCTTGCAGCCTCCACGTGTGACAGGCAGCTTTTGCAATCGGGACGGGTTTGTTTCATTCTCGGTGAACAACCACTTCGGCTTGGAACCATCGGGAGCCAAATCAGCGAACAGGTGGAACCGTCCGAGCGTTTCATGTTCTGCAAGGACTCGATCGTTGCCGATGGCACTCAATCGAGGTTTTGCCAGGTCGGCTTCGTAGATATTTGGATCGACCCAAGTGTTGCGAAAACAGAATTGAGGAAGGAGATGCAATCGCGACATTGCCTCTCCACGATTGGCAACCGTGATCCGAATACAAATGTCTTCTGGAGATGCCTTCGCATATTCAACGAAGATATCAAAGTATTCATTTTCGTCGAAGATCCCGGTATCGGTGAGTTCATACTCCAAATCATGATGAGTACGGTTTCTGTTCGTCTCGACAAGGTCGGTATAGGGAAACTCCTGCTGAGGATATTTATAGAGCCCTTTGGCGTAGGAATGTGTCGGCGTCCCGTCCAGATAGTAATAGCACTCCTTGACGTCTTCGCCATGATTCCCTTCAGGACCACTTAAGCCGAACAACCGCTCTTTCAGAATCGGATCTTTCTCATTCCACATCGCAATGGAGAAGTTCAGCCGTCCTTTTCGATCGCACCAACCGAGAATGCCATCTTCTCCCCAGCGATACGCTTTCCAGGTGGCATCATCATGAGTGAAATACGTCCACGGTTCACCATTATCGGAGTAGTCCTCGCGCACAGTCCCCCATTGCCGCTCCGCCAAGTATGTTCCCCAGCGTTTCCAGTTCCCTTCCTTATCTCCGCGCGTTTCTTGAGCCAAGCGTTTAATCTCGGCGCCTGTCACAGAAAAATCCGCCATAAAATCCCTTTACCTGCGCTATTCGATGCTTACGTACTGTCGATCCGTGATGCCAATCAATGTTTCATTCTGCACGAAAACTGCTCCACGACACGAACCACAGTAAAAATCTGTTGTTCCCTTGCAGCGTGATATCTGGCACACTCGAATGAGGCAAGATCGCTAGCGATGAGGAAATTGTTCTGTTGCGGGTTCATCGCTAAACTCGCACCACTCAAAGTCCGCCAATTGTCTGTGCGACCTATTTGAACAACATTGGTCTCTTTCCAAAACAGGAAAGAGCCCCTGACTAACGACGCATCCACTAATGTGCATGCTTCCACCCTCGTGATCTTTTCCTGTACCGGATTTAAATACAACTATGTCTGAGTGGCAACGCAATATCCCCTTCCAAGTCGATATCGCTGGAATCATCGACATCATGGGGGCCTCCCTTTACAGCCGACACGATACTCCAATTCGTGAACTGCTTCAAAACTCTCATGACGCCATCATGCGCAGACGGCGCCGTGATCTCGAATTCCAGGGGCGAATTGATGTGGTTCAGAATGCCCAGGCGGGCATCCTGACATTCACCGATGACGGTATCGGGCTGACCCCGGAAGAAGCGGAAAACTATCTGGGGACACTCGGATTAGGAATCACCGGTTTGATCAAACGTGGCGAAGCGATGCCGCACCTCTCACAAGGTGGAGATCAGGGAGATCTGATCGGGCAATTCGGAGTTGGACTCTTCAGCGCCTTCATGCTCGCAGATCGGCTGATCGTCGAAAGCCGAAACGAAGCTGCAGACGAAGCGGTCCGCTGGGAAGCAGGACCGGGAACAGAAATCGAACTCTCCGTCAGCGACAAGCCGACCCCGGGCACAACCGTCACCCTGGTCCTCAAACCGGAGTACAAATTTCTTGCAGAGAACGAAGAGACCATCGAATCTGCGATCAAAGAGCATGCCGACTTCTTACCAATTCCGATTCATCTCAATGGCTCACAAACACGAGTGAACGTCATTCACGCAGCCTGGTTTGAACCATCGCAAGATGTGGAAACAACCGAACTTGCACTGCAAGCGTACTTCGACGAGGCACCACTCGACGTCATTCCGATCCGCGTGGAAGCCCCCATCCCCATTGCCGGAGCACTGTACGTAAGCCCGCAACGTATCCCGGGATTCAGTGATTCTGCGTCCGTGATGGTCACCGTTCGGCGCATGGTGATCTCCCGACAAATCAAAGAGTTGCTCCCGCCATGGGCAACATTTCTTCGTGGATGCCTTGAACTTCATGGATGTTCCCCGACAGCCAGTCGAGAGGATCTTGTCCGCAATAAAGCTTTTTCGATTGTCACGGAAACACTTGAAGACATCCTCTTTCGACACTTCGAAGAGCTCTGCGATAACGATCCTCAGCGGATGGAATCAATCGTCAATTGGCATCGTTACTCGATGGCTGGGGCGGCACTTGAAAGCCGTCGTCTGAGAGAAATTTTAAAAACATCGTACCGTTTCCCAACGTCGCATGGTCCGCTCACCATCAACGAGATCCTCAACCTTTCTGATGCAGACCCACTTTACGAAGAAGAAGCAGATCGGGTTGTCTGGTACAACACTGACCGCCGTCAGGAACAATGGGTCAACACACTTTTCTCCGGCCACTCCGCTCCTTGTGTGCACACGTTCCGCAGCTTCGAAGAGTCTTTGCTGGCTTACAGCCTGGCGGATGACTTTGAATCCGGGCTTGTCAGCGATCTACGAATCGCCAGCCCGAGCGCACCGAATTTTGCATCAGCGATCCTGGGAGTTCGAGAACTTGAAGACGCTCCTGCAGAATGGATGGAGTTCCTTTCAAATGTCGATGCAAAAATTCTGATCGGCTCCTTCCGAGAGGATCAACCAGTCATGGCGTTTCTGAATGAAAGATATGAACTCGCGAAGTCGTTTGACGAATTAAAGCAGAGAGGCGACATTCCGACAGGCTTTCAACGACTCATTGACACCCACCTCAAAGATGCCCCGAGTGGACAGAACGAAGTGATCCTGAATCGAAATCACCCGATGATCTCGAGAACTCTTTCGAAATCACCGGGAACTCCATTATCGAGCGTCACCCGACTGATCGTTGTAAACGCTCTGAATTCCGCTGGAGCAACAACTCCCAAGCCAGCCAGCCGCCAACAACAAGAGGATCTGGAATGGATCGCAGAATGCCTCTGGGGAAGAGAAGACTGACCTGACGCGTCACGAGAAAGCACACCGTACCGCTACACCGTATCGCTGACCTTCGTGAATGTCTTTGTCGCGATCGATTCCAAACAATTCACAACTCAGACCATTGACTGGATGAGTGAGTCCACATGAACAGGCGTGCTGTCTCCACTGGAAAGATCAGAGAGGAATGCACATCCGCGACCATGATCCTTTGCACGATACAAGCAGGCGTCTGCGATGCAGATCAATTCGTCAATCGATTCTGCCTGGTGCTGCGAACGAAACGTGACGGCTCCAACAGAAAGTGATAACTCTGGAAGGTCCGGGTAACCCTCTAAGCTCAAGTTCCGAATTCCACTTTGGATGCGTCCTACGGGAATTGCCAGCTGAGATGCAGTACACCCTGTCAGAACCGCAGCAAATTCATCTCCCCCATATCGAACGAGCAAATCGTATGAACGGAGTTTATGCTGTAATGTTTTCCCAACAGCTTCCAGAACGACATCTCCGACTGCATGGCCAAACTGGTCATTGACAGACTTAAAGTAATCGAGGTCGATCAGGATGACACAAATGGAACTGGGAACGCGCTCTAACCGCTGCCACTCTTCGGCAAGTCGTCGCTCGAACACCATCCGATTGGCGAGCCCTGTTACGGGGTCGACAAGTGCGTGTTGTAAAATCTGCTTGACCGAACTCCAGCGAAGATACAGTTCATCTTCCAAGAAGATGGCAGCCAGATCATCATCTCCCGTGGAGATGGTGGTTCCAAAAAATTCATTGGGCAGATTCGAACTGTCTGACTGCTGCTGACGAGGGTCTGGGGAATAAGAATCCAACCGGGCACTAATTGTCGACTCGAGTGGCATTTCATACCACCGGCGGCGCTCCACCGGATCAGGTGAGGCGACCTTCTTTAAAAGCTCTTCCGTTTCGACAACTCCAAGAATCGCCCCTACCCCGTCGACAACAATCAAATAACGATGCTCGTCTAAATCAACAGTGGTCAGCACATCTCCAACGAGTTGTGTGTGCAAAAACTGACGTGACTTTTCCTTAGTCCCGCCCTCATGCGTCAATCTAAATTCACGTTCCAACATAGCTTTCGCATCCAATCAATGTCTTTTTGAGATTACGTTTGCCCAAGATTCACTGACGCATATTTTCAATAATTTTTTCAATGAAGCTCAGACAATCGCGTCTCTGGCGAGCCCTGTCTCTCCGACGACGCATGAGTCTCTCTCAAGCAGAGGCCATGAAGCGCTAAACCCGCTATTGCATAAAAACTGTAAGACAAGAACGAACGGAGAGCGTAAAGAAAAACAGGAATTCTTCGAGTTCTGCTGAAGAATTTCAAAATGGTGAACACCGGCAACACGGCCCATATCAACACTTCAAATGATGCTGAATCACACCAACGCCAGTTCAAGAATCGCCTGCCTGATTCGGCAGGACGATTCGTAAAATCTGGGTGGTCCGAAGGGGCTCAGGGCGTTGCAAAAAAACAACACCACTCCCAATTCGAACTAACCGCGAGAAAGCAACCTCCATACCTGGAACGGCGCACAGAGATACGTCACTCAGCGATACGTCACTCAGGGATACCGTGCGCTACGACTCCAGGCAATTGTGTTGCCCATCGCAACGAGGTGCTGACTGAGTTTGTTTACACTGGCACAGCTTGACTTCTCCGTCTGCCTCAGCTGTAAACACAATGGGATTAAACCCTGTCCCTTTGTGAGCACCGTTACAAAACGGTTGATTCTCTGACAGGCCACAGGTGCAGTAGGCATATTTTTTGCCAGCCTCAAGCATGACTTTCGCAGGTTGACGACCAGCAATTTTTGGGAGTTCAGACATTTTGAATCGTTTCGATGAAATTAATGAAAGAGAAATGCCAAAGCATTTTTGAAATAAGCTGACACGTTTTGTCACATGGAATCGAGCGATCAACAACAGAGAAGCACTCTGCTCAGCCACAGATTCACAGCTGCAGATCCACAGTGACAGACACACACAAATATTATTAGAGCAAACCCAATGTTTGCCGTACCCACGAAGGTCATCTCCATGACTTCACAGGCTGCTCGCCAAGAGGCAGAACAAAAAGACCGTACTGGATTTGCTCTAACAAGAATGCTTAACGACCGCTGTGCCGTCAAACGACTCTGTTACTGAAAGACTTCGTGACAGGCATCACATGAATTGTTCGCTGCATCAAACCATTTTCGCCCTTCGGTTTTATCCTTGGCACGAATCGCTTCTGCCAGCTTGGTCGAAGCGTGAATAAAATCATCCGCATGCTTATGCCACTTCGGGAGATCCGCTTCGTTTTTCACTTCGTGTGTATCAGCTTTCATTGCCAACCCGAGAATTGCCCAGGTAGTCGCGTGGACCGGTTCACCTTCTTTTCCGCGAGGTCGTCGCAGCACCTTCAGGATCGCACCGTTTCGAGAATTGACCTCTTCCATCATCGGGTGCATGTTGATGAGCTTATTCCAAGGGTGCAGTTTAGCTGCCTCTCCGGTCGCCTTACCTGCTTGAGCCAGCTTCACCTTTTCAAAAGCAGCTTTCGCATCGTCCAAGCTGCTGTCTTTTTTGAACATCAACGCTGCGTCTCGCAAAGCAGCCCCCTGAATCGTCGATTCACTCGCATCTTGATGTTCAGCCAATGCTTGCCCGAGACAGGCCAATAGCCCAAACGATTGACGAATCTGCTTCGGACGATTCTCTTCGTAACCGTCCGAATCCTCCAGTGACTTTGACAACACCTCGACCTGTGTCTTGACTTCAAAAACGATGTCGTCGAGTGGAGCGACAGTTTCCACAGCAACTGGAGCCTGAGCCAAGGCAAGTTGGCCGACACAACACCAGACAACGACAGATAAGGCTTGAAACTTAATCATGATCACGCTTTCAGAAATCCAAACAGGCAACGAAACAAAAGGATGAGTCAGTTCAAAACTGACGGACAAACCCGATCGTTACAATTGAAACAACGAACAAAAAGGCGGTCCCGTTGACCACCACTGAAACGACACTGACCCCACGTTGATCTCGGGATTTTACCAAATCAACCAGACCAGCAACCAGCCCCAGCAATGCCATTATCGATCCGCCAAACAGGACTGCTCCCAAAAAAGGCATCAGCATTGACTGATCCCCCAAGTCGGGACCTGCATAGTTGACGACCAGACCAGTGATGACAAAGAGGAGAAGACTCGAAATTGTGAGCATCATCGAGGAAAATGCGATCAATCGCGGTAGCGGCCAGTTCTTGGGCTCGCCACTCCTGTTACCTGGAGTCATTGAATTCATAAGTCCTGCTCCTGCCGAGAATAGGCCATAAGACCTGCACCTCTGACCTCGCATCAATAAAAACCGGGATGTCTGGTGTCTCGATTCGCTTGACAACGCCGAGGGTAGCCATGATGATCAAATCCACGTCAATTGGAAAGTGATGCACGATTCCGCATCGTTTGTGAATACTCCTATTTCTTCGTCCTGTTTCCTGAATGAGTTTTAGAGAGCAAGATTGTTCCCTAAAAAATCGTTTCCGGATCAACATCTGCCGGATGAAACAGGACAAAACTGCAGGAAGTAGATTATGTCCGCAGGACAACGTCGTCTCGATATCGAGCAAATTGGTGATGTGACCGTCGCGAAGTTCGTCGACAAGAAGATCCTTGACGAGAACAATATCCAAATGATTGGAAATCAATTATTTGGACTCGTTGAAGAAGATGACCGGAAGAAAATTGTGCTCGACTTCACAGCCGTCGAGTATCTCTCCAGTGCGGCACTTGGCAAGCTGATTACGATGGATAAAAAAGTTAAGGCCGCAGGCGGCAAGCTTCGCTTGTGCTCCATCCGCCCCGACATTTACGAAGTGTTCGCAATCACCCGATTGAACAAACTCTTTGATATTCACGACGATCAGGAATCCGCGCTCGCAGGTTTTTAAACGCGGTACGGTTATTCTATTCTCGCATTCACTTCACAGCAGGCCATCCCTTCATGGCTGATGCCTTTGAATTTGAAGTCACAATTCCGAGTGATACCTCCCAGGGTCATGAGGTGCAGGAACGGATTCTCACTCAGTTAGAGCAGGTTGGCTTTACTGACAGGGACCTGTTCGGGGTGAAGCTTGCGCTCGAAGAAGGGATCGTCAATGCCATTAAACACGGAAATGGCATGGATCCCAACAAGAATGTCTTCGTGAAATGTGAATACGACGGAGAGTTGGTCCGTGTCATCATCGAGGACGAAGGTCCGGGATTCGATATCAACGATGTTCCCGACCCGACAGACGACGACAATCTCGAAAAGCCGAGTGGCCGTGGCCTGATGCTCATGAAAGCATTCATGACGAACATCGAGTACAACGATTCTGGAAACCGGGTCACACTCGAAAAAAAACGAACGGTTGAAAGCGAATAATCGTCCGCTTCAAACAGTTCCAGAACTCGCCCCACCCTTCTTAACTCGTGGCGCACAGCAAGTTTGCCGGTGAACACACTCTACACGACCACTCGGTAGAGCAAACCCCATTAAGCAAATCCAATACTGGTCATTTCGTTCGACCTCGTAACGAGCAGTCCATGAAGCCATGAAAGTGAACTTCACGGGCACGACCTGAATTGAAAATGCTTTAACAGAACTTAAAGATCAAAACGGGATTTGCTCTCAACAAAACCTCATTGCCTTAGATGTGGATCGTTCGTTTATCGACCGCCAAGGCAGCTTCTTTGATCGTTTCACTGAGCGTTGGGTGTGCATGGCAGGTTCGTGCGATGTCTTCGCTACTTGCTCCAAACTCAATGGCCGCCACACATTCTGCGATCAACTCACCGGCATTCGCACCGATAATGTGAACCCCTAAAACGCGGTCCGTCTTTGCATCTGCCAGAATTTTTACTTTCCCTTCAAGGTGTCCACTCGCACGCGCACGACCGTTCGCCATGAACGGGAAGGCCCCCTTGCGGTATTCGATTCCGGACTCTTTGAGTTCGTCTTCAGTTTTTCCGACCGATGCAATTTCCGGATCTGTATAAACGACCGAGGGAATTGCATTGTAGTTGACATGCCCATATGAAGAGAAAAGCTGCTCAACGCAGGCAATCCCTTCTTCCTCAGCCTTGTGAGCCAGCATCGCACCACCGATCAAATCACCGACAGCATAAACCCCGGGCACACTTGTCTGATACTGCGAGTTCACTTTCACAAAACCTCGCTGATCAACTTCAACGCCGGCCTCTTCCAACCCAAGACTGCCTGTATTTGGTCGCCGTCCGACAGCCATCAGCACTTTCTCACACCGCAGCGGTTCCTGCCCATCAATCAGAACGTCAACAGTTTTGCGATTAATCTTCACACCGGTGACTTTTGCCCCCAACTGAAATTCGAGCCCCTGCTGCTTGAATAGCTTCAAGGCTTCTTTGGCAATCTCAGAATCCAGACCGGGGAGAATTCGATCCATGTACTCAAGAACAGTGACCTGTGAACCGAGTCGCCGCCAAACAGTCCCCAGTTCCAGCCCAATGACTCCTCCACCAATGACGACCAGCTGCTTCGGAATCTCGTCGTACTTCAAGGCTTCCGTGCTGCTACCGACGTATTCGCCATCGATGCTCATCCCGGGTAGTGAAGCGGGAACACTCCCAGTCGCCAGCAAAATCTGATCAGCTTCAACCTGCACTTCCTCGCCACGCGAAGAGATCGTCACCTGCCCCTTGCCCGACAATTTCCCATGCCCGACAAGCCGTTCGATCTTGTTCTTTTTCATCAACCCGTCGATACCACCCGCCAGCGTGTCGACGACACCGGACTTGTGCTTCATCATCGCCGCCAAATCCAATTGCACCTTGGAAAAGGTAACGCCACGCTCTTTCATGCCGACCTGGGCATTTTCATATAAGTGAGACGACTCCAGAAGCGCCTTACTCGGGATACATCCCACTCTCAAACAGGTTCCGCCGAGTTGCTTCTCCTTCTCAACAATTGCCACCTTCTTTCCAAGCTGAGCTGCTCGAATCGCAGCCACATATCCGCCAGGTCCAGCACCAATGACAACAAGATCAAATTTCGCCATGACAGTCACAATAAGTTCAAAAAATCGCTAAGAGAAAAAGCTGTTCAATCCGAGCACGCCTGCCTCCTTGATAAGGTTTTTTGGAATACTTCGCCAGAAACCCACACAGAGAATTCAATACGAATCTGAAATTGAGCCCCAGCGTGGCGAGATTACCGAAACCAAGAGCCGCTTCGAAGATTCCGGAGATCCGTCCTACAAGACGAGCCATGCGCCAACTTGCCTACCTAAACTGCCGAAACGTCATCAAAACGATCCCAAAACACGTCCTTGAAATCATTACGACAACACTCTTCCCGCACACATTTCACCGACGAAGAAACCGTAAGCCGCATCTATAAAACTAGTTACGAAACAACACGCAATTTTTGCCGATTTTTGGCGCGCATCTCGCATTCTGGTTTACGCACTTCAACATCGAAGTGACCACTCAATCAGGAGAAAAGCCATGTTCGCCAAGATGACAACGATCGCAAGTTCAATCGCATTGCTCACTCTAATGGGATCAACCACCCAAGCATCTGAGCACAATGCTCGATACCGCCACCTCGACGATGTCGTCTTCTCCGCCTACGTTGATGCTCGCGAACTTCGCTGGGAACTCCACGACGACTTCATCGATTCTCACGACTACGAACATCTCCTCGAAGATGCTGACGTCATTCTCACATCCCTGCAAAAACTGGAACGGACGATACTCCGTGAAAGCTCTGACCTCACCATCGCTCGCGAGGCAGACCTTGTACAACGAAACTTATCAACGCTTACCCGACACCTGAACGGCAGCGACTTCGCTCGCGGCAGAAATGAACATCACCGAACGACATACAACGGTCGCGGATACGTCTTCTCTCCCGAGACTCAGCACGTTGGGCGAACCCATGTGCGAACTGCATTGAGGCTGATCGCCAAGATCGAAGATGCACTCGCCCACCTCCAAGACGAAGTCCGTCCAATCTCACATCACCATCGAAGTACTCCGCCACGAGCAATTCCAGTTCCTCAGCCTCAACCTGGACCAGTTCTAATCCCAAGAAACTCAAGCTACAGACCGGATCGCTCCGTCAAAATTCCAGTTGGGAACCACGGATCAATTCGAATCGGCTTCTAGAGCAGTTTGCCCTACCGTCTGCCCATGAAGAACGCATTTCTCTGATAAAAAGCTGTTCGCCACGAGGCAGTACCTGCAAACCAATTCGTAAGATGCGCTAAACCTTCTTTGAAATGATGTGCGTGTCCTGCACCCCAGCCACGGAAAGTACCGACAGCAACTCAAAGCACGGTCTGTTCATCAAAGATCAGACCGTGCTTTTTGCAATGATTCTCGTTCAAGACTCGTCCATCCAAGCCAAGAAACTCTTTCGCCCTTTTGGGGCAGTCATCCATGAAGTGTCCGGTTCTGCAAGTTCCAAGGCATCCTCAACAGTCAACCACCCTCTGAGAAGCGGCATTGAGCTGATGGTCCCTTTGCGAGTTTTCCATTGAAACTTCTTATTCTGCTCTGCCTTCTGTGCTACCTCAAGTGTGATACGAGCATCCTGCTTCACGTACTCAAGCACCTTGTCGTACTCTCCGCTGGCCCACAACTTCGGAACCTCAACTCCGGCAACACCTGACAGCTTCCCAGAAACATCGAGGCCTTTCGCTGCGGCATCCAAACCGACGGGGAAACCTTTCTCACAGACGATATGAAACATCATGTCGACGTGCTCACGCGCAAGCTGCTTGCACTCTTCAAACATCCCGGACTCCTCAGCGAGGACATCGAAGTCAAAACTGAGACCATTCCAAGTGAGAATGGAATAGCCCTGCTGCGTTAGCCCGATCAAATGCCGCACGAACGATGCCACATCAACCTGCGACATCCGGGAAGCTGGCCGGGGCTGATTCTTCTCACCCGCCTGATGTTCAAGACTGTGCCAAACCTCAGGCTCTGCCTGATCACATTGAAGCGTGGCGATGCAGGAGATCCCCAACGGACGGTGTGGCTTCCAGTCGAAGCCGTCCCCGGGAATATCCTTGGCAGTTTCAATATCGAAGGCGATCTGTTTTTTCATAAGAATTCGATTACATTTAACACTAAGAAAATACTTGAGCCCACTCGAGTGACATGCACTCATTCAGTTGAATGAAAACATGTCACATTCCGTGAAGAGAACAGGTCGAAGTTGCCATGAGATCTAATTCCACGCTGAGGCTGACTGCTTTTACAACTTTGATCTTGGGTCTCATTTCCTCAACGCAAGCAAGCGACAAGCCAACGGGTCAACTTGGCAAGGGAACGATCTGGGAAACACCATGGTACACAATTGACAGCGGCAAAGAGGGCCCAACTGTGATGGTGACAGGTGGAATCCACGGAAACGAACCTGCCGGAGCAGCCGCTGCGGAGCAAATCCGACACTGGGACATCAACGCAGGCAAGCTAATTGTCGTTCCGAAAGTTAATCGATTGGGACTTACCGCTGAGATGCGATGGTTCCCCCCAGAGCGAAATAACAGACCGCTCCGAGATTTGAACCGAAACTTTCCAACGATAGCGAACCCTGCCCCACGAACCTCATTAGCCACGGATGTCTGGGAGTTGGTGGAATTCACCAAGCCAGATTACGTGGTCGACTTACACGAAGGGTTCGACTTCCACATCGCAAATCCGAAGTCTGTAGGGTCGAGCATTATATTTGCGAAATCGAATGATCGCACAGAACTGGCCAACGCAATGCATGAGGCTGTCAACAAAACAGTCACCGACGAAGACCGGAAGATCGTGCTGCTCTCAAAGTCTGGTGCGGTCAATGGAAGCCTGATCCGCGCCTGTCAGGAGAAGCTGAACATCAGCGGATTTATTCTGGAGACCACATTCAAGGATCAACCACTCTCACTTCGAACGCGTCAACACCGCGTGATGGTTTCCACCCTCTTCCAGAAAATTGGTCTCATCGATCAGGACCAAAGCCATCGAGTCGCACCTTCGAAAGATGCGAGAGTTATCCAGATCGGCATGTACGATTCAGCAGGGGCAACCGAGAACGGAATCAACAACTTCAGCAAACTATTCAAGACGAACGACCAGTTCAACATGACACAAATTGGGCCTGCCGACATGAACCCTCAAGTCCTCAACCAGTTCGACGTACTTCTTTTCCCAGGAGGAAGCGGCAGTAAACAGGCTAAAGCGATTGGCGAGAGCGGTCGGAATGCAATTCGCAAATTTGGCGAAGATGGCGGAGGCGTCGTCGGAGTCTGTGCGGGGGCGTATTTATGTTCATCCCATTACACCTGGTCTCTCAACATGATCAACTCAGCTGTCTTTAACGAGACTATCGAAATCCCCGGAGTCGGCCGCAAATCAATGTGGTACAGAGGAGGAGCCAGTCAAGTTGAGATAGAATTTGACAAATCTGCTGAGCCAATCTTCAATCGATCTGACCTCACCAAGGTGCGATACCAAAACGGCCCCATCGTCAGCAAAGGGAAGAACACAAGCCTCCCAGACTTCACTGCACTCGCCTGGTTTCGATCTGAAGTCACAAAATACGAACCACAAAAAGGGACAATGATCGACACACCCGCCATCATCACCGCCCCGTACGGTAAAGGTCGAGTTCTCTGCATCAGCCCTCACCCAGAAGCGACACCCGGCCTTGAACCTGCAATTCTCGACGCCATCGAATACGTTCGACCACAAGAGAAATAGCGAAGCAGCCATCACGAATCCGGACTCGATTCCGATCAGTTTCCTGCTGGAGCATCTTTCGAATTGGCTTGCAGGTTCTGCCTCGTGGGGAACAGCATTTTTACTAGCGAACTGCGTTCTTCACGGGCAAACGGTAGAGCAAACTGCTCTTAACCTCGCAACCCGTTTGCCATTCGACAAACGGACAGATTGCTCACAGAAACGTGCAGGAAAAGCTTCCGCCGGGACATCAACGAACGAGCCCCGCTCAAGCAGCGGAATCTTCGCTCGAAACCTGCACCACAACTGGGTGAAAGCAGGTGACAACTTCTCTACCGATCGATTTCACCCATCACAATATCGAGCGACCCCACGATTGACGGGACGTCTGCGAGGAGAACCCCCTCACAGAGGGGACCTGTGACGGAAAGGTTACAGAAACAGGAGCTTTTCGCCCGTGCACGCAATGGCTCTGCTTGACCATCGCCAACGAGGTAGAATCCCATTTGTCCACGTGGGCATTCCGTCTCGAGATAGACTTCATCAACCGGAAGCTTCGTGTTCATTTTGAACGGAACACGATACTCACCTTCTGTGTGTGGGTACTTTTCAATGCCCTGTCGAAGGAGTTTGATGGACTCGACAATTTCCAGCATGCGAACAAAGAAGCGACACCAGTTATCGCCCATGATGACCTGCCTTGGGATACCACTTTCACCCTCAAACGGGGCGGAGATCACGTTAAAGTCGTAACCTTCGTACATGCGGGTGTAAATCTCTTCACCATCGCGACGCAAGTCGTAATCGACTCCACTTCCTCGGAGGACTGGCCCTGTACAGCCGTAATCAGTCGCCATCTCAGCGGACATCGCACCCAGCCCAGCCGTACGATTAATGAAAATCGCATTACGCGTCAGCAGGATATGGTATTCCTTGATGCGATCTTCGAGCCACTCAATGAACATCAAAACAGCATCGGTCCAAAGCAATTTCAGCTTAGGGTCTCTGCCAGTCAAAGAGGCCAGCCCCGGTGGGATTTCGATCATCCCGGGAAGATCATGGGTTGCTCCCCCAATCGTCAGGTAACTGTAAGTCAGCCGAGCACCACAGGCTTCTTCAAACAGATCAAGAACAATTTCCCGCTCACGGAAGGCGTAAAGAAACGGACTGAACGAACCGAGATCGAGCCCATAAGCTCCCATACCAACAAGGTGGCTGGCGATACGTCCAAGCTCAGCGATGATCAGCCGAACGTTCATAGCCTTCTCAGGAACCTCCAGGCCGACGAGCTTTTCAAAAGCCAACGACATCCCGAGATTCATGTTCATCCCGGCGAGATAATCCATTCGATCGGTGTAAGGAACCCACTGAGCCCCTGCCAGATTCTCACCGATTTTTTCAGCACAGCGATGCAAGTAGCCGATGTGTGGCGTGACTTCGTACACGACCTCACCATCAGTTCGCAGCAACAATCGCAACACACCGTGGGTACTTGGATGCTGCGGTCCCATGTTGATCAGCATCTCGTCCGTACGGACATCGAATTCGATAATTCGCTGATCTTCAAGTTGTGTTGCCATAGCCAGTCTCA
Organism: Thalassoglobus sp.; assembly: GCF_048270125.1. Lineage (NCBI taxonomy): Bacteria > Pseudomonadati > Planctomycetota > Planctomycetia > Planctomycetales > Planctomycetaceae > Thalassoglobus > Thalassoglobus sp. The sequence goes on along the minus strand of NZ_JBLWTN010000002.1, from coordinate 196,017 downwards.
GTATTTCAAAGGTCTCAACAGGTTGAGCCGGTAGGAAATGTTGTTGCAGTAATCAGTTGTTGAAATTACCCAATCGGCAGGATCAACTACTTAGCACGAACTCCGTGGTACTCCAGAGGGAATTCATAATCTTTGCGGAGTGGATGACCTTCCCAGTCGTCCGGACAAAGAATGCGGAGCGGATTTGGATGCCCCAGAAAGTTGATGCCGACCAGATCGAAGGCTTCACGTTCGTGCCAGTCCGCGATACCCCAGACGCCAGCGACTGAAGGAACCTCTGGCAGATTCCCTTCCTGGTCATCTTTCCAGCGAGGAAGGAGCACCTTGAGTGTCACTCGATGCTTCAGCGAGATGCTCAACAAGTGGTACACCACCTCAACGTGCGGCTCGTACGGAAATTTCTTTGCCAGTTTGGGATCTGTTTCCAGATAGTCGACGCCAGTCAGATTGGCGAGCATCTCAAACTTGAATTTGTCTTCGGTCTTCAAAAACGAACAGACGTCGACAATCGATCCGGCGGCAACTTCAATCCAGGGATCAATCGTTTCCGAATTCAATGCGACAATAGAATCGCTGCCGAATTTTTCTGTCAGTGCGTCGAAGATTTCCTGAGGTGTCATAGCTTCGAACCAAGATTGAAAGAACGTGTAAAATGACGTTCTTTAGGTCAGGAGGCGAGAGTTGTTTCGTGTTTTTTCTCAACGAGCGTATGTGTTTTCGGTTGAGCCTTAGCCGCTTTCGCCTGCTCGACCATCGCACGGACCCAATCCAGGTCACCACGTTTCCAAACATACGCAAAGCCAACAAGAAGCACACCGAAGAAAACAGCGATGTCTGCAAAACCTGTCCAGGCAAGCCGTAAGGCATCTGCGGAAGCAATGGCGGTCTCGGCAACAGTTGTACCTGGCTCAAGGTTCAGCAACTTGTCTGTCAGATTGTTTCGAGCCGCTTCGCTCAAACGTGAGTCAGCAAGCTGAGTTGCTCCCCCGAAGACGACAGCCCAAGGGAAGAAGAAGACAACTTCCACGTCGAAGATAATGAACAGCAACGCCACGACGTAAAATCGGATGTCGAACTGTACATAGCTTGAGCCAATGGTCGGCTCACCACATTCGTAGACCGCATCCTTTTCAGGAGTTGGCAAGAACGGGCGTACCAATCGACCGATCAACATTGGAGCAGCTACGAGAACTGTTCCAGCGAGAATGAACAAGAGAAAGTGAAGCGTCAGGTCCGTCATGGATTAACCGTGATTTGTCGACGAAAAATGATAATTATTCGGATTCTGCATACTCGAAGGGACTCGGCTCGCCCTTCACCCAGACTGGCTCGTACAGAACCTTGGATTCTGCAACAACCGCCGGATTCAAAGTGGCTTGCCCCCACGCAGTTTGCAGTGGCATCTTCGCGAAGTCGACGACACAACCATCTCGGCTGTAACAGCTAAGATCGTGATTCGACCCCATAAAGATGCAATCGACGGGGCATGGCTCAACACACAAGGCACAGAACATACACTTCGTGTAATCAATCGTGAACCCATCGATACGGAAACCTTTTCCGACCGGGCTTTTTTCTTTTTCGATGTAGATACAGTCAACCGGGCAAGCAACCGCACACTTTTCGCAACCGATACAGGTCGTCAGGTCGAAACGGTGAAATCCACGATAACGTGCCTTCACCGGGACTGGCGTTTCCGGATACTCATAGATTTGTGCAAAAGCTTTACGATCGTAGGTCGCTCCCATTGTAAAGAGCGTCACCCACATCCCTCTCAAGACGGTGGAAACGGCGTTCCACACGTTTCGAAACCAGTTCAGCATGATATTATCGCAAGTCTGGCGGTTCGACGAAAACATGGCAAACGACAACACCCCAAAGGGCATCGAAATTGCCACCAACTCATGAGCCTAACAAAACCCAAACAAAAAATCGTAACCCCAATAAACAACAAGGGTTCGAAGGAGCATTGCTAGCGTTTCTCAAAGTGTGCAAAGCATTATAGGTCGATCAGCGACTCTCGCAACCGAGCCTGTTCACCCGATTAGCACCATTCCCGAAGTAGGGAATGGACTTCGAGAAAATTCATCTCATCCCTTGTCAAGCTCTGAATATTACAAGCTTTAAGCAGCATGGCACGCTCGTTGATGTGTCACATCACCTGAGGAGTCTTAGATCTATTTCGTTCAAGATCATCCGCCTGCCTGGATGCAATTTCAACAACAGTCTTCGTGTTCTCTCGTGGCGAGCAGCCCATGCAGTCGCGAGCTCAATGTCACTCGCACAGAAAATAGCGAAGGTGCCTTAAAACTCTCCGACCTCAATGCCATCGGCACGGTCAAACAGGCGCCGATATGTTGCGACGTCGATGTTTTCTGAAAGAAACCTGACAGACCCATCACACAGTAAGAACTGGGCTCCTCCCATATGATGGCTCCCGAAGCCACCGGGATCGAAAGCGAGACGCGAAACCAGTTCTGGAGTCGGAGGTCGCGGTTGATTTGAAGCTTTCTCGTCGTCACTTCCTTCCCCCCCTTCCTCGTCGCCAAACCCGTCAAGCGATTCATCGTCACTCATTCCGTATCCGGCACCACCACCATACCCCTCTCCCATCAACGTTTCGTACTCAGCGCGGATAATTTCGTTCGGTTCGGAAGTCATATCGTTATAATAACGTGAGCCTTCTGGGGTCAGATTGATCAGGATCCCGCCGTTGCGCAGCGATGAACGTGTCCCCGATGCCCAACCGAGATCTTCCGGGCTACGTTTGGCTTCACCCGCCATGAGAGTGTGTGTCGCCCCATCATAAATTTCGTGATATCGGACTCGGCTGTTCAGAAACAGAACCCCATGATTATTGGTATCGATCGGGGCGGAACGGTGATGGTGATTTCCAGCATAACTGCTGAGAACAACGCTTTGATTCTCAGGAAGCGAATAAATTGATGCAGGATCGGACGGGCAGAGATACGTTTGGATCGAAACTTTTCGAGGCGGCAAGTTTGCCTCGGCGTAAATACTGAGGTCTCCATCAATCGCTCCAGACAGCAGCGACTCGTCAAGATAGGGGAGAATCGAAACCAGCCAACTGTGGTGGTAGCCTTCCGCCGTCTGTTCAATCGGGCCGGTCGAATTCACAACACCGGGGGGGAGTGTTTCAAAAGAGTTGTAGTAGCTATGAATCGCAAATCCGATTTGCTTCAGGTTGTTTTTGCATTCCGTTCGACGTGCTGCCTCGCGAGCTTGCTGAACCGCGGGCAAGAGCAATGCAATCAGAATCGCTGTAATTGCGATGACGACGAGGAGTTCAATCAGAGTAAACCCGCGCTGCTTTTTCACTCGGAGCTCCTTTTCGGTCACGAAATTCACGAATGCCTGCAATTCAACAGGCGAAAGAATTCCCAATGCACACAGACAGACTACAAGCTGTACCGCACTCAGAATAGTCACGATCAAGCGATCGCGACAATTCAGGAGGCCTCTTCCGCAGCCGCAAACGGAATCCAGTTCAACGTTTTACGCTCGACCAGTAGACACTGTTGGAGATATTTTGAAGTTTCTGAAAAGCCCATCAAACCTCAGCCACTAATGGTTCGCCCATTTCCGCGAGACAGTGTTCTTCACTATTACGCTTTTCCCAAAATGCTCTGGTTGACGTAGAATTCCCCATGCACCTGAAGATACGAGCTTCGAACATCTGGGAGAGGGAAGACTACACAACATCACGAACCCGGGTTCTTCCCTGATACTCTCGATCGCTGGCTCCCTACAACAGCAGCCGCTCTGTTCTGCATCCCGTCGCGGGTTTCACAGGTGCAGCAGCGAACATGTTCCCATATCGATGTGTCGATATTCGACAGAACATTGAAATTGACGACGCGTGAGGATGAAGCGATGAATCGGAAGCAGCTTTCAAAATTAGGAATCCCGGAATACTGCACGCTGGAAGCGATGCAGGGAATCCAATCCGCTGTGAAAGCAGGATTGCGAGGGAAGGACGCAAAGCAACGTTTGATCGCTGTCGCCGCAGCTCCGCAAGAGTATCTGAACGATGAACACTTCGGCGAATTCGCCAACGCCTTCTCAGAAGTCGAAGAGATCGAACCATCAACGCCTGTCGACTACGCAGTTTGGGGTGATGAGTTCATTGACGAGATGTCTCACAAACAAATGCGAGAAGCCTGTTCGCTGCCGCACGCGGTGGCCGGGGCGTTGATGCCTGATGCGCACCTCGGATACGGCCTACCAATCGGTGGAGTTTTGGCTCTCGAAGGGGCTGTCTGTCCGTACGCAGTCGGAGTCGACATCGCCTGCCGAATGAAACTTTCGGTCCTCGACTTGCCCACCGATTTCCTTTCAGACGATAAGCGACGCCGTGAACTGACGACCGCGCTTGAAAAAGGAACGGTTTTTGGGACCGGAAAAGCCTGGAAGCCACGAAAGAACCATGACGTCATGGATCAGGACTGGACCATCAGCCGGATCACGCGTGAAAGTAAAGACAAAGCCTGGAATCAGCTCGGAACTTCCGGTTCTGGCAACCACTTTGTCGAATTCGGCCTGTTAACGATCACCGAAGAGGAAGCGGGAATCGGAGTTGCACCCGGTGAATATGTCGCCCTGCTGAGCCATAGCGGAAGTCGGGGAACCGGACATGCTGTTTGTTCAACTTACAGTGCGATTGCTCGCAAGAAATTGCCGCGACGGTACGCACACGTCGGTCGTCTGGCGTGGTTGGAACTCGATACTCAGGAAGGTCAGGAATACTGGGCTGCCATGAACTTGATGGGGGACTACGCCTCAGCGAACCATGCAGTGATCCATCGCAACGTCGTGAAACTTGCGGGTGCGAGCGTGTTGGGAGGCGTTGAGAACCATCACAACTTTGCCTGGAAGGAAGTTCACAACGGTCGTGAAGTCATTGTCCACCGAAAAGGGGCAACCCCAGCTGGTGAAGGTGTTCTGGGAGTGATCCCGGGATCAATGGCAACGCCCGCGTATGTCGTCCGCGGAAAAGGGAACGCGGCATCATTACACTCGGCCTCTCACGGAGCCGGTCGAGTAATGTCTCGCAAGAAAGCGAATTCGATGTATCGGATCCAGTCAGTCCGGACAGACTTGAAAGCCCAAGGAGTTCACGTGATTTCCGCCGGCTCAGACGAAGTTCCAATGGTGTACAAAAACATCGAGGACGTCATGAACGCGCAAACCGATCTCGTTACGAAAATCGCACGTTTCGATCCCTTGATCGTCAAAATGTGCGGAGACGGAAGCCGACCTGAAGACTAAAGCAAACCCAACATCAGTCTTTACGTTCTGCCTCGGAAACGTTTTCAAATGGATGAAGCTTCGAGCGGGGTGGAACGAGTTTTCCCCTGCTCGAAGTGAATCCACCAAACCGCAACAGCCTCTTCCGATTTGTATCCGAAACCCCTGTCGGACAAGCAAGGAGTGCCGCTCAGTCCCCGTTTGCGAAAATTTCTCTTGCCTCAGAATGCGGATTGTCCTAGAAGTGACCCGGCATGATGCCAGACTACCAAAAAAAGACTGCTTGCAGGGACGCAGGACAATGCCGTTCACACTACGAGAACTCGCTGAATCACTGAACGGGAGCATTCAAGGTGACGCCGAGATGAGCGTTACAGATGTTGCAGCTCTCGAACACGCGAGCCCATCAGACCTCTCATATCTTGATTCAAAGAAACAACTTAGGGCAATCTTCAGCTCGTCTGCCGGAGCGATTCTTACTACTCCTGAGCTTGCCGAACACGCCAGAAAGCAAGGCTCGGAGTGCAATTTCATTCTTGTCGACGAGCCGCAAGCCGCCTTCATTGAGGCCATGCTTCGTTTTCGCCCGTTGCCTGAACGCTCAACGATTGGCCTCTCTGCAAAAGCAGAAATTCATGAAACAGCCCAGTTTGGTCACGGATGCCACGTCTTCCCTAATGCTTACATCGGTAAAAATGTTGTCTTGGGAAGCAACTGCGAAATTGGCCCCGGCGCGGTCATTCATGACAACTGCGTGATCGGCGACGACTGTGTCATTCACGCGAACGCTGTCCTCTACCACAACGTCACCCTCGGAGACCGAGTTATCCTGCATGCCGGAGCCGTCATCGGTGCAGACGGATTTGGCTACCGGTTTGTAAATGGTGGATTCGTTAAAATTCCGCACACGGGGACTGTCATCATCGAGAACGATGTCGAGATCGGAGCTGTGACCACTGTCGACCGAGGCATGATTGGTGCAACTGTCATTGGACAAGGAACCAAGCTCGACAATCAGGTCATGATTGCCCACAACTGCCAGATCGGAAAACACAATGCGTACGCTTCGCAAGTCGGAATTGCGGGCTCATGCACAATTGGTGACTACGTCCAAATGGGCGGGCAGGTCGGAGTTGTCGATCACGTGAAGATTGGCTCCGGCGCAAAATTCGGAGGAAAGGCAGGCGTGGCCTGGGACATGCCTGCTGCAGGAACCTTCCACGGAACTCCTGCAATCAACGAAAAAGAAGCGATTCGAAATCACTTCAGCCTGCAAAAGCTTCCTGAGCTTCGCGAACAGGTCAAAGCCCTTACGAACCAACTTGCTGAGCTTCAGGAACAGTTGGCAGAACAACATGAACCTGCCCGATCGAAATCCGCAGCTTAATCACTGCAGCGTTATTTTTGTCAAACGAAGAACTATTGAAGAAGACTCTCAGGCCTCCTGAAATTGTTGTTGCTCACTTAGGCGACATATCCTTCAGCGGAGTTTGTTAGTACGAAAAGATTATCCCGTCACTTTCCATTTAGTATTTCAGCTCAACTATGTCGGACTCGTATCGAGAACGAATCCTTTCGATCCCTCCTCGCCCAGGAGACCGGGTTGGTCTTCTGGCTGGCTGGGGGCGATTCCCTATTGTCTTTGCCAAAACAGCGAAGGAGCAAGGGTTCTCGGTGCAATGTATTGGCATCGAGGGAATGGCTTCTGACGAGTTGGCGGACGTTTGTGATCACTATCGCACTGCCCCTTTGGCGCGGATTGGCCGAGCGGTTCGGTACTTCCAAAAACGACGTGTCACCCAAGCAGTCATGGCGGGCAAGGTCGAAAAGAAAGTTCTTTTTGATCCCTTTCGATTATGGCGTCTCTGGCCTGACTGGAGAACCGCCGTCATGTGGGTGCGACACACTGCGAACAAAAAAGACGACACCATCCTGCTCGCGGTGATCCGCGAGTTTGAGCAGGACGGGATTCATTTCCGCTCCGCATTAGAGTTTTGCCCGGAGATCCTCGTGAAACACGGATTCCTCACCAAGAAACACCCTTCAGCCGCACAGTGGAAAGATATTCATTTCGGCTGGGAAATGGCCAAGAAAATGGGTGAACTGGATATTGGCCAGTCAATCGTCGTCAACGACACAGCCGTCATCGCAGTCGAAGCGATTGAAGGGACCGACCTGTGCATCCGCAGAGCAGGCACGCTCTGTCGCCGTGGCGGAATGACCGTCGTCAAGGTCGCGAAACCAAACCAGGACATGCGATTCGATGTCCCGACCATTGGACTTCAAACGTTACAAACCATGCGAGAATCCGGCGCCCGCGTCCTGGCCATCGAATCCGGGATGACCATCATTCTCGACGAGCCCGAAGTTTTGAAACTCGCAGACAAACTGGGAATCGCCATCGTCTCTATCAAAGCCGAAGAACTAAAACTCCGAGCCGTCGCTTAAAGCATTTTGGTGACTGTGGGGCTCTCTCTCACAACTACGTAAGCTGGTCGACACAAGGCCGAACGTGAAAACCGATAGCGATTCGCTTGAGTCGCTGCGAGCACGTCCCAAAGAAAGAACGTGAATTGTCACTTAAAAAATCCAGAGTGGGCCTGTAAGCCGGGTTCTGTCGGGAGTGATCATTTCTCTGGGGTGCTGATTGCTCAAGCACCTCGACGCGACCGACCCGGACGTCAAACGCAGCGAACAGCTACGTGCGCATCACGTTGCCGCGACACACTTCGCCCTGCTTGGTCTTGCTCCCGGTGGGGTTTACCATGCCAGGACTGTCACCAGCCCCGCGGTGCGCTCTTACCGCACCGTTTCACCCTTACCTGTTGCGGCAGGAGTTAGGATTTGGGATTCAATACTCTCTCAAACTTGGAATGGCTTGCGGTTTGAGCAACCTGGCTTGTCTCGCATTCTCAACACTTGTCGCACTCATAAAGATCACTCGCATGACTTCACTTTCTTGAATTCGCAGACTGCTCGCCAAAGACTTACCCCAATACACTAAATCCTGAATCCTAACTCCTGACCACTCATCGGCGGTTTGCTTTCTGTTGCACTTTCCCGGTCCTCGCGGACGGTGGGCGTTACCCACCACCGTGTTCTACGGAGCCCGGACTTTCCTCTGCTCTCTTCGCGCTCGCGCGAAAACAACAGCGATCACTCAGCCCACTCTGGAAAGAGAAGTATGCCAATTCGAGATCCAATTGCATAGAGCAGCATTCAACGCGGAAGGTTCGAAACGTCCAGCCAAAATCTCCTTCAGAGTCACCTATAGAACAGGCGACACGTATGCCTTGCTGGTGGTCAAGACCTGATGGTGATAACGTTTTATGTTGAACTATTTCCCTGCGAATTGAGATCGAGTTATGCAAACGGCACTTTACGGATCGATTGGCTGGAAGCATCCATTTGGAATTTTTCAGGTTCTGGAATGGGCAAAAGAATATGGCTGGGACTCAGTCGATGCGCGAGGGATGACCATCGATATCCCGGGCGGTCCGAAGAAACAACTCACCGCGTTTGGCTACGATATGCTTGGACCGCGACAAATTCGGCCAACCGCGCGACAACAACTTCGAAGTCGCTGCGAGGAACTTGGCGTCCCGATCATCTGCTTGTACGTCCCAAGTCCGGTGAACCTGAAAGGGAAGCTTGGAGAGGATTGCCGCAGACTCTTCAAAGAGTTTGTACAACTGGCTGCTGACGTTGGAATCGAGTGGGTCCGCGCGATCAACAACACGACAGAAAGCTACAACAACGAGCCGTTCACGGAAGAAGAAGCGTTTGCTCGAACGGTCGATGGACTCAAAGAGGTCGGCAAATTTGCAGCGGACCTTGGAGTCGGAATTCTCATTGAAAACAATGAGAACACCACGACTTCCTGTGCTGCCGAGCTTCTAATCATGAAGAGTGAAGTGGCTGACGCCTGCCGAATGGGGATCGCGTACGATGGGACGAACGCCTATTTCCAGGGGCTTAAGGAAATGGAAGAACTGAAAAAACTCGCTGGGGCGATTGATGTTCTCCACTTGAAGAATGTGAAGCGGCATGACGATCCAACTTTTTCGTATCTTCCGCGCGGAGACTTCAGCTACGAATGGACGTCGCTTGAGCAGGGAGATGTCCGTTGGGACAAGTTCCTGAAGCAAGCGGTCGCGGATGGGTTCGATGGTCCGCTAACGTTTGAGTACGTCAATCCATTCAAAGGAATGCCTGCGGACTACTGGAACATCCTTCGTGAACCTGAGAAGGCGGCGGCTGAGGAAATTGCGTATATCAAAAAAGTGCTGAATGAAATCACAGTTTAAATGCCTTATCACAACCCGCCATCTTTTCATTTCGCAACCTTACAGCCCGCTGCGGGTCAGGCTTCAGCGATGAAGGGACAAGTGCGAATCCTGATCTGCAAGACTCTTTTCACTTTGTGTCGAACTCAATGGTTCCGGACCAATGCTTGGACGGCGTGGCTTGTTGTTCACTGACGAACTGCTTTAAGAAAATCGTTGGGCCATCGGTCTCAGGGAGGGTGTCCAGAATTTTGTTGGCTTGATTCCATTCGCCAGACTGGACAGCATCAACGGCATATTCAAACGTTTGACATATGAACTCATTCACTTGTGCCGGCTGATTTTGGATCACTGGTTCGAGTGAGTACAAGTTCATTGGAGATGTCATCCCGAGCGGAATCACGTTTCCTAATCGACGAGTCACAGCCACGCTGCATGGAATACGGCCTTTGATTGCCTGTGCAGTTGCTTCATCAATACAGATGGGAACCCCGAACTTTTTGGACAATCCCTGCAACCGTGAGCCGGCGTTGACAACAGGACCGAAGACCCCCAGCTTCGATTGACGTGTCGTCCCGATTTGACCGGCAAGTGCACGTCCGGAAGCGATTCCCATTCCGATAGAGAACTTTTGGTCCGGAGAATCCGCCTGTTGAGACGCTTTCTCAAAGCCTTCAAAGATCCTGATAGCAGCCAGGCAAGCTAGAAGCGGACTGTCCGGATTTCGCACGGGCCAACCCCAGAACCCGAGAGCTGCATCTCCTTGAAAATCGGCAATCGTTCCGTCGAAATCAAGAATTCCGTCAGTCATGGTTCCGAGGGCTTCGCTGACGTTGTTCAATAGCGACAGCAGATCGTCTTCAAGCCGCTCAGCCATAATGGAAAAATTCCGGACATCGCAAAACAAGACGGCAATATTTCGTTCAACAGGACTGAGTGCATTGGCAGAAGTTGCATTGTTGAGACTCTCCAGGACTCGAGGAGAGAAGAAGGCGCCCATCCGTGTTTTTTGGTTTTCCAAGAGTCGGACCTGCCGAACAGAGCCGATGAATTGTGCAATCAGTTCAGCACAACGGACCTCGCCCAAAAGTGATTTCTGAGTGACGACCATCGCTCCATCACTGCCAGCACCGGAAATATACAGGCACCAACCTTCGCATGACTTCCCAGTGATCGGGGTGACAATCGCCCAGCCGAGCCCCTCGGTCAATGTGAAATTCGCGGAACTGACTCCGGCGTGCCAGATCTGCATGACGCTTTGTTGATTGCGAAGAGCTCGCAAGATGAGTCGCCGACTTGGCCTGAAGATGCCATCGAACGAATGTCGAGTATCGATTCTCAGCATCAGCGGCGGAGGAAATGCCGACTCGACTTCATATTCATTTGGAAGCTTGTCGACCGGAAACTGAGCAACAGCAACCGCGGTCGCTTTCGGGACTGCTTTCAACAACAGGCTTGCGAGACTGTAGGCGAGTTGCTCATCCGACTCTGACTGCGAGATGAGTTGCGGCAACTTCGAAAGCATCTCGATCCGATCATCCGCATCTCCAAATGAAAAATTACTGAGTTCGCCGGGAGAGTAGGAATGTTGCTCGAGCAAATCGGCGCTCCCTGTCTCGTCCATGGCATCGAACTGAATCAGCCCGTTACCAATATCGATCTGGCAGGACCCCGTAAGCGCTCCTTGAACAGTTTGAGTTACCTCTTCAACTTCAAGCTTGAAGCTCGTTGATCCGATGCGAAAACTTTCTCCGACTTGCAGAATCAAATGCGGAGCAATCTTCCCATTGAAGACTGCCGGGTTTCGGGCTGCTTGCAGGCAAACGAGTTTCAGTTCCTTTCCCGTCAGTGTCAGATCTGCATGTTCCCGGGAAATCGCGGGATCCCAAGGAACGGAAAGAGCTGCTTTCGTAGAACGTCCCAGCCGCAACGTCTGTAACTCCTTCAATTTGATTCGTAATGAATCAGGAGTTTTCAGACTTTGGATGTTCAGATAATACATAAATCTGGACGGCTATGACTCAGCAACGTAATGACCTGAATTGCACACTGACTCTGGAGGATACATTTGCTTAAGGCATGAACGTGCGTAACTAAGGAACTTTGTCGTTATTCTTTGCTCCGAAGTGGGGGGACGTGGCGATTTCATCTCTCAATTGAGAGACCTCAGTCTGTAATTGCCTCGCGTCATTTGCCCAACGACGAGTCTGCAAAATCGATTGTTCCAACTGCGGAAACAATCCTTTCTCAAGGTTTCGATTAACAAGATTGTTGACGAGCGTTTCGACAGAACCACGCAACCCGCGTCGCAAACGGCGTGTCAACAGGATAACGAGAAGTCCGGACCAGAGAATCAAGAACAGCCCGGCGGGAATATAAAAATCACTCGATAGAAGTGGCTGATGAAGAATGAAAGACTCGTAGAAAAAATTCGCGCCAACACGATACAGCACAAAGATTAAATAGGCGACGAACAAAAATTCGTACCAGCATCGCACGTGGAACTTGGAATTTTTTCTCGCCAATTCTTCGATTGATTCGTCGATCTTTTGACCGGCATCGACAACAAACTGACTTTCGACAGCCGCCGCCTCTTTGCGAAGTTGATCGAGTGATTGATCACTCATCACTGAAGAATCAAACCCTGCCTGAGAGACATGGCCGTCAATCACAATTTCAGCTTCGCGCAAGTGCGACTCATCGAGACCGAACTGACTCACTCGCTGAAGCGTTTCTTCGGATCGTTGCTCGCTACGAAAATGATCCAGCCAGCGTTTCCCCTGAATCGTCCCCAGCAGTGCCAACTGTGCAGTGCTGCGAGCACGAAAAAACGTGAGCGATGCCAGCAACCCACCGATACCGCTGTAAAACCTTAAACATGCCGAGAACGGACTGAGTCCCCAATGATCGGTGACTGCGGAAAGTAATCGGCGTTCCCACAATCCGTGGCTGGCGAGCAGTTCTTTTTTTAGCTGCTGTGCCATTTTTTGACTGAGTTGCTCCCGCTGCTGACTCAGTGCCGCGTCGAGAGTTTTTAAGTCGTCCTCTTTTCTGGAGATCATCTCCAGACAACGAGCCAAGCCAGATTGCAGCAAGTCAACAATGTTTGCTCGGCGAATTCGGAGACGTTCAGATGCTCCAAGTTTCGAGGTCAGCAAATCGATCAGTCGACCAAAATCCCCGGTCGGATGCTGAGACTGTTGTCGTTCGTGAAAGGCTTTCAGGGAGTCGACAAAAAAGAGATCGGGGACCTGATATTGGTCGACGAGTGTGGACCTCCAGTCGGCTCGGATATCTTCATCGAGATCGGCATGAGTTTGCACGAAGATCATTCGGCAACCGGATGCAGCTGCCAGCAGTTCATCTGAAACACGAGCTGACCGATACTTTTGTTGTGTAGAAACGACAAGCAACACATCGCAGTAAGGAAGTAATTTCCGTAACCGATCCAGATTTGTTCCGGCCTCGCTATCCTCGTTGGTATCGGGATCTGGACAATCGAGGATCACGAGGTCTCGCAGGACATCGGCCTCTGACTGGACGACATCAATGTCGTCGAGTGGCAGATTGAGAAGTTTCAGATCGGTATCGAAATGGACAATCAGCTTTGGCTTGCGAGTTGTCGGCCGCTCCCGACCGGAACTCGAAACCTCTTCTCCGACGAGTGCATTCACCAGTGAACTTTTGCCTGTTCCAGTCCCACCGAAGGTTGCGACGACAATCGGAGCTTCATAACGAAACTGCAGCGTCTCAACCCGGCTGAGAATACGCGTGATCAATGACTGGCAACGGAGTGCTGGCTCCCATTGGAGCGGGACAGAACTCCACGTTGTCACGCGATGACGAAGCCGGTCCAGCGTGGATAGCAGTTCAAGTTGCTGAAGGTCGTCATCTTTCATTCGTCGATGTCAGAAAAGTGTGGGGATCGCTCCACACTTCAAGTGTGGTCCGCTGGGATTCCGTTATCAAAAATTCGTCGACTGGGGAATTCTCATCTTCATTCAAAGTTCTATTTTCATTGAACGAAAACTTATGAAGCCTGGATCAAAAAAAACTGTTCGCTGCCCTGTTGACCAAACAGTTCACTAAGTGAGTTAAGCTGATCAAACAGTTGCAGACGATGGAGTGAGATACTTGTCGAGTTCATTGGCAACAATCACTCCGTAGTTGACGGCACCCAGCCACCCAGACATGATGATGCCAACAGACCCTGCGTGGAACAGACCGTTGATATGCTCAGGCAACGCTTGCGAGACTTTCAATCCTTCGAACTTCGTCCCGAAACTCGCTCCTTGAGCATGACGTGTGTAATGTTCAAAAGTCCGCGGAGTCGAAGCTTCGATCCAATCCAGTTTTTCCCGAATATCAGGAACGTACTGTTCGAGGCAATCGAGTGTTCCTTCGCACAGTTTTTCTTTTTCGTGCTGGTACTCTTCTTCCGTCAGTTTCGCCCAGTCGCTGTAGTTGGCATTTGTCGATGAGACCACTAACCAGCGGTCCGAGCCTGGTCGAGTTTGTGGATAGTAAAACGAGAACGTCCGACTGCTCACATTCATTGAGAGCATCGCGTTGATGTCGAAGCCATCGTGCTCGGAATGAAACAGCAAGTCCCCGCAATCGTCGAATCCTTCACCCGGCTTCAGTCCGATGTAAACCTGACAACTACTGTTGTTCAACCGGACTGCTTTTGTTTCTTCCAGATAGTCTTTGTCAAAATGCTCTTCGTCGACCAGTTTAAGAATCGTGGTTTTGAGGTTGGCGTTGGACATCACCGCCCCGCACTCGATGCGTTTTCCATTCACATGGACCGCTTTGACTTGCCGGTCCGGACTGACTTCGATTTTCTCCACGAGCGACCGAATCCGTATGTCGACACCGTTGGCGATGAGTTCTTCTCTCATTTTACTAATGAGCGCGTCGGTTCCCCCCTGAAACGTGAAGACCCCTTTGCTCATGAAATTACTGAAGACAATTCCGTACGTAATTGCCGGGTCTTCCAACGTCGACCCGTTTGCGTAAGCAATCGGTTCCATGAGCATGCGAACGACGTCGCTGCGGCCCGGGAAGAATTTCTCGAAGAGTTCCCCGGTTGTCATCTGCTGGTCATCAAAGAAATTCATCTTTCGAGACGCGGAGAAAAAGGCGTCGACTGTCTCGAAGGGAATATTGAACTGTTCGGTGATCAGCCGTGTGAAGTCTTTCCGATCAAACGTCGTGCGTAGTGAAAACTGTGGATTCTCGAACCGAATTCCTTTGAGCTGAACAATGCTCTCAGCGATTTCCTGTGTCCAATACTTCCGGCAACTTTTGATCATTCCGACAGGGAATCCGTGCAGAGAAATATCGAAGATATGCCCCCCGCGACGCTTGAACCAAGTCGCCATGCCTCCCAATTGATAGTGATGTTCGAGGAGCAAAACAGAGTAGCCCTGCTTGGCCAAAACATTCGCACTGGTCAGGCCAGCGAGTCCCGAACCGATCACGATGACATCGTAACGATCTTTTGTCTCTTTAAGAAAATCTTTTGCCATTGGGAGTTCAGATATCAATAGTTCTTAATTTGTGCGGACTTCCATGCAACATCATTGACAATTTCACTTCGAACATCCAGTTCGACAACGTCTGCATTTCCACGTTTTTTTCGTTCGCACACGAAGATTCACTCTTTTAAGCCTCACTCACCCAGTCTCACACGAGATCACAAGACTACACTTACCAGTCAGAGCAGCGAGCGAAGAAACAGCCCCGCTCTACTCAATGAGACCGATTGGCGAGGCCGAGCCCACGCAGAACGACAAAAATCGCCGTCACCGGACTTCACAACCGTTTCATTGCAGCGGCGATTTCAATTTCGATTTGTTCGAGAGGATTGAGTGGGTCCATTGGATTATCCATCGACTGGACTTCGTTGGTTTCCCGATTCCAATCGACTGGACCGTAGCGAGCGGGCTCAGGCTTCTTATTCAGAATGTGATCTCCGGCATCCCCTTTGTTGAAGTGCCAGAACTCGTACGGGAAGTGCATGAAGCCTTTCGATTCCATGATTTCCGTGATTGAGAGACGATTCTGAAGTTCGTCTTCGGTAATAAACGGAGATCGCATCGGCGTTTTTTCGCTCACTTCTAAATACGGTCCTCCACGCCAAACTTCGCTGCCGTCGTCTCTGCGAAAAACGGAGATATCAATCGCTGAGCCAGACATATGCGTGCCGATTTTCGGAATGTTAGCAACCAGCACAATCGCTCGGCGGAAGACGAATTCCACCGGCGGCATCTCCCCACCATTTTCCCAGATGCACTTCTGTAACACCAAATCGAAGACAGCCGGTTTGCGGACGAGTGTTCGCTGCATCTCCCGGGACCGAAACCCGTCTTCAACTTTCAGAATCCAGCCACGATCATTCATCACCCGACCGATCGCAATCACATCTTCCACGAGGCTTTCGCGAATAAAAAAGACACGATCGAGGTCACCTGCAATTTTCGATTCCGAAAACAGCATCTCCACGCCCGCAGCTTCAGCGGCATCGGGAATCGATGCAAATCCTTCCCCACATTCTTCGACCGGAAAGGTGAGTAACTCCTCGACCATTCCGTAGCCAAGTTCCAGCTGCTCGGTCCAATAGGCCCGTCGTGCCGAATCATCAAGTTGAGACATATTAATTGCGACCTTTGCTGACGTTGTTATGGCTTGTCGAGTTGGGTTTCCCAACAAGTACTGTTTTTCGCTACCGAGTTCTGTTTTTCTGTATCGACTGGTTCGACATGAACATTTTCAACTTCCTGAAACGCTGAACAACGTTGAACGCTGTCTGTTATGCGTCATCGCTTCCGCTTCGCCTTTGACGTAATTCGTCTAATCGCTTTTTGATCTCTGCTTCATAACCACGATCGACCGGTTCGTAGTATGTTTTTTCAACTCCCAGGTAGTCTTGGTCAACCCAGCCATCTCCACTGTTGTGAGCGTATTGATACCCTTCGCCATGCCCGAGGTCTTTGGCCCCTTGATAATGAGCATCCTTCAAATGCGTGGGGACGGGGACAATACGATTGTTTTCAATATCGTCAATGGCGGCATCGACCGCTTTGTATGACGCGTTCGACTTTGGAGCCGAGGCAAGATATGTCACCGCTTGTGACAAAATAATCCGACACTCCGGCATCCCGACCCGCTCGGTCGCCTCCGCAGCTGAGTTCGCTATGACCAATGCCTGTGGATCGGCATTTCCGATATCTTCTGAGGCGGAGATCACGATCCGGCGGGCGATGAATCTCGGATCTTCGCCAGCGACCAGCATCCGCGCCAACCAATAGATTGCGGCATCGGGATCACTTCCACGAATACTCTTAATGAACGCACTGGCGACATCGTAATGCTGATCCCCTTTGGCATCGTACAGGACAGCCTTCTTCTGAATCGACTCCTGTGCGACCTGCAAGTTGAAGACCTTATTATTCTCATCGAGCGAGAGCACTCCAATCTCGAATGCCGTCAGCGCACGCCGGGCATCTCCATCACAAATTTCAGCGAGAAACTCAATCGCTTCGTCGGTCGCCTTCGCCCCTGTTTCTCCAAGTCCGCGCTCTTTATCTGCCAGTGCGCGCCGAAGAAGTTGAGCAATGTCCTCTTCGTCAATCGTCTTGAATTCAAAGACCTGACTCCGACTGATCAACGCAGAGGCCAACGAGAAGAATGGGTTTGCCGTCGTCGCTGCAATGAGATTCACAACACCTGCTTCCACATCTGGCAACAACACATCCTGTTGCGTTTTGTTGAAGTGATGAAGTTCGTCGACAAAAAGAATCGTGCGGCCATCGCCCCGGGAAAGTCGATCACGCGCAGCTTCCAGCTCGGTCCGGAGTTCCTTCACTCCAACACTGGCAGCATTGAGAACAGCAAAGTGACACTGAGTCTGAAGCGCGATCACCTGCCCCAGCGATGTCTTTCCGGTCCCGGGAGGTCCGTAGAAAATCATCGATCCTAGTCGGTCCGCCTGCAACATTCGCTGCAAGAGCATCCCCTTCCCCAGAAAGTGCCGTTGGCCAACGAACTCCTCCAGCGATCGTGGTCGCATCCGCGCAGCGAGCGGTTGAGCCTTTGTTTGTGCTTGTTTTTCCTGTTGATCGAAGAGACCGGGCATTGCAGATGAGGCTAAAGTTAAGAGACAAGGAGCCAGTAGACTTGTAGGACTGATCCTGAAATTTGAATTTTCACTCAAACATTGAGAAAAGTGACCAGTCCACAAGTTCCGGACTGGTGTGAGTCAGAAGAGTTTAGAGTTGCCAGGCCTCTCTTGCCAATCTGCCAGCATATTACAAAACAACGCTCCCTGTTCGATGGCGTCGTCGAGGGCTTTGTGGGTGTGAGGATGCCTGTCAAACCAATGGCGAGGCATGTTTCTTTTGGTTGATTCCCGGTAGCCTTTGCCCATCAGCGACATGGCGAATGTTTTCATATCGAGTGCGGAATGCGAGAACGGACTCCGACCGACAAACTTAATGAGATACCAATAAACGAACAGAAAGTCGAAGCCAGCTGGATACGCTACAAAGACCGGCTTTCCTTCGAGTTCCTCCACCCAGTCAACATACTGCTGCATCCCCCCTTCCGGCGATTGCGTGTCGACCCGAGTGTACTGATACGCTTTTTTGTACCGGCTCCAGAATTCCATCGTTTCCGGGTGTCCGGTCGCTCCGGGAAGGGTCTCGAAGTTAATCTCAATTGTTGAAATTAACGTTTTATCAGGAAGATAAGCTGCCGACCCAAGGCTCAACATCGAATGCGGCCCCGGAATAGGACCATCCGTCTCGATGTCGGTGCTGATGTAAATTTCCATAATGAACTACAGTCAAATGAATGGTGGGATGAATCGACGAAATGAACTGCGGGAATAGAACTGGAGCTTGAATGAAATCAGCTTCGTAGAACGAATTCGTATCGTTATTATTCTATACTACCAGAGCTTTCACTTCGCGAAGTTCCCCTGCCTGGACTGTACCCAACTTTCAAGAACTGTGCCCAGCCTTCAAACCAAGGGGCCAAAACGCATCTGTGACGTTCGATATTTATCCACTGAGTTCATTTTTTTTCCTGAAAGTTCCCGATCATTCCTGATTCTCCACCTTCAACAGATCAGCCAAAAACAGGGCAGCCAAAATTCACTCAGTCCCGGGGATGGATTCTCGGTGGACTGATTGTGATTGCGTTTGCGTTGCGAGCGTCGGCCCCTGCTCACATGTCGATCGAGCATTTTGATGAAGGGGTTTATGCATCAAACTATTTCTCCAGCCATATGGATTTTCGTTACCCCGATCGACACCTTTATGCACCACCATTATTCCCAGCCATTCTCGAATGGGCTCTCATTTTTTCCGGTGGAAATCCGCATACGGTGATGTTCGTCAATGTCGTTTTGGGGACGGCACTGGTCGCTGCCATCTGGTGGTTGACAAAATTGATTGCAGGAGATGCAGCAGCCATCGCAGCTGCATCATTAGCAACGTTCAGTGATTTCCTGATTCAATACAGCCGAGCCGCGTTGACTGACACTCCTGTTTGCCTGTTCATGGTCTTAGCGGTCGGGTGTGGGTTGCTCGCATTGAGAGATCGGAACACGCTGGCGATTCTTGGTGCAGCCTTGTTTACGGCGGCAGCGTGGTGGACGAAATACAACGGCTGGCTGCCGTTAGCAATTCTCGGGGCTGGACTGGCCGGTTCAGTTCTATTTGATCGCCCCAAAACTTCCGAATGGATGCCTCGCGCGGGAACATTTCTGGTGATCGCTCTCGGGGCGTTTCTTTTCTGGTTGCCCTGTCTATGGAGCCTCCAAGAGCACGGTGGATACTCGGCAGTCGCACAGAATCATGCCGGTTATATCGTTGGATTCGGCGGCTGGTGGGATTCCTGGACGAGACACTTCAGCGTGCAGAGCCTCAACTCCAGGCTGTTAATTGTTGGTGGAGTTTGTGCCATCCTTTTGTTCCATAGGAATCGCAATGCAAATCCTATGCAATGGTCGAACCGGTTCTGGGTTGTCCTGTTCTTCTGTGTCTCAATCCTGGCACTGGGGCAACCGATTCTGTTCGCGCTTCTCCTCGCTGGATATGGCTTGTTCTCTGGGCTTCGGAAACAAATGGAAGTTGACCGATTAGGTTTTTGGTTGATCGCTGCGTGGATCGGCGGCCTTCTCCTGACGACACCACTCTACCGACCTTATCCACGACTTTTGATGCCGCTATGGATTGGCTTGATCATCGCCTCCTCTCTCGGTTTCCAGGCACTGTTATGCCACAAGGAGAACGCTGCCGTCGTTGCGAATAAGAAACGACTGGTCCTCAGAAGTGGCATACTCGGCCTCTGTTTAATCTTCCTCTTACGCTCAGGAATTGGGGAGTCGACATTCGAGGATCGCACTCAACTGGCGCGCATCTCAGAATCAATTGTCGAAGAGATTCAACACCTCGTCCGAACCACCAAACAGCCAAATGACATCGACGCGATTATTTATGTGATTGGTGAACCGGGGCTCTACTACCATTTAGCCAGCGACGATGGCGATCGGTTCAATTTCATCACTCAACCGGGATCGAATCTGGTGATGCTGACGCCGATACCAAACGCTCCCAGAATACCCACGTTCCTTGTTCTGGGACCTCATGCTCCTGATGAGCAACAAGAACTCAAAACGGAAACAGATCGAGCAACGCTGATTGAAGAGTTCCCCTACCATGCGAGCGACCTGGTGCTGCTGGACGACTTCCCTCCTTCGGAACTTGAGAAAAATCGGGAACAAAAAATCCAATTATGGAAGGTGATTCAAGACTGACTGACAAGCCCTTCAAGCGATAGACAGCACTCAGTTTTCCTGCCTATCGCAGCTTACCACGATGAATTGAAATCCCACTCCATCTGCGCAGGAATCCGAGCCCGTCTTCAGGTTCGGGCGTCAACATGCCGAATGAGTAGTGTCGAAGGTTTCGAAAGGTTTGAAACTTTTCACCACACATGGCAGCTCGGATGCTGCTCTCTCGAAATGATGCTGTACGGAGACAGACTGGCTATGTCAGAAGATCAACAAGTCGCTGCAAATCGTCGTCTTGGTCGAGGCTTAAGCGCGCTGCTTGGAAACAATGCTCCCGCTTCAGTCGAAAAGGTTGCGGAAGCCAAAGAGATCGGCGAACTCAGCTATCTCCCCATCAATCAAATCATTCGCAATCCGTTTCAGCCACGGAAGCAGTTCGAGCAGGAATCCCTCGGCGAACTAGCTGCCAGTATCAAAGAACATGGCGTCATTCAGCCAGTAATTGTCCGTGAATTTGAGGGATCTTATCAACTCATCGCGGGTGAACGTCGTTGGCAAGCTGCACAGAAAGCAGGCTTAACAACCATCCCGTGCCGGGTCGTCGATGTGATCGATAAGACCGCATGCGAATATGCTCTTGAGGAAAACCTCAAGCGCAAAGACCTCAACGATCTGGAGAAAGCACAGGCCTTCAGGGACTACCTTGACCAGTTCAGTTGCAGCATTGAAGAGTTGGGCAAACAGCTCAGCATGAGCCGTTCGGCAGTCAGCAACATGCTCCGATTGCTCGACCTGCCAGACCCAGTGAAAAATGCCCTCCACTCAGAACGCATTAGCGCCGGTCATGCTCGAGCACTTCTGGCGTTGGGAGAAGCTGACCAGCTTGCTCTCTGTGGCCGTATCCAGTCGGAAAAACTCTCCGTACGAAAAACGGAAGCTGCAGTCAAAGAACTGCTGACAGAGAACAAAGAAGACGCCGCTCCTGCCGATGCCGCAAAAGACGCAGAGACAGCAGACGCTGCTGACACGATTCCAATTTCTCAAGCAGACAACGACCGGACGAATCACGTCAGCTCGCTGGAAGCTCAACTTCGTGACCTGCTTGGCGTGAAAGTCGACATCAAACTCAAAGGCAAAGACACAGGCCAGATCCTGATTCCGTTTTCATCAAACGTTGAATTTGAACGCATCCTGAAACTGGTCCGACGCGCCGCTGCATAAATAAGTCACCTGACAACTCTCAGGATATCGCACTGAGTGCAACTGCTTTCTGTCGTTGACGAATCGCCAAAAGCGAATCGCTCCATTTCACGATTGAAAGCTGCCTCAAAATCAATCAAGGCCCCAACAAGACAGAGCCTTTCTCGCTCTGTCTTGTTGCGAGTGCCTGCTGTTCATCGAGCCTTGCAGGCTTCCCGGCGATCCCGTTGAACATCGCTGAGACGATCTCTACTTGAAGCGACTCATCGCTTCCCCAGCGCCCCGCTCCATCGACTGCTTCTTCTCCTGATCCATTGCCCGATCAGCCGCTGGAGCAAACCCAAAACTGGTCATTTCGCTCTGCTGAAAGTACGACACGACTGCGTCTTATCCTCTCAGCCTTCAAAGGCCGAAACTGGCAACTCATCAACTCTTCCTGATACAGAAAATTTCTCGCCGACGACGCATCGGAGTTCATCCATTTCGGTTTGCGCTTATCGCACTTCTCGTTGACTCAATTCTGAGAGACTCCTGTCCGGTCACTGCTGCTTTCTCAGAAACGAGCCTTCAGCTGTCCTACAAACGAGAAGCAAGAGGGGCTCACCTCAACCTGAATTTCGAGTGAAAAAGCGGTATGAATGTGAAAAAGAGGCATTAAATAGATGGGGATTCAAGGTCCAGCAAGAATTCGCGAAATTTGAACGTACCCACGGAACTTCCACCTCGACTTAATGTTTCAATCTACGAACAATTCTTGTTACTGAAGTAGCTATTGTCCCCCCCCTCAAGATGACTTGAGACTACCCCCCCTGACTTCCCTTCCCTTTTCAGCCACGGTTAACTGTGAACCGAAGAGCTTCAAAAGAGAATGGCTTGATTTAAGTAATTCACCTTGATGACTTTGTGAAATTTCTTGTCCGAATCGCGCGATGACCGCAGGTTTCCCCTGCATCCGCGTTTGATTCTATTTCTTCTTTTCCAGACCTATGGATCCGTAATGAAAACTCGCCCTGCGCGCCAACGTGGCTTTACACTGATTGAACTTCTGGTCGTGATTGCGATTATCGCAATCTTGGTGGCACTGCTGTTACCCGCAGTCCAACAAGCTCGAGAAGCTGCCCGACGCACACAATGCAAAAACAATCTCAAGCAACTTGGATTGGCACTGCACAACTACCATGACATTCACAACTCATTTGTTTACCGCAAAGGTGGAACTCGCGGCGGAGGTGATTCATCGCGACTGGACGGGAACTACGACCGCCGTTCAGGGATGATCTCATTGCTTCCATTCCTCGACCAGGCTCCGCTTTACAATCAGATTGAAGCTGGCGATACGTCAACAAGTCCAAACGTCCCTCCTGGGGGAGCTGCTCCCTGGAGTGGTTGGAATGTTTGGCATAAACAAATCCCAGGTCTCCGATGCCCAAGTGACCCTGGAATTGCGACATCACGCGGAACCTCAAGTTACGCTTTCTCAATGGGTGATTATGTTGGGGCAGCGAACCGCGACGCGACGAACGTCAACGGCCTCTTTGCGTTCCGCACAACTTACGGAATGCAACATATTACTGACGGAACAAGCAACACCGTCGCCCTGAGCGAACGTGTTCAGGCGAGTTTCGGAATCAACGGAAATCCGAACCCGACAATTAAAGAAGGAATCTTAACCAACGTGGCAGCCATTAGCTCAAACCCTGGAGCCTGTTTAGCTGCCGCTGCCGCAGTTTCAAATGGAGACCGCTACCAGTCAGGTGCAGGCGTGAAAGGACGATTCAGCCATGCCTGGCAAGACGGTCAGCCAGAAAACGTCGCATTCACAACAATCATCGCACCAAATGGTCCATCTTGCATCGACAACGCAGACCCCAACGCTGACGGACCTATCAACCTGATGACCGCAAGTAGCCACCACACCGGAGGCGTTCAGGTTCTGATGGCTGACGGAGCGGTTCGTTTCATCAGCGACAGCATCGACACAGGAAATCTTGGAGTTTCAACAACACTTGGAGCTCCAAGCCCGTACGGTGTGTGGGGAGCTCTCGGAACGAAAAGTGGCGGCGAAGTCGTTGGAGAATTCTAGAATATTTTCGTGCTTCTTGTGTCCGTGAAGAGTGCTTTTCATCTTATGAATCACTCTCCACGGGCAGAAGACTCACACAAGCGTTAGATCATATTAAGACTTTTCAGCGTCACGTCTTGTCGTCTGCACTGAGGTTGTCACAGTCGCTTCTTTGTACCAAATCGCTGCTTTCGGCAGGAACTTGAAAAATGAAATCGATACTCACCATCATCCTCAGCTTTGCGATCGTTCCTCTTGTCGCAGGGTGTGGTTCGAAAAGCAAATCTAACCAAGTAGAAGTCTTCCCCGTTTCTGGGCAACTTACCTGGAAGGGGGAACCAGTTGCTGGCGCTGATCTTGTCTTCTTTAATGCGGATTCAGAAAAGAGTGCCTTCGGTCGAACAGACGATCAGGGGAGATATCAGTTGACCACCTTCAGTGCAAATGATGGCGCAGTCGCAGGTCAGCAAGTTATCACTGTGACTAAAACAAAAGCTACTGCAGAACCGGTTGCCGTAGCAGAGACCGACTCTACTGATTACGTTCCCCCAGGCCTCATTCACCCGGGTCGAAACCAGAGAGTTGCAAAACCGAAACCGATCTTGCCTGAAAAATTCAGCTCACAAAGTACCTCGACACTCACCGCAGTTGTCGAAGAAAACAATAAAAACGTGATCGACCTGACTCTGGACGATTAGAGCAGATTCAAATTCGGTGGACTCCTTGGACTGACTCAATTCAAGATGAGGTTTAAACAAGTCAGTCTGCTTGAAGATAGTGTTTGAACCACGCCGACTCCTGGTCGTTCACTTCGTGGCGAGGAAGGCCGGGCGGGCGGAGTTCTTCGGACCACTTCTTCAATTGTGTGGCAAGATCTGCGGCAACATCAGGGTGCTCTTTTAGAACGTTTTTCCGTTCGTGTTCTTGGGAATCCAGGTCAAAGAGATACTCCTCACTTTGCCCTGCTTTCAGGTACTTCCATTTTCCTGACCGAACAGCTGACTGATTCCAAAACCTCCAAAATAAAGACTGATGTGGAGGTGTCTTCTTCTCCCCTGTCAGGTAAGGAAGTAAATCGACCCCATCCAGAGAGTTGTCGATAGCTTGCCCGGCAGCTGCGATGGCAGTCGCTGCGATATCGAGAGTGGAAACTGGCTGTTCATAAACCGTGTCGGCGGGGAGAACATTCTTCCATTGCAGAATGAACGGAACACGAATTCCTCCTTCGGAGAGCATTCCCTTTTCACCAATCCAGGGAGTGTTCAGAGAACCATCCCAGATCGGTCCACCGCGTCCAATCGGGTCATCCTCCATATTCAATTTGAGAGGAGCGCCGTTGTCGCTGGTAAAAACGATGAGTGTATTCTCTTCGATTTCATGTTTGCGCAACGCTGAGAGAATCTGACCGACGCCATCATCGATCGCTGACAGCATTGCTAATCCGTAGCGTCGCCGTTCTTTCATTTCCCCCGGAAATCGCTTGAGATATTCAGGAGTTGCCTGAAGCGGAACATGCGGACCAAAGTAACAGAGGTACAGAAAGAATGGCTGATCAGCATTGCGATCAATAAAATTTGTCGCAGCCGTCGTTTGCAAATCGATACGGTAACCGCGATCACTTCTCCATTTTCCCGTCGAGAGTAATTCGTTTTTTCCGGGATCAAAATTCGCAAAATACTGCTGCACTTCGCCAGCATAGTATTCATCGAAGCCTTGCGCGTGAGGAAAATACTCGACAGTTTTTCCAAGCGGGATATTCACCCGACCGTTTGTATTCAATCTTAAATTCGGAAGATTTTTTTTGGCCCATCGCACAGAAACGGCATTGGGCGAAAGATGCCATTTCCCCACCATCCCTGTTCGATATCCCGCAGCCTTCAGTCTCTCCGCCAAAGTCACTTCCTCCAGTGGAAGTGGACATCGCGAAATTTCATCGAGGCCGAATCGCTGTTGATAGCGACCGGTGATCACAGCTGCCCGAGAAGGACTACACTGCGGAGCGGTGACATATCCGGCAGTCATGCGAACGCCATTCGCAGCGAGCGAATCGACATGAGGAGTCCTGACATCAGACACTTCATTCTGACAGGACAGATCAGCATATCCGTGATCATCTGTCAGGATCAGAACGATGTTTGGACGGGCGGATGACTCAGCATGAAGAACCGTTCCCAAAACGGGTTGTGCAAAGATGACTGCAAGAATGGAAACTGCGAGAGAAGTGAATTCGTGTCGCAAGTGACAGGAGACAGTCCTGCGGCATCTGAGCCCTCCTGAGCCAACAGACAGCATCCTGGCAAAGAACTTGAACATGTTGAATCTCCTTCTTTGGACAGAGGACGCTTCGATCATTGCCCCAAAGCGTTCGTCACGATCTCGTGGCACCGTGTCTTATAGAGCATCTTTCGAATTGGTTTGCAGGTTCTGCCTCGTGGCGAACAGTATTTTTACTAGAGAAGTGCGTTCTTCACGGGCATACGGTAGAGCAAACTGCTCTAGAATCATGCAGTTTGACTGACCGAGATAAATAAATACAAGGGATCGCGGGAATCAACAGTTTGATTGATCTTTTGACAGCAGGAAATCGAGACTCGCGTGACCAAGTCACTTCAGCCTTGGCTGGTCAACGTAACCTTCTTCAGATTTTTCTGGAAAGCGAAGGCCATCTGGAGTCGTTGCTCTCATGCTTGTCAAAGTTTCGATGAGCGAAACCAGCATCACTCAGGCAGCGTCTTTCCTCGATTCATCAGGAAGCCCCATCGTTGAGCGTAAGTCCAGGAAGAGTTGATCGAGGCAATTTCGGCTCTTCCCCCAATCGAACCATTGTCCGGGAATGTTCGTCAGGGCAGTGACACGCGTTGGACCTTGTTGCCGCGTGATCGTGATTCGGATTTCCCCCTTGAGTGCCAGAATTGACGACGGAAGCTCTGCGATCAACGTGCAGGCATCCTCTGCCTGTTCGACGGTTTCAAACGTCTGACCATGCTTGGCCAGCGAGCATAGAGCGCGGGCAATCACTACTCCCACCGGAGCGGAGATCTGTCCTGCACGCTCCTTTCCTGTGCGGACTCCACGAGCTGCGTAAAACGGCTGAACAAGTGTCGCAAGCTTTGCCAGCGGAACAGGTGACGAAACGATGCTGTCATAGATCGATAGACATTCCTCACCGCTCAGTCCCTTCGACGCCCGCCTGGCATGCCCGGCAATGACCGACCGGACTGCCTCCACCTGAATAATTTTCTCGCACTGAACTTCATTTCGCCAATCGACATGCGGAGCCACCGGAGCGACAGCCTTCCCGGTCTCTCCCGATTCCACACCATGCAATCGGTTTCCACAATTGAAGCAAAACTTCCCACTCGCTTCGACGCCACATTCCGAACAGAACATCCATGTCCCCTTGCTGAACGACCGCTTTTCTCAAATAACCCGTTCTCATTGATCATGTCTGAGTTAATACATTCTGAAAAATGTCGCCATTTCTGTCGACGGCAAATTTTTGCGACCCAACTTGCGATCTGTTGAATATCCTGAAAGGACCAGCTCTCCGTCCAGACGGCAGCTGGAACTCAAAGGTAAAAAACTTTCGCGTTTCTTATGTCCTCGGGGAGTGTGATGCATATGGAAAATTGGACATCACATATACTTGAACCAGTAGATGCAGTCAAAATCGGCCCTCGTTGAAACGGTTTTCAGAGAATGACATCGCCAGTTCCGCAGGTCCACACAGGGTCTCGAAGAACCCGCTCTGGTTGGGCAGAATCTCGAATCTTATACTGCCTTTCAGTGAGACGAGTTTGAATGAACAGAATCAGGTTTCAGAACCTGCTCTAAAATGAAATGGCGAAAACCTCATGAACAAAAACCTCTTGGTTGTCTTGTTTTTGCTTGCTATTCCGCTCCCATTATTTGGGGCCGAAACTACAGCGGGACGCCAGCCTAATATCATTCTTGTCATGGCAGATGACCTCGGCTGGTCGGATATCGGTTGTTACGGAGGCGAAATTGAGACGCCACACATTGACTCACTCGCCCGAGAAGGCTTGCGATTCACGCAGTTCTATAACAATGCAATTTGCGGACCGACCCGCGCTTCGTTGCTCACAGGATTGTACTCCCAGCAAGTTGGCCATCGTGGTGACCGCTGGAATGAACCAAAAGACTTTAACAAGTGCGTCACTCTCGGCGAGGTGCTTCAGCAAGCCGGATACAACACCGCGATGGTCGGAAAATGGCAGGGGCGAGATTCCGCTTTGGATCGCGGATTTGATCATTTTTTTGGGCCAATGTGTCAGGCCAAGATCAGTTACTTTCACGAAGTGAAAGGCAATCCCTATTTCATGGACCGTGAACGGGTCGAGTTGCCGGATGATTTCTATCTAACTGATGCTCTCAATGACCATGCCTTACGTTTCCTGAAATCGAACGTCAACAAAAAGAAACCGTTCTTCTTGTATGTTGCACACATTGCTCCACACTGGCCGCTTCATGCACGAGAAGCAGACGTAGTACGCTATCGGGAAACGTATCGAGAGCAGGGATGGGATGAGATTCGACGGCGGCGTTTTGAAAGCCAGCGACAGTCTGGGCTGATTCCGACCGAATGGAAACTTGCAGCACGTTCGCCAGGAGTTCGAGACTGGGAGACTGACAAGTTCAAAAACTGGCAAGCTGAGAGGATGGCAGTCTATGCTGCACAAGTCGCAGCAATTGATCGTGGTCTGGGTCAACTTCTTAAGACTCTTGAGGAGGCGGGCGAAGTCGATAACACGCTCGTCATGTTTCTTTCCGATAACGGTGCTGCTCCGGATGGCGGGCTGTCTCCGGGAAAAAGCGGCTTTGGATTTAGTCCGAGTGGCAACAACACCACTTGGAGAAAAGATGGTCAGCCGATTCGACCAGGGAGCGGTCCCGAGAATCTTCCCGGACCTCACGACACATTTGCCGCTTACGGACCCGCCTGGGCCAATGCGAGCAATACCCCGTTTCGTGGAACGAAAATGGAAGGGTACGAAGGGGGAATTCGAACACCACTGGTCGTTCGTTGGCCTGCAGTGATCCGCAAGGGTGATCAAATCACCAGACAACCTGGGCATGCCATTGACTTCATGGCAACTTTTGTGGATGTCGCGAATGCCGAATACCCGACCGAATTCAATGGTCGACGACCGTTACCAGTGGAGGGCAAAAGCCTGTTACCGATCTTTCAAAACAAACAGCGAGAAGAACATAAACAGCTTTGCTGGATGGTGCCTCAGCATCACGCAATTCGTGTTGGTAACTGGAAAGCTGTGAGAGCTCACAAAGGTGGAACGTGGCAACTCTTCAACCTTGAGGCTGACGGGACTGAAACCAATGACCTTGCCAGCCAAGAACCAGCACGTCTGGAGCAACTCACACGCCAATTTGAAGCATGGCAAAAACGCGTTGGAACAGTCGAGTGAATTCTCTCTCCCGTTGCCACGCAGAGAATGTTTTTTATTTTCACTACCCCATTGAGCCCTGGGGGGAGGTCAATGACCACTCAAGATGCAGCGATTTATCGCACGCCAACTGTGAAGATGCTCTACCCCGCACGCTCATGACCCTGAAACGATCTTTGAGGGACCTATCAAAATTGTTGCTCGTATTCGCAAATGCGAACACGAGCAACGTGTGATTGATCAACCTTGGATCAGTCCACTCAAGTTGTGAACTTCAGTCTGAATCGAGTGTTAATTGCATTCGGCAAGTAGCGGACCTGCGAGTTCTTCCAGGAAGAAGAGACGGCCTGATTGCGTCGGCATGTAAGTTGATGGAATCCAGGAAGTCGGTTCGTGTCGCAATGTCATCCACAAGCTAAGTCCTTGCCACATCATCCCGCGTGAAAGAACTCCGTCCGCTCCTCCAATAATGTGATCGGCCTGAAGAAAGAGCCCCGGTCCAACGGTGTTCGCGTAAGCAGGCACATGTGTGGTCCGACTCTTGAAACTCGTGATCGCATTTTGCTCAATGGTGAGCGGATGCAGTTTCGCAGCGATGCGGTGTGTGGCCTTTTTCCAATCAGCTTCTGATTCATACTCGGCAGCGAAATGTGGTTCCCAGAAAGCAATATGACAGACTCGACCAATCCCGAAAGCCACTGCCAGTTCACCGCCACCATCTTTGATCGCAGCAATCTTTTCTGCGTATGTCGGCAAGTTGTCCTTCGTTGCGAAGTTACGTTGGTTTTCAGGAACCGTAAGGTCGCCTAATGGGCCGTAGAAGGCCTGCTCCATAGCGTATTGAAACGCACCTGTATTATCACTCGGAAGTGTATTTCCTTCAGAGTCACTCCACTCATCCATGTTGAAGCCATGGACATGCTTGCAATCGACACCCCATTCATTGAGGAAGTAGACCGCCCAGCGATACATCCCCATCGGTCCGACTGGAAGGATGAAAGCGAGTTGCTTGCCTTCCTCGCCGGTCCGACGAATCGTCTTCGCGATTTCGTGCCCCATCAGAGTGTCGAAATCTGCGACCGACTGGCACGGAATCGGCTCGAAATCAGGATGCCACCACGATTGCCGATCAGTGATTGTCGATGGATCATCATCGACACAAGCATCGATTTTGGCGAGATCCCAACCCGCAGGATAAAAGTTTTCCATCAAGGAACCGCTCAACGTCGACAGCAAATCCATGGTCTCTCCAAACTCTTTCAAAGTCACATACACAAACAAGAATTGTCAGGAAGTGACAGTATCCTCCAACTGCAACGAGACGGCAACTCAATCCGCATACGGTTTCCAGATTGGACGCTTCTCGTCAGCTGGATACCCAACTAACGTCTCCGATGGGTAAAAGCGATTTTTGTATTCCATCGATGGGCACTCATCGATCCAGTATCCCAGGTACAAGTGCTTTAAACCTAATCGCTGAGCAAATTCGATCTCGCAAACCATCGAGAAAGTTCCCGGGCTGAGCGATCGCCAGTCGGGGTCATGATAAAAATACGCACTGGAAATCGAATGCGGCAGCAAATCGATCAGACCAACACCGACAAGCAATTCACCATCGAAATATCGAAGCTCATGCAAGCTTGGAAAATCCCCCGAGAGAAACCCTTCTGCATAATTCTGCGGAGAGGATTGCTGCAACTTCCAGCCACGCCGGTCGGTCATGTCGACATGCCAACGGTTGTACAAGTCGAGATGCTGCTGAGTGAGCCCCGGTTCATGTAGCGAAACTGTGATGTGCTCGTTTCGGCGTTTCGCTCTTCGCTGGCTCTTCGTCGGCTGGAAATTCTCAACATCGACCCGAATCGGAACGCACTGAGAACAATTTTCGCAAGCTGGCCGAAAGAGGTGACTGCCGAAACGCCGCCAGCCACGTTCTAAAAGGAACTCGACCTCGCTCGGCTTAAGAGAGTGAAAGAGTCGATACTCGAGCGATGCAGTTTCGGACGGGATGTAAGAACATGGACGGGGAGACTCCGTGATTCTCAAAGCTTCTTCAGGGAGTTTCTGTCGTTCCATGATCTCATCAATATTGAACCCGTTGCCCTGAAGGATTTTCGAAAATCGGTTTCGCGATCTGCCTGATGGCGGAAAACATTTTCACTGGTAAAACGCGTCCTTCACGGGCACGGCAAGCATTGAAAATGCTCTAATCCTTCACGCATGCCTGCCAGTTCAAGAGCGGATTCCTGGCAGCGGAAACTTCATCGGGCCGCCGAATGATTGTACTGTGCGGTGCATCATGAAGGAAACTTGCATCCTCTTTCACGATCGTCTGAATCGCTTCTACGAAGGCGTCCAGAGTTTCTTTGGACTCCGTTTCCGTAGGTTCAATCATCATTGCTTCTGCAACAACGAGCGGGAAGTAAACAGTCGGAGCGTGGAATCCGAAATCGAGTAGACGCTTGGCGATATCCATCGCGGTAATCCCTTGTGCATCCTTGAGCTGCCGTGCCGATGCGACAAATTCATGCATACAGAATTCTCCACGTGGGACTGGAAGAATATCGCTGAGACGGGCTTTTAGGTAGTTGGCATTCAACACAGCGTGTTCTGAAACATCCCGCAAGCCTTGAGCGCCGAGAGTGCGTAAGTAGAAATATCCACGAAGGAGAATCCCAACATTCCCAAAGAACGAACGCATCCGGCCGATGCTTCTCGAAGGTGTCGTTAACTGATAAACATCGGTCCCATCCTCTTGTGATTTTGTCACAACCGGTCCCGGAAGAAAATCTGCCAGAAAATCGCGAACCGCAATCGGACCTGCTCCCGGACCTCCAGCACCGTGTGGTCCAGTGAAGGTTTTATGAACGTTGTAGTGCATCATGTCTCCGCCGAAATCGCCCGGGCGGGTGATGCCAAGAATGGCGTTCATATTTGCCCCATCGATGTAAACAAGACCGCCGACATCGTGCAGAATGCTGGAGATCTTCGCGATATCTTTTTCGAAAAGCCCAAGCGTATTGGGATTCGTAATCATGAAGACAGCTGTCTGCTCATCGACATGCTTCAACAGATCATCAGGGTCAACCAGTCCGCTCTCAGAGGGCTCGAGTTGGACACAATCGAAACCTGCTAACGCAGCACTGGCCGGATTGGTTCCGTGTGCACTACTTGGAAAGACGACCTTCGTTCGATTTTCGCCTTTGCTCTTAAAATAGGCCGAAGCAACATGCAACGCTGCGAGTTCCCCTTGGGCTCCAGCTGCCGGTTGCAAGGAAACTGCTGGCAGGCCGGCGATCTCACCGAGCATCTCCTGCAACTCATAAAGCAGGTGCAGCATCCCCTGCGAATCTTCCGGACGTGCATAAGGATGCAAATCCCCGAGCCCATGAGTTCGCGAGAGTCGCTCGTGTCGCTTGGGATTGTACTTCATCGTACAACTGCCGAGCGGGTAGAAATGCGTGTCAACGCACATGTTCATTGTCGAGAGATTCACAAAGTGTCGAACCACATCACCCTCAGCAAGTTCAGGCAGCGGAGCAGTTTTGTCTGCCAGTGATTTCGCTGGCAAAAGCGAGCTGAGTTCCTGCTCGGGAACATCACAGGCGGGCAGCATTGCGGCACGACGTCCCGGAAAGGAAAGTTCGAAAAGCGGTCGAGTTGAAATTGTGTTACGCATAAAAAAACCTGACGTCTCGCAACGTCTACTCTAATTATTGATTGAGAAAAGTCTGCGTTTCAGGACGTGTTATCACGCAAGAGCCGCGACAAGTGCGTCGATCTCTTCTTTTGTTCTTGATTCCGTCACCGCGACCAGCACACCATCTTGAACAGATTGTGGAGCTTGCGGGAATTGGCTCAATTCCGGTCCCAAATCAAATCCTGCCGCAGCCGCCCGCTTCAGGAACTTCTCAGCTCCCCCTTTCACGCGAAGAGTGAATTCTTTGAAGAAGGGGGTATCGAACATCAGATCGACGCCGTCAATCTTTGTGAGTTGGTCCGCTGCGTAGTGGGCTTTCTGACAGCAAAGCTCAGCTGCTTCACGCATTCCTTCCGGTCCCATCAGAGAGAGATAGAAAGTCGCACGGAGTGCTAACAGCCCCTGGTTTGTGCAAATGTTACTCGTCGCTTTGTCTCTGCGAATATGCTGTTCCCGAGTCTGTAATCCGAGAACATAGCATTGTTTGCCATTTCGGTCAGTCGTCATTGAAATCAACCGACCAGGCATTTTTCGGACATAGTCATTGCGACAAGCAAGAATCCCGAGATACGGTCCACCGTATTGCAAAGGGACTCCGAGTGACTGCCCTTCCGCGACAGCGACATCGGCACCGTAATCCGCGGGACGCTTCATCAGCCCTAGACTGATTGGATCAAACGAGACAACCGAAAGTGCACCATGCTCTTTGGCAATTTTGCAAAGCTCTTCACCATCCTCGACACATCCAAAAAAGTTTGGTTGCTGAAAGATCAGACATGCCGTCTGATCGTCAATCAACTCTTTCGCTTTGGCGAGGTCAGTCGTTCCATTGACCATTGGAATCGTGACCACTTCGGTCTCCAGATTCCGCACATAGGTTTCGAGAACGTGCCGGTACTCTGGATGAACTCCTTCAGAGATGAGAACTTTCCCATGCCGACGTGTGACGCGCATCGCCATGAAGGCAGCTTCACTGACTGCGGTTCCACCTTCGTACAGGCTGGCATTGGAGACGTCGAATCCGGTCAAGGCACAGATTAGTGACTGGTACTCAAAGAACGCCTGCAGTGTCCCCTGGCTCGCCTCAGCCTGGTACGGTGTGTAAGCAGTGTAGTATTCCCCACGGCTGGCGAGTTCGTCGATCACTGATGGGATGTAGTGATCGTACGCTCCTCCGCCGAGAAAACAAACGCGATCAACGTTGTTTTTGGCAGCCAGCTTCCCGACGTGCTGTTCGAGAGCCAGTTCCGTCATAGGAGCTGGAAGATCAAGTGGACGATCCAGCTGCAGTTCTTTCGGAACTTGTGTCAGAAGTTGCTCAATTGATTCGACACCTATCACATCTAGCATTTGCTGCTGTTGTTCTGGTGTATTGTAAAGATACGCCACGCTGAAGCTCCTGGAGTTTCGTCTTGATGAGTCCAGTTCAATCAAGATGAAATCGCTGGACTCAGCTCATCAACCGTGAGTGACCAACGTTGTTAACGACTGCAACATCCCTGGCAGCCTTTGAAATTGAGAATCAGCCCGGAAACCGATGCATCGATTGTTTCCCTCGGAGTCAGAAAGCCAATCCCGATGTTCAGGATCAATGCTCATCCGATCGCTGGTCTTCAACAGAGAATCGTATCGGGCTGGGATTCGATTACGAGTCCGTTTGAACAAATTGAGAATGTTTCTCAAACTGGGAAATCGCCCCACTTGGAATCACACGGATGCTTTCTATCGAGCAGCCACCCGCTACATAAAATCCAGAACACAAGCTTGTGAGTTGGGTTATCAAACGGAGTCGATTTTCATCTCAGTATGGAAGAGCCACAAAACTCAATCATTCTTCGAAATCGTACTCGCGATTGACTTCGTGGAGAGTCACCCTTCAATGGAATCAACTTTTGTGGAACCTGTGCAGTGAACACGAGTCAATCAGTACTGGCCAATTGATCAAAAATTGACGAAACCAGTTGCTCGCGGGCTGAACTGCGGGCAAACAATATCGGAAGTTGCCCTAATGGCTTTCACAACTTGCCTGATAGGCAGCATGATCCATTAACGCGTCTAACTCACTCGGATCGGACGCTTTGATCTTCACGATCCAACCGGCTTGGAACGGGTCATCTGAAAGTGGTCCGAGATCGGCTTCGAGTGAATCGTTGACTTCGACAATTTCACCACTCACAGGAGCGTAAAGATCACTGACAGCTTTCACGCTTTCGATCTCACCCATTTCCTCTCCGGCAGCGACGGTTTTTCCGACTGACGGAAGTTCAATGTGAACAACATCTGTCAATTCCTTGACGGCGAAGTCACTAATTCCAATGGTAGCAACGTCACCATCCAGGGCGACCCACTCATGCGTCTTTGCAAATTTCATGGAAGAGACATCCATGCGGTTTCTCCTGGGGATTTTTGAGCGACCTGTCAGCCGCAATCACTTGAACGGAAGTTGAGTCCAAGCTGTCTCGTCAAGAGGCGAGGGATCGGAGGCAAGCGGACAAATTTGCCTGACGCATCACACTCGGGTACAGCCTGAAGTTCGTTAAATTTTCTTGAATCTTGAAGCTGAACCTTAAGTCACGTCGCAGCTGGTCTTGCCTGTTTCAGTGGGGGTTTCACTGCAACAATATTTGTGTTCGATGTCCGAAATCTTGTCGATGCGACGCTGATGACGTCCCCCTTCGAATTCGGTCTTCAACCACAAATCGACAATTCGTCCGAGAAGCCGATCACCGAGCATGTCTGCGGAGAGGCACATGATGTTTGCATCGTTATGACGGCGCGAGTATTCCGCTGTCACATCGTCATGACAGGAGACAGCTCGCACTTTGGGGAATTTGTTGGCAGTAATGCACATCCCCATGCCGGTTCCACAGATCAGAATTCCACGATCCACTTCACCAGTCCCGACAGCTTCGGCAACCTTCCCTGCATAATCTGGATAGTCGACACTCGTGTCGTCGCCAGGGCCGAAATCGACACTTTCGTATCCCAGCTCGTCTAACTGAGCAAGAATCTGTCCTTTGACTCTGACGCCACGATGATCGCTTGCGATGGCAACTTTCATATGAGGGTTCCTTATGTTGACGACTGCTGGTCAAGTAGCAATCTTAAATAGCCTTCAATCTCATTTCGGCAAATCTCGTACTCCTCGACCCCAGCCCCGATCGGATCGGAAACATCTTTTCCGGAGTCCGAGAGGAGCCGTGTTTTCCCGGCGAGTTCCGGAAACGCATTCAAAATTGCATCACGGTGATTCTGAGTCATTGTGATAATGTGATCACTATGGAACAGTAATTCTTCAGTGACTGGTCGACTTTCATGAGAAGACATGTCGATGCCTTGCTCTTTCAAAAGGGCAACCGCTTCTGGACTCGCTGGCGATCCCGGATAGGCTGCAAGCCCCGCCGAGACGACAGTGTACCCTCTGTCCAAGAGTTCATCATCCGCACATTGCATTTGCTGTGCAAGCATGTTTCGAAAAAGTGCTTCCGCCATCGGGCTGCGACAGGTGTTGCCTGTACACACGAAAACGTACACTTCGCCTGTCAAACGAGAAAAACTCAGTTTTGTCACAGCGCCTGCTCGCTCTAGTTGGTAATTTTGCCCATCGACATCAACGACTGTTAATCCTTCCTCGTAAACTTCTTCGTTCGAGGAAAAAATCAGGTCAACCCAGCCCACATCCAAACGATCTACATCTGACTGTGGAATGACCAACCCCAAGGCTGGTGTCGAAAGTCG
Source organism: Thalassoglobus sp. (assembly GCF_048270125.1). Taxonomy (NCBI): domain Bacteria; kingdom Pseudomonadati; phylum Planctomycetota; class Planctomycetia; order Planctomycetales; family Planctomycetaceae; genus Thalassoglobus; species Thalassoglobus sp. Next base: position 159,539 of record NZ_JBLWTN010000002.1, on the reverse strand, counting down.
TTTTAATAGCGTATTTGAAAAATTTAATCTGGGAATAGCAAAAACTCGCCCGGAGGCATTCAATGCCCATTCCCGAGCGACACCACTCCAGTCCGCTGAAAACCCTTCGGGCTCTCCTCCACCGACTCGCAAAGCAACCGGCCCCGGCCAACATCGTCGAGAGAGCTTATAAACAAGTGTCGATAAGTTGTCAGCGTAATCATCAATCACGCTGCGATGTGCCAGCGCAACAACCGGAATCGCCTCGGTCGCAGCTTTGGCGATTTCGGCGAGTCGACTGGCGGCACCAAGCTGATTCGGTAAAGCCAGAACCAGCATCCCGACTTCAACCGGAACCGCAACGACCTTTCCAGCCTCAAGTTGCGACACAGCGACACGAAGAGCGTCGGTCTCGTCGTTGATCTCATCGAGGTTGATAGTCTGGGTCATGCGGGATAGATACTAATAAGCTCTAACAAAATCTGATTTCATGATCATCACCTCTGTGAATCACAATCTTGGTGAATCGCAGCGACAACTGGAAAGTGACAACTGAAACTGTAGCGTTTTAATAAGATGCCTCTCAGCGGAAGAACTCCGCAAATGCGTATCGTATCCCGAACGATACCTAGGATCAACTGGCGAACTTTCTTTGATCAATCAAAGAGCATTGTTGCCAGTACAGACATCAAATCGCTCAGCCGCTCATTTGCCCAAAGCGGGTCGAGACTCTCAGAAATCAGCCACGCATCAATGTGCCTGACCGTTCAACCACTAGAGCATCTTTCGGATTGGTTTGGAGGTTCTGCCTCGTGGCGAACAGCATTTTTACTAGAGAAATGCGTTCTTCACGGGCAAACGGTAGAGCAAATTGCTCTAAAAACAAAACTTCCAATCAACCCTGCTCTTCGCATCGGGTCGATTGGAAGCCCCTATTCCACGCAATCGTTATAACATGAAATCAAAGTAACATTTGCAGGAGTCCTCCGCCTCCGACACGTTCCGCGCCACAGGCGAAACTCGTCGATTCAGATTCGTCGCTGAATTCAGATTCGTCACTGAAATGTTTGGGAAGTTGCCGATTACTCTGGAGCAAGGAAATCGAACATCGGAGTCGGGACGAATTCGCCTGACACCTCTCCCGCAAGGTCGTAATTTTCGATCAGCGTGAGCTTGCGAACTGGCTGACCTGAGTCGAAGTTCACCTTCTTCGTGTCTACCCAGAACACCTGAGGACTGAAGACCGAATCGTAGTAAAGCACACCTTTGCTTAAATCGGTGACGGTTCGCCAGATCGTGGTCGAGACGTTCGGACGTTCCGGATCAGCGATTCCGAACGGGGCCGACACATTGCGCATAACACTCATCATGGCTGCGATGGCTTCTCGCTCAGATGTCGGCTTCGGTAGATGTTTCACATAATAGGCCCCGCGAACAAAACGGTCAGCAGGTTCATGCGTCCCCGGCAATCGCTTTTCACCCCCGAACCCACGGTATTGCTTCAGATTCTCGAGCTGTTTATCAAACGATGGCTGGTTCGTCATGACAGTATAACTGCGGTCGTGATAAAACTTGATTTTCCCATTGATACATTCGATCACCGCAGAGTCGCCACTGGAATCGTTCAATGCGATGTGCACAGTAACCGCCTTCCCGCTGGAAGGTTCGACAGCCATCTGCAATTGATAGGGATGCTCTTTGTAGGAATTAACTGCCTCTTCAACAGTCGCAAACTGGTCGAGGTAATACTGCACCCACATCGACATGCACAAACCCGGAAGAGATTCGTCGCGAGGTCCGACCGAAGTTTCCGGCAAGTACAACAGGTGACCAGCCAGCCCTTTCTCGTTAATTCCATCAGCAGTCCCAACATCGTAGCAAGAGACGATGACACTCCCGTACTTGCTGGTCCAGCGTAACGGGTTTGTCTCTGCCAGACCGTTTCGCTCCATTCCACGTGGAAGAATCCACATGTTGCTCCTGATATCCTCAAACCAGTCCATGTTCCGGCCGACAACTACCGATTGTCCGCTGTCATTCCATAGAACGCGGGAACAGGATTGTACGGGTGTCGCAATCAGCAAACCGCCTACAAGGGCTGTCATCGCGAAGAAGAAGTAACGACTCATAAATAACTCTCAATTCTCATTTTACGGCGACGTCCACAGTCACCCGCAACAAGCGGGACCCCAATCGCCAAATCTATTTTTCGTGAACCGCAACCGCGTTGGACTGTCCGTCCCAGCCGGTTACAAAGTCTTGATCAACAACGACCCTATCTCTCCAAACAGTGGGAGGCATTGCGTAATTCAGCTGCTCGTCGCCTCTACGCGAAACATTTTCAGAGCCCTCGCGTGATCGTTGAAATCATTGCAACCCGTCCAATCTTCGCCAAAACAGATCACAGAAACTCAGAATCGAGAATCGTTGATCCAAGAGGAACTCAGCGTCAGAAATTGACATTCCCCTTCGCATTCAACTATTCTGATGTATACTTCCAAATGATGACGATACTAGTATCTGTACATCCGATTTGATTTGACAAATGCTCGACACTCAGTAATCAGGCCAAGCCCCTGTGTGAGCTGACTGTTGCGACATCTCATTTCGGATCTGACGAGACACTCAAGCTTTTTCAAAAAGAGTACGCATTCTGTTTCGTGGAACTGAGATTTTCAGATGTCGAGCGATCTCCGCGGAGACAGGCAGCTAGAAAGTGTTTGAGAACGTGACCACCTGATTTTCCCCACACACATTGACCACCCCGCCAACATCTGATGGTCTTTTGACTTTTCCTGGAGTCTCTCATGCTCACTCTCCTTGGTAAACGTACTCCAATGTGCGATCGCTTGGATCGTCGCTCGTTTTTACGAATCGGTGGGCTGGCCATGGGCGGGCTGACTCTTCCGCAATTACTGCGAGCTGAACAGGCGGCGGGAGTGAACGGGAACGGAAAGGGAGTGATCATGATCTTCCTGCCCGGTGGACCTCCTCACCAGGATATGTGGGACATCAAATCAGACGCTCCCGCTGAAATTCGGGGAGAATTCAATCCAATCCAAACCAAAGTTCCCGGCATTGAAATCTGCGAACAGTTTCCGCAACTCGCTTCAATGGCGGACAAGCTGACGTTCATTCGTACAATGGTCGGAGCTGGTGGAGCACACTATGCCTTCCAATGTTTGACCGGTCAGCATGACCGAAATCAACCGCCCGGTGGCTGGCCCGCACTCGGTTCGGTTCTTTCTAAAGTCTATGGTCCAAAAGACTCAGCTGTGCCAGCGTACGTTGGGCTTTCACCGAAAACACGACACGCCCCCTGGGGAGACAACGGGCAGCCCGGATACCTTGGCGTCGCTCATGCTCCTTTTACTCCCAACGGAGATGGGGCCTCGGATCTGGTCCTGAATGGAATTTCCAGCGACCGTTTAGCAAGTCGAAAACAGGTCTTGAAAGCGTTTGATCGATTCCGAACTCAAATTGATGCATCGGGAATGATGGAAGGACAGGACTCTTTCAATCAACAGGCATTTGGGATTTTAACATCAAGCAAGCTTGCCGATGCTCTTGACCTGGAAAATGAGTCGCAGCAAATTCGTGATCGATATGGATATGGTGAAGACAAACTTCAATCGGACGGCAGTACACGGCTACTGACGAACTTTCTGAAAGCACGTCGGTTGATCGAAGCAGGTGTCCGCTGTGTTTCCCTTTCATTCAGTCGTTGGGACTGGCACGGAGGAAATTTCAATCGTGGTCGTCAGGACATGCCGATGCTCGACCAAGCTGTCAGCGCACTTATCGAAGACATGGAAAACCGAGGGATGCTCGACGATGTAACAGTTGTCGTCTGGGGAGAATTCGGACGAACTCCGAAGATCAACGCCAACGCCGGTCGCGATCACTGGCCACGTGTCTCATGTGCACTGCTTGCTGGTGGCGGAATGAAACATGGCCAGGTGATTGGAAAAACTAATCGTCTGGGTGAAGAAGCAATCGAACGCCCCGTCCACTTCCAGGAAGTTTTTGCGACACTTTACAAGTCCGTCGGTATCAACGTTGATCATGTCACTCTCGACGATCTTCAGGGCCGCCCACGATTCCTTGTCGACCAGAATCTGGCTCAACCGATCCCAGAACTATTTGGATGACACCCAAAAGCCTCACATTCAGCAGGCAACCATCGACGATCTGTTGCACGAAGACCAGTCTCCCCTGTAACGGTCAGTCCGGGACAATGGTCCCGGACTACGATGAGTTGAGCCCTCTGCTGTTTACAGACCCTCAGCGATGCAATCGCTTGAGTCCTCTTGACAATCATGGACGCGGGCTGCCTCGTGGACATGTGCGAGTTTCACACACATAAAGCACTCTCCACAAACACATAAAACACGAATGCGTTCGAGCGCAGTTTGCTTTATCGTGTCTCCGTGTCGAACCTGTTTCACCAATGCAGTTACGATTCGCCACGAGGCTGAACCTGAACACCGATTCAACAAACTGCTCTAAAAGACAATCTCAAGAATCGCAGACCACTTGAAGACATCGCAATTATGAACAGAATGAACCGACTCTTAAGAACGGGGCTACTACTTTTCGTTTCACTCGATATCCACTCAAGTCTGTTCGCGCAGTCAGACGAGATTCCAGACCGCCCGCTCCAGCTTTGGGATGCCTCACAAAAAATCCCCAAGACGGTTGAGATCAAGTCACTACCGCATGTGAAGTTTCATGTCATCAAAGAACATGAACCAACAGTGGATGGTGGATATGGCTTTCTGCATGGCGTTGCTCTCTGCTGGCACAAAGGGAAATTGTACGCCTCATGGGGACACAACAAAGGGATTGAAAATACCGCCAGCGAAGAGGCACGCGGACGTGTCAGTCAGGATGGCGGGAAGACTTGGGGCGAGACCTTCACTATCGATTCTGGCAGCGACGAAAATCTGGCTGTCAGCCATGGCGTCTTTCATTCAGACGGCGAAAAGCTGTGGGCGTTCATGGGAGCGTTTTACGGAAACCGCCAAGATGTTCATACGCGCGCATATGTACTGGATGAACAAAATGGAGTTTGGAAATTTCGAGGGCGCGTGATTGGTGATGGGTTCTGGCCGATGGAAGAACCAATACTGATGAGCAATGGCAACTGGATCATCGGCGGGCTGAAAGTTGGCGCAGGAAACCCGGCCGCTGTCGCCATCAGTCACGGCGACGACTTCACCAGATGGGATGTTGTGGTCATCTCGAAGCCGAAGTCGATCAAGATGTGGGGCGAGTCAACAACTCTTGTACGCGACAACCATATTCTGAATCTATCGCGCTGGGGTGGGCAGGCATTCGCACTGCTCGCGAAGAGCGAAGACTTCGGACAATCGTGGACGCCATCACACCCGACGAACCTCCCAATGGCTGGTTCGAAGCCATACGCCGGAACATTAAGCACCGGTGAGAGTTATCTGATCTGCACGACGACTTCCGACTCTGGTCACCGTCGCTCTCCTTTGACGATAGCATTGAGTGAGGCGGGAGCCGATTCGTTCAGCCGAATCTACACAATTCGCGATGCTGTTTTCCCCGGTGGTCCAGGGGAGTCACATCCAAAAGCGAAGCTCTCTTATCCTTATGCCATCGAACACAACGGATCATTGTATGTCGGCTATTCGAACAACGGAGGCCGATCAGGAATGAACATCAACAGCGCCGAAATGGCAATCATCCCGATTTCTGAACTTCGCAAGTAAAGCGCATCCTCAATCATCACCGGTGGTGAATTCAAGTCACTTACAGGTCTTCAGAGCGTCCCATTTAATCCTCGGTGAGACTCACTGGGGATTTAAACGACTGCCAAAGATGCAGCATTCTGCGTGCAGACTGATCGCGAATACTGCCCTCTACCGTTTTTTGTTTTTCTTGCTTTGCTTGGAGTACTTGCGGTCGCTGGACGAACTCTTTGACGCATTTTGTTGAGCCTGGTCGGCTGCTTCTCGGAGGCGTTCAATAAAACCGGGAGGCTTCTTCGGCTTCGGCGGTTCATCCTTCGCTTTGACTGCGGTTGTCGGTTCTTCGACCTCAACAACGCTTCCATCTGCGTTGACATTTTTCTTCAGGAGTGTCCGTTCGCAAATTCCCCACAAGCTGGAGGAGATGAAGTACAAACACAATCCAGCTGGCACACGATAAAACATGAAGCCAATGAAGATCATCATGTAGTTCATCATCTTGTATGTCATCGCCTGCTCATCCGATGTCGGAGGAGGCGTGAACATTTTTTGCTGAGCCACAAACAGAATCACTGTCAAAATTGGCAACAGATTGAATGTTGTGAAACCAACCCAGGGAATCGCAAACCCGAAATCAAACAGTGCATCCGGGGCAGCAAGATTGTCGACCCACAGGAATTTGGCCAGACGTAAATCAATCGCCTGATAAAGTGACGTATACAGCCCATAGAAAATGGGAAGCTGCAACAAAGCAGGCAGGCAACCGACCATCGGGTGGTAGTTGTATTTCTTCTGAAACGCACGATACGCCTTGGCGAATTCTTCGGGTTTGTCTTTATGCTTTTCCTGAATCTCTTTGAGCTTCGGTGCGAGAACCTTCATCTTCTCCGATTCAATCGCCTGCTTCTTCGAGATTGGGAACATCATTCCCCGTACAACGACAGTCAACAGGATGATCGCGAACGCATACGGCAAGCCGACCCAGTTGTGGAAGAAGTCCAAAACCGCCAGCATCGCTTTGGCGATCACTCCAAACCACCCCAGTCGCACAACATCGCCCGCATGAATCGGTTCGAGAAGCTGCTTTCTCTTGGGACCGAAATAAGTCTGGAACGAGTGAACAACTTCTGAATCTTTTTTGAGTGTCTGCTTTGTGGACTCAAGAAGAATTGAGAGATTACTTCGTTCCGGCTTCTCATCTTCCATCACAACTTGCGGAACGACCGATTCAAAAAGTTTCTCGGCAGGGGCATCTTCAGATCGATTTGGCAAAATCAGGGCAGTGAAGAACTGCACGTCGAGACCGGCATACTTGATCGGCTCTCGCCAGGAGACAACAGGTTTCCCACCATCCTTGGCCTTCTTCGTCTGTTTCACCAGATCGGCAGCAGTGAGGTGAATGGAAGTCGTCTTATCTGGGTAACGGGCATCTTCAATTGTCGCAACGTCGATTTCCCGATACGAACGTGTATTGTCCGCATTCTCCAGTTCCAAACCAACCGGCCCTTGCAACGTGTAAACCGTTTCGACCGTGTTCTCTGAGTGATTGACAATCTTAATGTCCATCTCCAGCAGATAGCCGGTCGGAGATTTATCACGTTTTTCCAGATCCGCTTGTTGAATGCGGTACGTCTTAAAGACTTCCAGGTCCTTTTTGGGAGCGAGATAGCTGAATGTGACAGAGTCCGCATCCTGCTGGCTGATCTTCCAATCAACTTCGGCGAGCGATGTCCCAAAATCTTTCAGCTGGCCATCGATTTGGGGGAGTTGCATTTCAAAAGTTTTGGGGACACGTCGATCACCTTTGACTGGAATCGGATTCCCGACCACTTTGAACTGCTGTTTGCGGTTGAGCGTTGTGTATCGCGGGTCGGTCAGTTCGACCCAATCGATAGCAGCTCCCTGAGTATTCAACTGTGCTTTGAGAAGATACTTGCCTGCAAACCCCGATTCTCCGAGCACGATCTGCTGAGCGGGAAACGTTTGCAGTTCAACCTTTGGCTCTTCTTCGGGGGCATCCCCTGCAGGAGCCGGCTTCACAGCATTCGGATCGGCGGACGCAGAGTTCGCTGCCTCCGGATTTTCGCCCTTCTTAGAGTTGAGCAGTGCCTCTTCATTGAAGTCCCCCTTTTCACCAGCCACAGGTTTGGGCTTTGGCTTTGGAAAGACTTCAGGAAAAAGTCCGGGAGCAATTTGCATCCAGAAAATAAAGAAGACCATCGTCAACAAGACGAAGAACATGTATCGACGCTGATCCATGGGTGACGTAGACGGTCTATATTTCAGACCGTTCCTTTCACAATCGAGTCTATCGCAGAACAAACTGTTCGCTGAGGCAGCTTCGAAATTAGTAATTCTTCAAGCCAACCGCGAAAATTCAGTTTGTATGGTGTCATAGGTATACAGCGATCCGGAAACGAGGGATCACTCAGAAACGGACATTATGAGGAACTCCGGCGAATTCACCAGCAGGTTCGCTGCAATTCCCGGTTTTTGAAGAGGTCAACCGTCCTGAAACCTGCACAGATGATCAAGTCGTGCTGATCCGTTTTGTTTCTCAGCTGCAGCATCATGTCGATCTGCCAATTGAATCAAGCAGTTTGCCACGAGGCAGAACCTGCAAACCGATTCGAAAGATGCTCTGAAAACCTTAAAATGACCACTCAAAGGCTGAGAAAGTCACATATTTCAAGTATTCCGATAGAGAAAGAATAGAGAGAAACTGTCGAGAAAATCACCCCAGAGAGTCCTATCGACCATCGCGAAGTCGATGTCCGAGGAAGTCATCAAGATCCGGGATGGGATAAATTTTGGCTGCTGTTTTCTCGAAATCGTAAGGAACACGCTTAAATGTGAGGGTTTTCTTCTCTTGATCCAAGATGACATAAGAAGAACGATTGTCGCTGTCTCTCGGCTGTCCGACCGATCCCACATTGACGAGAACCTTCGTATCTCCCAGCTCGATCTGAAAATCGACCTCGTCCGGAGAGAGAAAATTGTAGTCCTCAGTAAAGACACCCGGAATGTGGGTGTGTCCCTGAAAACAGTAGTTATCGACGAGTCCGAAGATCCGTTCCATTTTCCGCTGATTGTAGACATCTTCCGGGAAGACGTACTCATTCAGAGGGTTGCGGGCGGAACCGTGGACAAACAGATATTCGCCCTCCCGCTTCATTCGAGGGAGTTCACCAAGAAATTCCCAGCGTGCTTCATTGCCTGCCGGGTCACCCGCTTCCAGCTGTGAGCGTGTCCAGAAGATGGCACGTTCAGCCCCGGCATTGAACCCTTCAGGATCGAAGAGTGCAGCCTGATCGTGATTTCCCAGAATTGTGACCTGACAATTCTTCGTCACCAGATCGATACATTCACGAGGATTGGGGCCATATCCAATAATATCACCTAGACAGTAAATCTCGGAGATCTCCTGCCCGCGGATATCCTCTAGAACGGCTTCCAGTGCTTCCAGGTTGCCGTGAATGTCGCTGATGATGGCACGCAACCGAATTTCTCACTTGATGTTACGAGAAAAAAACTAGTGAATGCAGGTGTTGCAGAACAGTCCCGCAGTTTACGAGAGAGTGCGTTTGCAGGTCAACCGTTGACTATTCTTGCTTACTATTGCCTGTGTGTCAGCGTAAATCGACTGGATCGACGTCAATTGTCAGCTCAACATCTGTTGCAATCTTCAAATACGGAACAATCTCTCTCCAGAGATCCTGAATTGTTTGAATTTGATCGCTGGTCATTTGGAAATGATAACGAAAATATTTTCGCAATCGTGTAATAGGTGCCGGAGCAGGACCGAGGACTCGCACGGGAAGCTTCTTTTCAGAAATGTGTGAACGAATGAATTTCACGATTCTCTTGGCTTCCTCCGCCACGACCTCCTCATCAAGTGAGCGGAGAATGACACGGGCCATACTCCGATACGGAGGAGCCATCACCATCTTGCGTTGTTTCAGTTCATAGCTCGCGAACTTGTAGTAGTCGTGATGAGCTGCAAACTGAATGACCGGCTCATCCGGATTCATTGTTTGAACGAGAACTCTCCCCTCCTTTTCACCACGGCCTGTTCTTCCAGCCACCTGAGCGATGAGCTGAAAGGTTCGCTCAGCTGCCCGCAAATCGGGTTGATGCAACAGCGAGTCCGCATCGATCACGCCGACTAAGGTCACATTCGGAAAATCCAAACCCTTTGCAATCATTTGTGTTCCGAGAAGGATGTCGACTTCTCCCTCGCGAAAGGCCGTCAGTGCTTCATCGTGGCTTCCGGGCTTCCGCATCGAATCGCTGTCCATGCGGACAAGACGCATCCCCGGAAACTTGCTCTTAACTTCGTCTTCAAGTCGTTGCGTTCCAGCACCGAGGAATCTCATCCCCGGCTGACCACAGTTTGGACATCGCTCAGGTGGTGGGATTTCATATTCGCAACTGTGACACAGCAAACGTCCCCGGTCTTTGTGCCAAGTGAGAGTCACATCACAATCGGGGCAACGGATTCCAGTACACTTTGGACACCAGAGAACCGGTGAGAATCCACGCAGGTTCAAGAAAAGAATGACCTGCCCTCCACTGTTCAACGCCTGTTGCATCGCATTCGTCAGCGCTCGGCCGAGTGAATGTCGCCGCTGAATCAGAGGATCATGACGGACATCGACAATGGTAACCGGCGGCAGAGGTCGCTGTTCGACGCGATCTTTCATGACGATTAATTTGTCATGCCCCTCAATCGTGCGCACGAGCGATTCCAGAGTCGGTGTCGCAGTCCCCAAAATCAGTGGAATCCCCTCACGCCGCGCTCGCTCGCGGGCCACTTCACGAGCATGGTATCTGGGTGTCGAATGTTGCTTGAAAGTCGATTCGTGCTCTTCATCAATAATGATCAGCCCCAGGTGCGGGGTCGGTGCAAAGATCGCACTTCGCGCCCCAACGATCACCTGAACTTCGCCTTGTGCAATTTGTTGCCAGTGCCAGTGTCGATCGGCATCACTGAGATGGCTGTGCAAGACCGCCACGTTGTCGAAACGTGCACGAAAGCGACGAATCGTTTGTGGTGTCAGACTGATTTCCGGGACGAGAACAATTGCCTGTTGACCGTAGCTGACGATCTCGCGAATCGCCTGAATGTAAACTTCGGTCTTCCCGCTCCCGGTCACACCATGCAGCAAGATCGTCTCATATTCGGAAGCTCGGATCGTCTTGAGAATGGCATCGAGCGCGGACTGCTGTTCGCCGTTAAGCTTGAGGTCCTCCTGATGCTCAACATGCATCTCGGTGATGTTATTGACATTCATCCGACGGCGTTCTGGGACGATCAGTCTCTTTTTTCGAAGCGAATCAATCGGAGAGGTGCCGCACTCTGCAGCTTCGGCAAGAGCATCGACTCGCAGGGCCTCTTCGGATTCTGCCAAAATCTGCATCACAGCGTGTTGCTTCTTCGGTAACTTCAACGATTCAAGATCGGTGAGATCAGGAGCAATGCGATAGAAGACGACTTCTCTTGTCCCTGCTTGCCTTTTGACACCGGCTGGGACCACGCTCTCAAGAACTTGCCCCCAACTGCTCAAGTAGCGATCTGCAATCCATTGGGTGAGATCGAGCATCTGCTGAGACAGAAGCGGTTGACGATCCAGAACTTCCGTGATCGACTTCAGCCGCTTACTCGTCGAGATCTCACTCGTCAGCCCCACGCAATATCCCAGCGTCGGAGTATTCCCTCGACCAAAAGGGACTTTCACCCGTTGTCCGGGCTCGATCATTTCTCGCAGCGGCTCAGGAACCAGATAGTGATACACAGTATCTAAAGGACGGTTGAAGACAACTTGAGCAGCCAACAGGTCCGCGCCCGCAGCCAATTCCCACGGAGCTGGCTCGGGTTCTAATTGAAACAGTCCTTTTTGATGCTTTGGGCTCATGAATCCGAACGAAAAAACAACACTCTAGGAGCTTTAGAAAGAATGGAAAAGCAGGATTCTTGTGTATCCTGGACTGACATTCGGCAATTTTTTCCACTTTGAAAATCACCGGACCAACCCGAATTGTTTGATCTTGTTGCAGTCTAGCAGATGACATAGCGTCAGCGAGACGTGTCGAAATTGAAAGTTCCCTTCTTCCCCCCAAATCTTAGGCAAGGATGCCAAGATGACCTGGCAATTTGCCAAACTGGTCAGCATATTTGCGCTCGTTATTCTGACGGGCTGCGCATCCATTTCGTCTCCACCGAAGCTGAAATTCACCTCGCCATTCAAAAAGCTGCAACGCGATGTGTCTCGTGAGACAAAGAAAGATACTGAAGCTCTCGACCGCAAAGAGCAATCAGCTCCAAAGCGACAACCTCTGATAGCACGCCAGTCCAAGAACGATGACATTCGTCAGCATGACGCCGCGACAGAGCGATTGATTGAAACAGAACTTCGTGATGCATCACCTGCAGAACGGGAAGAATGGATTCAGTATCTGGCAACGGTCGATGCAGCCAAGGTCTCACAGTTACTCCGAGCCAGACGCGCCGACCTGGGTGCTGAAAGACTTGCTCAAGCAGCCAGTCGCAGTGAGCAAAACAGTTCTGACCAGTCCCCTGCTGATAAAAAAGTTGAAATTCGGGATATCAAAAGAGTCGGTCATACGTTGCAGCCCGCACTTCCTTCACGCGAGACTACCGAGGCCCCAGAGACTGGCCAACTCACTCAAGCTGACCATTCCAAAGAGAGCCAAGGTTTGACAGTCCGGGAAGATTCGAAAACAGAGGCTGATGAACCAACGACTCGCAAATGGTCAGGCCAGTTGAAATCGCTCACTGAATGGGAGAAAAACCCACTCAACTTTAGTCGAGACGAACACTCCGATTCCCCAGAGTCCAAACGAGACCGTCGATCAAAGCCTCTTCCACAAATCATCTCGATCCCTTTCCGTAACGGCGGGGAGACCGAGAAAGAATCAGAGGAACAGACCTCACGAGCGAAAACGGTCCTCTTCGAAAAAGATCCAAAGGTCACAGCAACCGCACCAACCGATTCGCTACGAATTGCACCCGGTGCAAAGCTGTGGGAAGAAGAACTTCATAAGCTCGTTTCACTGATGGAAGCAGAGGCCTCCGCGTCAGGTTCAGCCGGGTCAGGCTCACTGACTCGAAACGAACTTCGTCAGCAGGTCGCTCTGCGGATGCTTTACCTCGTCAACGATCAGAAGCAACTTGCCATGCAGCCCATTCCCGGACTGCAACCGGCGGACCAGGAGTTCTGGACTTCCATCTTCTGGGGACTTTCAAACTATCTGAACGAGGAGGGAATCAACCCCTCTCAACGCTCAACAATGACAATTGAACAACTTCGTTCGGCCACTCATTACCTGCAAATTTCAGCGAAACTTCAATTGCGAAACGTCAGCTTCTGCTCTCGTATCAACGGGTTCGGGAATTTTGAACCGATTGACGCCACACAACTGACACCTGGGGAACCGGTCCTCATTTACTGCGATGTCCGAAACTTTCAAAGCGAGTCCTCTGACCAAAACGATTTCATCACCAAACTTCGCTCATCGGTTGAAATTTATCAGGGAGACCTGAACGGCCAACTGGTCGACCGCAGTAGCTTCCCAGCTACCGAAGATCGCTGCCAGAGCATCCGCACAGACTACTACAACAGCTATCGGATTGATCTGCCTGCTCATCTGAGTTCCGGACAACATGTCCTGAAATTAACCGTCTACGATGAGTTCAGCGGGAAATCTGCCACAGAGACCATCAGTTTCACCGTCCGTTAACACGACCGAAATACCAGTTTGAACTCTCAGAGTCGAAGTCGAAACTGAGAAACTTTCAGCAGATCACCCACTTTCTCAAGAACTCAATCTCGCCCTTGTTTGTCCGAACGGGTAGAATCACCCTACGCGGGTCCATGCGGTCCGATCAGCCTGTCAAAAGCACTGGGAATGCGATGAGAAACGTTCTCAGTATTTGAAAGGCCAAGTTCGAGCTTACGGATCAGTTCTGAAAACGCCGACAATATTGCTGAAATCACAATCGCATGTTCACATGCAAGTGTTCAGATATTGTTAGAGTTCGTTAACCCCATCAGCACCAGACTCACAGCTATGCGAAGCGAATCCGAAGTTCCGATTCCTGACAATCCTTATTCCATCCCTGTTGCTGATCGCCTCAAGCGACTGCCACCCTATTTGTTCGGGAAGATCAATAAGGTCAAATACGAAAAGCGGGTCGCGGGTATTGATGTCATTGACCTGGGCATGGGGAATCCGACCGATCCTCCAGATCCGCTGATTCAGGAGAAGATGACGCAGGCGTTGCAAGACCCGAAGAATCACCGCTATTCCGTTTCAAACGGAATCGGAAATCTCCGTGCTGAAGTCTCTAAACGGTACTGGAAGCGGTACGGCGTCCGACTGAATCCTGATGACGAAGTGATTGCCTGCATCGGTTCCAAAGAAGGTTATTCTCACATGTGCCTGGGGTTAATGGGTCCTGGTGACACAGCCATTGTCCCCTCGCCCACATTCCCGATTCACATGTATTCGGTCATGCTTGCAGCTGGCAACGTCATCGCACTCGATGTCCGCGAGCCAGAAAAGTTTCTGCAAAATGTCGCCTACACATGCGACCACCTTTACCCGAAGCCAAAGGTGGTCGTTGTCAACTTCCCGCATAACCCCTCTTCAACAGTTATCGAAGCGGACTTCTATGTTGAGTTGGTCAAGCTGGCAAAAAAATATGACTTCATGGTGATCAGCGATTTTGCCTACGCCGACATTTGCTTCGACGGATATGTTGCCCCCAGCTTCCTTGCGACACCTGGAGCGATTGATGTCGGTGTCGAACTGACTTCAATGAGCAAAAGCTACAGCATGGCCGGTTGGCGGATCGGTTTCTGTGCTGGCAATAAAGAGATGGTCCGCGCACTCGCAACGATCAAAGGGTACTACGACTACGGAATTTTCCAGGCGATCCAAATCGCTGCTATTGTCGCCATGCGTCACTGCGATGCTTCAATTGAGACCTTGGCACAGAAATACCAAAATCGACGAGACACTTTGTGTGATGGTCTGGAGCGACTCGGTTGGGAAATCGAACGCCCGAAGGCTGGAATGTTCGTCTGGGCAAAAATCCCCGATCAATACGCCGCCATGGGTTCAATCGACTTCTCGATGAAACTTCTCGAAGAAGGTGGTGTCGCCGTCAGTCCGGGTCGTGGCTTTGGCGAAGATGGCGAAGGCTACCTTCGGTTGGCCATTGTGGAAAACACTCAGCGACTCCGACAAGCGGTTCGCGAGATCGGCAAGTGCGCCCCCGTTGCCACTGCAGAAGCATCGCATTAACTTGAAAAAGCGGTTTCACAGCAAGCTTCAAACTTGCTGTGAAACAGTGACTACGACTCAATGACAAATCAGTCTGAAGAAGATCGCAAACAAGCCTCACCCGGAAACCTGAAGCGTTTACTGCTCAGACAGTTGCCACTTGAAGCAGAAACGTCGATGTTCATCTTGGTGAACATGATCGACTTCTTTATGACGTACTGGCTCTTACAGGCAGACCTTGTTCGGGAGTCGAACCCGATCGCCAATTACTTTCTGGCGCATTGGGGCCCCATCAAGGGAATGCTCTACTTCAAGCTCGGTTTAGTCGTTGTCGTTTGTCTCATCGTTCAAGTCGTCGCATTAAAAGACTTGAAAAAAGCTGCCTGGGTACTGAACTTCGGAACCGTCGTTGTTTCCGGTGTCGTGATCTACAGTTTAATCCTCTATCTCCGAGCATCCGGAATCGTTTAGAGCATCTTTCGAATTGGTTTGCAGGTTCTGCCTCGTGGCGAACAGCATTTTTAATAGAGAAATGCGTTCTTCACGGGTACACGGTAGAGCAAACTGCTCTAGACCAGTCTTAATACAAGGTCAAGCAGCCCTGCCTCGTGGAGATGTGTGGTTCGTCTCATGGTTGTTTTACCATTCGACAACAACGCCCAACTGCTCTGCGCGGGCTCGAATTTCGTCGATTGTTGATCGATGAAACGGGATCCCATTTTGAGAATAATTCTGGAAGCACTGCTGGCTTCGATCCCCAGGAATGCGCACTGGCTCTCCAGGATATTCTGAAGGGAGTTCCCGAATTTCATCGAGCCCCGCGTTGAGTTGCTTCTGGAATCGTTCTGGATCTTGAAAGCTGGAGATATCAAAGACGATGAAAAAGTGTTGAGAGTCTTCCGCCGAGTCAGAGCGAGTTTTCTTGATCGGCATTCGACCGACCGACAGTGGACCAGCCAGGATGGAGCAAAGGAGCGACAGACCATAGCCTAATTCTTTACCGCCAGACTGGAGCACTTTGGCAGCTTCAAAGGTTGTCGCCTCTTCTCCCTGCTCATCGAATGCAATCCCTGCAGGGATCGGAAGCCCGTACTGTTCAAGCAATCGCAACTTTCCCCAAGACGATGCTCCGCAAGCTGAATCAAAAATCACCGGAGCACCATTTTGAATGGGGACTCCATATGAAAATGCCGCATTCCCGACCGCTCCAGATTTTGTCCCTGGAGCTGCGACCGTCGCACCGCCTGTGCTACTCATGCAAATTGCGATCAGCCCTTGCTCAACTGCAAGTCGTACATAAACCGAAGCCGCCCCCAAAGTTTGACTGTTACTCAGTGCGGCAACACCCACTCCGGAAGATTTTGCTTTTGCCGAAGCAGACTCGATCGCCTTCGTGGCAGCCACATGTCCAATGGACCGACTTCCGTCCATCATCGTCATCACATCATTTTCGTGTAGCACCAGCACGCGCGCTCTGGGGTCGATGTCCCCCAGGTCGATCGCATCGATGTATTCGCAAATACGACCAACTCCATGAGATGGGATTCCGTACAAGTCCGCTTCAAGCATTCGCTTCACTGCGACAGACGCGTCAAACTGGAACATGCTCTTTTTTACGAACATCGCTTCCAACACAGGAGTCAGTTGCTCAGGAGTGAGTCGGACTTCTTGTGCAGGATCGTTAGGGAATGGAATCGACTGTGTCATCGTTCTTCAGGTTGGCAAAATGGCTGATCTGAGACTGAAAGAAAACTCAGAATAACCGACTCAATCACCAATCAACAACTCGCAGAAGAGCCGTTCTCAATTGAATTCGCTAAGATCAGTCATCCAATTTCGATCTGATCGTCCAACAATCTATTGGAATTCTCCACCATGACACGCCTCTTCTGCATCGCGTTTCTGTTGTTTTCCGGGAGTCTTTCACCTTGCGAAGCAGCCGAGAAACCCAACATTGTCTTTTTCTATATTGATGATTTGGGGTGGGCCGACGTTGGCTTTATGGGGAGCGAATTCTACGAGACACCGAACATTGACCAGCTCGCTGCCGAGTCCATGGTCTTTACGGATGCTTATGCCAACGCTCCCAATTGTGCTCCCAGCCGAGCATGCCTGATGTCCGGGAAGTATCCCCCACGACACGGAATCTACACCGTCGGAGATCCTCGGCGAGGAAATCACAAACACCGCAAACTGGAACCAATTGAGAATGAAACAGTGCTTGCCGAAGAGTTCATCACCTTCGCTGAAGCGTTGAAAACAAATGGCTACACGACCGCCACAATGGGAAAGTGGCATCTCGGGAAAGATCCAACTACTCAAGGTTTTGATATCAACATCGCTGGTCGGGAGTGGGGCAGTCCCAGTGGCGGGGGATATCACAGCCCTTATCAGTACCCGAATTTGTCCCAGAAAAAAGCAGGGGAATATCTCACAAATCGGCTGACTGACGAAGCATGTCGCTTCATCGAGTCGAGCAAGGAAAAGCCCTTCTTCCTGTACCTGACTCACTATGCCGTCCACACCCCGATTCAGGCAGAAGAGAAACTAATAAAAAAGTACGATCAAAAAAAACCGGGGAAACATCAGAAAAACTCGAAGTACGCAGCCATGGTCGAGAGCGTCGACAACAGTGTCGGAGAAGTCATGAAGAAACTGAATGAGCTCTCGCTGACAAAAAACACGATTGTGATTTTCTACTCTGATAACGGCGGGCATGAAGGAGCAACATCGAATCATCCACTCAGAGGAGCCAAAGGCATGCTCTACGAGGGTGGAATCCGAGAGCCGTTTCTCTGTCGCTGGGATGGTGTCACAAAACCTGGATCACGTTGTGATGAACCGATCATCGGAATCGATTTGTATCCAACATTCCTGGAGATGACAGGGACCGCAAAACCGAACGACTACGAACTGGACGGAAGAAGCATCGTCCCGTTGCTCAAAGACCCTCAATCATCCCTGAATCGAGAAGCCATTTTCTGGCACTTCCCTTGCTACCTGCAAGGAAAAGGCGATCCACAGAGGGGACCATTTCGCACAACTCCAGCGGGGGCAATTCGCAAAGGTGACTGGAAGTTGATTGAATGGTTTGAAACGGGTCATCGCGAGCTCTACAACCTTCGCGAAGACCTCGGCGAGACCCGGAACCTGATGGAGTCGCGTCCAGAAATCGCCAACGATCTCTATCAGTCCCTGCTCGCTTGGCGTGAAGAGGTACACGCTCCAATCCCGAGAACTCCTAACCCAAAATACAGGCCATCCAGAAACTAAGCTTTTCGGATTCCCAGAACATGCTCGACTTCACTGGGATCGAATTTTGCAGATCGCCGGTTCGTACATGTTGAAGGACAACTGGATGTCGTAGTGCATTGGAGTTTTTGCCTTCTCGAGTGCGTGTACAATCACTCCGCTGATGGGCGGGGAATTCGCCGACAATGTTCGATGAGAAATTGGCCTGATCTGGTGCCCGGTCGAGACATTCCCCTCAGTCAGGATCACTCCGGAGCGATCCCATTGATTTTCCTGACTGGAAATCTTCTTCAGCTTACGACTCAGATCGAATGAGAGCGCCGCATCTCCATTCCCACCTTGATATTGAGAATCAACTGCCAGGACTGCGAAGAGTTCGTTGCTGGATTGAAGTTCAATTCCGTGAAGTGATCCTTTGAGCTGATGCTCTTTTCCGCTATCCCCAGAGACACGGAACGCCGGAAAGAAACGCACGCCGGTCCGCTCCGACCACAAACAGAATTGAACCGATTCATTCGGAGCATCTCTTACGCTAACTCTGACGTATTTCGCAACGGACCTGTCACCGGAATCGACAGGTGCAGCAGCGACCCGCGAACTCGATGATTGCGACTTCAGAGGAAGAAACGCTCCCGAACTGTAAAGCAGAGACAAGGCTCCGATGAGACAACAGATCATCCCAGCAGAAACCAAATAGGGGGCCTTGCGACGATTCGCCAGCAACGCCAAGGCTTGCAGAAAAGCAGCTGCACTCGGGTATCGTTGCCTCGGATTGGGGCGCAGTGCCTTCAAGCAAATCCGCCTCAAATCTTTATCAACTTTGAATGCGCGATCACCTGAAGGACTCCCGATTCCAAGCGATTCAGAACACTCGGAACTCTCACGATCAACTCCGGGGGGATAACCGTAAAGAAATGCAAACAAGACCGCTCCCAGTCCGAAGACATCGGTCCGTTCACTGATCTCTGAAACGGTTCTCGTAAGCTGTTCCGGAGCCATGTAAGCAAGCGTCCCCCCAACGATTCTTTCTGCGTTCGTTGAAGAACGAGGGTGAAACCAGGCTGCGCCGAGATCGATGAGCTTACATCGCTCATCGTTGGTTACCATGATGTTCTCAGGCTTGATATCCAGATGCAGAATCCCATGAGCGTGGATCGTTTTCACCGCAACGGCAACATCGAGAATCATCTTGTGAATCTGTCGCGATGAGAGCGGATGATCTCGAAGATAATCTTTGAGCGTACACCCTTCGACATATTCCATCACAAGATAAGGGCGTCCCGCATGAACACCGCAATCATAGATTTGTGCCACCCGTGGGTGGTTCACTTTCGCAAGAAGCTCACCTTCGCTGATGACTGTGTCAGCAGAGACGATATTTTCATCAATTGAAAAGCGAGCGACCTTAATAGCAACTTTTCGGTTCAGCTGAAAATCTTGTGCGAGATACACATGGCCTTGCCCACCAGCGTTGAGCAGGCGAACAACTCGATACTTGGAAATCAAAACCTGACCGGCAAGGAGCGGAGCTTGAACCGTCTCGCATTCATGTTCGACCTGACATTCCGTTTCAACACAGAGCGAGAAGACTTCATCGGTTCTCTTTTCGAAGTTGTTCTCGCTTTCGACAAATTGATCGACGTCAACGAGTTGGTAGATCTCATCAATAGAACCCCTCAGACGCTCAAACCGACTCCGACAATCTACGCAATCTCCGAGATGGTCAAAATTCTCGCCGTCCTCTTCTCCAGCTGACGTGGTGACACAACTCCACAACGCTTCTTCACTTAGGCAGCACAGGCTGGGCACAATCTGCTTCTTTCTTCAGGAAATGAGCGGCTTCACGGACGCGAGCTGTGATTCGGGAACAGTTGACGAACACCGCGTTCTCCGTGATCTTCAATTCTTGCGCAACCAATGCAGCACTCCGTTTCAACAAGACGTGCTGATGAAAACAGTTCCAGGTTGTTTCGCGCGACTGCCCGCGAACTCGAAGCAATGCCGATGCCATCACCTGCCGATTCAGTTCTTCCTCAAACATCTCTGTCGTTTCAGCTTCATCAGGAATCAATGCCGGGTTTTCAATATTTCCGGATTGTCGCGATGACTTCCTCCACCTGTCTCTGATTTTATTCGCAGTGATCTGTGCCAGATAATTTCGGAAGCGACCTTTACGAGCATCTTTCGAAAACCGTTGAATCGTCGCCATCATCTGCACAAAAACTTCCTGGCGAATGTCGTCGACATCCTCTGGCTGAACGCCAAATCGCAGAGCTGTTTTCGTAATCACGGGTGAATAGATCGCAACAAATTCCGACCAGCTTTCGGAATCAGAAAGGTCTCGAATTTGGACGAGTAACGAAATACGTGTCTGCGGCATCACAGCCTCTGGAGATTTCTTTTTTTTTGGGGGGGGCTTACAGATCAATCAGTACGTCAGTAGTGCGCGCACTTGCAAACGGGGCGGGCATTAGTCTTTGGGGAAGGGGGCGAGGCATTCAATTTGAAGTTCGGATTCAAAAAAGATTTACGACTGTCCCTCAAATTTCGGGCCAGTCTACTTTCGAAATATCCGGCCTCTCTGAAGATCGTGTTCCACGACATCAATCGCTGAGTCCAACAGGACGGAACACTCCTTTCTTCTTTCTCACGGTTCTCGTCCCGCGCCGAATTAGGATTACTTTTGGCTGTGGGCTCACAGGCCGCAGCAGGAGTTTCCATAGCAGGACACTGTGTGTACTCACGAGTTTTGAATTTCTTTCAGCTTTCTTTTCAAGATTGTTTCCAGACTCAACAACAGACCGCTTCGAGCCCCGAACAAATCCCCGAAGCTCCCTAGATTACATTCACGATCGACTTCCCCATGGAGGGCACTTTCACGACTCCATAGACTGCTCGACACGAGGCACGACGCGAAGATCGATCCTGAAATTTGTATAGAATTAAAGTGCGCCCTGAATTTGCGGAAAGCAAACGGTTCCTGCAGGATTAGGCAGAGATTTACGGTCCCGCTGTGGGCCGTTTGCGTTACGAAATCCTGAGTGACTCCACTCGTCGTGACGACCAGGCAATTGATACGAGATAAGCTGCTCGCAGCCTTCACCAAGCTTTCCAGCACAGTTCCACTTGCCTAACCCGAAGTGCCGTTTCAACGTGTACCACAAACAGAGTCCTCCGCTTCAGCGAGACCTTCGCGGAAGAAATCCAACTCTCTCTCACAGAGCGGAACTTCCCGAAAGAGAGCTCCGAACAGGCGTAGCTTTCACGATCAGAGAAAACCACCGCAGAGCCTGAGAATGAAAATTTCTGCCGGTCATCACGAACGATCCATTGACGTTCTTCGCTGAGAATCCGAAACTCTCTAGAACTGATCCTCACTCGAAACGCAGTATAGTTGTCTGCGTTGCCCTGCCACTTCCAGCGATCCTATAGGCGAACTGATGTTGCGTTATCTCCAATTACTCTTCACCTGCATTCTCACAGTGACATGTGTACAAGTCACATTCGCTGCAAAACCGGAAGGAGACTGGCCCACCTTTCGCGGTCCCGCACGGACAGCGGTTTCTCCCGACCAGGACTTACTGACAAGCTGGCCAGCGACAGGTCCGAAACTCTTATGGGAAACCGATGGCCTCGGTCGAGGATATTCGAGTCTTGCAATCGCTGATGGTCGAATCTATACGATGGGCGACACCATTCCCGGTGAGCGAAATGATGATGAATTCCTGTTTTGCTTCGACCAGCAAACCGGGGAGCAACTCTGGAAGTTGAGAACCGGCCCCGCCTGGACAGACGGAAAAGAGTCGTGGCAAAGTTCACGCAGTACACCGACTGTTGATAAGGATCGCGTTTACGTGCTCACCGCACATGGCAAGCTGATCTGTGCAACCGTCGAAGGCAAAAAAGTCTGGAACAAGGATCTCAAAAAAGAGTTCAACGGAAAGAAGGCAGATAGCTGGGGTTACAGCGAATCAGTATTGATCGACGGAGACACACTGGTCGTGACGCCCGGTGGCACGAAGAATACGATGGTCGCTTTGAACAAGATGAACGGAAGAGTCATTTGGACAACCGTCCGTGACGGAGATCGTGGAGCTGGCCATGCCTCAACATTGATCACAAATATCGGTGGAACAAAAGTCTATGTGACGACCACCGGCAGCGGAGCGATGGGCGTGCGTGCCGAGGATGGCAAACTCCTCTGGAGTTATGAAATCGATAAAACAACCGCTGTCATTCCGACTCCAATTGTCCGTGATGATCTTGTCTTCTTTACAGCCGGGTACAACCGAGGAGGAGCCCTCTTACGACAGGTCCCTGGCAAAGAGGGTGAAGTTACGGTCGAGGAGATTTATCCCATCACTCCGCATCTTGCCAACAAGCATGGTGGAGTCATTCTCGTCGGAGACTCACTCTATGGCGATTCTGACGACAAAGGGATTCCATTCTGTGCGGATTTGATGACTGGAGAGATTCGCTGGAAAGCACGCGGCTCGGGAAGAAACTCAGCCTCCATGGCTGCTGCTGATGGACACATCTACATTCGATACACCGACGGCACAATGACACTCGCCAAGGCATCACCGGAGAAGTTCGAAGAAGTTGGCAGTTTCGAAGTCCCCGGAAGCGGAAGCCGTCCGAGTTGGTCACACCCCGTCATCACCGGCGGCAAACTCTACCTTCGCGAAGGCAACAAACTACTCAGCTACGACCTGCGTGACTGATTCACGAATTGAGAACATCAGGGTCCGCTTTGCTGACCCTGTTGTATCGTTCTCCAAAACTTCTGATGCCATTTTAAATAAACAAATCCTGGTCTTCACCTCTCCAACACATCGGGATCGCGGTATTTACAAACGGAAGCAATCTCAATTCGGCCCGCACAGCGGACCCAACCGAGTTTGACTAATGAAGAATCCGGGTTATCGCGAATCAATAAAAAACCCCTGTTCGAGAATTCTCGAACAGGGGCGGCGTCTACTTTGAGTGGCGTCTCAATTCAACGCACCACAGGTGAGGCAAAGCCTCGTCAGCTTACAGACTGCATTATTCTAGAGCATCTTTCGAATTGGTTTGCAGGTTCTGCCTCGTGGCGAACAGTATTTTTACTAGAGAAATGCGTTCTTCACGGGCACACGGTAGAGCAAACTGCTCTAAAGAGCAGTCAAGTGGCTGCTTGGAGCTGCCACGAAAGTTTCCATCGTCTCCACACTCGTGAATAAGTAGAGACGACCTTTGTACCAGACGGCATGGTCGAGCGAACCTTCTTGCTCTTCACCGGTCAAGCTCAGGTGAATCACGTCGCTGCCATGAATCGCCGGGGCGTATTTCTCTGGGTTTGCAATGAATGCTTGTAAGGCTTCATTTGATGAGAAGCGATATTCTTTATCGTTGAATGTGGCTGAGAATTCATCATTCACATCAACGAGGTCACGAGAATCTCGCAGCTTCACCGGGCAGAAACCTTTCAAACCGGTCATCCCTTTGCGAGAGGCAATCAGTTCCATCTTCGATTGACGTCCACTCGCCTTTGGCTTTTCGGGTGACTGAGCCACTTTCGTTTCCGAAGCTTGTGGTGCTTCCAACTTCGGTGCTTGAAGTTGTGGAGACTCTTTCGATTGAGTCAGTTTTGGCTCAGGGAATTTTGGAGCCCGAAGCTTCGTTTCGACAGCAACTTTTGGTTCTGTTGAATTCCCTGCTGCCTTCTCCATGCTTTTCGCGAACGGATTAGATTCAACCGGAGCTTTTGCAGTGACTTCGGTTTCTTTCATTTCGTCCTTCTTCGTCTTGGAGAGATCACTGATCTCGCCAGGTGCAGGAAGCAAAGGAAGTTCTGGCATTGCCGGGGCGAGTGCTAACTGACTTTTGGTTTCCGGCTCTGAAGCTGGCAAGTCGGGGAGCATCGGAAGCTCTTCAGTACTTGGCTCGGCGGGTGCAGGGACTTTGGTCTTCAGGAACAAATCTCCCTCAAGTGCCAACCCTGTATAAGGAGTTTCTGTTGACTGACTCTCACCTTCGCTTGGGGAAGTGGGAGGTGCGACCTGCTCCATTCCTGTCGTTGGCGAATCGTTCGACTGAGCAAGCTCGACAGTCTCTTCATCAGAATTGACTTTTTGCTTCACGTCATCCGGGAAAGGATTAGCAAGTGGATCGACCGATTGAAGCGGTTCGGTCGTTGAAGGTGCAGGCTTCGGAGTTTCCACGAGTGCTGGGATTTCTAACACCTCAGGAACCGGAACCTCTAGTATCGTGGCTGGTGGCACCATAGGAATTTCTTTGGTCCCAGAAGCTTTCTTCTCAACTTGAGGAGTCGGCTGGACTGCCATTCCAAGTTTCGGAAGTTTGGCTTCGGACTTCGGAGCCTGCAAGGATCGAGAGGTCGTGTCTGATTGTTTCTTTTCGGTAATCTGAATCGTAATTGGTGATTCTTCAGGAACAATCTTCACGACGCTTTTCTCTGCAGGAACCTCTACTTGCGGCCCTTCCATGATCGCTTTCAGCTCAGGAAAATTCTGGGCTGCTGGTGCTAAAGCAGCAGTTTGCGGCCTGACCGGTTGCTTCGGAACCGAGACAATTTCATCTCCCGATCCTGGCATTGGAGGGATGAAGCTCGAAGTCGGAACCGCTGCTGAACTGGAAGCAGCTTGATTCGAGTTTGCCAGCGGATGATCAACCGGACTGGCTGATTCACTGGAAGGGAAGAGTCGCGGCTTTGGAGCGTTTGCTGTCTTGGGAGCAATAAATGTATTCGCTGCCGACTCTGTGGAGGCGACACCAGGAACCGGCGGCGGAACAAATGCCTTCCTCTCGGTTGGTACACTCACAATTGGAGCACTCTCACTCACGCCTGGGACCGGTGGCGGGACGAACTTCCCAGGTTGCTGAGTCAGTTGTGGAGTTTGAACCGGTGCCAGTCGCTGCGGTGGCTGACTGGGAGCTTTTGAAACAGGCGTATATCGCATACCCGGATCTTGCGGTGGCCCCTCAGGAATATTGTGATCCCCCTTGAGTTTCCCGACAAACCGATCAAAGAAGGACCGCTTATTCGAACGTGTCGCTGCTGTTTGCGTCACCACAGGCTGTTGCTGCGGAGCTTGAACTGCCGCCGGTTGCTGTTGAACAGCTTGTGCATACTTCTGCTGAGCTTGTGGCTTCACACCGTATTGTTGCGAGATGTATTGAGCACCCTGCTGCTGCTGTGGCACACTTTGCAGTTGCGGAACCGGAGCGATTTGAATCGGCTGCGTGGTCGTTTGCGACTGCCCGCCATACAGACTTTTCGCCCGCTCGCTCGCTGATGATGTCGACTGCTGGTACTGGGTTTGTACCGTTTGGCCAGTTGCAGGGTAGGCACTACTTACCGTCGAAATCGAACGGACGTCCGAATTCGAAATTTGCAATCGAGCAGGCTCGACCTTCTGTTGAACGGCAGCCTGACGGGGTCGAGAAAACACCGAATCAAACGCCTCACTGGGAAGGTGAGATGCAAAGAGGGTGATTCCTGATGCGGAGGCAATCAGTAAGAAACGGGCGTCCTTGAACAGGTTCCGGGAAAGACTCATAGTGTCCTCTGCTTCCGATTCGTCAAAATCATGAAAGCCGATGACCACGCTTGGATTGTTGTTTTGAGTTGGTTTCAGATACTCTCACACAACGGAGACAAGTTCGACTTCCCGGTTGTGTCTCAAACTCGCAACAAACAATAACGTGGACGCTCAACTGATACGGATAAACGACACAGTAGTCACAGTCGTGACAACTGGTCGCTGAGGAAGGTATCGTCCGAGACTGCACCACGGTTTGACCGCACTCACAACAATCTCATTCGTTTCGACTGGAACAACGACACAAAGTGATACAAGTCGAACGATTACTACATTCACCCTAAACTGCGTGTTTTAACATGAACCAAACAGTCCTCCACAAAGGCGAACAAGGCACACCAACGATCATCATTCAACAACCGGGGCGTCGTTTGCTGTTGATGTTCCTTCTCTTTGCACTCGCTTTTTCTCTGATGCTCAACCTTGGATTACTTGCCAGCGTGGGGGATTTGACGAGCGATACGAACACTCCGAATGAAAAGTTCCATTCCGGTGATTCCCTTGCCGATGCGAAAATCGCTCGGATCGAGGCGAATTTCATGATCATGAATCCGTATACGGATCGGATCATCAAGGCGATTAAGAAGGCAGCGAAAGACGATGAGGTCAAAGGGGTGCTGTTGGTGATCGACAGTCCGGGGGGGCTTGTTTCGGATAGCCATGAGATCTATCACCAAATCAAGATACTTTCCGAAAAGAAGCCTGTGTTCGTCCAAATGAAAGGGATTGCTGCTTCGGGAGGCTATTACATCGCGATGGGTGCCGGACCGGATGCCCCCGTTTATGTAGAGCCGACAACATGGACAGGATCGATCGGCGTGATTGTTCCACGCTACAACGCGACAGAACTGGCCGACAAAATCGGAGTGAAGGCCGACTCACTGGCAACAGGACCGCTCAAAGACACACTCAACCCACTGAAGGAAATGTCCCCACGCGAACGACAAGTTTGGGATGCGATCATCCAGGACTCCTTCGATCGTTTTCTTTCTGTGATTGCTGAAAATCGCCCGAACCTGAATCTTGAACAGGTCCGCGAACTGGCAACAGGTCAAGTTTACACCGCCAATCAAGCCATCAAAAACGGCCTGGCTGATGAAATTTCGTTCGAAGAAGATTCGCTCACCAAGCTCAAGGAAAAGCTCGGCCTCAAAACTGTCAAGGTCATCAATTACACATACCCACTTTCCCTGACTGAAAGCTTGCTCAGCGTGACCGCTCGGCAACCGGAAATCAATATTGATCCCTTCAGCAAAATCCTGGAAGCAAGCACTCCACGAGCGATGTATCTGTTCGGATCCCAACACGGCTTGAAGTCCGACTCTTATTAAGACTGAGCCTCCAAGAGATTCCGCGAAAGAGTCCCGCACCTGGCAAGACTTCTGGAATCGTTCTCATTGAACAAGGATTCAGTCCTCTTGTTCAGTTTTATTATTGCTAGAACCAGTCTGAAAACTTGTGGAACAGTCACCTCTCAATCTTTGAGAGAGCGAATTCAGGTTTCAGGATCAGTTCTGGAATAAATCCAATACTGGCCTTGCGCTCTGCCTCGTGGCGAGCAGCCCACGAAGTCATAAAAGTGAACTTCACGGACACGGCACGTATTGAAATGCTCTAATCAGTTGAAGAATTCAGGTTGATGTTTGGAATTTTAAATCTCAATAAGCCAGCGGGATGGACATCGAGAGATGTCGTCAATCGTGTGAGTCGGATCGTCGGACGCAAAGTGAAATGTGGTCATGCGGGAACTCTCGACCCGTTGGCAACGGGCGTTTTACTGGTTTGCATCGGCAAGGCGACCAAGCTCGTCCCGTACATTCATGAGTTCCCAAAGTCGTATGATGGAGGCTTTCTCTTCGGAAAGAAAAGTGAAACGGACGATCTCGAAGGAACCCTCGAGTCAGTCCCGATTCCGGCAGACCTTACTGAAGAGACAATCCAGAACTTGCTCCCTGAGTTTCTTGGGGAAATTGAACAGGTCCCCCCCGTCTATTCCGCAGTTTGGGTCAAAGGGGAACGAGCGTACGACCTTGCCCGTCGAGGAGAAACCGTTGAGCTCTCAGCACGGAAAGTGAACATCGACCGCCTCGAGCTCTCTCAGTTTGACAACCAATCGATGACGCTCTCCATGACTTGTGGAACCGGAACTTATGTCCGCTCACTTGGACGCGACATCGCCCGCAGGGCTGGAACGGAAGCTGTGATGTCGAGTTTAACACGGACATCGATCGGCCCCTTTACTCTCGAAGATTCCATCTCAGTCGATGAACTGGATCAAGAGCGAATTCAGCAAAAACTACAGTCTCCACTGATCCTCTTTGAGCGGTTCCCGAAATACACCGCGAACGCTGAAGAGATTCAACTGATTCGCCACGGCCGGGAAGTCTCAATCCGATCTCAAGGTTTCAGTGGGAACGCTGGTGCTGGTGCTCATGGTGGCGCCGATGCTGAGAAGGTGATCGTGATTGATGAACAGGGGCAACTCGTCGCCATCACCGAAAACCGAAAACTGCTGCTGGCCCCACAAATGGTTTTCCCCTCGCCTGAATAACTACTCCATTATTGGACCTCAACAAACAGTGAGATCATGTCGGTCATCATGGATCCTGAAACTCTCGCCGCTGTCCAGTTGAACCTGACTCCAGGACTTGGACCAAGATTACAAACATTATTGCTTGACCGATTCGGATCAGCTCAAGCCATCTTCGCCGCCTCTGGACAAGATTTACTCGCTGTTCAAGGAATCGGTCCAAAAGTCTCTGCCGCGATTTCTTCTCGACGAAACTTTGAAGAAGCTCAACTGGAATGCGCGAAAGCTGACGAGCATGGCATCTCGATTCTCCCGAAAAGTTCGCCACGCTACCCTCGGATGCTTACTGAAACATGCGACACTCCACCAGTGCTGTATGTGAACGGCACGCTCATCGAATCCGACACTCTCGCCGTGGCGATTGTCGGTTCACGGCACTGCACGCACTACGGCCGAACTCAAGCGACAATACTCGCGGGGGCTCTCGCTCGTGCGGGTATTGTCGTTGTGAGCGGCCTGGCACGAGGGATCGACGCCGCAGCCCATCGCGGAGCCTTAGACGCCGGAGGAAGAACAATCGCAGTCTGTGCTCCCGGACTTCTGAGAATGTACCCACCAGAACACAAAGACTTAGCACGCGAGATCATCAATCAAGGGGCACTCGTTTCGGAATCTCCTCTCGAACGAGGACCGCAGAAAGGATTGTTTCCTCAGCGAAATCGTATCATCGCAGGGTTGTCGCTAGGAACCATCATTGTAGAAGCGGGGCTGCGCAGTGGATCGCTGCATACGGCGAGACATTCCATCGAACAGGGTCGAGAAGTCTTCGCAGTCCCCGGTCGCATCGACAGCGCAGCTAGCGAAGGAACACACAACCTGATCCGCGACGGAGCCCACCTGATCCGAAACGCCAGCGATGTCATCGAAGCACTTGGCCCACTCGTCGAACCAGTACAATCAACTCCAGAGACGACAGTTCATACTCCGCGAGAACTGAACCTCAACGAACAGGAACGGTTGGTCCTGAACTTAATCGACGCCTCTCCCACCCCAATTGATCAGGTCCTCGTGAACGCAGAGATGCCGCCATCACGTGTTCTTTCCACATTAACCGTTCTGGAAATGAAACGTCTTGTTCGCCGCCTCCCGGGAAGCTGTGTCGAAAGAATCCATGGGTAACGCACCACAATTCCACCGGACACTTCACCCCGAAAGCATTCTTCGCGTTGATGTTCAGGTACCGCCCTTGTGGCGAACAGCAAATTGATAAGTGAAACGGATTCTCCACAGGCACGACAAGCATTAGAAAATGCTACAGACAAGCCTGAGAGTGGAACACAACAGAGATGCCAATTCATTCGATCGAATGCGACGGGAATTCCCCGTACTCCTTGACGTTCACTCGCCTGAATCCGATGCTTCCCTTAGAAAGCTACCAAAAGCAACAAATTGGCTGACATCGCCAGAGACTCAACATGACCCACGACTCCATTGATCCAACTGCCGAGACTCATCATGCAACCCCCGATGGTCCTTCTCGGGGGAGAAGCCGATTCGGCACTTTCCTGAAATGGATCCTTATCGCCTTCCTGGTGATGCAATTGGGAATGCGACTTTTCTGGGACCCTGCTGTCGGTGTCGCGGTCGTAAACCTCATCACTTACTCACAAATTGCACTGTCGGGTCTGCTGATCATTCTCTGGTGGTTCTGCTTTTCGCCTCTTAGCCGCAAAGTCACTTTGCCCATCGGCTTACCACTGCTCATTGGCCTTATCATCTGGCTTGCATCGATCCGAAGCCCCGACTTTGACGGCGACATGGTTCTTAGCTTTAAGTATCGCTGGGAAAAATCACCACAGGAAATACTGCAAGAGTACCAACAAACTTCCGAAGTAGCCTCAACAGAAAAAATTGAACAGGTCGCACAATTTTCCCCAGAAGATGTCCCTGCCTATCGAGGGATCCACCGAGACGGAGTGGTGATCGGTCCCGAGCTGCGAACAGACTGGGAATCTAACCCGCCGACTGAACTCTGGAGACATCCCATCGGTGGAGGCTACTCTTCGTTTTCAATCGTTGACCCCATTGTCATTACGATGGAACAACGAGGTAAGCACGAAGCTGTCGTCTCTTATGATATCGAGACAGGGAACGAGTTTTGGGAACATCGCTATCCAGCGTACTTCAACGCCCTTGGTGGACCGGGGCCACGCTCAACACCAACGATTCACCAGCACGCCGTGTATTCATTTGGATGCTACGGTGACCTCTACTGCCTGGACTTAAAGACAGGCAAACCTAAATGGCATGTGAATGTGTTGCAGCAATTTCAATTGCCAACCACGACCTGGGGAATGACATCCTCTCCGCTGATCCACAACGATCATGTGATCGTCAACATTGGAGGATTAAAACACCCGACCAAGGCTGCACTCGAGCAACAAGGCAACGGTCTTGTCGCATACAAACTTGAGACAGGAACGTTCAGCTGGAAAAGCGATGGGTTACCAGACCCAAACCTCGAGCTGAAAGAGTTCAAAACGGGTGTCGATGCGGTTGAAGGAATTCAAGGCGTCACCATCCCGGGCTATTCCTCTCCGATGCTCGCAAAAATCTCCGGGCAGGAAGTCATCCTCAACTTTGATGGAGCCGGCTTCCGCGGAAACGATCCGAACAACGGGAAGGAACTCTGGTCTCGACCGTTTGTTGCAGGAGACTATATCAATGTTGCCCAACCGTTCGTACTGGATGACAATCGCGTGATGTTTTCTGCGGGCTACGCTGCTGGCAGTGTGCTGCTAGAACTCAAATACGCAGACAACAAATGGACGCAAAACGAACTTTGGGCGTCAACCCAACTACGCAGCAAGTTTTCAAACCCTGTCTATTACAACGGCTACGTCTATGGCCTAGATGAGGGAATCATGGTTTGCCTGGATCCCAAAACCGGAAAACGAACATGGAAGGGGGGACGAACAGAACTTCGAGGCCGGTACGGACATGGACAAATGCTGCTGTGCGACGACCACATCGTTCTCCTGACAGAAAAAGGAGACTTGGTCCTGATAGAGCCAAACCCTGAAAGACTGATCGAAGTGAGTGTCCTGAAAGTGCTCTCAGAAGACGCCAAAACGTGGAATCCGCTTGCAATCGCATACGGCAAAGCCTTGGTTCGGAACGCAACCGAAATCGCCTGCTACGATCTGCGAGCAAATCCAAATGAACCATCGCAGACGTCAGAAAATGAAGTCGTCAGTGCAGAAAAGAGTGAGACTGCCAGCCAATCAGAAGAGTGACTTGTTTCGCATTGTGATAGACCGATAGAGTTGCAAACCGCAGCCAACGCAACAAACTCGGAGATGAAATGAAGAAAGCCAAAATTATCGGCAGTGTGATCGCCGCTCTACTCGTCCTGATTGTCGTGCTTCAGAACACAGCAGTCGTGGAGACAAAAGTTCTCTTCACCACGATCTCCATGCCACGAGCGACCCTACTATTCATCACTTTAGTAGTAGGATTCTTATTAGGGCTCGTCGTTGCAGGACGGTGGAATTCACGCAAGAAGAAGTGAACAAGAAATAACAGACTACCTCAAAGGGCTCTCACCGTACGTCGAGAACTAACATTCCAGCACTCACAATGATGAGATCCTGAAACAGTTTGCAAGCCCCTTCGTGCAATCAGCCTCGTGAAAAGCAGCTATCCCCCTGGTGAGAGGAATCCCGCTCGGCCTCACGGAAGCGAAGAAGAACTCGACTTACATAGAGCACAGAACGTCCCGAAGAGATCGATTTGCGATCGGGCACAGAAAACAGGGCAGCCTGCAGCCAGAGCTTAAGCATACGCTGAACAGCCAGGTGGAAATGCAGGTGGAAATTATTGAAGAAGGCGACCGCATCACAGAGCAACAACGAAGCAGTCAGGCAAATAAAAAAGGCCGCGAACCCTCGCGGCCTTCATATCTCTGAGAAAGAAAGTTGTTTACTCTTCTTTCTTCTCTTCTTCTGAACTTGCTTCGACTTCAGGAGTTTCATCAGAAGCTTCTGCTTCTGGCGAGTCTGCTTCCTCAGCAGCTTCTGAGTCGCTTTCTACGGATGAAGCTTCATTCGTTGGCTCTTCGTCGTCAACGACAACTGGAGCAGTGTGCGTTGTTTTTACGCGGTCACGAATGCCGACAAATTCAATCAGAGCTTGCTCACCAGCATCTCCGAGTCGAACTTTGGCAAGGCGAACAATACGAGTGTAGCCACCGTTTCGGTCTTCGAATCTCTCACCGAGTTCCGAGAACAGAATGTCGACAGCGTCTTTATCACGAAGGAGTGCAAAAGCACGTCGACGATAATCGATCGCAGGAGCAATGGCTTGATTCCATTGATTCCACTGATCAGATCCACGCCACGTTTTCCACTCAGAAGTGTTACGTTCTGCAGTTGTCGCGTACTCTTCAGCCTGTGCTTCGTGCTTCTGAGCTTTCTTAGCGAGAGTGACGAGTTTTTCAACATAAGGGCGAAGTTCTTTTGCTTTCGCAACAGTGGTCACAATTCGACCTGGAACTTTAGCTGCCCCTTCGTCGCCCTCTACGGCTCGGACGGTTTTAATCAGGCTGGCTGCCATGTTGCGAAACATGGCTTTCCGATGGCTTGCATTCCGGCCGAGTTTACGGCCACTCATTCTATGTCGCATGGGTCATCATCCAGTCGATCACTCTGTTAAGAGTGAAATTCGCTACCGTACGGCAGCAACGATCTCTGTTTCAATAAATTAGGCAGGTTGCCTGTAATCAGATTATGAATCTCAGCAGCTGACTTTTTACAGTCGGCTTCGTTCAGGAACTCTCATTCCTAACCGGAGTCCAAGTTCGGTCAGTTGCTCACGAACTTCAGTGAGAGTGGTCTCTCCAAAGTTGCGAACCGTCAACAAGGCATCTTCAGTGCGTGAGACAAGATCACGGACTGTATTGATTCCTTCTGACTCCAAACAGTTTGTCGCACGGACAGAGAGATTCAACTCTGCCAAGCTGCGGTTGAGTTTCTCTTCCAATTCGAGATCGATTGGAGAGTACCCGGTCTGTTCGAGCATTCCTTTGAGACCTGCTTCCGGTGGAAGTTCCGGTCCAGGTTCCTGGTAGTTGATGAACGGGTTAAGGTGCTTACGAAGAATTTTCGAAGCTTCAACCAGTGCCATCTCTGGATTGACTGTTCCGTCTGTCCAGATTTCCAGTGTCAGTTTGTCGTAGTTGGTTCGTTGACCAACACGAGTATCTTCAACTTTGTATCGCACGCGGGTGACAGGCGAGAACGCTGCATCGAGTGGAATAATTCCCAACTCAGGGCTGTTCTCGTAAGCCTCTTTCGCAGAGACATAACCACGACCGTTTTCGACAGTCAGTTCCATGCTGAGTGGAACGTCGTCTGTCATTGTCGCAATGATCAAATCTTTGTTGATCACTTCAACCTGATCATCGGTAATAACATCCGCACCCGTGACAACTCCTCGTTCGTGTTTTTCGATTCGAAGAGTTTTATTGGTGCTGCTATGATTTTTGACAACCAGAGACTTCAGGTTCAAGCAAATATCAGTGATGTCTTCAACCACACCTGGAATAGTGGTGAATTCATGCTGAACACTTGCGATCTTCACTCTGCTGACGGCACTTCCTTCAAGACTTGAAAGTAGAATACGCCGCAAGCTGTTCGCGAGTGTGTGACCGAACCCACGCTCAAATGGCTCTGCAGTAAAGCAGCCATACATGTTCGTATAGGTGTCGCGATCAGCAACAACACGACTTGGAAGCTCGAGATTTCTCCAACGGATTCGCACCGTGCAGTCTCCTGTTCAAAGATTAAGCCAGTAAACGAAACGACAACTTGACATCGATATTGATTCACCGGCAATCTTCCGGCGAGATCAACACTTCGTCAAACGCGTCGACGCTTACGAGGTCGGCAACCGTTATGGGGAAGTGGGGTCACGTCTTCAATCGCCTTGATTGAAATTCCGCCGACCTGTAGCCCGGTGATCGCACTTTCGCGACCTGAACCAGGGCCTTTCACTTTGACTTCAAGTTCACGAATCCCATACTTACGAGCACGGTCCGCACAAGTTTCAGCAGCTCGTTGAGCAGCGAAAGGAGTGCTCTTTCGAGAGCCTTTGAATCCAACTGTCCCAGCTGACGCCCAACACAACACATCCCCGTTCGTATCCGAAATGGAGATCAGGGTGTTGTTGAATGTCGCTTTGACATGTGCAATTCCGCGATTGACGTTGCGTCGCGTACGCTTTTTCTGTTTGGCCTTGGCCACGGACAGAACTCCCCAAGCAAAAGTGATGGAAATTTGGGCAATGAAATGATTGAGTTGACTAATTCACTCAACCTTGCACTTCGATAACGGGACTAAACTCCTGAGCGACTCAAGCAGCGAGTTCGTACTCAGAATCAGCCACGACACAATCTTAGTGACGCATATCTTTCACACCCTTCTTACCCGCGACAGTTTTCTTGCCACCTTTGCGGGTACGGGCGTTTGTTTGTGTGTTTTGGCCACGCACAGGAAGCCCACGGCGGTGACGAACACCACGATAGCACTGCACAGAACGCAAACGAGCAATGTTCTCGCCTGTTTGACGTCGCAACTGACCTTCCACCACGAAGTCGGTATCGAGGAGGTTGTTGATTCGCTGGATATCGTCTTCGCTTAGTTCACGAGCACGACGTCGCGTATCCAACCCCAACTTCCGGCAAATATCAATGGCAGATTTCTCGCCAATCCCATGCAGGTATTGCAATGAGATATACGTTGGCTTTTCGTTGGGAATATCTACCCCCAAAACACGAGGCATGATCGTACTTCCTGATTATGATTCTGTTCGCAATTATTAGTCGAAACGTCTTTGTATCGCTGAACTTACGTAATCAGCAACTGCCCAGAACTTAAGAGTACCAGGCAATCAATGATATACAAAGTGATCGGTCGATACAGACCTTTCACCCTTTGAGCGCGAAATTAGCCTTGGCGTTGTTTATGCCGAGGATTCGCTGCACAAATTACGAAGTTCTTCCCTTTACGGCGAACGACTTTACACTGGTCACAAATGCGTTTGACGCTTGAACGGACCTTCATTATTCCAATACTCCGCGATGTTACTCGTCGGAAGATACCGCGAGCGCTGCTGAATTTCAAAGCAGGGCAGTATAAGCAAGCAACTACCGTTTGAGCAAGTTATGGCCTCGAAATTCAAAAACTGGCATCTCTGTGCTGTAAAGTCTTCTCCGCAAATAAGATATTGCTTCTGACGGCAACATTTCAAAAAGAAATTTGAATTTTCTGAAAAATATTTCCAAATCCCAATTTCGCTCACAAAACATTGCAAATACGGAACTTACGTTGTCTGAGCTCTCTGCACTGGCAAATCGTCCTTAGCATTTCCTCCTGCTGGCTGAAGAACGATACACCTCAAACTCACTGCTTCAAATACTCTTCGACAATTACTTTGACTCGATTAACACTTCAATAATGTGAGAAATCTTGTACCTCTGAGTCCATTTTTCCTCTCGAAGTGCTGTTCAGTAGCAATTCAGAGTAACAGTTCAACAGCCAACAGGCTCATCTCTCTGCATGTTCTTGACCTTTTAAGTTGACTATTTGGGAGAAGCTGACGAGTCGACTTCCGCCAAGTACGCAAGTAGTCGGTCTCGCTCGTTGCTCAAATGCCGAACTCTCAACAGGGACCGGACACGTGTTTTCAGTTCCAGTCGATGCACGGGCTTCGTGAGAAAATCGTCCGCTCCGGCAGCTACAGCTTTTTCAATGTCACCCATTTCTTTGAGTGCGGTGACCATGAGCACTGGAATTTTCGCCGTCGATTCGTCAGCCCGCAACTTCTGACAGACCTCATAACCGCTCATTTTGGGCATCATAATATCGAGCAATATGAGATCGGGCTGTTTTTCACGCGCCACTGCGACCGTCTCTTGACCATCGGCAGCCATTAAAATCTCGTGCGGTTCATCACTCAAATATGCTTCGAGCAGTTCCCGGTTTTGTTCGTTGTCGTCCGCAATCAATATACGACCAACTGGATTCTCAGTTTGACTCATCGCAACTTCGCCATTTCTTTCAATGAACAGTGCTGTACAGCTTCACACCTTATCCGATTTTGAACAATCATGAGGAATAAACCAAGCAACAGACGCTAATTAAATTGCTGATTCCAATCTCGGGAGGCCGGCAGCAGAGGTCATCCCCTTTTCGAGAGGTACAGAATCATCAACGGAGACATCCAGCAAGGCCCCCATACTTGAGGTCCGCTTAGGCAATCTGTCATCGCTTCTGCATGTCCTGCTGACCACAACATTCAAGTTGAGTTTTATCATTGGCGAAAGCTCTCTCGTTGCAGCACCTTCAACGACTCTCGACTACAAAAACAAGGAATTCCCCATCGCAAAAGGGAGTTCAGTCAAGCAGCCCCTCGCAGGAGTGATAGGTTTGAGTGTGCAATTTTTGCACAGAAGCTGGGTTCCAATCTGGATCTCAACTTTAGAACTGATTCGAAAACAGAGGCTGATCTCTCAACGGCTGAACCAGCTTGGCTCGGCTTTCGAATCGGGACGAAATGTCTCAGCGGAGATGAGTACGATGTTTGGACTGAAAACATTTTTGGCAGGCCTGTTTCTCGGGAGTGTTCTTTCACTGCTTGCGATGCAAGTGCATGTGATCAACACCAATGACGGTTTAATCGTGCTCCCCAGATCGAATCGACCTCCAATCCGCAGTACCTACGTCGATGTCAGAAAGTGGAGCCTCTCCATGTGGCGGCAGCACCCTGAAGTTGCTGAAGCCGCAGTCAAAGGCGGACGCCCTGACTTGCTCGCCGATGGTGCATTAAACTCAATCTTTCCCAAGCAAACCGAAGTCCAGTCAACTCCAACACCGGGATCGGCTGCCGAAAAGGCAAAGCTGGCTATGGAATCACTCGTTCCGATTAAATTCACTTCGCCAAACGGTGAATCGAAGATCATCGACCAGAACGTCCTGGAGCAAAAATTCGAAGTGCAGCCCGCACAGGACAAACCTGTCCCCGATCCAGTCTTCCCTCTTAAAGATTTCGAAATCGACACACCAAAGCTGCAGGTAGAAAAAACAACGCCTCCCAGTGCGACACCAAATAAACCTGAAAAGGGACTGAAAGAAAGTCTCTCGAGCGTTGTCGATCAAATTTTCCCGAAGGACTTCACGTTTCAAGCGCCCAACCCGAAAGGGCTTCCCAAACTTCAAAGCCCGATCCCAATTTTTGAGGGCGAAGATCTTTCAACCCAGAAAAACTCGAACCTTCAACGTAAGCAACCAGTGATACAAAAGAAGGAGGACCTCTTCACCGACGTTCTACGAGCACTGATCCCGCAAGATGAGCAAGCCTCTGTCCAAACTCCGCCACCGCATAGTGCCGCACATCCAGTATTCGGAATCGAGGCTCCAGCTCCCAGCGCCCCTAGCGAGAACCGCAAACCACAAGCTCCCAACTGGCAACTCAACAGGCAAAATCCCATTCCATTCGTAAAACCATTTTAGAACTGATCCTGACATCTAGAGCAGTTTGCTCTACCGTGTGCCCGTGAAGAACGCATATCTCTCGTAAAAATGCTGTTCGCCACGTGGCAGCAATTCTATTGGCGAAACCGGTTTTACTCAGCCACAGGTGTAGAGCAAACCGAGACCAGAGAGCTCGCAGTTCTCGTTCACTCTGCCGCCTCCGGTTAATGTGACTCTTTCGGACTTCTATTCCGATGGAGTGCGACCTCTCAATCCGCACCCTCCTGGCTTCTTTACTGCAACTTCTCGACCAGAGTATCTCTGCAAGACTTTTATCGCAGAATAGTGAGCAGGTTGCTTCAAGTATCTTCGTTGCTTCGAAACCACAATCCATCGAACAGACCGGATAAGCAGGTCACCGAGTTCAATTTGTTGTCGTTGTTCGCTAAGTTCTTTATTGTTAGCAAGTTAGCAGAGTGTTTTTTCACAAGAAGAGGACCATGACGACACCTACTGAAAACATCACATTGGACCAGATTCGCGAGCACCTTTACGGTGCAGTCATTTGCGATTCACTGGATGCAGTCGGCTACCCCAATCAGAGTCCGCGAATTCCGCTCAAACAGATCACAACAACCGAGATGATTGTGGGACGCTGCCGCACGACTTTGTGGGCAGATATGTTCCACGAAGATCCTCAACCGTACGAGCTTGAGCTTCTTTCAGTCGACAGCTGCCAACCGGACGATGTCCTGATCGCAGCTGCTGGAGGCTCGATGCGATCCGGAATCTGGGGAGAATTGTTAACAACAGCTGTCAAGAACGGTGGCTGCGTTGGAGCGATCATCGACGGAGCAGTTCGCGACGTCAGCAAAATGCGAGCAATGAATTTCCCCGTTATCGCACGAGGAGCCAGCCCGTACGATAGCCAAAACCGTCAGCGAGTCATCGATAGGGATGTGCCCGTCGTAATTGATGGCGTGACGTTCGCCCCGGGGGATCTTGTTGTCGCTGACGAAGATGGAATTGTTGTTGTCCCACAAGCTGTCGAGGCACAAGTTCTTCAACTTGCCTGGGAAAAAGTTTACGCTGAAAACGAAGTTCGTGATGCGATTCGTGATGGCATGAAAGCCATTGCTGCTTATGAAAAATATGGAGTCCTGTAATCATGTGTCGACGAGCCCGAATCCTGCTTCCAGTCCTATTGGTGCTTTCTTTTTTTGGAAGATCAAAATTGCTGCAATCTGCTGAGCCAACTCTGTTTGTCTCCTCGTTCGTAGCGGGTGATGAAGGAGCGATTCGTGCTTATGAGTTCAACACAAAGGCTGGAACACTGAAGCTGCGTCATGAGACGACTGAAGTTTCCAGCCCGTTTTTTCTTGCGGTTTCCAAAGATGGAAAGTTCCTGTACTCGATCGATGCCGAAAAATTCGGTGGACCAGATGATGAAGAGGTCGCCGCTTTTCGCATCGACAAAGAGACCGGAAAACTGCAACGATTGAATCAGCAAACCGCGCGAGGGACAGCCTCTTGCTATCTGGACGTTGATTCAAAAGGGAAGTGCGTCGTCGTTGCAAACTACTCATCAGGAAGTGTCGCGGCGTTTCCAATCTCAAGCGAGGGGAGCATCGAACCGAGTGCGTCGTTTGTTCAGCATCATGGTTCAAGCGTCGACCCCAAACGTCAGAAAGGGCCCAATGCTCACTCCATCGAAATCAGTCCGGACGATCGATTTGCACTGGCTGCCGACTTAGGAATCGACAAGATTTTGATCTATCAACTCGATGCGGAATCGGCCACGTTGACGCCAAATGAGTCGCAGCCGTTTGTTCGCTTACCACCCGGTTCTGGCCCACGACATGTGACGTTTCACCCGAACGGAAAACAGGTCTACGTAATCAACGAACTCAAGAACAGTGTCACTCACTTTGATTACGAACCTGAATCAGGGCGACTGACCGAACGAAAAACGATCTCGACTTTGCCGGACGATTTTACAGAGGCCAGCTACTGTGCTGATCTAAAAATTACTCCCAACGGGAAGTTTCTTTACGGAACCAATCGCGGTCACGACAGCATCGCCATGTACAGCATCGACGAGAATGGCGCACTATCCCTGCTTGGAATTGAACCCAGCCTGGGAAAAGGCCCGCAAAACTTACTCATTTCTCCTGACGGGAAATGGTTACTCTGCGCGAACATGCCTGGAAACAATATCGTCATTTTCCAGATCGACCAGGAGACCGGAAAACTGACGGCTCATGGTGATCAGGTTGAAGTAAAAATGCCTTCGTGCCTTCGGTTATTGCAGTAAGCGATCATGACTGCCGACGATTAAGCCTGTCAGCATCGAGCAACGATTGCTTGAGCTCCCCTGCTCCTTCCAGTGATTGACCACATGAGCATCTTTGACAGATTCCGCCTGAATGGAAAACGCCTGTTGATCACCGGTGGAAGCCGAGGGCTTGGCCGTGAGATGGCTCTGGCAATTGCAGACGCCGGAGCCGATGTCATTCTCACAGGGCGTGACCAGGAGAGCCTCGATCAAACGGCGAAGGAAATTCGCAATCTTGGACGAGAAGCATGGACGATTCAAGCTGATATGGGGAACCCGGCAGCTTCCGAAGCGGCGTGCACGCAAGCTCTTTCCGAGATCGGCCCGATTGACATTCTCATCAACAATGTCGGTGGACGTCGTGAAAATATTCCTACTGAAGAGATGCCGCTGACGACGTGGCAGGAGTTGATCGATCTA
This sequence comes from Thalassoglobus sp., assembly GCF_048270125.1. NCBI lineage: Bacteria > Pseudomonadati > Planctomycetota > Planctomycetia > Planctomycetales > Planctomycetaceae > Thalassoglobus > Thalassoglobus sp. The sequence goes on along the minus strand of NZ_JBLWTN010000002.1, from coordinate 118,860 downwards.
AATCTGACCTCCGTTTTTGTTTGTACGAAGATCATTGGCGGAGCGATGATCGAAGCGGGTCGCGGAGGTCGCATCATCAACATTTCGTCCATCAATGCCTTGGTCGCTGGTCGAAACATTCATGGACGACATTACGAAACCGCGAAGGCGGCTGTTGTCCAATTCACCAAGGCGATTGCAGTTGATTGGGCTGCACATAAAATCACAGCCAATGCGATTTGCCCCGGTGGATTCATGACGGCTCCCAATGTACGTTGGTCGAAAGAGAATCCGGAAATGATTGACGACTTCAGAAAACAGATTCCACTCGGAGACTTTGGTCCCCCGGAAGATCTCGGCCCACTTGCCGTTTACCTTGCGAGCGACGCTTCCCGCTACATGACCGGCGCCACCCTCGTCATCGACGGTGGCTACACACTGGTCTGAACTCATCCCCTCCCGAGCGAGACTGAGATCGCCGGCACTCGTGAAGCACCCTGAGCTTCACAGGAGAATCCAAAAAAAGAAGCTGGTCTCGACAATTCGAGACCAGCTTCTTTTGTAATGAATTTGCTTGACTGTGTGCTCGTGTTGCACTTGTTCCGCAGTAAAATTTTAGTCGCACGAGCCTGAACGCGAACACCAATTCGCAAAATGTGATTACGAATAGTATTCAGCAGCGTCCAGCTCGAACTTAATCCTTACGCAACTCTTCCGGAATATCCGGATACATCACGAGCCGTTTGATATCTTCGGCTGAGGGTTGGACCAGTGGGCGGATGACTCGGAAGCCGACGAAGTCGGCGTCGGTGTGGTACCACATACTTTGAGGAAGCTGTGGATCCTGCACTTTCCAGTCTTCGCTGGAAGGGATGCGTTTTGCACTTCGCAGCCATTCCGGATCATCGAACCAGGAGCCACCACGAGCAACTCGCGGGTAGAGCGATTTCGGAGGAGCATACGGAAAGATTGCCGCAACCATTGGATTGAACTGGTTGTAGAAATCAGCGTGGTATTGATCGAGGCACCACTCTGCGACGTTGCCGTGCATGTCGTACAGGCCCCAGGGATTCGGTTTCTTCTTACCAACTTTGTGATAAGTCTCGCCTGAGTTCTCATAATACCATCCGTATTCATCGAGCTTCTCAGGATCATCCCCGAATGAGTAAGCCGTTGTCGTTCCAGCTCGACAGGCGTATTCCCATTCTGCTTCAGTCGGCAGACGGTAGTATTGGCCGGTCTTTTCTGTGAGCCATGCACAGTACATTTTGGCGGCGAGTTGAGTCATGCAGATCGCAGGGAATCCGTCATGCCCCATACCAAAAGTCATGTCGGTATACTCTTTGGTCGGACGGGTGACTCCGTCAGCTTTTTTATCAACTTCGTCAGGGGTGATGCCGCTCAGATCGCGTCGTTGAATATCGAGATTCAAACGCCATGTATCGTATTCATTCCAGGTAACTTCATACTTCCCCATCCAGAATGGGTCAATCTTGACTTTGTGTTGTGGCCCTTCATCGTCTTCCCGATTTTCTTCGTCTGCTGGACTTCCCATGACGAACTCTCCGCCGGGAATGGGAACCATGTCGAATTTGATCTCGGTATAACGAATCTGTTGCGAATACGGTTTCATCTCCGACTCTTTAGTCGCGAGGCTGTCCGGGTTACGCAGGTAAGGATCTTTCGTATCCGGTTCTGCCCCTTGAACAGGTAAGGCAAAACAGATCAAACCTAGAAACAGGCAAGATGCCCCTTGCCATTTCCTCAGATGAGGGCGTAATGTCAACATAAAAAACCTTTCAGAAATCATTTGAAACCAGCAATAAGGGGCTATTGATGCGAGATCCATTTCGAGGCAACAGATCGCGATGCTGGTTATGGTGGGTCGGCTTAGGAACGTCATTGTGCCTGTTCATAGGAACACCTGCCTCCGGAAGCGAGCAACTCAAGCGATACGAGTTTCTGCAAATCCGCATGGGAATTCCCGTTAATATTACATTGTATGCACCGACTGAACTGATCGCAAATCAAGCATCCAAGGCTGCATTTGACAGATTTCGGGAACTTGACCGCGTTATGAGCGATTATGACCCCGACAGCGAACTGATGAAACTCTGCAAAACAGCCCCACCAGGTGAGCCTAGGCCTGTCACCTCAGATCTTTTTCAGGTTCTTCACGCTTCCCAGAGACTTTCAGAAGAGACGAATGGAGCGTTCGATGTCACAGTCGGTCCGGTCGTCAAACTCTGGAGGATCGCCCGTCGACGAAAGAAACTACCTGACGAGGATCGATTGCTTACCGCTCTGGAAAAAGTGGGCTATCAGTCGATCCAGCTCGATACTTCGAACAACACAGTCACACTCCTCAAACCAGAGATGCAAATCGACTTGGGGAGCATCGCCAAAGGCTTTGCAGCTGACGAAGCTTTGAAAGCGATGAAGGAACTTGGCGTGACACAAGTCCTGATTGATGCCGGTGGCGATATCGTCGTCGGTGATCCTCCGCCTCATCGGGACTACTGGAGAATCGAAATCGAAAAACTCCGTCGGAAGGAGACTCCAAACGCTTCCGCTCCAATTGTCAAACTCAATAACGCAGCCATCGCGACATCAGGAAGTGTCTATCAGCACCTGGAAATCGATGGCATCCGATACTCTCATATCGTCAATCCCAAGACCGGGATCGGGCTGACCACGCCGAGCACTGTGACCGTCATTGCCCCCAACGGAATGCAAGCAGACGGCCTCGCCTCTGCAATCAGCGTGCTGGGGCCGACAGAAGGAATGAAGCTAATCTGCAACGCCAAGAACGTTGAGGCATTCATTGTGACTTCAACAGCAGACGGCAAGCTTACCGAGGTCTCCACTCCGAAGTTTGAGTCGTACTTAATTGCTGAATGAATCAACGTGACGCAAGAAATCATTTGCCGGAGACTTGAAGCGTCCGGCATAGCACTTCACAAAAAAACGCTGTCGGATCAAAATCCGACAGCGTTTTAATTTTCGAATTGTCTGGCAAAGCTAATTCACTGCTGGCTTTTCCGCAGCAACTTCTTTCTCGAAGTTGACCGGTACGAATGCTCGTGGAGCGACAGGGTTTTCTTCTGCCGTCGATTGGCTGGAGAGTTGCTGTTCGAGTTTTGTCGCGTGGTCGCTGTCAACCTTGGCTAGTTCTGTTTTCCCGGCAGCGGCATGTTGTTCAGCTCGCTTGCGGTAGGCTTCAACAACGAGTGAATCGAAGCGTCGACAGGCTTCGTAGTCAGCGATTGCTTCGTCGAGTTTGCCTGCTTGCAGATAGGCATTTCCTCGCAAAGAGCGAATTTCAGTCGTGTCGTTCTTTTCGAGTGCCTTCGTGCAGAGGTCAGCACCTGCTGTAAATTGCCCCTGGCTGAAGTGCAACTTCACTCTGTCAGTTAACGCGATGACATTTTTGCCATCGAGAGCGATTGCATTATCGAACGATCTTTCAGCGGACTCAATACGATCATTGAGCAGCATGTGCCGTCCTCGTGCAATCCACAGCTCAATGTTCTTGGGGTTGTTCGCAATGCGGCGGTTGATCTCGTTCAAACGCTGAGTCCAGACAACATGCTGCAGGTCTTTCTTGGAAAGTTCTTCATTTCCAGCAGCTTTGTAAGCTTCGCTGCGATGGAGATAATACTGGTCGTTTTCAGGCTGAATCTCGATCGCTGTGGTGAAGTCTGCAATCGCAGCGTCAAACTGCTCAAGCTTTAAATACGCGCGACCCCGGTTGCTGAGAGCATTCAGATACTTCGAGTCAATTTCCAGAACTTTGGTGAATGTTTCGATTGCTTTTGGATAGTCAGGATTTTCCATTTGCAAATAAACAAACCCCAGATTGTTGTAGGCGTCGACGTACTCTGGATTCAGCTTGATCGCCATCTGAAAATCGTTCAGGGCCTTGATGTGTTGATCCTGTCCGATAAAGACAAGTCCGCGATTGTTGTAGACCTGTGGGTATTCCCGATCGAGATCAATCGCTTTGTTGAAATCTTTCTCTGCCGCATCGTACTCTTTCAGCAAGAGTAAAAAGTAACCACGAGTGTTTCGCAACTTCGGGTTTTCGGTATCGATAGCAATGGCGGAGTTCATGTCACCAATCGCTTTTTTGAACAACTTGGCGTCAGCCAAAATCGCAGCTCGCTTCACGTAAGCGGTCGATTCATTCGGCTTGGCCTGAATCGCTTTGGTCAGCAGAATCAGAGCGTTCTTGGCATCACGCTTTTTGAGCAACTCATCGGAAGCCTTCAGGATTTGACTGTAGGTCACTCTTTTCGGGCTCTTCGCTGTTGAGGGCGAATCAGAGGCTTGGCTTTGCGAATTTGCTTTTGTCGCTGCCGGCTTTTCCTGAGGAGAATTGACCTGTTTCGGCGCGTCTGAGCCTCCACAGCCAACAATGAGTGATGTCAAAACAAATAGCGAGATGGTTCGCTTCATGGCTCGTTCCAGTCCGTTGGTTCGAGAGCAATTTCAAATGGTTGAGACCGCAAACATTCCCCGCGCCCGGCGTGAGAAACGGTTCATCCGTTAGTGATACGTGCTGCTTGTAGCTCGAATCCCTCGCATGGGTCAATCCCGATTTCGTCGTTTTTGAATTCTGAATCTCTGAAAACTAAAGACGGAAACTCTTCTCTGGTTTCATCTTCCGTCGTTTAGGTTTATCATCATCTGAAATCTGGTTTGGAGACGAAAAATGATTATCGACGCCCATCAACATTTCTGGCAAAAATACTTGTCGTTCGATTATGGCTGGCTGGACGCTCCACAGCACAAGGCGATCAACAAAGATTTCCTCCCCGCTGACCTTCTAAAAAACATCTCGCAGGTCGGTGTCGAGAAAACGGTTTTCGTACAGACACAACATAATGTCGAAGAAAATCGCTGGGCATTAGGGCTGGCAGATCAGCATGATTTCATTGCTGGTGTTGTTGGCTGGGTGGACCTTGCCAGCCCGAAGTGTGAAGAACAACTTCTCGAATTCAAAGACAATCCGAAGTTTGTGGGGATCAGACACACCACTCAGGATGAGCCGGATGATGATTTCATTATCCGGGACGATGTCCGCCGAGGACTGAAGGTTCTTGAAAAGCATGGAGTCCCGTTTGACCTTTTGTTCTACGTCAAGCACCTGAAGCACGCTGCTCTCCTTGCCAAAGAGTTTCCAAACCTTCCGATGGTGATTGATCATCTGGCAAAGCCTCGCATCAAAGAGCAGGTCACGGAAGACTGGGTCAACAACTTCCGCGAAGCTGCGAAGCAGCCAAACGTCTACTGCAAGCTCTCTGGGATGGTCACCGAAGCTGATTGGGAAAACTGGAAACCAGCTGATCTGAAACCCTATGTTGAGACGGCACTCGAGGCGTTCACTCCGCAGCGCTGTATGTATGGCTCGGACTGGCCAGTCTGCGAACTCGCTGCGAGCTACAAGGATGTCTTCAACGCTTTGAAAGAGATTGTCGGCCCACTCACCGAATCCGAACATGCGGCAATCTTCGGAAAGACCGCCAATGAATTTTACGGACTGAATTTAATTCCTTAGCGAGAGCCAAAGGAGTCGCAACATCACGGGACAAGCGCCACTTCAACCGTTACTATTTTCCAGAGACTGATCCTTCGAGATTCCTTCGAAACGCTCGCAGAGAGGCATCAACGTGATTTGCATTACCGTGACACCGACTTCCCGAACGCTTGCAAAAGTCGACATGTTGAATGCTGCCAGAAATGGCGACATCGTAGAACTCTGCCTCGACCATTTCTCCAAAGAACCAGATGTGAAGGACCTCATCACCTGCATCGACAAGCCTGTGATTGTTTCATGTCGACGCCAGCAGGATGGAGGACAATGGCAAGGGACAGAAGAAGAACGGCTGCTTCTGCTCCGACAAGCGATTGTCGCAGGCCCGGCGTACATCGAACTCGATCTCGACATCGCCAATAATGTTCCAAGATTCGGTGAGACCAAGCGGGTCATCAGCTTCACGCGATTGGATCGACCAGAAACCAACATCGACCGAATTTTTGATGAAGCCTCCAGCGCCAAGGCAGATGTTGTCAAATTCACCTGGCCAACCCCCACACTCGGAGCCGCATGGCCGTTGCTCGCAGCCGTCAGCCAGAAGCGGATTCTCCCTGTGGTCGGTATGGGGCTTGGTCGTGCAGAATTAACGTTCTCGCTGCTCGGTCGCAAATACGGCTCACCGTGGATCTACGCTGCTCTCGAAAGAGGCATGGAAGCACACGAAGGACAGGCGACTGTTTTTGAGTTGAACGAAACTTATTACTGCAACGATATCAACAAAAAAACAGCCTTCGTAGCCGTCTCAGGATTTGGCCCAGCCCAAACGATTACGACGCGCATCCTGAACGCCGCCTTTCGGGAATTGAACCTCAATGTTCGCTGCCTGCCGATTGAAATTGAAGATGTCGGCGAGTTAAAGAAAATGCTCGACATCTTGAAGATTCGTGCCATTATCGTCGGCAGCAAGCATGGGCAAGCACTGCTCAATCTGGCAGACCAGGTCGATCAGCATGACGCAGAAAGCGAATACATTAACCTCTTGCTCAAACGCGATTCTGGATGGCATGGCTACAACACGCTATGGCGAAGTGGCCTGCAAGCCCTCGAAGCAACTTTGAAGGATGGAAAGCGTTCGCTCGACAAGTTGAACATTCTCATTGTCGGAAACGGCGGTATTGCGAATTCGATGGTCTATGCCATGACACAGAGAAAAGGACTGGTCAGCATTTGCGGTCCGGATGATAAGGAAGCGACTCGCACGGCAGTGAAGCATGGTTGCCGATTTGTCCCGTACCACAATCTGTACGACACACTTGCAGATGTGCTGATCGTCGCTGACCCGAATATTGAAATCGGTTCGAAGACGGGTCAAATCAATCCGACTGTGATTCAATCCAGCATGACTGTTCTCGACCTGAGCGATTTACCGCTGGAGACCGAGATGATGTCCGAAGCGAGAGAACGTGGAGCACATGCACTGAACTCCGCAGAAATTTACACAAAACAGGTGAGCGCACAATTCAAGGCCATCACCGGGAAAGATCTCCCGGCAATGGCCTTTGCTAAAGGGCTCTTGGAGGAATAAGAACAGATCGCCGCAGAAATGTGTTCCACCCCGTCCAGAGAAACAGTTTCGTTATGATTCTTTCAGAGCCTTAACGATCTCTTTCGGATTCGTTCGGTTCCCGTGTGTTTTGCTGGTGTGGACGTGTTTGACTTTCCCTTCTTTTCCAACCACAAACGTGGATGGGTAAGCTGTCTCATTGGGTGCATCCCAACGCAAATTGTATTTGTTTGTGAAACCGTAATCGGGATCAGTCACAACGATGAACCCTTTGGGAAGCTTGTGCTTCTCGAAGAATTCTCTCGCACGCTGTTCGAGATCTTTCCCCAGTCCGGGATACACCATTACGACCTGAGCCCCTGCTGCTGAGATTGCGTCTGCATTTTGAAGAAGGCCACCGACTTGTTGTGTACAGGCCGGACACTGCTTTCCTGGGAAGCCGCGCAGGACCACCAGCACAACAGGCCCTTCCTCCAACTTGTCTTTCAGAGAAACAGCCTCCCCTGAATACAACTCATTGAGCTCAAAATCAGGCACTGTCTCTCCTTTCTTTGGGGGAGACTTAGCGTCAGCTGCAAAAGTCGATGTTGCCATCGCTCCAATCAAGCAAAGCATGGCAATCAAGAAAGGGTTGCGCACAGTTTTCATTTCTGAACTTTCGTAAGGGTCAGTTGAATTTCGTAGGAGAGTCTAGTGTTCCATTGAAGCCGAAATCGACAATCTGCGACGCTGCACAAGCAGGCCAACGGGTCAGCGAGAGACTTCAAAACAGGACTGACTTCAGACCCCATAGGTCAATCCTGATCAGTCATGACAAACAATAGACTCGCGTGAATGAAAGATTCTATTAATCGCTCTTCAGTGAAAACCGTAAGCGATTTCACAAGATGGTAACATTACCCTGAATTGATTTCGAAACTTTTCGCCTGTTTCCGTGTTTCATGGGGACTGCAATTTTCGAGGCAGTTTACGTTTATTCGTTCGAAGAGACTTGTTAAAACATGATCAAAATTGCGAGGCTCAACCATCCCAGCGCGAGAGATTTTCAGAACTGAGCCTGAAACCTGACTTTACTCTCTCAAACACTGAGAAAATTGACCATTTCACAAGTTTCCGGACTGGTTCCCGAAATCGATCCGGTCACCTCTGCAATGAAGAATTTACTCTCTGTTTGAAATCAGAGACAGAGATTCGGCCCAGTTAATTTAGAGGGAATCCTGGAGGAAGACGGAAAGGAAAACCCTGTCTCCTCTTGTCAAATCGAGTTCTCGTTCCCACCACTGGTTTAGCTTGTGTGAACATTGAACAGAATTCGACGGAAGTTGAGATTTCGTGAGATTGGTCTCTCAAGTTGTCACTGAAAAGCGTACAACTTGTTATCCATCTCCAACAAGAATGTCATTCGAATTCGAGCCGATGGCGTGCCAGCGAGCGTGCCAGACTGCTTCAATTTCGTGGTATTCACGACTCGACAGAGCACGCGAGTCGAAGATGAAGACAATTTTTTCAGGCAAAAACGTCTGCCTTGAAGAAGCAGTTTTTGCTCCCCCGGACTTGACACCAAGTTTCTACGGGCAGCATGATGTAAACAGTTTAATAGCACAATGAGCGCAACTCGATCAAAAATCAGCGGTTATGCTCTTCTGGAAATCGCCATGTCGGCTTCAGGAGACTGACAGATCACTCTCTGTGCTTTGGCGCCTTTTGCCTTTTGATCGACACTTGCATTTTGGGAAAATCACCATGAAACGACGTCAAAAAGGGTTCACGCTCATCGAGTTGTTGGTCGTGATCGCCATTGTCGCGATCCTCGTCGCGTTGCTCCTACCAGCCGTACAGCAGGCTCGGGCTGCTGCTTACCGAACAGAATGCTTGAGCAATCTCAAACAGCTGGGACTTGCCCTGCATAATTACCACGATCAACATCAAGTCTTTCCGCCTGGTCAAATTGCCTCATACTTTGCGACCGACAATGTCGGTCGATACGCCTTGCCCGGAGAAGCCCGCGAGTTCAATGCGAGCAACAACACTCAAGTACGGCAAGGTGCTCATGGCACCAGCTGGATGCTGCACATCCTTCCGATGCTCGATCAAGCGACGATCTACAACTCCTGGGCCTTCAACGCGAATGTTCGCCAGAATGGAGAAGATCCACCACTCGTTCTGGACCCGGATGGCCGTCCGATTTACCCAGCCAAGCGCAACATTAAAATCTTCTATTGCCCATCGCGTCGAAAACAGATGGACGCCGTTGGAAAATACGCAAACACGATCCGCGTCGACCAATCCTGGACATCTGGCGGAAACGATTACGCTGGCTGCGCCGGCTCAGGAATCACTTTCAAAGATGATGTGAATGGTGACCAGCAAACTTACCATCTCACTCCAGCCCAGCTCGCAAATACAGTCGTCATAGGTCCAATCAATTCAAGTTCTCCCTTCTCGCAAGATCAGACGAACATTGGGGTTTTTGGCGTGAACAGCCAAACGACCATATCATCGATCTCTGATGGAACTTCGAACGTCATCATGATTGCAGAGCGGCAAATCTTCCTGAACCCTCGTCCAAATCGTCCTGAAGAACGAAGTAGCGACGGCTGGGCATTCGGCGGACCGGCAACCATGTTCTCAACACAGTTCGCACCGAACGACTCCGCATCAGTGACAGGGAACCTCAACAATCAAAACTCCATCCCCAGACACTTCAGTGAAGCCGGGAGTTCTCATAGCCAAGCTGTGAACGTCCTTCTGTCAGATGGAAGTGCTCGCCCAATCGGCGTGAACATCGACCTGAGAACTTGGAACAACCTGGGCAACATGTCGCAGGGATCACCAGTTGATCTCCCATAACGGAAAAGTCGACACCCAAGCCTCCTCTGTTGCTTTTGCAAATTCCTCCTAAGGGATGCCCACGCGGCACGCGAACAACGAACCGTAGACATGCCAAAACGCCAGGGGTGGTCGACTTCGACCACCCCTTTCTCTTATGATTAAAGACATCAGAATACTTCGGAATTTGGGGAAGAGATAACGCTCCTCCCCTTGGAAAAGGTTTGGCGAGAATGACGATTCGCTATCAATGCCCGGAATGTGACTCAGTCTTGAAGATCAAAGACGAACTCGCTGGAACCGACGGCAAATGTCCGAAATGTAAATCGAAATTCGTGGTCCCCGATCCGCCCCAAGCTGAGGAATCTCCGAAGGAAAAATCACCACCCAAAGCGGCTGCACCGGCTCAAAAGAAAGCAAAACCTGCAGGCAAAAAAACAGCCAAGTCAGACGACGACGATTTCGACGCAGCTGCATTCTTGATGGAAGATGGACCGGGACCGAAAGCTAGCGCCGGGTTGACTGAAAAACCCGCAGCTCCAGCCGGACCTGCCACCGACAAACAGGGTCGTCGCCTGATCTCTGGAGGTGGTGGAGCCCGAGCCAAAGCCTCCTCTCATTCACCTGCTGCAGTCGCTGCCGATGCTGAAATTAATGCGTCAGCGAATGCCCGAGATCTGCTTTCTAAAACAGCTGGTGACAGCCGGGTCAAAGCTTCATCGATGCCGATGGAAGAGAAGCAACCCAGGTTTGACTTCGCCGGAATGAGAAAGGAACTCATTCGGTATCTTCCACACCTTGCAGGTGGAATCGCAGGGATCTTTCTTCTCTACTGGCTTTCCAGCAGTATGATGAGTCAGTCATTGAAGCTCCCGCCACTCTCAAATGTCTCCGGAAAAGTCACCGTCAACGGAGAACCGCTCTCCGGTGTTCAAGTCACATTTTCTCCAATTGAAGATAAAAAAAGTGGCGATTCTGGCCCCGACAGAATTCGGAGCGCTTCCGGAAGAACAAACGACAATGGTGAATTCACCTTGTACTACATCGACGGTGTCAAAGGGGCTCCACGTGGTAAAGGTCGACTCTCAGTGACTGTTCACTCAGCTCAGGACTTGATGCGTCTTCCCAAGAACTGGGCTCGCACAGGGACCAAGCAAGTCGAAGTCAAAGAGGTCAACAGAGAAGGCGACTTTGATATCAACATCGCCGCCGATGAGCCTGCAGCTGATGACAAGAAACCGAAAAAGAATTGATCGCCTCGGGCTGATCAATCTGGGTGATTGTTTTTCGAATTGGCATTCACGTTTCGCCTCGCGCGATTCACCCGGATGAAAAACATTCTCCATGGGTAAAAGGAACTCAAAAGCGTTCCCATCAACTCTCACAGATACACTCTCGACTCCAACACGAAGCGGGACGTCGAGATTGAGACCGACTTTCTTAAGAGCATCTTTCGAATTGGTGTTCAGCTTCTGCCTCGTGGCGAACAGCATTTTCATTAGAGAAATGCGTTCTTCAAGGGCACACGGTAAAACAGACTGCTCTAAGGTCAGAACAAAAAAAGGCCACCGGAGCGGGTCAGAACCGGTGGCCAGAAGTTAGTGCAGCTAAGTAAGGGCAGACTCAGCTGCACACGGTAATAATACGCAGGCGGGCCTGTTAATCAACTGGTGTCCTACAAAGATTCCACTTCCTTCAGGAAAGTTTCACTCTAGGTAAGTCAGGCAGTGTGGAACGAGTTCAAATTAGCCTGAGATAAACTCAAGCTCTACAGGTTCAGGAATAATCCCTGCTTCATGCCCTGCCTGCAGCAGCTTGGCGACAGCTTCTCGTCCTCGGTCACCAAAATCGACGGTCCAGTCGTTGACGTACATCCCGACGAATTCGTCCGCTTTGGCGTGGTCCAGATTTCGTCCGTACTGCAAAGCATGCTCCAAGGCTTCCGGTCGGTTGTCGAGACCGAACTGGATGCTTTCTCTGAGCAGTTTCGTCACTTCGTTCATCTGCTCAGCGCCCATGTCTTTACGAATCGCATTGCCCCCCAGCGGGAATGGCAAACCGGTTTCTTCCATCCACCATTTGCCAAGGTCGACGACGAGATGCAAGCCCTGATCGCCGTAAGTCAACTGACCTTCATGAATAATCAATCCGGCGTCGGCTTCACCACGTTCCACGACATTCAAGATTTCGTCGAACTCATAGACTTCATAAGTGAATGTCCCGCAATCACCAGTGGTGTGCTCTTCTTTGGCAGGTGTTTTAGGAACTCCCCCCAAGCAGAGGTTCAAACCTAGAAACGCCGTTGTGAGCGTTCCAGGAATGGCGATCTTCTTTCCTTTGAGGTCTTCAATCCCCATTGGCTCGCGGGTCACGACCATCGGTCCGTAGTCATCGCCCATACTCGCCCCACATGCACACAACGCATACTTGTCGGTCAGGTAGGCATAGCCATGCAGACTCACGGCAGTCAATTCGAGCTCTCCAGAGAACGCTCTGCGATTGAGAGTTTCGATATCCTGAAGCTCATGATGGAACTGATAATTGCCAGTCTCGATTTTGTCGTTGGCCAATGCGTGAAACATGAACGCATCATCCGGGTCCGGGCTGTGCCCGACATGGATTTGAATTTTATTTTCTGTTGCTGTGTTACTCATCGTATTGTCCATTCAACAAGAGAATCTGCACGACAGATTCAATCAAAAGTGGAAAACATGCCGGCATGATTTCAGACCAGATTCGAACCTCGAATCTGCATTAGAGCCAGCATCCTTAGGAGACAACCGTGATTGCTGGAGAAGATTCACCAAATTCAATCATTGGTTATCAATCGCCTGTTGTACCAGTTGTTTGTCAAAGTAGTTTGTTTCCATGCCCGCATCAATGACCAACCCCTGAGCATTGATGCCGGAAGAGCGCGGACTCAGCAAAAACGCCACAGAATTCGCCACTTCCGCGGTTTGCACCGCCTGCTTTCTCAACGTCGCCTGCTCGGCGAACAGATAAGAATCGACATATCCGGGGATTCCGGCCGAAGCCGACGTTTTCAGTAATCCGGGACAAACAGCATTGAATCGGACCTTTGAGAACCCCGAAAACGACTTTGCCAGGAAGCAGATTGAAGAATCAAGAGCCGCCTTCACAGGGGCCATATACCCATAATTCTCCGCTGCCATGCGAGTTGTCGAAATCGAGACCGTAACGACACTTCCCTGCTCAGAATCGAGAAGATCACGAAACGCGTTGCAAGTCGCTGTCAGCGAAAAGCAGGAAACATCGACTGCTTGAAGAAATGCTGAGCGAGGAGTTTGATGAAACGGCAACCAGCCCGCGGAGTAGTCTGCAAAAGCAATGGAATGAACGAGACCGTGAATCGACTCGCGATCGTTCGCCACAGCATCCCGCAGCCCATCAATCTGATCCTGATGCTCAACATCGCAAACATAAATCGGAGCATCTCCAACAAGCTTACGCAGTTGCTCTTTCCGCGCCTGACTTCGAACCGACCACAACACATCGGCTCCAGCTTCTGTGAGAAGCTTCCCAACATGGTAGGCAACGCTCTTACGATTCGCGGCTCCCATCACCAGAATCGACTTCCCGGTGAGCTGTAAAAAATCCATGAATACTTCCGTCCAAGAATATCGGTTAATGTCGATCAGAATCACCACCAGAGGCTCAACGGACAACACACAGATTGTCACGATGAATCACTTCGGTGTAGGAGACTTCTCCAAGAATGTTTTCGAGTTCGTCCGTTCTCTTTCGCACGATTTTTGAAACCGAACTGGCGTCGTAGTTCGTCAGCCCGCGAGCAAACTCTTTTCCATCGACGTCACAAATCGACACCAGCTCCCCACGCTGAAAGCTCCCCTGCACACTGGCAATGCCGATCGGCAACAGAGACTTCCCATTATGCTCGACTGCTCGAACAGCTCCAGCATCGAGTTGCAGCGACCCTCTCGGCTTCACGGTAAATCCTATCCAGCGTTTCCAGGCCGGGATCAATTGCCCCTTGGCAGTGAACAATGTTCCGACATCTTCACCCGCAAGAACGCGATCCAGGACCTGCGAATCGGTTCCGTTTGCGATGACGACACACTCTCCAACAGCCGTCGCCATTCTGACAGACTGCAACTTGGACAACATCCCACCCGTCCCGCGCGAAGAACGAATATTCAGAGCGTAAGACATCATTGATTCGTCGCAATGATCGATCAACGAGAATCGCTTGCTTGCCGGATCACGAGGGTCTCCATCAAAGAGACCATCCACGACTGAAAGTATTACGAGTAGAGGACGCTCCAGAAGATTACTCACCATCACTGCAAGCTGGTCGTTATCTCCGAATTTCACCTCTTTAACGCTGACTGTGTCGTTCTCGTTAATGATCGGGACGACTCCGTACTCGAAAAGCGTGTTCAACGTATTGCGAACATTGAGGTAGCGGTCCCGATTGCGAAAATCGTTGGCGGTCAGAAGCATCTGTGCAGCCTGATAACCGTGCCGCTTTAGCGCATCATCATAGCTGCGAATGAGGCTTGCCTGCCCCGTAGCCGCTGCAGCCTGCAAGTGCGGAAGATCTTTCGGGCGTTCTGACAACCCAAGAAGCCCAAGCCCCGCCCCCACTGCTCCACTGGAAACAACGACAACCCGACGACCGGTTTCGCGAATTCGATGAATCTGATCCGCCAGCGCTGAAATCCGCTCAACGTCCAAATGGTCATCCTCGCGAGAGAGGACGTTCGTGCCAACTTTAACGACGATCGTACGTGCCTGAGCAACGACTTCCTGTCGGACAAGATCTTTCATGAGAGAGTGCTGACCAATCCTTCGTGGTGCTACTTACAATTCAATACTTTGCAATACATTGCATTTTGCGATCACCTTGAGAAGGGACAAGATTCACGCAGCCTGGCGGAACTTCACGAAACCGCTAAACGAAACTTCGAGCCTCAGCCCCAAAACAGCGTTTGTGAACTTGCCAGGTTCACAGAGATGGCCCCCCTCTTACTCCTCGACCAGCAACGCAATCTCTCTTCGAGCTTCTTAAAAGCGACTCATCATTCCTCGTACTTGAGGCCTTGTTCTTCGTACAACTTCTTTTTGAGTTCCCGGTCTTCCAGGATTGTCACTTTTCCCGTCGACTCATCATAGGCATAGACTTGCCACGGCTTCAGCCCCTTGACGTTGTTACTATTCATCTTGGCGGAAGCGTTAAACTCTTCAAATGTCGGGGGCTTGGGGTCCTCTGCTCCGTCTGCATTCAGGTTGGCCTGAAGGCGTGCGTTGTACTCCATCTGCATTTTGTTAATACGTGACGTTGCAGAAAAATACGTTTGCGAAATCGCAGAGAGTGGATCGCTGGCGTTGGTGTCGTTGACAACCTCGACCAGTTTCGGATTCTCCGCCATCGCTTTGTTTCGGTCTACAATTTTCCATTCCAGTTCATTGAACGCGGGAGCTTTCGGCTGTGCGTCCGCAACAGCGGGTTGCTCTTCATCTTGAGCCGCTTTGGAGTCGTCGCCGGTTTTCTGTCCGCACCCCACAAGCGTGAGTGCTAAGAGCAGAGCATAAATCGATCTGGGCATTGCGGAACTCCGTGGAAATAATTGAACTGAATCCAGATTCCTCAAGGAATCGAACCCGAACTGAAATCATTCCTCAATTTACGTAATTTTCACTAAAATCTCACCCCCGATCGTCTCTCCGGATTGATCTTTCTTTCAGATCGACAGGAGGGCATCAAATTCAAATTGCCCGAATCAAGAGACCAATTGTAGAATCCAACTGACAATCCCGTATCATATTTCGTATGAGATTAAGTCGAGTTCTCGACTTTCGATACCTTCCCTTTAACAACAAGCTGACCATGCCTGGGGACTTCCGACCTTCAAACAGTAAATTTGCCGGGTCCATTCTGGCCGCTTGTATTGTCGGCCTGTTTGGCGCATTGGGAATCGCGTTTGTCTCTGCTGCGAGCGGCGGCGACCCGGTCATCACCTTGAGTGTCATCCTGGGAGGGGCCTGCGGCTTATTCCTGGTAATCTGGCTCCTCAACACCACCTCGAATGCGAGCCCAAGAGCCTGCTACAACTGGGTTTTCAGCAAGAATGCTCGCCCCAAAGCAGATTACGAACCACGCCGAAAACGGACAAAAAAAGAAGACTACGGAACGCAAACGCCGGCGTCAGCTGAAGAAGTCAAAGACCTGAAAGATGGCCTGAGAAACTGGGTCCCCTCGAACACGCGAGAAGGACGTTCACAGCTGAAGGAGTAAATTCTGCAACTTCGATGCGAACTCAAGAACGCACATTCGAGAACTCTACGCAAGAATTCTACATTATTTTACAGCCGAGGCCACACTGGGTCGTCGCGGCACAGAGCAGCCTCTTCACGCACCCGGCATTTCTGGAACCCGGGCACATAAAGCCTGCTACGCAGGTGATTGGCTAACGACGTAGAAACTTACTGTGCAGAAGCTTTGCCGTTGTTCTCAACGGGTAATTCAACTTCGACTGTCTGACAAAGTTCGTCGCGAACAATGTTCATGTCGCGAGGTGCATCAATCCCAATACGAACCGTGTTGGGACCAATCCGAACGACTGTCACTGCGATCTCTTCACCGATGAGAATTCTTTCTCCCGGCTTTCGTGAGAGGACCAGCATGATCTTCCTTCCTGTGGGTTGCCACGTCTGAGCCAAGGCATCTTGCCTGAACACGCGCCATCAAAACGAGTATGACATCAGAACGATAGCATCCCATAACCGAGAGATCTACCCACCCAGAAAAA
This sequence comes from Thalassoglobus sp., assembly GCF_048270125.1. Taxonomy (NCBI): domain Bacteria; kingdom Pseudomonadati; phylum Planctomycetota; class Planctomycetia; order Planctomycetales; family Planctomycetaceae; genus Thalassoglobus; species Thalassoglobus sp. The sequence continues at coordinate 102,158 of NZ_JBLWTN010000002.1, read as the reverse complement.
TCGACCGTTCCCTCACAACGCCACCGCTGCCTAAAAAGAGGGCAGTGGCAACATGCTCAAAAAACAGGCAGCAGCTTATTGAAACCCGAGCTTGGCGATCGCCGTGAATTCTCCCACGTCAGTCATCTTCACTGCCGATATGGCAGAGAACGCAACAATCACTTTCCTGGCCCCAGCCGAGTCGGGACGATCCCGCTCAAGTGCGAGCAATCCATCAGTGGTCAAAAAATCGGTAAAGCCAATACTCTCCTGGAAATTTGTGGTTACGATTCCAACCTTCGGAACATCCTTAGGCCAGTTTTCGAAGATCTGCTGCCAAGCAAACGAAGCATCCATAACGATTCTTCTTGTTAGAGTCTTCCTGATGCTGGCAGCGTCTACGAACGACACCTCAGCAGAAAAGCTGAGTTGGTCGCCACGTAGAAATAAAGACGAATCCGAAACTCACTCCAGTCACCGTCGAAAGCATCGGTGAAAACAGCCAGAGGTGTGAGTAAATTCCCGTAGCAAACGAGAAGGAAGAAAAAAGAAAGGCGGCAACGATGAATCATCGTTGCCGCCTGACTAACCTGTTTGAATCTAACCCAAAACAGCCGAAGCTGTGAGTTAGAAGTCAAAACTGACCCCAACGGGATTTGAACCCGTGTTACCGGACTGAAAATCCGGTGTCCTAGGCCACTAGACGATGGGGCCGACGAGACATACGGTATCGGCTCATTCGACAATGTCAAGCAGACTTGTCGAGCAAAATTCTCCAATTTTCTAAATCTCAAAGCTCAAGATCTTTCCTGACGGGACATAGATTACAATCCGTTGATGCCACACGAACAAGACGAACAAATTGTAAAGATCCTGGAAGAGCTCCTTGAGGAGGCTCACGCAGGGAAAAAACTCAGTCTTGACGAAAAACTGAGGGGCCATCCAGAAATTGAAAATGAAGTCCGTCAGCTATGGGCAACGATGGCACTTGTCGAAAATCTGAACCTCTCCTCATTTTCCGCAGAACCGGAAGACGCTGTTCGTACAACCTCAGCCGGCACGCCAACCATCCCCGGCTACGAAATATTCGAAGAAGTCGGTCGCGGGGGAATGGGAGTTGTCTTTCGAGCCCGGCAACTATCACTGAATCGAATCGTTGCCATCAAAATGCTCTTAAGTGAAACCCACGCCACTCCCATCAACCAGATCCGATTTCAAAGTGAGGCGGAATCGGCCGGGGGAATGGATCACCCACACATTGTTTCAGTCTTCGAGATCGGAGACTCGTCACAGAGACCATTTTTCAGCATGCCCTACATCGAGGGGACAACTCTCGCCAAGCGGATTGCTCAAAGGCCACTCACAAACATCGAAGCTGCGAAGCTGATGATCCCGGTCTGCAGAGCGGTGGCCTACGCGCACCGTAAGGGAGTTCTACATCGAGACCTGAAGCCATCTAACATACTGATCGATCGGACAAACCACCCTTTTGTCTCTGATTTCGGCTTAGCCAAACGTGTCGCCTCCACAGGAAGCCCAGAGTCATCATTGACAGAAAGTGGAGCGATTCTGGGAACCCCCGGATACATGGCTCCTGAGCAAGCTGCTGGCAAGCGAGGCGAGGTGACTCAAAACACTGACGTCTACAGCCTGGGAGCGATCTTGTACGCCTGCATGACCGGGCGACCTCCATTCCAAGCGGCCTCCCCGGTCGACACTCTGATGATGATCCTCGAACAGGAACCTCCGCCACCCCGTCTGCTGAATCCGCAAATTGACTCGGACCTGGAGATGATCATTCTCAAGGCGATGCAGAAACCGGCAGATTTACGATACATCAGCGCCGACGCATTGGCTGACGATCTCGAGGCCTATCTAAATCACGAACCTGTCGCAGCCCGGTCATCACAGTTCACTCAAGTCCTGAGCCGGGTATTTCGCCCCACACATCACATCAACGTTCTCGAAAACTGGGGACTGCTCTGGATGTGGCATGCATTCGTACTTCTGATTCTGTGCGTGACGACGGACACTCTTAAACACCAAGGTGTCACATCTCGGCTTCCTTATGTGGGACTGTGGACAGTTGGCCTTGGAACATGGGCATTAATTTTCTGGAACCTCCGCCGTCGATCCGGCCCGGTCACATTTGTGGAACGGCAAATTGCACACGTTTGGGCAGCGAGCATGACCTGCTCAACAGGACTGTTTGCTGTCGAAGCATTGTTAAACCTTCCAGTTCTGACCCTTTCACCCGTCCTTGCACTCATTGCTGCTGCCGTCTTTGTGGTGAAAGCAGGAATCCTCTCAGGAGAATTTTACGTCTACGCAATCATCCTCTTCCTGACAGCGATCCCCATGTCGCTCTTCCCTGAGTATTCGCTGAGAATCTTCGGAACCGTCTCCGCAGCGACATTTTTCATTCCGGGCCTGAAATTTCACCTCATCAAAAAATCGAACTCGTAACTTTGCAAGGCAAGCTCAGTCCCGAACTGCAAGACAATCCTCGCGCCAGGTCGCACAAAGCTTCGCCTCCGCCATTTTTGCCTTGAAGCGACTTTGCTTACTGTGACAGGTTCGTTCACAAAAATGATTGCAACCCCAACCGAGGCATTCGACTGCTCCAGCCTGCATCATCGGCAATTTTGTACAAATCGTCTCATGCAGTCTTCTCCTCAATGCCGATAGAAGAGATGCTTTCTTAGCACATCACAAACAAGGGGGAACGTGATGCGCACTTATCAAACCCGCTGGCAGCGTAGCGCGATGTGTATCGCCGTCGCTGCTGCTTGTGCGTCCAGCTTATCGACGACAATTGGTTGCGCTCGCGGCTCAGCTCGTGAGGTCAGTACAGACCTTTCCAAGCAGGCTTCGGAGTCTGCCATTCGCGCTGAAAGATCTATCGCAGCGCGAAATCAAACGCCAAAAGATGTTAACGAACGAGAATCTCAGGAACCCGCGGGGAAGGTCTTCCTTCCGGGAACCAGTCCGCTTGCGCGGCAGAATCCGCTCGCCAAACTTCTAAAAGAAAATGCAGGACAGTTTCCGTCTGAGGACCCGTTCTTGCAATTAAAAAGAAACCAGGAAGCTGAAGTCGCAGAGAACGACTCGGATGAGAAAATTGTGCTCACAAGGCACTCAAACAATCCCGAGGCACAATCGTCTCTAGAAAGAGAGTCTGTGCAAGACTCTTCTCCCGTCGCAAAACCATTCCCGGCGAAAGCCCAAATCACGCCGGAAAATCAGAGCGTCACGAACCCGTTTGCAGCCCACAGACCAGCTCCAGCCGCTACAGCAGAACCCAAACCAGCCTTGGCATCACCCAAAACGGAAAACGGGCGAATTGCGAAGTCTCTTCCGATGCTTGTTGCGTCTGGCCCAGCATATTCCTCAACCGAACAAAGAGCAGAGTTTCCTCCATCTGGAACAACTGCCACTTTCGGGCAATGGAAAAGCCTGGACGAAAAGCGGACTCCAAGCCAGACTGAGAAATCCAGGATCGCTCAACCTTCCGAACAAGTGCAAGCTCTCGAACAACCACAGGAAGTCCCGCAAGATGAAAATGTGGAGCAGATTAAGCGGATGAAGTCGCTCATTCTGCAAGCAAAGGATCAGCATGCTCGTGGTGAATTGCATGCTGCATACCGAAGCGCTCTGCTTGCCCAGAACATTGTGACCCAAAACGGATTAAAGCTTGGACCGAATGAGGCCAACCCCGATACAATTGCGCAAGAAATTGCCGCAATGATCTGGGGAGCGAACACGCAGAGCTCTCCAAACCAGAAGCCTCGCAAAGAAGCTGAGCTCCCAATCATTCAACCACGGCAGCAACGACAGCCGGTTCGTCATGACCAGGCTTTCACGACTTCGCCAGCCTATCTGAACTGGCAACCTTCCCCACAAATGGAAACCAAGAAAACAGCAGAGAGTTCACCTGCACCACCAACGCAAATGGACTCTACAGACAACAAAGTTGTCTCTGCTCATCACGACAACCAAAGCTCTTCCTCGCAACAACTTGTCCAACAGCTCGTTGGGACGAAAGTCCAGACTGACCAACAAGAGCTTAAGTCCTTGCCAGAGACAGAGCCGAACGCAAGCGCCCTTGCCACATCCACTGGCACTGGAACTTCCTCTGCCACAGCGACAGTGACCACAGCGACAGTGGCCTCACGACCGATGCCGCAGCAGGTTCAAAGCGTCACAAGCGAGACTAAACACTTTGTCGAAACACAAAGCAGGCAGCGTGTCAGTACGGAAAACATCGCTGCTACATCGGCGGCAACGATTGATCTCGAAAACCCTTTCGACGTCGAGTTCAAAGCCCCTGCCTCAGTTTCTCCAATCAGTTCAACAAAGAAAGAGGTTGTCAGCTCACCAGTTAAGAACCTCAAATGGGGAGCGATCGCATTTATCCTCGCGACTCTCTCAACCTTGATTGGTTTGAAAATGAGTAAACCACCGAAGCAGGCAGCTTCAGAGGCGACAGAAGAAACCGACCAAGAGAATGAGGATCGACCTCAACTGAAAATCTCAAAGGCGGCCTGACACGCAGTGGAGTACAAAGCATCGCCAATGATGTTTGACGCAACCGCAAACATCGCTTTCACGATCTTTGAGCCTGCTCGCAGCCATTCAATTTGTGCAACAGCGCACCTTCACTGGTGCGTAACGCACTCTCACTCTGACAGTCAGCCCCATAGCAAGACCTACTGTCACTGAAAACGAGAGAGCTCAAAGTGCGGAGATCAACGGTTCATGCGAACCAGATCACTTTTCACTCTTGACGATTTCTCCGGGAAGTTCAGGACGGTGGCGCTGAATCTGAGCTTTGAAGTCTCCCAGACTTTGCCAGTAGAGCGGCTTGTTGAGATCAACTTCGGTGACAGCTACGGTTCCCCATTCTTTGGCTTGGGCAAGCGGTTTGCCGTCGTGCCCATAAACTGCTGAAATCATCCAGTCTGAAGAAGTGTCGGTGTAGGTGCTGCTGATCACATAAGTGTGATTTTCACAGGCACGAGCACTGCCGAGCATGGGATTGCATCCCCACACAGGCCAGGCAATCACTTCAGCTCCACGATTGCTAAGTTCTCGAGCGACTTCCGGAAAGAAACCGTCGTAGCAGATCATCATCCCAACCTTGCCAAATCGCGTATCGAAAACGGGGTACTCATTCCCCGGCATAATGCCGCCTTCGATTTCTCCTCGTGGCAGAGTCACCTTGCGATACTTTCCGGCGATCTCTCCATCGGGACCGAGAAGGACAGCGACGTTGTACACCAAGTGTTCGTCTCGTTCGAGAAGTCCAGCGACAATGTACATATCGTGCTTTTTCGCCAGCTGCCCAAAGTATTCACTCGATGGCCCCGGAATTGTTTCCGCACACTCAGCGTACGTCTTTCCTGATCCGTAAACTGTGAGTGTCTCTGGAAGGACAACCAGATCCGCCTTCTGCTTCGCAGCATCTTCAATCAAGGGAGCAAACTGCTCTCGCTTCTCTTTGGCAGTTGTCCCGGCACGAGGCCGGTAGTGGACCGTTGCCAATCGAACTTTACGTGGTGCGGGAGGCTCAGTCGGCGCAAGCTTTACGCTACTCCAGGTCACTTTCGAATTCGGTGTGCCCCAACGGTATTGAAGTTCCACAACAGCCTGAGTTGCTTCAGACGGGACACGATAAACAGCAGCGACTTCAGTCCAACCATCCTTGGTGATCCCATCCGCAGGGAACTCCGGCTCCGCGCGCGGTCTTTCACCAGGTCGATACGATGCAAAAGATGGATCGTCTCGAACCACTCGCTGACCGTTTTCTTTCAGCCAATTGATCCGCACAATCACAGCACGGCGTTCAAGATCAACACCGGTGGTCTTCTTCCAGACAGAAAAACGATAGTGCTTGCCACCTTCCACTGGAAACGACTTCTCCCAATGCCCCATCAAGCCCTTGCGGTCATCTGCGGAAACCGACAGGCCAAACTCTCCATTCCGACCGGCTGCTTCCTCATAAGAAAATTCCGGACGAATTTCATCACGCGGTGAAACTGCTTTCCAGCCAGCGGTGTCAACCTCACCCCCAGTCTCACCTGCATGGGTAAATGCCCCAGCGAGAACGATCAAGGCAAAAGAGAGATTCAACGTAAGTTGCAAACGCATGGCAGACCACCATTCAGATAAAGATAATGTTTGTGATGTTTGATCATCCAGCTACAAAACTATGACATTTCCACAGAGAAATGGAAACCGTAATCCCACGAAGGGTTCTTCATCGGAGCCTGAGAAGAACACAAAACTCATACTACATTGTGTCGTCGAGAGTGCAGTCGAGAACCTGGACAGTTCAACGCGTCGAAGCATCACGAGCGAAGATGGCAATCAGGAACGCTGCAAGCAAACTTCCCACAAGATTCGAGACAAGATCCCAACCGGTGTTGATGTACCCGCCAACGTTTGTCTCTGGGACAGTCAGCGTAGCGACAAATTCAATTACCTCATTCAACGCACCGAACCCCATCCCCGCTGCGACACACAACGTCAACAAACCAAACGTCGGGCGAATGTTGGCCCCGTTGGCGTGAAAGGTCCAATGCAATGCCTGCCAGCAGATCCAGGTTGTCAAACCAAACCCGTATGCGTGGACAGCCTGATCAAACTTGAATCTCTCAGGAATGATCCACCAATTGTAAAGAACACGGGAATCCCCAGCTGTCGGCCAGCTGGACGGGACTTCCACCAAGCCGCCGCACATGTGAGCCAGTCCCCACAGAGAAAGCCCCCACAACGCAGCCGGATGCAGTGAAACTCGACGATGCAAAATCAAAACGGGAACAAGGAGAATTCCCATCACCGCCACGTACATCACAAATTCCATCTTCCCGCCAGACAACGATGTCCAGAGAGCCGGCGCGATATACAGAGCGGTAAAGCCGAGGACAGTCTTTTCGTTTTTCAGAAATTGCGACATGGCATTTTAACCGCACACTTCAGGTGTCGGGCGGAGCGTCGTCATTACTCGAACCGGAATGAATACAAGTCACATTCTACGAGCTCAAACTTCAATCGAACAGGCTTGCCAGCCAGCTTTGAGAGATCGGCATCTTTTCGCCACTTCACCTTGAGGTCTATTGAATCCCCGAAAACCGGCTGGCAATCATCGAGGGTGAAACCCTCAAACGGTCTCCCATCGAGGTCTTGAACCTCGACGCGAACTCCTCCGACAGCACTTGTGCTCAGGTTCAAACCAAGCTCTTCACCTTGAAACTGAATCGGCTTGGTCAGAAGCAACCCTTTCTTCGACGTTGCATTCACCGAGACAAATCCATCGGTCCGCAATGTGTAGCGATCACCACTACGATGATAGATCGACATTTCAGTCGGGCTGGTGGGAACCACATTGAGTGCAACATAGTTTGACCGGTTCCGCCAACGAGCAGGGTCCAGCCCCGGTCGAATAAATGCGTGAGTAAACAGCCGATTGTATCTGTCTGTGCCTGCACGAGACGACATAAACAGAATGTCAGTCGCGTTGACATCTTTGGTGTCGTATCCGGGAGCGTCTCCGCGCCCCGGAACAAATCGCGTTGGGAAAGCAACATAGATGTGAGGGGCGCGAAAATACGCTTGCGTTCCGTTTGTATAGAGGTGTTCACCGGGAAGATTCGGAGCCATCTCGACCGGCTTGCTCCAGGTTTCAAAATCGGACGACACCGTTCTGCCAATGCTTCTGAGCCGCTCGGGATTGGTCCAGGTTCTGAAATAGCAGACGTACTTCTGTTCAGCTTCTGACCAGAAGGAGACGTTCGGAGAATCGAAGGCATGTCGCCATTCGGGTTGATAGGGAATCACTTCCGATTTCTTTGTCCAGTGAATCCCATCTGCAGAGACCCACGCAAACAGACCTCGCCCCGGTTTTGTCGTCCCCATTTTGTTTCCCGGTCCGGGATAGCCTGCCAGTGCCTTGAATCGCTCGTCCGGACCGACTCCCTTTCGAGAATCGAGGAAGGGCATAAAGTTCGTCAAGAAAGGTGGCTGTCGAACAAGTATCGCGTTGTTCTCTTTTGAACCGTCAAACTCGCAAAGCCCAAGATTCGGAAACGTCCATTCGTGACCGTCGCGACTTTCCGCATAGTGAACAGTTTCGCCCGGATGTCCGGTATGGAATTCACCTTTATAACTGGGATCGGAACTCCGATAGTATGCCCGCAACAGGTCTCCATCCTTGATGATGGTCACCATGTGACGCTCCGGGAGTGGCGACTTGGGACGAGGCGTTTTGACAGGATGATGCAATTTCAGTTCGGACCCGTCCAGCTTTTCAATCAAGAATCGATCGACAAACAATTCGCGCCGCGAGCCAATCTCTATCACTTCCTCAGCCTTGCAGGGGAGGACTGTTTGAAAATGCAAGCTAAGTAAAGCCCCTAGAATTAAGAATCGATTCATGCCGAGTCCGCCTCATTCAAGAAAGTAAGTTTTGCGATTCGCTACAAAATATGTCCCAACAGTTCACAACTCTTCACCCCGCCATGTGTCGTCACTTTGGGCTCCCCACAAATCGGTCTGCGGAAGCAGAAGCTCCGGAAGATTCCCGTGCGAAATTTCTTCTGGTAATGGGTAGTGACGGGCTGGAACTCCGTAAGCGAGTCTGTCAGGAGGAACATCCTTATTGACAACTGAGCCAGCACCAATCACCGAGTTGCGTCCGATTGTGACACCGGGGCAAACGGTCACTCCACCGCCGATGCTCACATGATCTTCGATCGTCGGCCCTTCCACAGGTGCCGCTCTTCGCATCGGATATTTGTCGTTCATGAATGACGTCCCCGGTCCGATGAACACCATGTTCCCGATGGTCGTCGTGCTTGGCAAATAGACATGTGCCATGATCTTGACACCATTTCCAATCCGCAGGCGACCTTCCAAAGTACACTTGTGATGCACAACACAACGATCACCAATCGTGACCTCAGCCCGGATTAACACTTGATGCCCACATTGAAAACGATTCCCGATCACCGAGCTTGTATAGAGGATACTCCCTGAGCGAATCACCGCATCATCGCCGATCCTTAGCGGAGCGAAGTCTCCCGGGTATCGATATCCCAATGTCACATCCGGGTCGACTTGAGCGTTGCTCCCGATCTCAAAGTAAGCCTCCTCAGACATTATTTCACCTCGACAAATTGGTTCAGAATCTGAATCGCCTCCTGCGCCAAAACATCGCCAGCAGGTTTCTCAAGGGGAGGGCGAAATCGTGTATAGCGATGATGTGAACTCATATACTCCTGACCTCCAATGTTTTCCGAATCGGGAATGTAGCCATGCGAAACGTTCATGTAGCCACACGGAATCGTCAGCGGTAACGGAGAGTTCTCGCGTATCTGTGTTCCCACTCCGTGAAACGGTTCGCACGGCATCCCCACGATCCCGACATCACCAATACGGAGCACAGCGATCTCCATCTCCAGATTCTTTTCAACAGTCTCCGTTGAACCAGTCTCATGGAGAACGATCCCCCAAATGTTCCATGGCCGAACCAGCTCGACCATCTTTGCCCGAAACGCTGGCGACAATGCTTCAGGGAAATTGAGCCCCACACAATTCAGCATCTCTTCGTCTCCAGCTTTTGCTCGCGAGATAAAATCATCCATCTCTGCGAGTTCTGCCTCAAGCAACTTTCGTGCTGGGACCGGAGCGAGTGGAACCTTCACAGTCTTTACTTGAAACGCAAGTTCTGAACTCTTCGAACGACGCAGGCTTTTCATCGCATCAAGGTAGCTCTCCGCCAGCATTTCACCAAATTCAGTCGACCGCTCCACACCGCCAAAGAACATCTCCTTCGAGTTGATGTCTCCGGCACAACCTTGCAGAAAACCGACCGGGACTGCGTTCGGGATTGAGGAACGTTCGCTTCGCAATTTGGCTGCAAGAATATCACAAGCGACCTGAGGCCACTCACCGAAGATGATTGTCTTTTCAGGATTATAGGCCGTGACCGGATGGCCGGTGAATTGGGCAAACGCAGCGACCGGCTCATCCTGATGATTCTTCAAGACAATCAACGGAGCGCATGTCTCAATCTCTCCTGAAAAGTCATCCCCGAGAAGTTCTCTTTCTTTCTCTCGAATGAAGTATGAGGAGCCATCTTCACGAAGACCTTTACGATTATATGTGATGCGGTCCTCGCGACCTTCCCCCCACCAGATACTCACTTCTTCAAGCATCTCTGGAAGTCGCTTTGCATGCTCCCGCATCGACTTGAGAAACTCTTTTCCGACGGGAAGCAACTCCGCGGGCGGGGGGCTTTCGCTGTACGCGTTGTACATCAATACACCGTTCTCAGCGAAAGAAACGCTGCAATGATTGTGAGATGTCATCAACAGCACTTGCGAAACGGGAAGCCCCAAGTCTTTAGCAATGGTTTCCCGGAAGAGATCACTCACATTGACCGGAGTACTCGGCCCAAAATGTGTGGTGATCAGGCAGACCCTGATCGCATCTGATTCAAGTAGCAACAGAGTTGTCTTCAGCGGTCCAACAACTTCAACGGCCTTCTCTTTCGTGCGATGATCGGTCATCGCTCCCAAATCAGGAGTGATTTCGAACTCGGAAGCGGCAGCTCGTAGCCCGAAGCTTTGCCCATTCTGATTTGATGCTTCACTTTGCATTGGAGAATACTTCTTTAGAGCATCTTTCGAATTGGTTTGCAGGTTCTGCCTCGTGGCGAACAGTATTTTTACTAAAGAAATGCTTTCTTCACGGGCACACGGTAGAGCAAACTGCTCTAGAGGGCTGTCTCGTCCATATTCCTGGGATCACAAAATGTCCTCTTTCAGCACACTTACTGAAAGCTCCTCTCAAGCACCCGATGAGTCAATCTGGCTTTTCGTGCACTTGTCATGCTGTTGCACAGTTTGATACTGTTGTTGCGATATATTCATCTTAGGAGAGCGAAATCGATGTCGCAACCCGTTGGAACATTAGTCAAAGCTATGGACGTCCTCGATCTTCTGGGCGAGGCGGCCCCCATCGGTGTCAATGAGATCAGTCGCAAACTCGGAATGGACAAAAGTACCGTCTCGCGACTCCTCTCAACGCTGAGGTCTCGAGACTATGTTCGACTGTCACCGGATCAGACAGGCTACGACATTGGGCTTCGCATCTTCGAATTAGGCAAGTCGATGCAGGAGCGGATGCCGGTCCGGGAAACTCTCATCCCGCATGTCGATGCTCTGGCCGAGAAAACCGGTGAGACCGTTTTTGCGCTACACTACAGCAAAGGGCTCGTCGCTTACCTGTACGATTGTGTCTCATCTCAAGACATTCGACTTGGAGAGCGGACTGGCCTACGCGTGGCACCTTGGAATCACCCTGCCGGTAAAACGATTTTGGCATTCCGTGGTCGTGATGAAGTCATGGACAAGTTCGCAAGTCGCAGGCGAAGCTCCCGCGCAGGATTACCGACGATCAAAGAGTTTCTCAAAGAGATGGATCGCATTTCACATCAAGGGTACGACGAACAACGCGACGAAGAAAAATGTCTCATCAGCGTTCCGATCCTCAACGAAACCGGCAATGTCAATGCAGCGTTGATGGTCGGAGGACCAATCTTTCGCATGGACCAGAAAAGAACTCAACCGTTGGTTTCACTTCTCAAGAAACATGCAGCGGAAGTCTCTCGCTCCCTCGGTTGGATGAAACAGAAAAAGTCCGATCGCCTTGCAGGAGTGCTTCAAGCTGATTCGAGCACCTGAATTCCATACATATCTGGAGAACCCCATGACACGAAAGATGCCTTCACTCTCCTCCGATTTCGCAGGAAGCGTGTCAGCCGCGATCGGTTCGCTGCTTCTTATGGGCGGTCTCATTTCCTCTCAACTATTCGCACAGGAAGCAAAATCGAGCGACGACTATTTCGACGAAACGAAAGTGGTCACGCTGTTTTCTTTCGACGACGTCTCAATACCGTTCACTCAGAATCTCAAGTTGCAAATGCGGTCCGCCAAACGACACGCAGCGAACCCGGTGGTTCAACGCGGTGAAGATGGATCGACTGATTCATGGGCAGTTCAATTTTATGGTTCCGTCATTCGGGTCGATGACAAGTACAAAATGTGGTACGTGTCGGTGGGTGACGAACGATACGACAAGACGCTTCCCCGATCCGAGCCATGGAAGGTCGCCTATGCAGAGAGTGACGATGGCGTTCACTGGACAAAACCGAACCTCGGACTGGTCGAGATCCAAGGAGACAGCAACAACAATCTGGTTTTGATGAAGCCGCACCTCGGAACTCTCAACGTTAAAGTGCTGTACGAACCAGATGAACCGAACCCGGATCGTCGATACAAAATGGGAGCCCACGTCTGGTTTCCGAAGAATGACGTACGGCTGGGGGCATTTGCTCCGTATGTCAGCCCAGATGGAATCAACTGGAAACTGCTCCCACAAACAACACCCGTCAATGCGGAGTTCCCGGAGAAAGATCTTGTCTTACCCGCGCTGCATATCGAGCCGGTTGGGGGAATGTTCAAATGGGACGGCCTGTACCGTATTTCTGGACAGAACGCTATCGCCGCTGCGCGTCCTTATCATGGTCGAGTTTCAAGAGAATTTATCTCGGGCGACTTCGAGAACTGGAGTCAAGCAAGCGCCATTTCGATGGTTCGAACTCCGCAACATACATTGCTCGGGCCGGGACGTAGCCGCGAAGGAGAACAAACTCACGAAGGAATCAGCGTCTGGAATCGCAACAATGTGTTACTCGGCATTTCGGGTCTCTGGCACGGCACAGCTGAGTGGAAAGGTGTCACTATTGATCTCGGCTTTGTCGTCAGCAACGACGGCGTCAACTTTCGCGAGCCGCTTCATGACTGGACATTCTTAAAGCGGGGCAAAGATGGAGCCTGGGATCAAGGTGGATTGCTGCAAGGGCAAGGATTCGAAAATATCGGTGAGCAAACGTTCGTTTACTATGGTGCCTGGGACCCGCGCGGCTGGGAGAAATCCCCCAAGCGTGGCGGTGTCGGAATCGCGACTGTGCCGCGAGATCGATTCGCTGATTTGAGCGTCGATACCACGACGACCGGCTCAGGAAATTACCAAATGCCCAAAACTGTCAGCGAATTCCTGACGAAGTCTATCGACATCGCGTCGGACACATCTTCCAGGTTCTACCTCAATGCTGACGGCCTCGGTGATCAGGCGGTTCTAAAGATTGAACTCTTAGATCACAAACTCGTCCCGCTTCCGAAATACTCAGGCAAGCACGCCGCAATCGTCAGAACAAACGGATTCCAAACTCCGATCACCTGGGGAGAAGAAACCAGCCTCAGTAATCTCCCCAACCGAGTCCGCTTCAAAGTCACCTTCGAAGGTCAAAAGAAAACCGACATCCGCTTCAACGCTCTTTATATCAGAAGCGAAACTCAGAAGGTCGAACACTAGAGCAGTTTGCCAAGACGATTTAGAGCAGTTTGCTCTACCGCTTGCCCGTGAAGAACGCATTTCTCTAGTAAAAATGCTGTTCGCCACGAGGCAGAACCTGCAAACCAATCCGAAAGATGCTCTAGCGAAGCCGATTGGCCTCTCCGAAATTGCGCCATGCTCACCGCGCGAAGCACGATGAGCATGAATGGCAACCAAAGCGACAAGTCTTCATAGCTCTTGAAAGGAAGGCAGAAGACTCCGCCAAAAACAGCTGGTTATTTAATCGGTAACTCGTAGCTGACAGCGCCGATTGCTTCACCTTTTTTAGCGTCAGCATAATGAGCGTGGCACATGATGCATCTTTCCATGACAACTGGAACAGCTGTCATGGCTTGGAGATATGGCTTTCCGTCCTTGTATGTCACTTCTTCAACATAAGTTTTTCCAGACTTGATCGCCTTGGCAGCTTTTTTCTCGAAGTCGTTTTTTGCAACGTTCTCAGGTTCGTATGGGTCGCCAGTGAGGTCGATCAGACGGACATCATGAAAACCTGTTTTACTGACTCGTCGAAAGAGTTCGACAGCAGCACTTCCTGCAGCGAAGTCATCCTCATCATGAACGTACTTATCCGTCACAAGAACGATTGTCTGTTTGTAGATATCGTCCAGCATCTTGACTGTATCGCGGGTTCGCTTCACGGCAGCTTGTGGAACTTTTCCCTCACCTGAGTCTGACTTTGTCGTCGCCGTTTTTTTGTCGGACTTGTCACTCTTTTTCTCGTCAGCAACTCCAACCGCAACAACTGCGATTCCAAGCGCCAGGATACCACCGGAAATGAGCGAATACTTCATGATCTTTACTCCACAATACGATGTGAAAACAAATAGATGGCTGTCTAAGCCGTTAGGGCACTCGATTCAAAGTACGGCATTTCGGTGCAACGTTCCCACCACGTGATGCACTAAGACTTCGAACAATAAGAGGTTTGAGTACCTCTCAGCATCATTCAGAGCGAAGGTTTTCTCATCGCCTGAAAGAGCACTTCAGTTTTCGAATTCAGCTCTTAGCCAGCACCACCCGGCCTGCTCAAAACTCAACACCTCACCCAGCAGATGACCAGATGACTAAGCGCCCACAAGGATCACTCCTTGAGAGGCATTACCGAATTGAGCCGCAACTGCGTGCCTGGTCATTCACCAAAAACAAGCAGAAGAGATATCGCGTTTTTAAATTAGACATGCGAGTCCGATTTGTCAACTGAACCAAAGAAACCAATCGACCTGATGGCATAGATCACCTCAATTCCGCTCAGATAAGCAACGAATTGACTCGGCTGACAGAAAGTCTCCGGCGGTCGTAAACCTTCTGCAGACCGAGTTTTCCACTCAACAACGTCCAACGATTTCGCACAGTGGCGATCGGGCCAGCGGCAAAGATCGTGGACACATTTCCAGATGTTACTTGTTCACTTCAACTTCGACATCACCATTGGTGCGATCTCGTTCAACTTCGATCTCACCTCCCGGAGTTTCGATGTCGAGGACCTTTTCTTTCGTGTCGCATCCGGATAGGAAACCGACACTCGTCGCCAAACAAGCAGCCGCGAAAAAGGCTGAACATTTCTTATAAAACCGCATGATGATCTCCTGTTAGTTTTTAATTTTTCCTGGATACCAAGCCCCACATTCGCAGGAGGCTTCGCCGCTCTTTCACAATGAATCACGACGTCTATCCAGATCTGCCAACTCATAGACTCTTGAAAGAACAGT
The DNA here is from genome assembly GCF_048270125.1 of Thalassoglobus sp. NCBI lineage: Bacteria > Pseudomonadati > Planctomycetota > Planctomycetia > Planctomycetales > Planctomycetaceae > Thalassoglobus > Thalassoglobus sp. The sequence continues at coordinate 86,988 of NZ_JBLWTN010000002.1, read as the reverse complement.
CTCGCAACTGGTGTTCCAATCGAAACTGCAAAACAAAACTGACAGGCGATTCCAACCGCACGGTGAGTCTGCTTCACTCACAGGCTGCGACCTGTCACGAGGTTTTTCACCAGAGGATTTCCAACTCTCTGCTAAGGCACAGCGGACAACATCTGTATGAATTACGCGTGAAATAGCATCAGTCGAACTGGTGTTGCGCTGTATCTCGTGGCGAACAGAATTTATACTGGAGAAACGCGTTCTTCACGGGCACACGGTAGAGCAAACTGCTCTAGTAAAAGCGTTTGAACAGAAGATTACCAACTGGTCGAAAATAACCAGTTTGATCGCTCAACGAGCACGCGACTGTTTATTCGCCACCCCTCTCACACATCACTCAGCGAGTTCGCATCGAAGCGATTTCGATCCTGTTTGCGTTGTCCACCATATGTTTTTGCACGTGATGAACCATTCACCGCAACGACACAGAACGGGAACATCTTTCTCAGAAATCCTTTACGACCCCGGGCGACGTTTCTTCTTACGCTTTCGTTGAGGCGAGTCCCGTTGGCTGCTGCTCTGAGTGTTCCCCTTCTCTGACTTTCGCTTAGCCCGATGCCTGGCATAAGGATCGTCAAGATGGCCTTCCATCGACTTAAGACCGAACCCAAAGAAAAGAGCAGCCCCCTCTAAGGCGATAATCGTACTCAGTAACCAAATTCGATTCCCGAGATGCCAGCCGATGACGGAAAAGAGATTGGGAAGTTGCTGTACCGCCGTGACTACGAACTGAATTAACGCGCTGATCAAAATTCCAATCGCAGAAATTCGAGTCATCCGCGGGGGGCGGGAAGACTCATCGAATGAGAAAACCGTATGCGCCTCGACATAAGAGGAAGCCATCGCCCCCCAGCCCATCACGGCAATCACGATCATGATCCCAATCACAACGTGAGTGATCGAGACGCCGTCCGGATCGTTCTGCTTTTTCTTTTTGCTCAACTGAAACGCCTCATCAACTCACCAGTCGTAGACAGAAGCGCCAGAATAGCATTTGGAAATTCAAGCTGATAGCGAACACTTACTCTAACACTTCCGCAATGGCTTCTCGACCATTTCGTGTACAGAGTGCACGAATCACTTGACCATCCACATTCTTGGCAATCGGACGAACTGAACCATCGGCGTACGACATGTTGACCGTTTCGTGAAAGCTGCCGAAGCTGTAGAAAACCAGTATCGTATGCGGTTCTACCAGGCCCTGTCCCTGCAAGTCGAGATAGTTAGGGAAATTATCAAGATCCATCAGGTAGAAGCGATCAAATGGGGGGTCTCCAGATTCGTCACGTATCCTGGCCACTTGATGAGAATCCGACCAATACATCCCGTACTGTGTCTCGCCGAACAGAATCGTTTGGCTGAGACCGTCCACGACATCCCGGTCATCAAGGCTGCTGTTGGAATAAAACATCCCGTTGAAAGTTGGAGCGTTGCTATCAGGCCAGTACCCGGCATTCCCACGATAACTGTTGTATCCTGGTGTTCCGGAGGGTCTTCCGGGAAGCGGTGCTGTCGGACAGATCAACGTTGAAATCGGCGTTTGAATCAGCGTGCGATTATGAAACGGAGCATGCTTTTCAGGACGATCAAAATCAATCGCACTGTTCCCCTGTTCAATATAGGAGAGCATCAGTGCAGGCCACGACCACCATTGTCGCATCAGCAAGGTACCACAGACTGTCTTCCCAACAATGTCGGGAGAATCGAGAATAAGCGGTTCTGGAATGCTCACCAGGTAACGACGTGTCTCAACAGGGCCTTCCACCCAACCCGACGGAAATGACCTGTGTGCATCCAGATAATTCAGTGCTGCCAATGAGATTTGACGAAGATTGTTCGCGCAGGATGTCCGCCGGGACGCTTCGCGAGATCGCTGAACCGCTGGAAGCAACATGGCAACCAATAGCCCGATGATCGCAATAACAACCAATAGTTCGACGAGAGTGAACCCAGATAGACGCCGTGAAGAAACCTGAGACCTGACCATGAGAATTGGCTCCGTATGTGATAATGATTGACCATACACATAAACGAAGACAATTGCCACTTTAAACCGGCATTTAGAAGAAACACGAAAATTTCTAAAACAAATCCAACACTAAGTCTTTGCGCTCTGCCTCGCAGAAGTATGCAATTCATTACAAAAAACAGACTTCGCGAAGACAGAAAACACAAAAACGTTTTTGAGCCGATCTAAAGCCTAACTCTTTCCTCTAAAACACTTTAAGCATAAAGGAAAGTGACCGGTCCACAACTTTCCGTACTGGTTCTACTCAAGCTCTTTAATTCGAATGTTACGCCAGCGGACATCATACGGGCCTGTCCCTTCTTTGATGCTATGGACCTGCAGGCCGATGAAACCTTTGGGATGAGTTTCAAAGATCGCCTCATCAGTGAGATCCGCGATCGGCTGACCATTGATGAAGGTTTGAATTCGCGGTCCATTCGCGATGACTCGAAATTTATTCCACTCGCCACTTTTCATGGTATCGTGTGGCTTCAGTTCTTCCTTCGGCGTTAACCAACCGCGACCGGTCGCTTCACCGTAGATGTATCCCGCCTCAGCGACGCCAGCTTCGATTTCCACCTGCGGTCCGTAAACTCGACCAACCTCGATTCCCTTTCTTTGCTCAGCCGGGACTTCCTTTGTCTTCGACCGAATCTGAACGCCAGAGTTCAGAGCGTCGTGAACTTTGACCTCGAACTCCAATTCAAAGTTGCCGTACTTTTTCAGCGAGCACAAGAATGAATTCGCTCTGCCGTTAGATGTGCGTCCCACAATCGCACCATCTTCCACAGCGTAACTGGCCGTGCCGTTCTTCTGTGTCCAACCTTCAAGAGACTCCCCATTAAACAGCGAGACCCAGCCATCCTCCGCAGCGGCAAAACTGGATGAAACACAAAATAAAGTCAAAGAGAGAAGAACTGTTCGCATAGTCATGCTGTCCCGAAAAAGTCTGGATGAGATTGTCACGCCCCATAACTTAGTCGATCCAATCAAACCTAAAAAGGGATGGTGTCATGATCATTTATTTAGAACCAACCCGAAACCCTCTGAAAAAGTCACTCTTCTCCATGATTTTCATATGATCCCCAATCACTTAAGCAGAGATTCGCCTCCGTCTTGACTCTAGACATTCTCGGACAGTCACTTTCATTCCAAGTCGAAAGATGTTCGAATTTCTTTGTCAGTATCAACGTCGCTTTCTCTGGAGTGATTGATGGATCATTTTTTTCGTAGGCTCAACTCTTGGATTCAAAAATCACAAGGGCAGACGATCGCAATCATTTTCCTATTGAGTTGTACTCAGCTACTGGCTGAAGATTTCCCCGCCCCTTCCCTGGAAACTCTCGACCATAAAGGGGTCAATGGATCACTGGTCATTTGCGGAGGCGGGAAACTTCCAGATCAGATTTTTGAAACGTTTCGACAGCTTGCCGGTGGGGAGAAAGCTCGGCTGGTCGTTATTCCAACAGCTTCCGCCCGAGCAGAATCTGAGTCGGAGGAATCACTCATTTCTCCATGGAAAGAACGTGGCTTTTCTCGCGTTGACGTCCTCCATACACGAGATCGCGAAGTCGCAAACTCGACGGAGTTTGTTGCACCACTCAAGCAGGCAACCGCTGTTTGGATCGTCGGTGGTCAGCAGTCGAGATTGGGGGAAGTCTATTCCGGGACCAAAGTTGAAGAAGAGTTGCAAGCGGTCTTAAAAAGAGATGGCGTCATCGGTGGGACATCTGCCGGCGCAGCGATTCAATCTCGATTGATGATTGCTTCGGGGAACCCTGTCGCCAATTTGCAGCGAGGCCTGGACCTACTTCCGGGAGCGGTCATCGATCAGCATTTCAAAGCGAGAAAGCGATTACCGCGCCTGACCGGAACTCTCAAACAGCATCCCGGATATTTTGGAATCGGAGTCGATGAAGGGACGGCACTCGTTGTTCAGGGTCGTGCAATGAAGGCCATTGGAGCATCCACGGTGACCATTTGTCTCGCTGCATCAAAGCTCCGTGAGGCAAGACAGTATGAGCTTTCTGCAGGAGAGATCGCAGACCTGACGGCGTTGCGTCGAGCCGCCATTGCCAGAGCCTCTCATCAATTCCCACTGGCTAAGCTTCGCGCACCGATTGTCGAGAATGGTTCGCTGATGATCATTGGTGGTGGAAAGATGACTCCAGAATTGTGGAAAGAGTTCGTCGAACTGGCAGGGGGAACCGATGCCAAAATCGTGATCGTCCCTGCAGCTTCTGGGTCCGGTTCTCCTGAACGACGAAGCGAGTTCAAGATCCTTCGCGATCTGGGCGTGCAGCATGTCGTTGCTCTTCATACTTCTGATCGCGACGAAGCCAACACGGAGGAATTTCTTAAACCACTCAAGGAGGCCACAGGAGTCTGGTTCACAGGTGGCCGACAATGGAAGATCGTCGATGCATACGCGGGGACCGAAACCGAGAAAGCATTTCACGAAGTCTTAAAACGTGGAGGTGTGATCGCTGGGAGTTCTGCCGGAGCAACGATTCAAGGCGAATACCTTGTGCGTGGAAATCCACTCGGAAACCGGGACATGATGGCTGAAGGCTACGAACGTGGGTTCGGTTATCTTCCAGGATCTGCGATTGATCAACACTTCACACAACGGGATCGCCATCCAGACTTGGAAGGTGTCAAGAAAACATTTCCTCAGCTCTTGTGCATCGGAATTGATGAATCAACCGCGATTGTCGTTCAGAAATCAACGGCGCGAGTGCTGGGAGAGAATGATGTCTACTTTTTTGATGCAGCCAACGATGCCGAGGACCAAACCACAAAGACAAAGGTCTCACCTGGTGAAGTTTATCATTTACAAGATCGAAAGACCGTAGAAGATCCTTCGACAACCAAAGAGTGATGCAGCGAATTTCAAGCGTGCGACTCACTTGATTGCACTGCTGAGCATTTGACTCAGTTCTTCGAGCTGAGTTTGATAACGATCACTTGCAACAACGTTGTGCATTTCATGAGGATCGCGACGATGATCGTAGAGTTCTTTCGCAATCACATCGCCCGTTTCCCAATTTCTCCATTCCGTGTACCGCAGGTTTTCCGTCCGCATGGAATACCCCATCACTTCTGGCTTTCCTTTGTAATAAGCAGGGCGCGGGTGTTGTGTGATGGCATAGTTTTTGACCGTCTCTGTCTGATCCTGAAGGATTGAGGTTAAACTTTTGCCGTCGGACTCCGGTGCGGCGAGACCACACAAGCCAGCGAGCGTCGGAGAGAGGTCGACCAATTCGACGAGAGCATCAGATACCTGCCCCTTCTTGAATCCGGGAGCAGAAATGATCAGCGGGACTCGTGCATCAAGCTCGAAGCAGGATGTCTTGCACCACAGCGAATGTTGACCGAGATGAAACCCATGATCGGACCAGAACACCACCACTGTCGTTTTGTCGAGCCCTGTCTCTTTGAGCGTCTCTAAGAGTTTCCCAACTTGAGCATCCATGTAGCTGATGCTGGCGTAATATCCATGCCAGAGTTCTCTTCGCTCCGCTTCGCTGAGATTTTGTGGATCTGGCCCATAACTTTTCAGCTCTCGTGAATCGTGCAGAGAAATCTCCGGGACCGAAGCAGGAGGAGCGAATTCATCAGGAAGGTGGAGCTCGTCCCGCTCATACAAATCCCAGTATTTCTTCGGAGCAAGAAACGGCAAGTGCGGTCGCCAAAATCCGACAGCGAGAAAGAATGGCTGATCGCCGATTTCTCGGAGTTGATCGCAAGCCAAATCGGCGATTTTCCCATCACGATAAGTCTCATCCGGAAGATCAGCTCGTTCGAAGGCTCCTCGCTTGGTTCCCGGTTTCAAACCTGGTTTCGTGAGGGCGTACGTGTCGGAATGTCGGCCAGCGTTAAGCATTGAAGGGACTGACCACGAGGGCTCATCATCCAGATTTCCCATGTTGTGAAACATTTTTCCAATGCAGCGAGTGTAGTACCCATGGCGTTTAAAATGCTGAGGTAGCGTCACTGCATCCGGGACGGCATCACGAAAATCAGTCCGTAAATCCCAAACGCGAATCTTGTCCGGACGCAAGCCCGTCAACAACGAAGCTCGAGACGGATTGCAGACTGCCTGCTGACAGTATGCCTTCTTGAAAAGAGTCCCCTGCTTTGCCAGCCGATCCAAATTCGGAGTTCGAACGTCCTCATTTCCGTAGCACCCCAAGCTGCAATTGAGATCATCAGCAGCCACAAACAAAACGTTCAGCTTCTCACCGGCATCAACAAAAGAGCTCCCCCCGCCGGAAAGCAGCATGAGAGCAAGAAGCAACGGACGAGCAATAAAAGGAGACATGTTTGGCCTGAATAAATTTGTTCAAGATCCACCGAAAAAACGATACCACAGGCTTAAGCCCTATCGATAGTCGGCGATCCACAAAATTTCTAGCAGAGCATGTCTAAGATTGGCCTCAGCGTTCCGCCTCGCATGAAGCAGTCCCGAACCCGTAAATGCGAATTTCACAGAGAGTGAATCCGAAGAAAGACGTTTTCACATTTTCACTCGCCAGTTTAAACAAGGCAATGAAGAACAAGCCGGCAGGCGGACTACCCTGACTCTCAACTTTTTGTTGACACTTTCAGGAGCTCGACGCTTTTATCGGGAAAGTCTGAGAAGATTGCATCGATGCCTGCAAGCACAGTCGCTTCGTGCATCTGCTCGAAAGTATCAAAATTTTTCGCGACAGAATCAATGCGATAGGTCCATGGATGCACGACCAGCCCATGCTGATGAGCATTGACTGTGAGCTCTGTGGGGATGGGTGGCCCGCCCATCGGGTCTTTGCGAAACACTGAGTCGACAACCGGCCCAATACCCTCTGCGTAGGTGGCGATCTCTTTCAATTGGCGGTTTCGTTCATCTTTCAATTTCGACTGACTCATCCAGTCTTTGTTCGAGAGGAGCTGAACCGTTTTGAGTTTACAGTTGAACTCTGCTTTCAGCCGTTTCGTTTCCGCTTCCTCGAAACACTGGACAAAACAGGGATCACTTTTTTTCGTGTAACCAAACTTTGCCAAAGTATCGAGGACAACTTTCGCGAGATCTTTTCCCTCGGAATGATGAAACTTCGGATGCTTCAGTTCCGGATAGATCCCGACGTTCTTACCCGTGCTTTTGTTCAAACCTTGAATCAGCTCGAGTTCTTCAGCGAGCGACGGAATCTTGAAGTTCCCACTGCGAACGGGGAACCGCTTCGGATAGTAAGCTTCACCCGTTTTCGCGTTGAACCGCTCGGAAGCCTGAAGTTGTTGGATTTCATTGAATGTAAAATCGATCGCGTAGTAGCGACCATCTTCACGATTTCGGCCTGGAAATTTCGTAGCAACATCTGAAATCGTATCGAGGTGAATATCGTGCATCACCACCGCGACATCATCCTGAGTGAGCACCACATCTTGCTCCAGATAGTCTGCCCCCATCGCATACGCCATCGCTTTTGCTTCGAGAGTATGTTCGGGAAGATATCCTGAAGCGCCACGATGCGCGATCACTTGAACCTGACGAACTCCTTGCACGGTCACTCTCCGGTGGTCAATTTGAATACGGTTTATTGAATACGGTTTACTGAAAACGGCCCATTTGGAAACAGGAGTCCGAAGTCAGTCGCTGACAGGTCTCTCTTGAACCGTGCTGAAGAAACAACAACTCGTTGAGAATTATTGCTGGGGTTGAATGACTCCACCAACCTCAGCTTGTGAGCGGAAGTTTCTGGCGCGATTAATCAGGTCCGACTCTTCATCAACAGGCATACCTCGTTGCACCAGATTGTACGTGAAGTCGTGACGGTCGGTCACTTTCCGTGGCATGAAGTGGTTCGTGAAGAAATCGATAGGGAAACGTTGCCCAGGAGGAGCTGGCACCGGTTGCAGGAGCGTCATTGTTTCGTAACCGGGCGCGGAAAGTGAAATTTCACGCGTTCCGTAGTATGTGAAATCCATAGATACGGGGGTGAGTCCGATCCGTTCGCCATCGACTTCGACAAGTGCTCCCGGTGGATTCGAGCGAATCGTCATTCGCCGACTCACGCATCCCACGGAATTCATACATAGAAATCCGCACAATAAGCCCAAAATCCAGAGTCGGTTTGGACACGGAAATATCGAGGAGACAAATTGTCTGCAGGAATTCAACATGGATCAGCCAAGAATCCGGACGGACTCCAGGAACAGGAAGGGACGAAATCTGAGCTGCGGAGTCTAAACCGGCCCTGCCGATTTCACCAATAGCGATTTCCAGAGTTCGCAAAACGTTACCGACAAACAGTTTACGCCCAAAGGAAGAAATCCTCGGGAGCCCAATAAAGAAGCTGGGCTAGAAGAAGCAAGCCAACGGCAATTCCATCGGCCGGAGAAAGTCGGTCGCTGCGACGGGTTCTTCGCAAATATTCCAGCGTCGCCCCGGTAGGACAGCCGAAGCGGCAATAGGCCATCGGGACGAAGAGCGAGACGATGATACCGCCCACAGCAATTGAAATCGCTGACCAACCGGCAATTCGAAACAGGTAGGCGTCGAAGGCTTCAATATCGACTAAACTGAAAGTCAGCCCGAGCATGGAAACGATAATCACCCATGCCAGCAAGCCGACGGGCACAAGTGACAGGAACCGCTTGAGATTCTTTCTGGGATGAAATTGATAGCGGACACGCTTGCGAACCAGTTGCTGCACTGCCCCATGTGCACATAAATGCGAACAGTAAATGTTTCGCTTCGTCATGACAGGAAAAACAAATGCGATCCCGGCAAGCACCGCAAATCGAAAAGCACTTCGCCAGGGAACACCATTTTGCGCCCAGCCGACGAACATTGCCTGTGAGAGAAGATCACCATTTAGAAAACCAACGTAGCCGATCAAAATCATCTGATACAAAATGCGCAGCCATGCAATACCGCGTAGATGTGTCATTGCGATGATGATACCAGCGATAATCACCGTAAGTGTTCCGAGATCGGCACGTGAAGGCTTCCAGGCTTTCGGACTTTTGGGTTGAGCCCTCGTTTCCGGTAAAGGATTAAGATTCTTCTGAGCAGATTGAATCACACCTCTTGCAGCTGCCATGCTTGTGAACGTTGCACCGGAAACGCCTTCGATGCCTTGCTCCGCCAGATCGTATAGAGAGACTTCTTCGAGCGTGAGTCCCTGGAACAGCTCGGGCCATGCCCAATCTTCATCGAGGTAGCTGACATACGGTTGGTTATCGTAGCTATTGCGAGTGTATGTTCGCTTGACCTTCCCATCAGTGTCGATTGCGATGAGAGTCTCAGTTGGCCCCTGATATCCGACAACATTGTCAGCAGATGGCGAGGTACTCAGAACAGTCCCCAGCAACTGCTTCTGTTCATCGAAAACATCCCACGCATTATCGAAACGACGAGCTTGCTGGATCGAACTCGCTTCATCAAACAAGACCTGTACATCGCTGAGCGTCACTGGATCAGGAAACTTCAGCGAAGGTACTTCACCACCGAGCCTATTGATGATCGATTCGCCAATAGCGAGGCTCGTCAAAGTCGCTCCCGAAACAGCATCGACCTTTTGCTTATGTGACAGTTCTTCCCAGGAAGCTCCGAGAAACTGATTCCAATAGTTGGAGCTGTCGAGAACTTCTTTTAAGTGCTCTCGCGTGTCACGGCTCCAGACAACTTCAAGCTGCTGAACTTCCAGATCTGGATCCAACAGAATCGCCACGTTCGTTGGTCCGGAGAAGCCAATGATGTGATCGGACTCAGGAGAGGTTGTGAGCAAATAGCCGATTTCGCTTCCGGCATATCGAATCGGAACCAAACCGGTTTCTGAATCTTTCGCCCCGACCTCGATTCCGTTGGGCAGCTCATCAAACGTTTCCAACAACAGCTGCTTTGTGAATTCCTCAGTGGGAGCGTCTCGCCGAGACCTTGCTTCAAGATGGATCGTCAAAACGATTCCTGCAAACAACAGCACGCGCAGCGAATGAATTGCCCAAATTCGCCAAGGGCTCACTTTCTGAACTGTCAGCTTGAGATCCTTCAACAGCAACGCCCCATGTTGACTCTTTGCCGGGAGCAGCTCCAAAATCGACTTGGAGTTCCTGCCTTTCAGCGAGCAGTCTAAGCATTTGTGAAGCGATTTTCACAGGGACGAAAAGCATTGAAAAGGCATTCCCGTATATTCAACACGAAGAATGCCTTCAGGTTCGTGCTCGACAGACTTTTCTCTCTTGAGAAGCCTTCTCTACTGGCACAAGTTAACCGGCACAAGAAACTCGGAGTCTCCTATGTTTTGTAAACCGACCACCACAAATGCCAGTCTCGTTCGTTGAAGCCGAGGTTCTTGTCGGTGATCTTTTCGAGAGCGGTCAACACAGCATGATTTTTAATATCGACCCTGAGGGTGACCGTTTTCATGTTTTTCGGAACGTTGTGAAACGGAATGACTTGTGCCCCATGGGGGAGCTGTCCCAGTCTCGCCAAAGCTTGTAATTCATTCGCGGTGGTTCCTGAAACTTGTCCGGGATTCATCATCCCTACTCGACCACCCGCTGTGCTTCCAAATGAGATCGGCTGAGAATCTGGAACCTGAATTTTATATTTGTGAGTCGTCACTAACGAACTGATCAACGCCGGGACAGCTTCTTCACTCCCCATTTCACCCAACGCAGCTGCGGCTCGTTGCACGACGTCGTTTGAATCATTTCTCAGTGCTGAAATGAGTTGAGGAATTGCTGTTGGTTCCTGATCGGAATCAATGCTCGCCAGTGCCTGCCTCCAGACCGCCTCACTATTGTCAAACAAATAGCGATCCAGCAACGCCTTGACCGGTCGTTGTCCAGGCATGTTTCCGAGAACCCGGATGTAAAGAATGCGAACCGACAAGTTCTCATGTGTTGCCATCAGTTTTGCCAAGGCGGGGATTGCATCCACATCCTGTAACGATTCGAAAGCTTTGCTTCCTTCGTTTCTTCGGTAAGCATCATTTCCAGTAATCCACCCCAGCCAGACACGAACTTTCGGATACCAGACCAGTTCAGCTTCTCGCTGTTGAGTGTTCTTCTCGATCAGCGCCAGTTCTTGCGTCGTGATCCACTTGTTTTTGTGTTTGACGTATCCCCGCTGAGCCATCATCTCTTCGCGAGGCATCCACTCTCCGTGATGCTGAACATGACCAAGCCCGCGCCGGGCTTCCTTATGATCGGAGTCCAATTCCAGCACGAGCTCCAATTGTTCCAGACGCTGTTCTTTCAAGCGGCGGGTGCGGCACCACTCAGCGAGAGCCCAGTGCCCCTCAACAGTTCGATCGACGGCACGAGATTGAGAGACGTACTCTTCGAGAACCTGGTTACGTCGTTGAACGTAGTCAATCTCGCTGCGTTCAACCTCGACCAAAGCTCCCGAGAGCGTTCGCATGAGAACAGGGGCATCTTCCGCTTTTGCGATTCCTTCAAGCTGACCTCGCAGCTCACCCCCATTTTTTAAGCGAATTACGTCCGCAACAACCCCATCCCCGTTCATCATGAAACATGAGAACAGAAAGAATGCCGGCAGTGAAGTACTCAATCGCATGGGTTACCTTCAAGTCAGTCCTCGATTCTACGAGAGCAGCGAAAGTGATCTCAAACATAAAATGCGAAAATCTCGCTATCTTTCCGTATCGTCAATTGCTTCAGACCGTTTCGGCGGGAACGCTGAACATCAACGAGTTCCCGAACTGGATTTGGAATTCGGTTTCGTTACGAAACCTGCGTGAAGAGTCCGGCCTGTAACGTTTATTTCGGTCGCTCTGATTCTAATTCGACGTATCAGCTGCAGCAGTATGAACTTCTGACGAATCCCTCCTGTCGAGTCGGCAAAAATTGCCCATCGAACTTAATGGAGAGACGTATAATCCAACAGAAACGTGAACTGGCAAATCTTGGACTTGGCATCAAACGAAGTTGATGTTAACGAGTCGGTTGCAACTTTGACGAACGACAACGAACGGAGCACCGCCACAGGAGATTTCACAGCGTTTTTCAAAAGGAGACGGCAGATGTCACGTGTTTTGACTGGAAAAGATCAGCTGCACAAGCTCTTCTCAGCGATGACCGAACAGACATTTCAGGTCGACTTCGGTGTCGCGGACCCTCCCTTAATTGATTATCTCTCGGACCTTCTAGTCCGCTTCACTCGTCTGGACGTCATCTTCAAGGTTCGGAACATCGTCGGACAGCGACTCGAAGAAGTCGCAGAGATGATCATGGAGGCCGAGCACTGCCACAATAACCCCAAAGCTGAAATTCATCGACACATCGGCGACTTCACTCTTTTCTGGACCGGTGTTTATCCGGAAGCACTCAAGCGACTCAAAGGCTTTGACCGCAAAGACGCCATGATCGACTACCAACGGCAGGGAAAGCGGTCCTATTTCCTCGCCAGCCAACTCACCGGCAAGACGACCGATCACTCATCGCTGCTCTTGCGCCTCAGCGATGAATTCGAACTCTGCTCCGCCGGCCTCAGAAAAGTCCGCGCCGAATGGGAACAGACTCCTGCAAAGTGACTGCTGCCCTCAATAGGCAAGACGGGACAATGGTCCCGTCTTGCTGAGAGTACTTTCTGAGCCCCACTGAAGCGATTGTGATTCACTTGACTCGTGATTCACTCAACTTGCGATCGCTGAAGCGAATCAATACTCGCGACGCTGGCGAGAGGAGGGAATGCTCATGGCTTTGCGGTACTTTGTCACCGTACGGCGGGCGAGTTGGTAGCCATGCTTGGCGAGTTCAGTGACGAGTGCATCGTCGCTAAGAGGACTCGACTTGTCTTCGTCGTCCACGATTTCTTTGAGCTTCAAACGGATGTTTTCCCAGGCGACATCTTCACCATCCGACGTTTTTGTACCACCACCGAAGAACCGTTTGAGAGGAAAAATTCCGCGAGGTGTCGCGACGTATTTATCGTCGACAGCTCGCGAGACCGTCGTCACGTGAACTCCGACAACGTCAGCAACATCCTGCATCTTCAGTGGTTTAATATGTTCCGGGCCGTACTCCAGGAATTCGATTTGCTGGTCGACAATCGTTTGGGCGACTTTACGGAGCGTGTTGTACCGTTGCTCGATCGCATCGATCAGCCATTTGGCGGACTCCACTTTCCTTTTAATGAACTCCTTTGTCGCTTCATCGGGATTTGCTTCCAGCATGCGAATGTACCGCCGATTGATTCGCAATTCGGGGATGTACTCATCGATGAGTTCGATGACGTATTTTCCATCATCATCTTTGACCACTCGCAAATCGGGAGTCACCGCTTGAACGTCTGGATTGTCGAACCCTTGCCCCGGGAAAGGATTGAGCGTCCGCATCTGCTCCATGGCAGATTTGATCGCATCCATGGAATAACCGGTTTTACGCTCAATCAATGGGAGTCGATTTTGAAGCATGTCATCGAAGTGGTCAGCGATGACAGTAATCATGATATCCCGCAATGGCGTTGTCGGAGTTATCTGAAGTAGCAGGCACTCCTTCAAGTCTCGTGCACCAACTCCAGACGGGTCCAGCTTCTGAATAATTCCAAGGGTCTGCTCAGCATCTTCGAGCGAAATTTGTGTCCCGTAAACCTGCACAAGCTCGGGCAGCGAACTCTGAAGCCGACCATTCGCATCCAGATTATGAATCAGATAATCACCAAAGTCCTTGAGGTGATTCGGAGTGTCGCAATGGAATTGCTCCAGAAGATGCTCTTGAAGAGTTTGTGGTCGGCTGATGGCATTCGCCATGACATCGTGCTGACGATCCATGTCGTCCTGAACACGGTTGCTCGACGGCTTTGAGCCGGACGTGTAGTTGTCGTCTGGCCATTCCTGAGAGATCTCAACAAGACGCTCAAAGTCTGAAGCGTTGTTGCTGTCGTCATCACCCAGTTCGCGTTTTTCAATCTCCTGTTTCGGTTCATCGAATTCTTCTGAACTCGAAGAGTCGACTCGCTCATCTTTTTTTGTCAGTTGCTCGAGAACAACATTCTCGGAGAGTTCCTGATCGATCCGTTCCTGAAGCGCTGCTAATGGAAGTTGCAATATTTCCATCGACTGAATCATGCGCGGAGCCAGCTTCATTTGCTGGCTCATTTTCATCTGTTGTGAAACGTTTAGATGCATGATGTTTATTATCGGGGACCGAATTTAGTCCGAAAACCTCAGTGGTAAAGACTCTTCTCAAAGTTTGAGGGAACCCCTCATTGAATCGTCTTGGGGAGAGGAACTCAAAACTGTTGCCGGCCGCGTAATGCGTCCGCCAGCATTTCTTTGTTTGCAAACTCTAGCACACTCCCGGTCGCAATCCCTCGAGCAAGTCTTGTTATTCCTACGGGGTACTCTTCCAACAGGTTCGTAATAAATAAAGCTGTTCCATCTCCTTCAAGCGTTGGATTTGTCGCCATGATTAACTCTTTGACTCCATCTTTTTTGACACGTTGAACCAGCTTCCCAATGGTCAGGTTCTCGGGACCAATGCCTTCGAGTGGCGCAATTCGCCCGCCCAGCACATGATAGGTTCCGTGGAAAGCGGCAGCCGCTTCTAAAGCACTCACATCTTTTGGCTGCTCAACGACACAAACGACCGTACGATCCCGGCGAGTGTCGCTGCAAATCGGACACAACTCCTGATCGGTAAGGTTATAGCAGAGAGTACAACGTCGAATCGTTTCCTTCACAGTACGAATTGCATCTGCCAATGCATAGGCTTCAGCTTCTTTGCAGCTGAGGATGTGGTTCGCCAGCCGCTCTGCCGACTTTCGACCAATACCAGGTAACGATGCAAACTGGTCAACCAGTCGACCAACTGCTGCCCCAAAAGGGTGCTGCTCTGCATCAATTTGACGTGACGCCATTCGTATTCTCTACCCTGTTCAACGATTCAAAACTCTGTACTGACAACAATCATAAGCTCAGCACAATTAATACACAGAAGATTCCGGTCAAACGCAGATGCTCCGGCTCTCACGAACTCATATTGGTGAGTCGTTCATTCCAAATTTTGAAATGGCATCTTCGAGCCCCGGAATTCCCAGGCCACCTGCGAGTTCGGACATTTCGCTCGCTGCCGCCTTTTTTGCTAAATCGAGTGCCTGATTAGTTGCGGCAAGAATCAGATCTTCAAGCATCTCTTTATCGTTGGAAACAAGCAGCGTTTCTTCGATGGTGATAGAAAGAATTCGATGATCGCCTGATGCATCAACCTTCACCATGCCACCGCCGGAACTTCCTTCGACACGAACCGCAGCAATGCGGTCTTTGATCTCGGCAGCCTTTGCCTTCAATTCTCCTGCGTTTGCCATAAGACTGGCGAGGTTTGAAAGCCCTTTGAACATAATAGATCACCCTTCGGGGTCTTCGTCTTCTGTTGATTTAATGTTTGAGTAAACCGGTCGAACTTCAACGACTTGTCCACCAAAAATAGCGACCGCTTCCTGTACAAAATCGTCTTTATCAACGCTCGATGGACTTCTACGTTCGACAACAGGTGCAACTGGAGTAGAAGGCTTCGGAAGTTTCACCTGAGTCGTTTCATCGAGTCCGAATCGACACTCAATCGTTTTGCCAGCCAACTGTGTCGCAAGTTCTTCAAGTTGCTTCAGCGGAACAGGTCGCTCGCAGTAACTTTTACTGAAAAGATAGCTCTTAGGGAACACGATTTCCAGTAGATTTGGTCCAGAAATTGCTTGCCGAACGGTATTCTTCAGATGCACACTTAACGTATCTGGAGTCATAGACTTAAGTTGCGTCCAAAACTCCCCCAAAGTCGACTCTGTGAATTCAATCGTTTGAACCGGTGAAGCTGCGGGAATTTCTGCCGAAATTGCGGGAGAATGCGTCTTGCTAGGCGTCACTTCGTTTTTTTTTACTTGCGACACCGGTCGATTCGGAGTCGAAGCTGGTAGCGAAGCAGAAGCCTGTACCGGAGCGGAACGAGGAGCTGCAACCGCAACCGCTTGCCCACTTGCGACCGCCTGAGCCAGATTCGAAATTTGGCTCAAATCTTCAAGAAGCGAAATCCGCACGACTGCCAATTCGACCAGCGCACGACCGTAATTGACTCGCTGCATCTTTGATTTCGTCTCGGCAAGGATTTGCATCGCTGACGAAATCGTCTGAATGCCCCATTGCTCCGCCTGACGTTTCAGGCTCTCCCGACTCGAGTCAGAAACTGCCGAGAGCGGAACCGTTTCTGCTCCCGCAGCTGTGATCAACAGGTCCCGAAAGTACGCCAGCAACTGATCACTAAAACTTCCCAGCTGCACTCCTCTGAGAAGTGCTTCATCAATGGATTTTAATGCGGCAGATGGATTTCGGGCGATCATCAATTCAACGACTTCAATCAGCCGGTCATCCGAAGCGGTTCCCAACAGCTGATGAACGTCTCCGCTTGTAATCCGATCTCCACCGAATGCAAGGAGTTGATCAAACAGCGATTGACTATCACGCATCGACCCCGCAGCCCGCCGAGCCACTAACTCAATCGCCTCGTCGTCAACTTCTCGCTTCTCGGCGACCGCAATCTGTTTCAGTCGTTCAGCGATACTGCTCTGCGCTATTGTCCCGAAATCAAATCGTTGACATCGTGAGAGAATGGTATCGGGAACCTTGTTGGGTTCTGTGGTGCAAAAGACGAATTTGACATTTGCAGGTGGTTCTTCGAGCGTCTTCAGCAACGCATTGAAGGCCTCTTTGGTCAGCATGTGAACTTCATCGATGATGTACACCTTGTATGGTGACCGCATCGAACGAACATTCACATTCGCCCGTAACTGGCGAATATCGTCAATACCGCGGTTCGAGGCTCCATCGATCTCCAGGACATCGACATCCTTCCCTTCTCCGATGCTCGCACAGATTTCACAATCATTGCATGGGACGCCATCTTTGAGGTTCGGGCAGTTCAAAGCCTTAGCGAAAATTCTCGCAGTGGAAGTTTTCCCGACTCCCCTTGCCCCTGTGAAGAGGTACGCATGCGCAACCCGTCCACTACGAATTGCATTTCGAATTGCCTGACCAACGTGCCCCTGACCGACGACATCTTCAAATGACTGCGGTCGGAAACGACGTGCGAGAACGGTGTATTGAGTGGTCGATTCAGAAACCATAGGAGTCTCTCGTTTTCAGAATCTGCGTTTGGCAACGCACTCGAAGGTGCGTTGCCAAACCTGTATCGCGTCGATTTTTTCAATAAAAACTAATCGCGAATTTCAAAAATCACTTCGATTTCAACGGCAATCTGGCCGGGCAGCGATCCCATCCCGACGGCACTTCGAGCACCGACACCATCTTCCCCAAAGACTTCGCGAAACAGTTCGCTGCAACCGTTAATGACTGCGGGGTGGGTCTCAAAATCAGGAGTCGCGTTGACCATGCCCAGCATTTTGATTGTCCGCACAACTCGATCAAGACTCCCGAGATAGTTTTTCAAAGTTGCGAGGATGGCAACTCCTGTTACGCGGGCAGCATGATTGGCTTCCTCTTCTGTCATCGTGTCGCCAACTTTCCCCTTGATCAGAGTTTTGTCCGGCAGCAGAGGACCATGCCCGGAGACATACACGATGTTCCCCACTTGAACGACAGGCTTATAGATGCCACCCGGCTTAGGAATGGGTGGAAATTCAAGTTTGAGTTCTTCGATACGTGCTTCAGCAGACATGTTCTTCCTTTCAAATGTGATTGTCACTCTGGTAGTCGCTCTGATTGTCACCGACAAAAGCAGAAGTCGTCCTCCACGGTTCTCGGGTCAGCCTGCCTGGTTCACTCTCGGCAGAGAGATGATGGATGGCCAGACATTTTCCACCGTGGAGACTATAATCATCCGACTGAAATGTTAGCAGTCGTCGCTTTGGAATGCTTGTAACTACACAATTTCAGAAAAAGACTCAAACATCAATCTTTCAGAATGTGAATCTACCCAGAGACGAACTAACTTGATACGGGATGAATCGAAATAACATGACTGTATTCTTCAGGCGAGTGTTTTGAGTAATTCTGGACCCAATTTGTTAATCATCGGTGCAAGTACACGAAGTGCGGGATTTTCAGCTCTTCGCGCAGGTTTCAAACCGATCTGCCTTGATATGTTCGCCGACGCCGACTTACAGGCAAACGCCGTCGTTCGACAGGTGGAGAACTACCCATCCGGGCTCATCGATGCATTGCAAGCACTTCCACGGCTTCCCCTCTTGTACGTCGGCGGACTTGAGAATCACCCGGAGATCCTGAACGTCGCAGAAGAGTTCCATGACCTCATGGGAAACGGTGCAAAGCAGGTCGAAGCAGCCCGGTCTGCGGACTTGCTCGCTGAGGCGATGCGGATCTCACAAGTCGAAACACCTGAGTGGAAGAGTTCATCTGAGCCTCCTGAAACGGACGGAACCTGGCTTCTCCGTCCAATTTTCGGCTGCGGAGGGCGAGGCATCACGCGCTGGACTGAAGAAGCGAAGACCTCCCCCACCCTGAACGAACCACACATCTTCCAGAAACACATCAGCGGCACTGTCTATTCAGGGGTCTACATCGCCCAGGAAGTTGGCGACGTCCGCTTTGTTGGCCTCACACAACAACTGATTGGCAGCAAAGAAAGCAATGCAGCGGAATTCCAGTGGTCAGGGAATTTCGGGCCAGTCGCCCTCCCCATTGAGATCGAACACAAAATGCGGCGGGCTGGCAACGTTTTAAAATGGAAAGCAGGCTTGAAAGGTCTCTTTGGCATCGACTTCATTGTGACCGAAGAGAACCGCATCTTCGTCACTGAAGTCAACCCGCGATACCCCGCTTCGCTGGAATTGCTCGAGTTCGCCACTGGGCAGCCCCTGCTCCCAAGCCACATCGAGTGTTTTGCAGAATTAAACACCGAGAACACATGGACGCCTGACACCGATGGCCCGCTCTTTGGGAAAGCGATTCTCTATTCGCCGCGAAATTTCCAATTAACAATTGACCTGACGCCTGAAATCAAAGCTTTCAGCAAATTCCCGGACCTCGCAGATATCCCTCAAGCGGGGACTCAGTTCAAAACAGGCGAGCCAATTTGCACGATATTTGCCACAGGCCAGTCAGCTCAGGATTGCCGTGAAAAACTGACTCAGCAACTCCAGGAACTGCAGAGTCGAATCATTCCTGCGTCCAACGCCGAATAAGGGTTGAATTCGTCGCGATGCACTTGCAAATCTCTGTCGGAAAGAAGAGGTTATGCGAAGAAGGCCGCTCACCAAATTTCTCTGGTGAAAACTCCCATCTGATCGATCATTCAAACTAACGTAAAGCGTCTCGAAGGTAATTTCATGAGTGACAAACAACTCCGCGGTGGCATGGTTGGTATCGGGATGATCTTCGATGAAACCTATCGCCCATTTTTCGAATCGGCACACCACAACGGAATGTTTGATCGTCGATTCGGAGATGTCGATGTCCAACTCGCTGCGGTCGGTTCGCGAACCGGGAAACGGGCAGAAGCATACCGATCGGTTGCCCCCGATGGAATGAAAAACTTCTTCAGTGCAACAGGTGAAAACGCTGTTCAAGAAATGGTCGCTCAACAAGATCTGGACTTCGTCTGTGTCGCAACTCCAGATGACCGACACTTCGAAGTCGCGAGAGAAGTTCTCAAAGCGGGCAAACACCTGCTCGTCGAAAAGCCATCCGTCCTCGACCTCCATCAAGTTGACGAACTGACAAAGCTGGCTGAAGAAAACAATGTGCTGGCAAAAGTGGTCTACCATAAATTGCTCGATCCAGACCACAAAAAAATGCGGACTCTCGTCCACGACGGTGTCCTCCAACACGTGAACACCGGGTACTGCACTCTGCTGGAACCCAAGCTCATTTCCGGCAGCCAATTTTCAGAATGGATCACCGGTCGTAATCCCGGAACCTACGTCGCAGTCCATTACATCAAACTCATTGATTTCTCCTTTGGTGGAAAACTCAAAACGATCACCGCGACCGGACAACGCGGATTGGTCGGTGATAAAGATGGCACGACCTGGGATAGCGTGCAACAACGTCTGATCTACGAATACGACGATGGTCGCGAAGCAGCTTTTGACATTCATACATCTTGGGTCACTCCGGACAACTTCCCTGGCTACGTCGAACAGGAAGTTCAGTTCCGTTTCGACAACGGCGTCTGGAACGGTCATTCACGGAAACGTGGAGTCGAGTTGACAGTCGAAGGGAAAACGCCGATCGAAATGAAGCAGTCGATCAACAACCACTACAACGGAACTTTCGTCGAGCCTTGGGGAACACGTTCTCAGCGAGGTTACGGCATCGAAGTAATCGAATGCTTTGCACGCGAACTGGCCTACCTGAAATTTGGCGGGGATGCGAACGACGAAGCCAACCGACTTCAGGAACTCCGCAGCCTGGACTACAACGACCTCTCTGCAGACCGCCAAGTTGTAGCCGCGGTTCATGCACTGGAAGTGATTCTCGACAGGGCAGCCCATGGAGAACCCGACGGTGTTGTTCGCGTCAATGATGACAACGGCGGACTGGTTCTCTATCTCCCCGGAAAAGCAGAGCCAGAAGTCCTGTATGCTCCTGAAGTCTAAAGCACCTTTCGAATTGGTTTGCAGGTTCAGCCTCGTGGCGAACAGCATTTTACTAGAGCTGGTCCTGAAACTTGAAATTGCTCTCTCAAACGTTGAGGAAAGCGGCGATTCCAGAGGTTTTCGGACCGGTTCTAGAGAAATTCGTTCTTCACGGGCACACGGTAGGGCAAACTGCTCTAAAGCGAGTTTCATTCAGAACTTCAATAAGCCATTTACAAACCGGGGAGTCACCGGGGGGAATCGCTGCAAACCAGCCATGAACATGCTCTGACAACTGATGCGTAACAAAAAGCGTCACGCGTCTGGGCAATTCAGACACTGCATGAGAATCCGTCATTCTTCACGCGAGTCAGTCTTTTCACGAACGACAATAGCAAACGGCTTGAGTTCGATTTCCAGACCTTGCGACGAAGCCAGTTCTTCAAAGAGTCCCTTAAGAGTGGTCTCTTCGGCAACAAGTGTCGACTCTCGATCCAATATCGCCTCATCTAAAGCTGAGAGATCCATCGGCACCCCGGAGATTTCTTGCAACTCGTTAAGAATCACTCGCAGTGGTTTCGGTTGTTCGAGCCTGTATGAGCGAATTTTTTGAGACAGCGACTCTTCAATATCGAACGGCGGAGGGTCTTCAGCCAACATCGGTTCAATCGGAAGATCCACTTCCGGGTCTTTCTTCTCAGGCGGGACTGGAGCGACCGCAACCGCACTCTTCATCGTGAGTGGATCCCCCTCCATTTCCAATGACAATGTTAACCCGTCTGCCATCGCTGCCATTCGACGAGCAATGACGGGTGAAGTCTTCTGCGAAAGCGTCCGCACACTGCCGTCCGCCATTAGAACCTGCATCGAATCGGGCTGACCAGTCCCCATGCCATCAGGACCGTTGATGTACGGCTCCGCTGTAAAGGCTCGGAGCGTCGCAGACCCGGGCCTTGCCCAGGAACCGTAGTCCGCCTGTACCCCAACCAGCATAATTGTATTTGCTGTCCCATCGAGAACATCGGCGATCGTCGTCTCACGGTACGGACTGAAGATCCCCGCTCGAGGATGCCGCAAAGGGAGCTTCTCAGAATCAGCCCCCACGCCAGTCACACCCGCAAAGTGAGTCGTGGGATATCGATCCTCCCCAGCAAGCTGATTGATCTCGGGGTTTTGAAATTTCTCCAGTCGCCTGCGCACAAACGCATCATTAACGGGATCATCCCAAGCACGTCGCTGCGCCATTAAAGATCCTTCCCGCTCAGCGGTCCGCATCACTTCAGCCACCCAGCTGAACCGAGCAGGTTCGCCATCAACTTCAAGCATCTTCCCGTTCGGGTAAACGCCATTTTGCTGACGATACTCTTGAACAAGTCCATGAATCACTATTAGCCGCTGCGTAATCGAGAGTTCCTCTTCCGCGGGAGAAACATCTTCGTCCGTCGCTGGTGATGCCTGCCCATTTGTGTCTAGAGGATTCTCATCAAGCTCACTTCTCTCGGTCACTTCACCCGGTTGATCTGACTCAGAAAGAACCGGGGCCGACTTGGTACTCGTGGCGAAGTAAATCAAAACTGCAGCAACGAGAGTGCCTAAAATTCCGAACAGAAGTCGGAAGCTCGCAGGGGACTGAACAGATGTCGGAAGCGGAAGTGCCTCAGTTTCCAGAGAAACATTCAGCAATTGCCCCCCCTCTATGTGAAGGTGAATCTTCGCTGCACAGTTCGGACAAGGAATCGTTCGATCCCGAGGACCAAGATCCTTCATTCGCAACGGAGAAGAGCATTGAGGGCAATGAAAAGAGATCACAAACGCTGCCTTCTTGAGCAAATCTAATATTGGTCTTTACGTTCTGCCTCGTGACGAACAGTCTATGAAACCATGAAAGTAACCTTCACGGGTACGATAAACGTTGTAAATGCTCTACACCGTCTGGGGAAGCTGGAGAGAATCTAAGATTCGCTCGCAAGCTTCGGACTTATTCAAGACATAGAAGTGAATGCCTCGGACGCCCGAATCGACCAATTCCTGACACTGCTGAATCGCAAATTCAACGCCGATTTCAAACTGAGCTTCCTGATCATCCTGAACCGCTTCCAGCTTCGCCGCAAGGTCATCTGGAATGACGGCACCGCACATACTGGTGATTCTTTTGATCCGAGCAAATTCCGTAATGGGCATGATCCCTGCGACGAGAGGGATGGAAACATTTCGTTTTTCAATCTCGTCACGAAAGCGAAAGAAATTCGCATTGGTGAAAAAGAGTTGCGTGAAAATCGCGTCCGCTCCAGCGTCAACTTTTCGGACGAGATTGACGAGATCTGTCTCGGCATCGGGCGCTTCGGGGTGTTTCTCAGGGTAGCCAGCCACACCAATTCCCATTTCCGGGTGATGCTCACGGATGAGAGTGACAAGCTCATTCGCATAGCGCAGCCCACCTTCCACAGCTTCGAAGGAGTCCGCCCCAGCAGGAGCATCTCCCCGCAACGCCATGATGTTTTGAATCCCTCGCGAGTTCGCCTTGGTCAACCAGTTTTTGAGTTGCTCTTGTGTTGAGCCGACGCAGGTGAAATGTGCTGTTGCGGGCAGGTTAAATTTCGACTGAATCATCTCGCACAATTCAATCGTACGATCCTGAGTCGTTCCCCCAGCTCCATAGGTGCACGAAATAAAATCGGGAGAGCGCGTTGCCAATCGAGAGAGATGGTCAATCAGTAATTGATCTCCCTTCTCCGTTTTTGGAGGGAAAATTTCAAATGAAAGGCCGAAAGACTTGGCAGCGTAGATCTCTTTGATCCGCATAGAATTCACTAAAGGGTCGAGGTTCAAAATGAAGGGGATGAATCGCCGGGGCTATGAAACGATGGAGTCAGCCGGTGCTTCGTCGAGATAGTCGTAGAACACGTTCCGCTGACGCGGGATGTATCCCGAATCAGAAATGCAACGGCGAATTGTTTCGAGTGAAAGTTGAAACACGGTTCCAGCCTGTGCAACGACATTCTCTTCTATCATCAAACTTCCCATGTCGTTCGCACCAAAGAAGAGTGCGAGTTGACCGACCTTTTCTCCCTGAGTAACCCAGCTTGATTGGATATTCGGAATGTTGTCCAGATACAAACGTGCTACTGCCTGGGTTTTCAAATACTCAAAGGCTCCAGCAGATGGAACATTTGACATATCAACTCCGCCGCTGCGCCCCTGCTCTGCATCGCGCCCAAACCAGGGTGCTTCATCCGGTGCTTGATGTGTCCAGCAAATGAATGCGGTAAAACCGTTCGTCTCATCCTGCAACTGGCGCAAACGCTCAAGATGTTCGATTCGCTCTTCCAAAGTTTCCACATGCCCGAACATCATGGTGCAGGTACTCTTCCCACCGAGCTGATGCCAGACACGGTTTACTTCCAACCAACCATCGCTGAGCACTTTCCCGCGAGTAATCTGCTTCCTGACTCTGTCCACCAAAATCTCGCCTCCGCCACCGGGAAGACTGCCAAGGCCTGCGTCCATCAACCGCTGCAGAACTGTCTCGAGTGGCAACTTGCTGATCTTATGAAAATGCCACAGCTCCGGAGGACTGAATCCATGAATGTTGACCTGCGGAAACTTCTCTTTCATTCCCCGCAAAAGATCCTCGTACCATTCGAGTGAAAGCTGAGGATGCAGCCCACCTTGCAGGAGAATTTGATCTCCACCAAGGTCAACTGTTTCCTGAATTTTGTCGTAGAGAACCTCTTCAGTGAGCACATAAGCCTCACTATGCCCAACTGGTCGATAGAACGCACAAAAATCACAGACTGCCGCACAGACGTTCGAATAGTTGATATTGCGGTCAATGTTGTACGTCCGAAACGGCTCTGGGTGGAGTCTCCTCGTGACAGCATCGGCAGCTTGTCCGATCGCCGCAAGGTCGTGAGACTTCAGCAAAGCCACTCCTTCTTCTGTCGTCAAGCGTTCGCCAGCGACGGCTTTGTCCAGAATCGTCGAAATGTCGTTTTCAATGGCGGTGATCATTGGTCGTAGATTTCCGTGTTCGATCAAATTCGCAATGAGACTCAAGCAGTGTGGCTCCGATGGCAAAGAACAACGCAAATTGCTGCCATCATTAGAACCGAAGTTACATCATCAATTTAACTCAAACCGATTAACAAACAAGGCGTCTACCCACTTAGGGAGACGCCTTGGTGAAATTTCTTAAGAACTCGAAAGAAGCTGATTCGTCTCTTCCTGGAAGTGCTGTGACAGCAGGTCCTGGAACAATCAGGTGCTGGAAACTTCAAACACCGTGATGTCCGCTGACAAGAACTTGAGTCACAAGTACCTTCCTCCGTTTCATTAATCGTCTGGTGACAGATCAGTGAATGAAGGAATATCTCCTAACGCTGGAGGCGGAGGCTGAGGAGCCTCTCTTCCCGGATGCATGCCACCGAGTTCTTCGTTCTCGCTGAGCATTTCTCGACGTGCTGCAAGGACACGAGCATGTTCTTCTCGCAATTCCTGCTGAGCTTCGGGACGAATTCGTACTTCCGCTTCCTGGTGCAATTTGAACCCGGTTCCCGCTGGAATCAGGTGACCAAGAATCACGTTTTCTTTCAGACCAACAAGTTGGTCCGACTTCCCTGCCAAGGCAGCTTCGGTAAGCACTTTGGTCGTTTCCTGGAAACTTGCAGCTGAGATAAAGCTTTCGCTCTGAACGGCTGCTTTCGTAATTCCCAACAACTGAGTACTGGCACTTGCCGGACGAGGTCTGGTGTACTCGATCACATCTTCGCCATCGGCTTCGAGTTGATCGTTCACCTCTTCGACAGTTTCCAGTGGAACCACGTCTCCTACGACAAACTCGGTCGCTCCCGAATTGGTAATTCGAACACAGTTCATCAACTCACGGTTAACGCGTCGGAATTCCCATTTATCGACAATCACACCTGGGAGCAGATCGGTATCTCCCACATCATCGATTCGGACCTTGCGGAGCATCTGTGAAACGACAAGCTCAATATGCTTATCGTCGATTCCCACACGCTGAGCTCGGTACACATTCTGAATTTCATGGAGCAAGTATTGGTGAACTGCCTCTTCACCACTCACTCGTAGAATATCGTGCGGAACCAACGGCCCACGAACCAGTGCGTCACCAGCAGCCACGAGATCACCAGAGTGAACCAGCAAAGCCTTACCATGCGGGATGGAATGCTCGGCATCTGTTCCGTCCTGCCCGTGGACCACGATAACTCGCTTACCACGTTTGCGTTCAGGAACAAGTTCAATTTCACCGTCGATCTCTGCAACAACCGCAGGATCCTTCGGCTTCCGTGCTTCGAACAACTCGGTCACACGTGGCAGACCACCTGTAATGTCCTGAGTTCCAGAAGCTTCACGAGGCTGTTTCGCAAGTACAGCTCCAGCTGAAACTTGTCCACCCTCTTTAACTTCAATGTTTGCACGTTCAGGCAGGTAGTAGTAGTCGAGGATTTTCCCGGTACTATCTTCAAGAACGATTTGTGGATGCAGATCACCTTTGTGCTCGATCACAGTCGATCGCACAAAACCGCTGGCATCTTTTTCCGAACGGGTCGAACGTCCTTCGATCAAATCCTCAAAGCGAACACGGCCGCCCACTTCTGCAAGAATCGGCACCGAGTGCGGATCCCATTCACAGAGTACTTGATCGACTTTGACTTCTTCGTCTTCTTTGACCCGCAACATCGAACCGGCAGGCACGTTGTACCGTTCAAGTTCACGATTTTTCGGGTCGATGATGACGATCTCACCCTGTCGGGCAAGCACAATGGCCTGACCTTCAGTGTTGATCACGCTGCGGATTCGTGCAAATTTCACACGACCAGCTTTGCGTGTCTTCATGTCACTTTCTTCGACATCTCCCTGTGCCACACCACCGATGTGGAACGTCCGCATGGTCAACTGAGTTCCCGGTTCCCCGATACTCTGAGCTGCGATAATTCCGACCGCCAGCCCCTCTTCGACCAGCCGACCGGTTGAGAGGTCCATTCCGTAACATTTTTGGCACAGTCCAAGTTCCGCTTCGCATGCCATTGGGCTACGGACCTGAATACGCTCCAGCCCCATATCTTCAATGCGTCGCGAAATGTCGACTGTGATCAACTCACCTTCACGAACAATCACTTCGTCCGTAATTGGATCGACAATGTTTGTTCGACTGGTTCGTCCACGAATCGCATCAGCCAGGCTGACTTCGACTTTTTCTCCGCGGTAAAGAATTCCACGGGTCACGCCGTTGGTTGTCTGGCAATCGTTCATGGTGATAACAAGGTTCTGACAAACATCTGCCAGTTTCCGTGTCAAGTAACCAGAGTCCGCAGTTTTCAAAGCGGTATCAGCCAGACCTTTACGAGCACCGTGAGTCGACGAGAAGTATTCGAGTACCGTCAACCCCTCACGGAAGTTCGACTTAATAGGCGTTTCGATGATCTCACCACTCGGCTTGGCCATCAAACCACGCATACCGGAAAGCTGACGAATCTGTTCGACACCACCACGAGCACCAGACTCTGCCATCAAGTGAATCGGATTCACATAGGCACCATCTTCGCGAACGTCGTTCTCGAGTTCTTTCTTCATCACCTCGGTGATTTCTTCACGAGCGTGAGTCCAAATATCAATCACCTTGTTGTAGCGTTCAGCTCCGGTGATGACACCACGATCGTACAGCTTCTGTTGCTTCAGAACTTCTGTTTCACCCTTGAGAATCACCTGTTCTTTATTCGGTGCAACAACAAGGTCTGTTGTTCCGAACGAAAGTCCTGAACGGGTCGATTCTGTGAAACCGATGTTCTTCATCAAGTCGAGAAGCTCAATCGTTTCCCGACGTCCAACTTCCAAGTGGCAGTCAGAAATGACGTTGGAAAGGTCTTTGCTACTGAGCGTCTTGTTATAGAACGCCATGTTTCTGGGAAGAATGTCATTAAACAACACTCGACCAGGAGATGTCTCCACAAGTCCGCCGGACTTAAAGGTCTCTGCTCCTTCGCCTTTGACACGCTTGTCTTTAGGAAGACGCACTTTCACAGCAGCATGTCGCTCGACGACACCCTGTTGATACGCAGTCAGACACTCATCCGGAGAGGAGAAGACGAGACCTTCGCCACGACGACCAGGACGACGCATGGTGCAGTAATAGCAACCCATCACGATATCCTGTGACGGCGAAATAATCGGGTCACCGTTTGCCGGACTGAAGACGTTGTTCGTCGACATCATCAGGGTTGTCGCTTCAACTTGTGCTTCAATAGAAAGCGGCAAGTGGACAGCCATCTGATCGCCGTCGAAGTCGGCATTGAACCCTTTACAGACAAGTGGATGGACTCGAATCGCATGACCTTCCACGAGAACCGGCTCAAATGCCTGAATTCCCATACGGTGCAACGTTGGTGCACGGTTCAGAAGGACCGGATGGTTGGTAATCACCTCATCGAGGATATCCCAAACCTCTTCATCACGACGCTCAAGCATCCGCTTGGCAGACTTGATCGTATCGGCATGGCCCAGTTCCTTCAGCCGTCGAATAATGAACGGTTGGAACAGTTCCAGAGCGATCTTCTTAGGCAAACCACATTGGTGCAGTTGAAGTTCCGGTCCGACCACGATCACGGAACGTGCGGAATAATCGACACGTTTTCCGAGCAGGTTCTCGCGGAAACGACCCTGCTTACCTTTGATCATGTCCGTAAGCGATTTCAACGGACGGTTCGATGATCCCAGAACGGGACGTTTACAACGTCCGTTATCGAAGAGTGCATCAACCGACTGTTGCAACATTCGTTTTTCGTTGCGAACAATCACTTCAGGAGCATTGAGGTCAACAAGTTTCTTCAACCGGTTGTTCCGGTTAATGATTCGACGATACAAGTCGTTCAAATCGCTTGTCGCAAAGTTGCCCGACTCAAGCATCACCAATGGACGCAAATCGGGTGGAATCACAGGGACACAGTGCAGCACCATCCACTCAGGACGGTTATCACTGTCTCGCAATGCTTCGATGACCTTCAGTCGCTTAATCAGGTCTTTAGTTTTTTGCTGTGATCCAGTTTCACGAAGTTCCTGACGAAGTGTGACAGACTCTTCAACGAGGTTGATGTTCGTCAGCAGCGAGAAAATCGCTTCCGCACCCATCTCGATTTTGAATTCACCAGCGCCATACTTTTCACGGGCTTCTTTCGCTTCGTCTTCAGTCAGCAACTGACATTTACGAAGCGGAGTATCCCCAGGATCGGTCACAACGTATTCCTGGAAGTAGACGACCTTTTCCAGGCTGGTCGTTTTCATCGCGAGCATTGCACCCAGACGACTGGGCATACTCTTGAAGAACCAGATATGCACAACCGGCGCAGCCAGTTCGATGTGGCCCATTCGTTTACGACGAACACGAGAGTGAGTCACTTTGACGCCGCAGCGGTCGCAGATCATCCCCTTGTATTTCATTCCACGATATTTCCCGCAAGCACATTCCCAATCCTTTTCAGGACCGAAAATACGTTCACAGAATAAACCATCGCGTTCAGGTCGATAGGTCCGATAGTTGATTGTTTCCGGCTTTTTGACTTCACCGAACGACCAGCTACGAATATCGTGCGGACTCGCGAGACTAATCTTCACGGCACCATAGTCGTTAACGCGATCGTAAGCACCTTCTCCGACGCTCACAGGACACTCCTATTCTGGAATGGGGAAATCTTCAATTTGAATTCAAAATCGTCTCAAGCAACAGGAATTATTCAAACGCTTACGCGTGAGCTTTTTCCAACTGCATGTTCAGACACAGGCCACGAATTTCGTTGTTCAGCACATCGAAACTTGCGGGTGTTCCGGCCTCAAGGGTGTTCTCCCCTTTGACCATCGACTCGTAAATCTTCGTACGACCTTCAACGTCGTCACTCTTCACTGTGAGCAATTCCTGAAGGATGTAAGCGGCTCCGTAGGCTTCCAATGCCCAAACTTCCATCTCTCCGAATCGCTGACCACCGAAGCGGGCTTTTCCACCCAACGGTTGTTGAGTAATGAGCGAGTAAGGTCCCGTTGCACGGGCATGTACTTTATCATCAACAAGGTGATGCAGCTTCAACATGTAGATGTAACCGACAGTTGTTTTCTGCTCCATCTGCTCGCCGGTTCGTCCATCGTAAAGACGAACTTTTCCTTCTTCCGGCAAGCCAGCTTCCTTGAGACATTCGTTGATTTCAGCTTCTGGGGCACCATCGAAAACTGGACAAATCGCACGGAAGCCAAGCTTTGAAGCAGCCCACCCAAGGTGAGTTTCCAAAATCTGACCGACGTTCATACGACTCGGAACCCCCAGCGGGTTCAAGATGATGTCGATCGGGGTTCCGTCGTCCAGATAAGGCATATCCTCAACTGGCAAGACTTTTGAAATCACACCCTTGTTACCGTGGCGACCAGCCATTTTATCCCCGACAGAAATCTGTCGTTTGGATGCCACATAAACCTTCACCATCTGCAGCACACCATTCGGGAGTTCATCTCCTCGCTTCATGCTGTTCAGGTTTTGCTCAGCCTCATCGATGACTTCCATCACGAAGGGCCATTGTTCATTCATCAGCTTGCGAAGATCCGCTTGCTTTTGTGGACTGCGGATGTCCAGCTTGTCGAAATGACTTTCGAAACTTTTCGCGTATTGAGCGACAAACTTCACATCTTCAATACTGCGAATTTCCCGTCCATCATCATCTGCCAGATGACGCCCCAAAGCGGCATCGAATTCGACGACAAACTCCTGGAACTTCTCTGCAATCTTCTCTTGACCAACTTGTTGAATCTTTGCGACTTCAGCGTCGAAAACTTTTCGATCAGCCTCAGAAAGACTCATCCGACGAGAAAACTTCTCAGTCTGGATAACGATTCCCTCAACGCCACTATTGACTTCAAGAGATTCGTTTTTCACATCTTCCCCGGCTTTACCGAAGATCGCATGCAACAGTTTTTCTTCTGGAGTCAACTCGGCCTTGGCTTTAGGCACGACTTTACCAACCAGAATATCTCCCTGTTTAACTCGAGTTCCCACGTGAACAATTCCGTCATCATCAAGATGACGCAAAGCCTTCTCACTCACGTTTGGAATATCACGCGTAAATTCTTCACGACCAAGCTTGGTCTCGCGAATCTCAACATCGAACTCGTCGATATGGATCGATGTATAGACGTCATCTTTAACGAGTCGTTCGGAAAGAATGATCGCATCTTCAAAGTTGAAGCCTTCCCACGACATGAATCCGACAAGAACATTTCGTCCTAGTGCCAAAATTCCATCTCGCGTTGCAGCACTGTCAGCAAGAATTTCGTCTTTCTTGACTTTCTGCCCAACAGAGACCAACGGTTTCTGATTCAAACAGGTTCGTTCATTCAGTCCCATGTACTTACGTAGAGGGAACTTCTTGCCTTCGACTTCAATGACGTTTGCATCGACATACGTCACTTTTCCTGATCGATCCGATCGAACAACCATTCCGGAGTAACGAGGAATCTCTTCCTCCATCCCGGTTCCTACCAGTGGTGCTTCTGCAATCAAGAGTGGAACCGCCTGTCGCTGCATGTTTGATCCCATCAACGCACGGTTCGCATCATCGTGCTCAAGGAACGGAATCAATCCAGCAGAAACACCGACCATTTGACATGGTGCGACATCGATAAATTCCACATCCATCGCGGGAATCCAGTGGACGTCGCTCCGATAACGTGACAACACACGCTCGTCAATAATCACGCCATTTTCGACACGTGTATCAGCAGGAGCAACATGAACACTTGCTTCTTCATCTGCACGCAACCACATGATTTCATCAATCACTTTTCCATTCGAAACTTTACGATATGGAGTGATCAAGAAACCGTAATCATCGACTTTAGAGAAGATACTCAAACTGGAAATCAAACCAATGTTCGTACCTTCAGGAGTCTCAATCGGACAAATACGACCATAGTGCGAAATGTGGACGTCGCGGACTTCAAAGCCTGCACGCTTACGATTCAAACCACCTGGCCCAAGAGCACTTAATCGACGCTCGTGTGTGAGCATAGAAAGTGGATTTGTCTGGTCGACCACCTGTGAAAGTTCGCTTCGCCCAAAGAAATAATCAATGGCTGCTGAAACCGATTTCGGATTGACCAAAGTTCGGGGACTCATTTCCTCGACATCTTTGAGGCTCATCCGCTCTTGAACAGTTCGTCGAAGCTTCAAAAATCCTTTACGGATTTCATCCATCCCTAATTCATCAATGGTCCGTAAACGTCGATTACCGAGGTTATCAATATCGTCCACGTAAGCGGCATCATCATCCGTACGCAGCAGGACGAGATAACGAACAGCGTTGACCATATCTTCGGAACGCAATGTCATTTCATCATCAGGAATATCCTGATTGAATTTACGATTGATACGAAAGCGTCCAACGCGACCAAGCCGATATCGATTGACATCGTAAAACTTCTCAGCGAAGAGATCCTTGGCTTTTTCAAGCGAAGGTGGGTTACCAGGCCGCAGGCGTTGATAAATCTTCAGCAATGCTTCTTCATGGCTGACCGTGTTATCTTCAATCACGCTATTGAGAATCAGCGTGTCTCGCACATCTTCCAAGGTCTGTACGACCTTGATACCCGCTTCCGCGATCTCAGCAGCTTGAGTCGCAGAAATTGTGTGGCAACACTCAACAATGATTTCACCGGCTCGTTCGCCAGTTTCGTACGCAACATCTTCAGCAGCATAAAGACCTGCGAGAGCCGTTCCGTCCTTGCCAACTTTTGTCTTGGTGACCTTGTAAAAAATTTCCAGCAAAGAGGTATCTGTGCTGTACTCTTCATTCATGGCTCGCAACAAAGTCATCGCAGAGAAGCGACCACTCTGATCGATGCGAACTCCCAAGGTTTCCTTTTTGGAAACCATGAATTCAATCCAACTGCCACGTTCAGGAATAACCCGACAGGAATACTCTTTACGTTCGCCTGGCTCAGAGGCAACAACGAAGTCAACACCGGGTGAACGATGCAACTGGCTGACGATAACCCGCTCTGATCCATTGATGATGAATTCACCACCACCAATCATGATCGGCATGTCACCCAGGTACACCTCTTCTTCGATCGGCTCTTCTTTGACAAGACGAAGAGTCACACGAAAAGGACGACCATAGGTCAAGCGAAGCTGACGACACTCTGTCGGGCTGTAACGCGGCTTCCCCAGTTCGTACTTGACGTACTCCAGGCGATACTGGCCGTCGTAACTCTCAACCGGGAAGACTTCTCTCAGAATCTCTTCGAGACCTTCATCCCGACGCTCTTCAGGTTTCCGCTCTAATTGCAGAAACTTCGCGTATGACTCAGTTTGAATTCGTGTCAAATCCGAGAGTTCATACTTAGCCTCGATCTTACCAAAGTTGCGGACTGAGTCAGTCGGAATGATTCGTTGATGTGGAATTGGCATTCGTCGGGTTCTTTACGCGGGGAGAAAACTGAGTAAGGTTCTCGATATTCGGTGACTCACTGAAACGTGACTCTCAAACAAATCCTGTTTAAGACCTGTATAAGAAATGTTACGAAGATTTCTGAAGCCGGAACGAGTCCATCGGATCGCAATCTGGCTTCTGGTTTAGTTCAAACAAATCTTTGAGTTCAGTAGGAGACACAAAAGGGTGAGAATCACGAATCAGTGGGGCTCTCACGAAATTGGCTGGACATCTGTAAGTTCTTAAATCAACACACTAAATAAAGGGGTTTTTGATAACAGGTTCCAATTTGGCCGATAGTCTTAGACTTCGGCAAGCAATGTCTGGATCGAGAATTTCTAAGTTGATTTTGACACGGACTTGCTGAACCGGGCATCAATTGATCTGGATTTTTTTGCCCTTGAGCTGAATGACTTTCCGAGCGACAGGGATCACCATAACTGCCCGAAGCATGTCGAACACTCAGCAACACAGGCCGAGCGGGTTGAATCAAAGATAAGGCCAGAGAGGAGAAGCGGCGTTGGCAGTCAACGACAATAAAACAGAAGAAACCCTGCGCAGCACTTAAGTGCGCACTCCAAGAGCAACCTAATGTTCCTAAGCTCAAACTCGCCAACCCGGCCCCCTTCCGGAATTTGTCGACCCTGAAATTGTAGGCACGCACTGCGAGTGCCTGAAATCGCTGCTGAACAAGAAAAGACTGACAAGTAATACCGGCATTCCACTTTCGTGAAATATTCGCAAGACTCATCATCGCGAGCGATTCACTAACATTCGCGATGAATAGCTCATCTCGAATAAAGGAACGCACCTGCTTTGCAGAAGTTATACCTACCTCACAAAAAGCGAGACATTGAAGTACTTGCAATCGATCAGTGACTCTCAAGAAACTCTTTTGCCGAAGCTCACACTTGCATTTTTTTGCTCTGCGAGATCGACCAAAACTGCTGCATTTCCATACCGAAGGTATAGAGAAGACATCAACTCTTGACGCCTCCAACAGAAGAAACTGATGCAAAACAACACGACCGGCAGTCAATATTACATCCTTGGGTGATCCGCCAACAACTTCTTGCTGACAAGATATCAACCGTTGGGAAAATTGCAACTGTATGGCATGATGAATGCTAGCTGACCGAAAAAAATAGGCAATATGGAGACCTGCCCCATACTGCCTATAAATTCACAAGTCTACTTCAACTCAGCAGTTCCACCAGCTTCTTCGATATCTTTGACGAGCTTCTCGGCTTCGTCTTTTTCGACACCTTCTTTAAGTGGTGAAGGAGCACTTTCGACCATGGTCTTAGCTTCTTTCAGACCAAGTCCAGTGATACTTCGAACAGCTTTAATGACATTGATCTTCGCATCACCGAATCCGGTG
Source organism: Thalassoglobus sp. (assembly GCF_048270125.1). NCBI lineage: Bacteria > Pseudomonadati > Planctomycetota > Planctomycetia > Planctomycetales > Planctomycetaceae > Thalassoglobus > Thalassoglobus sp. Next base: position 52,519 of record NZ_JBLWTN010000002.1, on the reverse strand, counting down.
AGGATCACGTCAAACGAAGTCTGCTCTGCAGCAGCGCCACCTTCGTCACCGCCACCTGCAGCAGGACCGGCAGCCATCATCACACCGCCACCTGCAGGCTCGATGCCATGGACATCTTTCAGGTAGTCAGCAAGAGCTTTTGCCTGAAGCAGCGTAAGACCAACGAGCTGGTCTCCGAGGGTTTTTGTGTTGTCGTCGAATTCTTTTGCTGGTGCTTCTGGGGCTTCAGCTGACATTTCCGTTTCTCCAAGGTTAATTGCCGGCATGCGATTGGATACCGCACCGGCTCGGTAGAGTGAAAAATCTCGGCCTCACTCGGCCGAACCGGGACACTACGCAGCGTCGCCGCTTTCTTCGTTATCTTTCTCCGCAAGAGCTTTCATTTGACCAGAAAGAGTTCCTCCTGGACCAAGCAAAGCACCTGCAAGCTGTGCTCCTGGACTCAACACGAGTCCAACAAGTTGCCCAATCAGTTCCAGTCGACTTGGACCTTTACTGATGTCGGTCACACCCGCTGAGTCAACACCTTGACCATCAACGGCAGCACCTTTAATTTCAACTTCTGTAATCTTCTTAGCCCAGGTAGCCATCTCCCTAGAGAGACCAACAATATCTTCACCACCCCAAGCCAAAGTCGAAGGGCCTGACAAAGGACCATCCAACTCATCAACTCCAGCATCACGAAGAATCACTTGTAGTAAGCGATTTTTGATACCGAGCAGAGTAATCCCCTTTTGTGCCAACTCGAGCCGCATCTCGTTGTTCGCAACTGCATCCATTTTGGACAGATCGAGAACGAGAAAGTCACGCCGACCATCCAGCTTTTTGCGGAGGTCGTCGAGCATCATTTTCTTGACTGCTTTACTCATTATTTCACGCCTGGTTAATCGCGTCTGGCACAGTTACGCTGATTGTCGAATATCTTATCTGTAAACTAAAATGATCGAAAACGCTGACTCAGTCCGTGAGGTCAACTTCTCAAGAAAACCAAAACTAAGCTGCAACGATAGGAACGCCTGGTGTTTGTGTTCCTGAGACAGTCACTGAACGGACATAGACACCTTTAGCAGCCTGTGGACGCAATTGCTGAATCAACTTCAACAGCGCCTCAATATTTTCTGTAAGCTGGGTTTCGCCAAATGACATTTTCCCAACCAGACAGTGAACAATCCCGGCATCATCAACCCGGAACTCCACTTTACCCGCTTTGTACTCTGTAACGGCTGTTGTGACATCCTGAGTCACCGTCCCCGCCTTCGGTGAGGGCATCAGACCGCGAGGACCCAGAACTCGACCCAATGGACCTACAACACCCATCATGTCAGGTGTCGCAATTGCGACATCGAATTCGAGCCAGCCATCCTTAACTTTATCAGCGAGCTCCTTACCTCCGGCAAAGTCTGCTCCCGCTTCAAGAGCCTTGTCAACGTTCTGCTCTTTACAGAAGACAAGAACTCTTTGAGACTTTCCAATTCCGTGTGGCAAGACGATTGAACCACGAACAATCTGATCGGCATGCTTCGGATCGACACCAAGCCGAACAGCGATCTCAACTGACTGATCCCCTTTCGGAGGCTCAATCCCCTTAGGGAGTTTTTCATCCAAGCCTTTCAGAATCGAAACAGCCTCTGTCACCGAACCCGGCTCCAGATCTGCAACGACTTTACGATAGGCTTGTTGTCGCTTGGATGGCTTACCCATTACTACTGCCTGACTCTCAATAACTACGATGTTTCAATAAACAGATACACTTAAGTTGCACCGAAATCAGCTTGCAACTTTAGTCAACCACTTGAATCCCCATACTGCGGGCCGTCCCAGCGACAGTTTTCGCAGCCTGTTCAATACTCCCAGCATTCAGGTCAGCCATCTTTGTTTTTGCGATATCTCTCAATTGCTGAGACGTCACAGTTCCAACCTTCTCTTTCAAAGGATTGCCAGACCCCTTGGCCACCTTAGCAGCCTGCTTAAGCAGAACTGCAGCTGGAGGACTCTTGATAATAAAATCGAAGGAGCGATCGTTATAGACGGAGATCACAACAGGAAGTGTCGTCCCCATCATTTCGCGAGTCTGATCATTAAACTGTTGTACAAACTGACCAATATTCACACCGTGTGGACCCAACGCTGTCCCCACAGGAGGAGCTGGTGTCGCCTGTCCCCCAGTCACTTGCACTTTAATTTGTGTCACTAACTGCTTGGCCATTTGCCTGCCTCATCCAATTTCAACGACCGCCAGGGGAAACCCGAGCGCAGTCAACTTGATTTATCAATCACCTTCGCAGCCGACGAAGGACTTCAACCGGACCACCTAAACCTGCCCGGAATACATAGCAGTTAAACTTTCTCGACCTGCCAATGCTCCAACTCCACTTCAGTACCGCGACCGAAAATCTCGATCATCACTTTGAGCTTGCCAGTCACTTCATCCATTGAGTCAATGACGCCTTCAAAATTCTCAAAAGCACCTTCTTTGACTTTCACGTGCTCGCCAACTGCAACCACAAACTTAACAACAGGACGAGCTTCTTTTTCGTCTTCTTGCTTCTTGTCTTCGTCAGCAGAGTCAAGTCCGAGCCAACGCCGAACCTCTTCCTCTTCCATTGGAATCGGCTTGCCAGCAGCACCGGTGAAATCACCGACACCACCTGTCGACCGCACGAGATGCCATGTCTCATCATTCAAGGCCATCTCGATCATCATGTAACCGGGGAGCAATTTCTGCTCCCGAACACGACGACCTCCCCCTTTTGTTTCAACAACCTTCTCTGTGGGGATAAAGACCTGCCCAAAATAATCTTCCATTCCCTCCATCTTAATCCGACGGATAATGGAATCACGAATGGAACGCTCGCGATTACTCTGAACTTTCAGAACATACCACAACTTTTCCTGCCCAGAAGCACCTCCTGCTTCTGAGTTGTCGATGTCTGAAGTAATTTCATCACTATTCATGGCAAGCCACGCATCATTATGAATCGCCCGAATAATTTCAAGCGATTGCATTGACATTTCTGGAACGTTCGCAGCACTCTGCGAACTCGCTGTCTATTCTACGGTGTCAAGATCGAGAAAACCGATTGCACCAAACAACTGTTGCCAGAAAATATCCGCAACATACAAGTACGCCCCCATCGCGAACATAACGATAAGGACAACAACAGTAGCTCGCTTCAAATACGCCCAGTCCGCCCAGGAAACTTTATCAAGCTCCGCTTCCACAGAAATCAGGAAGTTGGCGAACGTTGGCCAGTTAATCAATCGATACGCAAACCAAAGTCCCGCAGCAGAGATCAACAGAGGAACCCCAATGGAAATGGCAGCAGTCTTTTCAATAAGCAGAGTCGCCCGCAAGCGCCACGCTGCAGTAACCATAACAATTGCAACCGTACCGGCAGTCACTTGCCTGACTACACGTCCCTGATTCGGCTTGAACAACCCCGGAACGAGGAAATTACCCCAGAACGAAGTTTCTGTTTTTGCTTTTGCCATCCTGGGCGTTCCCTTTTACAATTGATCCGAAAACCTGAACCTTGATGCTCAAATCCCAAGAGAACTTACAATGACAAGATCTCTTAAAAAACCACAACCGCCAGCTTCAAACAGAGAGACAAGACTTTCCACTCAAACTGCTATCCAGCCAGCAAAAAATCGACAAGGTTACTCCGAACATTTCACTGCTCTGGAAACACGGGCGGAGAGACTTGAACTCCCAACCTGCGGATTTGGAATCCGCTGCTCTGCCAATTGAGCTACGCCCGTAACTTACACACGAGGCGAAACTCACTACTTCTTTCGCGATTCCTTATGCGTTGTGTGCCGCCGCAATCGCGGACAATACTTCTTAATTTCGAGGCGCTCTGTACCGCGCATCTCCTTGGTGACACGGTAGTTCCGATCACCGCACTCAGTACACTCGAGCCAAACATATTCACGAGCCATCACTCACCTCTTATAATGGCAGCAATCCGGTGCTTTCCGAGAAAACACCGGACGCTGACCGCAAAACCAATTTGGCGTACTACTCAAGAACTTTTGTAATCACACCAGATCCAACTGTTCGTCCACCTTCACGAATCGCAAAACGGCTTCCATCAACCAAAGCGACAGGCTTGATAAGCTCAACTTCCAGCTTAACGTTATCGCCAGGCATACACATCTCTGCATCACCCAGCAATTTAACTGCTCCAGTCACATCCGTTGTTCGGAAGTAGAACTGAGGGCGATATCCGCTGAAGAATGGAGTCTTTCGACCACCTTCCTCTTTGCTCAAGACGTAAATCTCAGCCTCAAACTTTGTGTGAGGGTTGATTGAGCCCGGCTTAGCCAAAACTTGACCACGCTCAACATCTTCCTTGCGAGTACCACGCAAAAGAATTCCGACATTGTCGCCCGCTTCACCCTGATCGAGCATCTTGCGGAACATTTCGACGCCAGTCACAGTCGTTTCCTGAGTATCTCGCAACCCAAGAATCTGCACTTTTTCGCCGACTTTAACAACACCCTGCTCAATACGACCGGTCACAACAGTACCGCGACCTTCGATTGAGAAGACATCCTCGATAGCCATCAAGAACGGCTTGTCAGTCACACGAGCTGGCTCAGGAATGTCAGCATCGAGCGCATCCATCAATGCGCCAATACAAGCATTCTTCTCTTCATTACCTGGATCATCCAGTGCTGGCTTCGCCGATCCACGAACAATCGTAATGTCATCGCCAGGGAAATCGTACATACTCAGAAGATCACGAGCTTCCATTTCGACAAGCTCAAGCAATTCTTCATCGTCGACGAGATCGCACTTATTCAAGAAAACAACAAGAGCAGGCACACCAACCTGGCGAGCCAAAAGAATGTGCTCTCGAGTCTGCGGCATCGGCCCATCAGCTGCCGAAACCACAAGAATCGCACCATCCATCTGAGCTGCACCGGTAATCATGTTTTTCACATAATCGGCGTGCCCTGGACAGTCAATATGAGCATAGTGACGACTATTTGACTCATATTCGACGTGACTGACAGCAATAGTCACAGTTTTCGTTTCATCACGAACCGTACCACCTTTTGCGACGTCAGAGTAATCGATCGCTTGGGCCAGCCCCTTCGTTGCCTGAACCGCCAGAATTGATGCAGTAAGAGTAGTTTTACCATGATCGATGTGACCAATAGTACCGACGTTCACGTGCGGCTTTGTCCGTTGAAATGTTTCCTTCGCCATGACTAGCGCTCCAAAACTCCTTGAATCTTAATTGTACCAAGCGACCAACACAGCCGCAAAAGTTAGCTTCGACGCCGTAGTACGCCTACGGGCGCCGACACGGCAAAACCGGACAAAAGCCGGTAAGCTGCTGGCGGGACTTGAACCCGCGACCTCGTCCTTACCAAGGACGCGCTCTACCAACTGAGCCACAGCAGCATCTTTAAACACTCAACAAAACGCTCCACCACGCTGGCCATCCTATGACCAAACGGGAGTCACCGCCAATGAGCAACAGAACGACTACTGGACTGCAAACCCCGCCGCAGCGAGAAACAATCCACCCCGTCCCGCAAACGGCCTTTTCCCCTCAACGCCACTACCTAGCGAAGAGAGAGCGGGTGAAGGGAATCGAACCCTCACCACCAGCTTGGAAGGCTGGAGCTCTACCATTGAGCTACACCCGCTAAAGGAGAACAAGAAAAACCTTGTCCAACACAAATCCGCCAAACGCGACGAACAAAAATAATCAAACACCACAAATGGGGGTGGTAGGATTCGAACCTACGAAGGCTGAGCCATCAGATTTACAGTCTGACCCCTTTGGCCACTCGGGTACACCCCCTCATCAATGCTACCCATGAGGTTTTCACCACAATGGCCAACAAGAGCTAGTGGAGGGATTCGAACCCACAACCGCCGGTTTACAAAACCGGTGCTCTGCCGTTGAGCTACACTAGCCAAGTTCCGGAAACTGAGCCGCGAAGTATAGCGGTGTCCATTCTCCATGCAAGCACAAACCGGTAGTGTGATTACGGAGTTCCGTCAATCCGCGTCTTATACCGAGACACAGAAACTGCATCAAGTGGTTTCAATCCAATTTTGAAATTTCTTCCCGATAGGACAAAAACAAACCGGTCACAACCCCACCGCCACCAGACAACTCTCTCACCACCCAAGCTCACTTCACATCCATAAAAAACAGCCAATCAACACCTTACACCCTACTTAAACAACCCTTCGAATCCACCCCACTGTTCAACACACACCTCTCAAATCAAAAAAAATCCAAACTCACCATCCACCCAACGCAAGAGCCAAGCAGCGCCCCGAAACTAGCATTCCCATTACACCGATCGCAAAGATTACCCCGCCGGAACCCCCGCATGTATCAGCTTATTTCCGCCGAAGACAAACATTGATTGTTGACATTCGTCAACTTTCCATGATATAGAGAATGCTCTCATTAGGTTGAGTGCAAACTTCACGGAATGAAGTGTTCCAAACGATTTGGAAATTGCGGGTCGGGACGGAGTCCAAAATGAAGAGTCAACACGTAGCTGAAGGAATGGCAGCGTTTTCCCCAATGAAAAAACGCGCCAGACTATTGAGATCGTAATCGGTGTGTAGTCACCGAGGGGGACGGAGTCCAGACTCTCAGCAACAAAAAAACTGTCACTAGAAGTGGCCTTCTGCGGGCAATACCTGGCACGTCAATTCAAATTCCGTGCTGCGTTCTCTACTTATTCTCTCCATCCACGTCTTCAAGATGATGAGATAAACAGCTCGATGTCATCGAGCTGGGGACTGCCTGCCGACAGCCGAGGCTCCCAGAGTGACCTGCGAATCCACCTTCCTGTCTGATCAATAAATGACCGCATTCATAGAATTTTTCGCGCCCCCTGCAATGAAAAGCCTGCTAATCCGACTGCTCGTCCTCGGCTTCGCAGGATTATGGGCCTTCTGGTCCACGATTGAGGTCATCGCAACAAAGTGGAACACGAACCCTGAGTACTCCCACGGCTATCTCGTCCCGCTCTTTTCCATCGCACTGCTCTGGATGAGACGAGACAAGCTCGAAATCGACAAAATTCAACCAAATTCCTGGGGCTTGGTGATTCTCGCAGGGGCGATCCTGCTTAGACTGGCTTCAGCCCGCTATTACATGGAATGGTTTGACTTTGTAGCGATTATCCCATTTGTTCTGGGGGTCTTCGTACTCGCTGGCGGATGGCAGGCAGTAAAGTGGGCCTGGCCAGCAATCCTGTTTCTCGCATTCATGCTCCCACTTCCGTACAGCCTTGAGGTTGCCCTCAGAGACCCACTACGCCGAATCGGTACCATTTCGAGCACTTACGTCATGCAGACAGTTGGCCTCCCGGCGATTGCTGAGGGGAACGTCATCGTCGTCAACGATGCTCGAATCGGCGTGACGGAAGCTTGCAGCGGAATGAGCATGTTGATGGTCTTTTTCGCGTTCTCGACAGCTGCGGCCCTATTTATTCACGATCGCCCCATGTGGGAGAGACTGCTCGTTGTCGCCAGCGCGATTCCAATTGCAATCATCGCGAATGTAACTCGCATCACCACGACGGGACTCCTTTACGCGACTGGACATGCAAAACTTGCAGACATGCTGTTTCACGATTTTGCGGGATGGATGATGATTCCAATGGCTTTGGGGATATTGTGGCTTGAACTTCTTGTCGCTTCTCGTATCGTAATTATTGAAGATGACGCTCCCATGTCAGTCGGATTGGCGCCTGGAAAATCATAAACAAAGCCGACGACCTACCAGTACTATTTCGACCTGATGAAACAGTTTTCAGTGGCCGATTGCTAACACAATCCACTTTCAAATTCTTACGAAACCGAACTGGGCCAACATTTCGATTTCGTGTCGTTATTGCTCCAACGAAGTCCTGACCACAGTGATGGCATCGCTGCCAGACATTCGACTCCCAACCTGCACTCAGGTTACGCTCGAGCAAACAAGCGTTTGAATCACCTACGGAATAAATCGCATGGAAACGCAACTCACTCCTGACTCCTCGTCGAGCTTGACTCCAGTCAACCCCGTACATGAGGTTGCCCACCACCGTGCCACACCGGTCGGTCCCCAGCAGAATCAGGGAACCGAGACCATCGACACCAGAGCGTTACTGAACTCAGTGCGTCGAAACTGGTTCATAGCAACTCTGCTCGGCCTGATTTTCGGAGCAGCTGCTGCTGTCGCAACCTGGGTATATGTCCCGGCTCCGTACCAAGCCTTCTTCGAGTTCCACATCAACTCCGTGGAATCCAAAATCCTATTCAACACCTCTGAAGAGCGATCCAACTTCAACACATACAAACAGACTCAAATGAGAAAGGTGACCGGAGAGTACGTCCTCAACGCTGCCCTCCGCGACCCAGAAATCTCCAGCCTGCCAACACTTAAAGAGCAGGAGCACCCAACAGACTGGCTTGAAGAAAACTTAAAAGTCTCGAGTCCTGCTTCAGAATTCTTTCGACTTGAGCTTGAAGGAGACCGCCCTCAAGATCTCGCCATGATCGTCAACGCAGTAGCGGACGCCTTCCTCACCGAAGTTGTCAACAAAGAACGCACCAGCCGACAGGACAGGCTGAGACAATTGCAAGGCTTTTATCGTGATATCAATGAAGAGCTCGGCTTGAAGCGAACCCAACTCGAGGGCATCGCACAATCACTGAAAACGACCGACCCCGAAATTCTTTCATCGAAACGACAGCTTGAGTACGAATACTACGGGCAACTTCGTGAAGAGTTCACCCGACTGAGATTTGAACTCATGCAAGCCAACATCCAACTCGCAGCCCGCCAGCCAAGCCCCGCGCCTGATGGAGACCTTACTAGCGTTAGCCTGCCGGCTGAACCACTACCAGTTCCGCAGGACCTTCTCAACGAACGAATCAACAGCAGCCCTGAATACCAACGAATCAGCAATAGCATCCGTGAGCTCGAATGGTCAATGACCGACAAGTCCCAAGACCTGGGAGAGAAGCACCCCGACCGCCTCCGACTGAACAAGCATATTGAACGCCAAAGACTGCTTGCCGAAGAACTCAAAAAACAGATCGAGAAACGAATTCTTGCGGAAATTTCAGCCAACGAAGACAAATCCATCGTTGAATTGCAAAGCCGGGTCAAGATCCTTGAAGCAGAGAAAAACCACCTCGAGCAGGAACTCTCCGCCCTGAAAATCAAAGAAGCAGGCGAAGGAACAGCCGCCTTCAACCTCGAAGAGCTGAAACGCGAAATCACCCACATGGAAACGACCGAAAGTCGCTTTCGGACAGAGATCGAAGCACTTCTCATCGAAATTCAAGCAAAGCAACGAATCACGGAAAACCGCCGTGCCTCAACGCCTCACACTCCTCAAATGAGCAAGAAATACAAGATGGCTGGAATGGCGGGTTTGGCTGCACTTGGACTCATTGCAGGGGGAATCATCTTCCTCGACTACAGGCGTCGCCGAGTCAGCACAGCCGAAGAAATCACTGAAAACCTAAGAATTAGAATCTTAGGTATCATCCCAATTCTACCTCGAGCAATCATCAAAGCTGTTGACGACGGAAAGCGAAAACTGAGTTCGCAGCAAGTCGCACTCAGGAGCGTATTAAAAGAAGCCATCGACTCCACCCGAGCAGTCCTGCTTCGCGACCCTCGGCTGAAGGTCATGAATACAATTCTGATCACCAGCGCCAGCGATGGTGAAGGAAAAACAAGTAACGCATGCCACCTGGCTGCAAGCCTCGCCCGATCAGGAAGAAAGGTTGTCCTCGTTGACTGTGACATGCGGCGGCCAACCGTTCACCGAGTCTTCAGAATGAGCTCAGCGCACGGCTTCTGTGAAATCCTTCGCGGAGACCAACCACTAGAAGGTGCAGCTCAGCCGACTCCTACCCCAGGTCTCTCAGTAATTCCCGCTGGCCGTGTTGACTCCGCAGCCTTGCAGGCATTAGCTGAAGGTGGAGCAGGCCAGATCTTCAAGCACCTCATCGAGGATTACGATTTTGTCATCGTCGACTCTGCCCCAATCCTCCCTGTTGCAGACACTCTCCTCCTGGCCCAAGATGTCGACGGTGTCATCTTGACCATCCGGCGTGACATAAGTCGACTTGGAAACGTTGCCGCTGCACAGCAGCGACTTGAAATGATTGGAGTCCCACCGATGGGTTCAATCCTGATTGGGCTCGACGAGTTCGCTGACAAGTATGGCTACTACTCACGGCACTACAACACTCTCGATGTGAGTTAAGCCCAACACCCCACTGAAGTCCCGATCTATTAAACTGCTCACAAGTTCACACCCTGTAAAAAACTGCTGAACTGATGCCAACTCAAGCTCAACGAATCCTTCCAATTGGAATCGGACTACTGCTCATCGTAGCGACTGGAGTCATCCATGGAATCCAAACAGATCGCTGGGGCGAGTCCACAAAAGTCTTAGAAGCAGCTCGTCGACTCGATCAACTTCCCACAGAGTTTGGAGACTGGTCGGGGACAGCAAGCGAGATCCCGGAGAAGCAGCTAAAGGTCGCTGAAGCTGTTGGCCACTACTCACAGAAATTCACTAACACAAAAGATGGCCGCGAGTTGAGCGTCATGATTTTATGCGGACGACCGGGGCCAATTTCCGTCCACCCTCCGACAGTCTGTTTTGTCGGAGCAGGTTGGGGACTTCAGACAACACCTGCACCAGTTGAGTTCGAGTCTCCAGACGCCGGCTCAATGTGGAAGGGGCGATTTGCACGCGTTGCCGATGGCGTTCCAATTGCAATCGAAACCCACTGGGGATGGAGCGCTGATGGAAAGTGGATGGCCTTAGACCGTCCCCGACTGGAAACTGCTCAATACCCTTATTTATATAAAATGTATGTCACCGTCCCCTTCTCAAACGCATCCGAGGGCGACGTCAAAACAACAACGGATGAGTTTATGGAAAGCTTCCTCCCACTTTTAAACGAGGCATTGTTTCAAAATTCCCCACCTGATTCCTGAAAATCCAGTTACATCCCCCATAATTGATGGTATCCTCTCCAACATTGAAGTTCCCTGAACTTCAGCATCTTTAGAACTCACACCACAAAAGAGTTAACGGGCAAAGGAAAACACATGAAAGTGGTCGACGAGTGTCTGGACCTAGAACAGTCCAAACTTATTCAACATGTGGCACCCCATGTCATGGAAGACGACACAGCAGATCTCGACAAACTCTTCGTCGAGCCATGCCAGAAATGGTACATGACAGTCAAGACTTGTTGCGACTTTATCCTGGCTGCACTTTTCTTGACTCTGCTATTTCCAGTGATTCTTCTAGCGGCACTGCTGGTTAAAATCACGTCTCCGGGACCAGCCTTCTACTTCCAGGAGAGGCTCGGCTTGAATGGCTCTTCCTTCATACTGATCAAGCTTCGAACAATGAAGCAAGATGCAGAATCGAAAACAGGTGCGGTCTGGGCGAAGGCCGAAGATGATCGCATCACCCCTTTTGGCCACTTCTTGCGATGCACACAAATTGATGAATTTCCTCAACTAATTAACGTGCTGCTGGGACAGATGAGCCTTATTGGCCCACGCCCAGAACGTCCAGAACTCGCCAACAAACTTGAACTTGATATTCCAAACTACAAACAACGATTGCATGTCAAGCCAGGCATTACCGGATTAGCACAACTCCGTTTACCTGCCGACACGGATGTTGAAAGCGTCCGAAGAAAATTGATCCCGGATCTTTACTACGTGATTAACATGAGCCCTTGGCTTGATCTCAGGATCCTCGTGTTTACGGCGACTTACTTTTGCACCTCTTTAGCGAAAGTTGCATGGTCTTTCGTAGCACTACCAACCGTTCCAGTTGCCCAGCAAGCGCTGCTCTCAGAAGCCACTCCTGAACAACCAGCAACCGTTTCCAAAGCATCGTGACCTGAACGAAACGACCACTGCAAGTCAGGCTTCTTTAACTCGAGACCTGCGAACGGTCCCTTTCAGCTGAATTGATAACCAGCGACACTGAGCACGCAGGCCAACGAGCTTGAGAAAGCTTCGAGGCAGTTGTCAATCCAGAACTCACAGGACACATACCGTCCGCCTCTCACAACGTGCCTGTTGAGGCATTGATTTCAACGCGACGAGACATCTTACAGTGTCACACTGACAACGCGTTTGAGCATGGGCCAGCTATCACCTCTCTGGCCTTAGTCTCGATCCGCCAACTCATCTCGATTCTTCCCCTAACCCATCGGCTAAATTCGTGAGCCAAAAAGTTGTGAACGCTTTCACAGTTGATGTTGAAGACTATTACCATGTCTCAGCGTTTTCAAAGCACGTTCGCACCAGCGATTGGGAAAACATGGAATCCCGTGTCAGCGGGAACACATATCGAATTCTCGACCTGTTAAATCACTATCAGGTCCGGGCAACATTTTACATTTTGGGCTGGGTCGCTGAACGTCGACCACATCTGGTACGTGACATTCAACGAGCTGGCCATGAAATCGGAAGCCATAGCTACCGCCACGATCTTGTCTATAACATGACACCGGAAGATTTTCATGACGACCTCGTCCTCAGCTGCAAAATCTTGGAAGACATCACTGGCGAGCCAATCAAGACATACCGTGCCCCCAGTTTTTCTATTACTGAACAGTCGCTGTGGGCCTTAGATATTTTAATCGAGGAAGGGATCGAACTCGACTCCAGCATCTATCCAATTCGACACGACATCTACGGAATCCCCGGCTCACCAACTCAGCCACATCAGATTGAACGACCAGCTGGAAGCCTGTGGGAATGTCCCGGTACAGTATGCAATGTTTTGGGACGCAATTTTCCAGTCGGAGGTGGCGGATATTTTCGCATCTTCCCTGCACGTTGGACATTTTCTCAGCTTGAGAAGCTCAACTCTCGCCACGATCGCCCGTTTGTCTTCTACATTCATCCGTGGGAAGTTGACCCTGACCAACCGAGGATCGCCTCTTCCTGGAAATCCAAATTGAGGCACTACACAAACTTAAGCCGAACGGAATCGAGAATGCGAACTCTACTAGAGCGATTTCAATTCGATGCGATTTCATCCATCGTCCCTTCAGGAACACCAATGGAACCCAGCGGCTTCGCAACTTCTGATAAAGTCACAATTTGAGAAACATCCAGAATCCAGCAGAAATTTCTATTCCTCACCGGGATAGCAATGAAAAACTCAGCGTCAGTGATCTTCAGTCATTTTAGTCCACAAACGAATGACAGTGATAACTCCCTTCTCATGAAGAAAGACTCAAAGCCAAACCTGCTGTTCGTCGTACATCGAGTCCCCTTCCCTCCGGATCGAGGAGATCGGATTCGTTCCTACCACGTTTTAAAATTTCTGGCATCTCGCGCAAACGTTTGGCTCGCCTGCCTGGCAGATGAACCACTTCACCCCGATTGCAAGACAGAGCTTCAATCGCACTGCCAAGGCGTACAAATCGAGCACCTGAACACGTCGCGATACATCCATGGTGCGTGGTCTCTCGCTTCCGGGCGGACAGCCACAGAAGGACTTTTTTACTCACATCGGTTGATGTCAGGCATCTCGAAATGGTGCCGTGAAGTCAAGTTTGACGCTGCCATTGGTTTTTGCTCAAGCGTTGCTCCGTACCTCAAAATTCCACAATTACAAAACGTTCCCAAACTCATTGATCTCGTCGATGTCGATAGCGAAAAATTCGCCGATTACTCTACGAATTCAAGCGGAATCAAAAGCGTTCTTTACAACCTCGAAGCGAAACGCTTGCGGTCTTTGGAAATATCCCTCGGTGAACAATGCCAAGGCGTCACTCTGGTCACAGAACCGGAAGCCGATATCTATCGGTCATTCGCGCCGGGTGCTCAGGTTCGCGCAGCGACAAACGGAATCGACTTAGACTTTTTTGACGTCGAAGGTTCTTACGCGGAAAGCAAAGACCCATCGACATGCCTGTTCGTCGGAGCCCTCAACTACCCCCCCAACATTGATGGGATTAAATGGTTCTGCAATCAGGTCTGGCCGACCGTCATCAAAGAACACTCAGCCAGTCAACTGCTGATCGTAGGCAGAAATCCGACTCCAGACGTCCAGGCACTCGGAAAACTTCCGGGCGTGAAAGTTTTTGCCAATGTCCCTGACGTCCGACCTTACTACCATCAAGCGAGCGTTTCTATCGCTCCACTGCATCTTGCACGTGGCTTACAGAACAAAGTTCTGGAAGCACTCGCGATGAAAACGGCAGTCTTGTCGACCCCCCATGCTGTCGAGGGGATCGGACTTGAGACTCACCAAGTGATGATTGCGTCAGATCCTTCAGATTGGAGCCGCGCCTTGATCAACTTTTTCCGCAACCACGAACAACGTAACTCATTTGCGGAAGCCGGTTATCAATTCGTCAGAGACCGCCACTGCTGGTCGAGCTGTCTGGAGCCTGTCGCTGAATTATTAGGCATCTAAACCAGGACAAGCCTGCCCTTCCCGATACTTTTCTCAATCCTACTTGAAGATAACACACCGGACAAACTTGTGACGTCGACTTTGGACACCATTGAACCTGCAAACGTTTCTCCAACAGAAACCGAAGAAGTTCACCTCTACGAAACGATCATTGAAGCTCGCTCGAACTGGCGGTTGCTCGACTGGAAAGAACTCTACAACTATCGAGACTTACTCCGGTTCCTGGTCTGGAGAGAGGTCAAAGTTCGCTACGCACAAAGCGCCATCGGTATTGGATGGGCAATCATCCAGCCGGTCTTCTCAATGATCGTCTTTACGGTCATCTTCGGAAAACTGGCAAAGGTCGGATCAGATGGTTCCCCATACGCACTGTTCAGCTTGAGCGCCCTTGTCCCCTGGACCTACTTTTCAAACTCACTCGTTGATGGGACAAACAGCCTCGTCACAGAGGCAAACATGCTGAAGAAAGTTTACTTTCCCCGCATCCTGATGCCCCTTTCAGCAGTCTTCGCGAAACTGGTTGACTTCTCAATTGCGATGACCCTTCTCCTGGTCTTAATGATCTTCTTCCAAACTCCCCCGACATGGGGAGTTCTGATGATCCCAATTTTAATACTCCTGATGATGTTTACAGCATTCGGGCTCGCATGCTGGCTGACAGCCTTTGCAATTCAATATCGCGACGTCAAACACGCGATGAACTTCGTCGTTCAACTACTGATGTACGCTGCACCGGTTGTCTACCCAGCCAGCCTGATCCCAGCGAAGTACCAAATGTATTACGCGCTCAATCCAATGGTCGCAGTCATCGAAGGCTTCCGCTCCGCACTGCTAGGAACACGCCCCATGCCATGGCAATTCATCGCCATCGGCATCCTCTCCTCAACCTGCATCACCCTCACCGGAATCCTCTACTTCAACCGCAAAGAAAGAATCTTCGCCGACGTCGCGTAAGAAGATTGCCTCTTAATCGCCACCTTACTTTTGCCGCTAGGCACATAACACTTCAGGATTGCTGCCTTGAAAGGACTCATCTTTGTATACGGCTCACTGGCCTTCATTTGCCTGGGAGCAATCGTCCGACCATGGATCGGAGTCGTCGGATACTTCGGATTTGCAATTCTGAATCCGGTCTACCTATGGGGGCACAGCCTGCCACCCAACTCGAACTTCCAGAAATATATCGTCGGAGCAACTTTCATCGGGCTCCTGCTCTCCGGCTTCAAAGGAAACAAAATCCAAGGCGCCCCAGCCTGGGCAATCATCAGCTTAGTCCTCTACCTGGTATGGGCTTGGGTGACAGCTCAGTCCACCATTCACGAGGGTGACACAGTCGCCTATATGACGAACATCTGGAAGATTGTCTTCATGTCCTGCATTGGTGCACTCCTTATAGACGCCCCCAAAAAAGTACTCACACTGATGTGGGTCTTGGTCATTGCCCAAGGCTGGAACGCTTGGGAAATCAACCTCCAATATTTCCAAAATGGTTGGTCATATGCAGCTAGAAGTGGATGGGGAGGCTTTGACAACAACGGCTACTCGATCGCGACTGCACCAGCCATGGGAATTAGCCTTAGCTTGGCATTCTATTCAGTCAAGCTCTGGGCACGATTATTAGCCGGGTTCATTTTCGTGCTTCAAATGCATGAAATCATGCTACTAGAATCCCGAGGAACGATGATTGGTGCACTCGTCCTGGCTGCTGTAGGCGTTCTATATGTCCACAAAAACTCCTGGACTACATCAACAATCATCACAGCAACCGTTCTCGGAATCGCCCTTGCTGGCCCTTCAGTCGTCGATGAATTCAAATCTTCTTTCAAAGAAGGAGAAGAACTCGACTCCTCAGCTGACAGTCGCTTCAAACTCTGGAAAGCAGGCGTTGACATTATGAAAGACTACCCGATCTTAGGGGTCGGTCCAAATGCAAGTCGGCGACTCGTCCCTCAATACTATGAAGGGGGACTTAGGTCAAATAACAAAGCGCTACACAATCTTTTTTTTGACATTTCATGCGGTTCAGGCATCCCGGGATTATTATTGTACGCTGGATACTTTTCGGTGATTTGGCTAGCTGTCAGGAAATATTGGAAGTTCAACAAATCGTCCATGGAGCCATGGGCGAAAGCATCGATCTTCTCTGTTCTCTGCGGACTGCCTGGATACATGGTCGCTTCGATGTTTTCAAGTGCTGCCCTAATTGAAGGCTCGTATATCCTGGTGATCGTGGGCGCTTCTGCTCTGCTCATCAATAAAAACAAAATGCCCATCGACCACCTTGCGACACAGAGACCTCTCCTGCATGCACAAGCACCCAGCTAAGTAAATCGAATGGGACTAACCAACCTTAAGCTTATTTTGAACAAACACACGAAACACCGCCGAATCCTGATCGGAATAGCTTTCGCACTTGCTGTAACGCCGGTGTTGATTTTCCTTTTCAAGGACCATCCAGTTATACGATGGGGAATCGCCCGGTCACTTGACTCTTTCTATTCAAATTTCGATGCCTTCACAGACAAACACCCTGTCAACTTCGGCCCCGTGTCACATCACCGGAAAGACATTTACAGCCCAGATTCGCTCCAGGTTGAAACCAACAACACACTAACTTCAACGCAAATGGGAATCGAGTTTGGACACGAATGGTCGCAAAGCCCAAAGGTGCAAGAGTTCAAAGATTTATTGCCGTTTCAAGTTGACCACACAACGACAGTGTTCGAAATTTCGGAACAAGTCCGACGACTTACGGAACACGGCAGAGAACCGCTTCCAGATGATAACTCATCCCCAATCCAATACCTGAGATTCGCAAAAGCGAATCGAAAACTCTCCTGTCGACACTTCTCCATCATCTACGGCGCAGCTGCCAGAACAGCTGGCTACACCACAAGATTACTGGCTCTTAGCAATAACGGTACTGGTAGAGATCACGCAGTATGTGAAGTTTACGTCCCTGAATTCCACAAGTGGATTTTAATTGATCCAGACTTCAACATTGCATACAAAAAAAATGGAACATGGCTCAACGCCCAAGAACTGAACCACGAATGGCTAAAAATTCGCTCTTTAACCAAAGCAGCGAAGCCAAGACTGAACCGAGAGCAGCTCATCAACAAAGTCAAAGAACTCACCGAAATTGAAGTCGTCGAACTCGGAGAAGCAAGCACCGAACTCCGAAAGACCAACATGTACGGCGGTAGCCTCACTGGTATGAACATTGAGTTTTTTGAGTACGTACTGTACTCCAATCGAAACGACTACCTGTCCGCCGAATACCCTATAGGACACCCAATTCGCACACGCGAATACCTACTACAATCTACCCCAGAACTGCCTATTCCTAAAATTTGCCCAGAGGCGATTTCCGTAGACGACTTCACCCAACTCTACTGGCCTGTTGGGCGAACGCGGATTGACCTCGTCGAGTTCAAAGAAGGCATAAGTCCAACCGCGAAATTGCAATTTTCAACATGGACTCCCAATTTCAATTTCTTTGAATACCGGACCAACTCCCATGAATGGGTTCGCGTAAAAGACCATCAACTCGAATGGAAGCCGTCACCCGGACAAAGCCAGATCGAAGTGAGATCAACAAACACTGCAGGCCTTCCAGGAGAAGCCACCACAATGAAAATCAGAATTAAAGACAACAAGCTTCGGCAGACTCAAAAAAACAAGCCTGTAAAGGTTCTTCAACACTCAAATCGCGTAACAACGCCCACTTCCTCAGAACGCCACCTCCAAGCCAACTAATCTCGATTCAAATGTCTAAACCTGTGATCTCTGTAGAAAATTTTTCCAATGCGTACCGGATTAGCGTCAAGAATGTAATGCCGGAGACCTCCTTGGGCGTGTTGTGCGCGCCGCATGATGAATTTCAACCAATAACGAAACGGCGCGAGGCTACCTTTTTGTTCAATTAACTGAATTGAGCATCAGGCACTAACGCAGCAAAGGAGACCACAGTGAAACTTCCTTATTGGAAATTAAGAACCCTACGGAGGAAATTTTGCGAAAAGCTAGGAATCGAAACATATTCAAAGCCAAATTCCAAACAGATTCACGACTTCCTAATGTCTCGCTTTAAATCCCCCGGTTTCTTTATTGAGGCTGGTGCTCTTGACGGATTTTTCGAGAGCAATACCTACAACCTTGAACGCTTTCACGGATGGAATGGAATCCTCATAGAGCCAATCCCAGATTTCTTTAAACGCATCAAGACCAATCGACCACACACAACTGCGTTTCACTGCGCCCTTGTGTCAGCCAACAATTCCAATGACTCAGTCTTCATTCAGGAAAATCATGCATTCTCTTCAGTTGTGGACGGAACTGAACCCGACGAGAACGACAAACTAAATCCGGCCATCGCAGTTGAACCAAGAACACTGACATCCATTCTCGATGAAATACAGCCAAATCAAATCGACCTATTGAGCTTGGACGTCGAGGGGTACGAAGCGGAAGTTCTTCGTGGGCTCAATTTAAATCGATACCAACCAAGAGTACTTATTATTGAATGCCTGGATAATCTAAAGAAAGAAGAAGTTGAAGACTGCCTGAAGGGCCGGTACAAGCTGGTCAAACAAATTACCTATCGTGATTTTGCCTATGAGCTCACGAGCTCGTAGCCACTAGCGTTAAATTTTTCACCATGTCAGGATTACTTGGAATTCAGAATGATTCGAGTAGGACTCACAGAACGACACGGGATGGCGGACGAGCAGGCGAGTTCCCCGCCTGACGGAGTAGAGTTCTCATTCCCCAAAGCAGTGCCAAAAAAATTCCCAATCGTGCAGAGCACGATCAAGAACTTCTTGATGCGATTCGACTCAAATGACCACGATTTGATCGAAGCAATCCTGAGTCCGATCCAAACGCGAAATCGCTGGATTTACTCTGCGGATTGTTTTCAAGCCACACTCAATTTCAATATTCTCGGAACGCCTTTACCAAAGCCGATCCGCTTGGCATACATGAAGCACCTGTTTGCCCAGGAGAATTTCAAGAAGCTCATCTTTTGGAGCAATGCAGCGAAGAAATCAATGACTGACTATGGGCATGTCCGAGAAAAATGGCTTCTGGAAAAAACATCAGTCGTTTACCCCGCTATCAGAAAAATACCAGACGAACTCATCTACTCTGGAAACTCTAATCAACTAAATTTCCTGTTTAGCGGTGACTTCTTCAGAAAGGGTGGAGCGAATGTCATCGACTCATTTGAAAAAGCGCACAAACAATACCCAGAAATACGTATCAGGATTTGCTGCGATGAAAAGACCGATTTCAACACATCAAATCAAAAGTTAAAAAGAGAATACCTGAAAAAAATCCACAACTGCCCTGCGATAACTCTCGGTCGCGTTTCTCGATCAGAGATGCTCAACGAAGTCCTTCCTTCAACCGACGTCTACCTCTTGCCGACTTACACAGAGGCTTTCGGATTTGCAATCTTAGAAGCGATGGCGTTTGGAATCACTGTGATTGCAACAAATGTGTTCGCAATTCCTGAAATTGTGGAAGAGAATAAAACGGGGTTTCTTATCGACATCTCTCAATATAACACCGATAAAATTTTCCGAGCATATATCGTGAATGAGATTCCTGCGAATTTCCACGAGGATGTTAACGACCAACTTTACAAATACATGATCCGTTCAATCGAGTCGCCGTTGCTTCGCAAGCAAATGGGGCAGGCAGGACTGGAAGTCGCACGTTCGAAATTTTCATTTAAAAATCGTAATTCTAAAATATTAAAGATTTATCAAGACGCTATTGCTTAACGTCCAATCAAGTTCAATTGATTCAGAATTATGATGCAAAGCTACCACCATGCCTAAACCCGTCATCTCAGTTGAAAATCTTTCCAAAGCGTACCGGATTGGCGTTAAAGATGAAATTCCGGACACCCTTGTTGGAGCAATGACTTCAGTCATTCGTTCTCCTTTCAAAAACTTACAGCGACTCCGCCGTCTTGACACGTTCACCGGAGGACCAAACGGTAACGAGTCGGACGACACTCTATGGGCTCTCAAGGATGTCTCTTTTGATGTGCAAGAAGGAGAGGTCGTCGGGATTATTGGTCGCAACGGAGCAGGAAAAAGCACGCTGCTCAAAGTCCTCAGCCGAATTACCGATCCGACCTCCGGACGAGTTGTCATCCGCGGACGTGTCTCCAGCTTACTGGAAGTCGGAACCGGGTTTCATCCGGAACTGACCGGGCGAGACAACATCTACTTGAACGGTACAATCCTCGGGATGACCAAACGAGAAATCGACCGAAAATTTGACGAAATCGTCGACTTCAGCGGAGTCGAGAAATTCCTCGACACTCCCGTAAAACGCTACTCATCCGGCATGCAAGTCCGCTTAGCATTTGCAGTCGCTGCCCACCTGGAACCTGAGATCCTGATTATCGACGAGGTCTTAGCTGTCGGGGATGTTGGCTTTCAAACGAAATGCCTTGGGAAGATGCAGGATGTCGCGAGAGATGGCCGTACAGTCTTGTTCGTAAGTCATAACATGGCCGCTGTCGAATCGCTCTGCATGCGTGCGGTGCTGGTGGCATCCGGAAAAATAGAAGATGACAACGATTCAAAAGGTGTTATAAATTCGTACAACAACAGCTTTCAGCATCAATCTTTCGACTCACACACTGGAGACCACATTGCTGGAGACCCAGGAAGAGGAGATGACTACTTCCTTCGATTTTCGGAAACCCCTCGAATCTTCAAAATCGCGTGCGGCGAACCTCTCGAAGTAAAATTCAACGTAGAGGCCCCCAAACAGTTAAAAGAACTATTTGTAGGAGTAACATTCTCCGCGCCTTCGGGAGAGCCAATCCTAAGCACAAGCAGTAAAGTCCAAAACGTGAAGTCTGAAGTTGGATTCAACAACAACTGGACAGTCTCCATTGATTTCGGATGCCTTCCTCTTAACGCTGCATCCTATCACGCAAAAGTGTACATCTCGGATGGGGTAATGGACGTAGCTCTTTTCTCCGATGCATTCCAACTTGAAATCCTCCCTAGAGATGTTTACGGATGGGGAAATGCACTCCCACCTGTCAAGTCGTGGGGGTACTGTTTCTGGGCGTCAGATTGGTCAATTTCCCCCCAGCCTCGAGGAAAATAATTTCCATTGTGCGACTGACTTCCCCGTGCTTTGAGGAACTTCAGAGCCACAACTGCTCAGATAATAAATCTAATCAAAGCTTACGACTTCAGTTTTTCAAGACCTTCAAAGACATGGAACTTTCCATAAATGCCCTCCACGAACTCACCCTTAACCACACAACCTTCTCACGGACGAGGTGAGCGACTTTTCCCCAGTCGAACAAACCGTCTTCATTGGCACCTAACATGCCTGCGAACGCAGATAGAACAATTTGTAGAAAAACACGTACAGGAAAGCGGAATTGAAAGGATCGTAGACTTTGGTTGCGGGAATATGCCATACCGCAAACTTATTGAACACCACGTGAAAGAATACATTGGGTGCGACTTAAGTGGAAACGAACTTGCAGACCTGACAATGGTCTCTCCAAATCGTATTCCACTCGAAGATTCCTTCGCCGATGCTCTACTTTCTAGAACCAGTCCGAAAACCTCTGGAATAGCCACTTTCCTCAACGTTTGAGAGAGCAATTTCAAGTTTCAGGATCAGTTCTAGCTAGGTCTTGGAGCATGTTTCCTCCCCTCAAGAATATTTGCAAGAGGCTCATCGTGTTCTTTCAGACAAGGGAATATTAGCACTCTCAACGCATGGTGTTTGGAAATACCATCCCGACCCGTGCGATTTCTGGAGATGGACCTGCGATGGTTTACAAAGTGAAATTAAAAAAGCAGGTTTCGAAACAATAAGCTTTTCCGGAATCATGGGACCTGAGGCAACAGCTCTTCAACTCTACCAAGACTCCGTACTAGCACGCATTTCACGCTGGAGGCGAAAGCTATTTATTTTTCACATGCAAAATAGAATTCAAAAAGCTGACTTACGATGCCCTGCTGAAGTTCGCGATAGAGATGCTTGCGTTTACTTCGTCGTCGCCCGGAAAAACAAGAAACCATTGCTTTGAGAATCGGTGCTGTTCAAACCAACCTACAATGCTCTTTCAGAATCCTTCATTGCTCCGAACTCTGCACACTTGCCTGGGAAAATTTCAGTCGTTCACCAACTTGGCGCCCCGTTTGGACTGACCAAGGAAACTTCAGTAACCCTAAAGCTGTTGAGATTCTAAACAGCAAAATTTATCGCCGCCCCATGGTTGTACAAAACCAAAGAGTTCTGTCCTCCATATAAAAAGATAAATTAGACAACCACCTTTCTATGCGAATTTTCATCGTCCAGCCAGCATTGCACGCAGTGTCAGAAACATTCTTAGCTGCTCATGCGACTCACTTGCCTGGCCAAATTTCAGTCTTGCATCATTCTGAAAATTTACTCCCAGTTCACAATGAAAGATACATTCTACCTCAAGGGCTAGGTGCGCGGGCGATACGCAAGATGACTCGAAGCCTGACCGGAAAACCGTGGGAATGGGAGCGGACGAAAGCTTACATTTCCGCCTTCCGCAAATTTCAGCCTGATGTCGTTTTGGCTGAATATGGGCCAACTGGCGTTTGGGTTTCAGACGCTTGCAAGAGACTCAACCTCCCGCTTGTCGTTCACTTTCATGGATGCGATGCAAGCCAGAAGGACATTTTAAGCCAGCATGTTGAAAGCTACAAAGACATGTTCCAACAGGCCGCGGGAGTTGTAGCGGTTTCACATGCAATGAGAGATCGTCTACTAACTCTGGGGGCGGTTGAAAATCGCTTGCATTTGAATCACTACGGTGTAGATGTCAGTAAATTTAATGAAAGCACTGTTCCCACCGAAAACCCAACGTTTCTCGCTGTTGGCCGGTTTGTAGAGAAAAAAGCTCCTTACTTAACAATTTTGGCATTCTCTAATGTCGTCAAAAAAATCCCAAACGCTCAGTTAAAATTCATTGGCGACGGGCCACTACTCGGTGTTTGCCAAGATTTGACGAAAGTTTTTGCGATCGAAAGATCAGTCAACTTTCTTGGGTCTCAACCGCACGATGTCGTGGCTCGTGAAATGAAGAGTTCACTTGCCTTTGTCCAACATTCAATTGAGGCTTCGAACGGCGATTGTGAGGGAACCCCCAACTGCATCCTTGAGGCCGGAGCATGCGGACTTCCCGTAGTGTCCACCTGGCACGCTGGAATCCCAGACGTAGTCATTGACTCAGAGACTGGATTTCTTGTTAAAGAAAAGGATGTCGAGCAGATGTCAGAGCGAATGGTTCAACTCGCATCCGATCCAAGACTTGCTCGCCGCTTTGGGATGGCGGCTAGAAAAAGAGTTTTAGAAAAGTTCTCAATGCAAAATAGCATCCACACATTAGCAAACATCTTATCGGCAGCTAGCAATAAAGAATCCAGACTCAAATAGCTCGCATCCCCCTCTCCTCTCTCAAGCAGATCTTTAATTTTGTGAATATACTACACGTCTCTAATTCTTCTGAAATCGGTGGAGCGGAGCGGAGCCAGCTATTAATTGCACGTGGATTGGCAGTTCAAGGAATTCAATCTTTGATTGCAATCCCCGGCCAAGGTCGCATGACGCGCGTTTGCGAATCGGAGCAAATGAAATATGAAGTTTTCAACTTTGAGCAACCGTCATTCAGTCGTCCGAGTCGATCTCTAGTCCATTTATACAACACAACCAAACTGCTCCGTCGCTCTCAAGCAAACCTTATTCATGTGAATGACATCTTCTCAGTTCGATCAGTCTCCCTGGCTGCCAAGATAGCTAATATTCCGGTCGTGTGTCATATACGCTTCCCTCCTTCACTTGAATCCATCGACTGGGCCTTCAAGCGATTTCCAAAGCCGGCAGCATTTATTTTCAATAGCCAGGCAATAAAAAATGATATCGGCAATACGTTTTCTCAGCTGTGTCCCAGAGCACAACAGTTCATTGTCTACAATGCTGTAGACACGCATGAATTCAAGCCTTTAAGAACAATCAATAAAAGGCATCGTATCGGCGTTCTCGCAAATTTCACTCGAGTTAAGGGACACATAGATTTCCTGAACGCAGCACGCATCATCCTAAATCACGGTGAAAATTGTGAGTTCTGGCTTATTGGCGAAGATATTGACAATACTGGATGTGAGTCTGAAATGAGGCAACTTTGCGAAGACTTAAAAATACAAGAGGAAGTTCACTTCTTAGGATTCCGCAGCGATGTTCCGGAGTTGCTTAACCAACTTGACGTTTTAGTTTGTCCATCGCACATGGAAACTTTCGGAAGGTGCCTGATTGAAGCGATGGCGTGCGAGAAGCCCGTTGTCGCTACTCGAGTCGGGGGAATTCCGGAAGTTGTTAATGAGGGAGTGACCGGTTTTCTAGTTCCTCCACGATCACCGGAAAGCCTAGCCAAAGAGATTATCAAACTCTTACACAACCCAGAGCTTGCGGAGTCCATGGGCAAAGCTGGCAGAGAAAGAGTAGAAAAACTATTTACTCCAAAGGCACATACTGATGCGATTCTGAGTGTCTACGCAAGCGTACTGGGTAATCAGTAACACTAATTCCGGGCAAAAGTAATTCTCTGAATCCATGAAAAAAATCTTACTACTCTCTGAAGTTTTTCCGCCTCAGAATGGGGGGTCGGGGCGGTGGTTTTGGGAGATTTATTCTCGGCTGAATCGGGAGCAGGTCTGTATTGCTGCCGGGGAGCATGAGGGGGCTGAGGAATTTGATCGTCAACATGATTTGAACATCGAGCGATTACCACTGACGCTTTCGACTTGGGGAGTTGCTAGCTGGTCGGGATTTAATGGGTATTGGAGGATCTTCAAACGAGTGCTGAAAATCGTGCGTCGCGAGAAGATCACGATGATTCATGCTGGTCGGTGTTTGCCGGAAGCGGTTGTGGCAATGGCTGTCAAAAAACTCAAGGGGACGCCATACGTCTTTTATGTTCATGGCGAAGACGTCAATACTGCCTGGTCGAGTCGCGAGTTAACGTTTCTTGTTCGCCGCGCTTTAAACAGTGCTACCTACTGCATTGCGAACAGCCAAAATACTGCACGGCTTCTCAAAGAAGATTGGGGATTGCCTGCAGAGAAGATTAAGGTGCTCCACCCCGGAGTCGACACTCAGCGTTTCATGCCGGAGGAGCGATCTCTGAGCATTCGGGAACCTCTTGGATGGGGAGACCGGACAGTGATTTTAACGGTCGGTCGGCTACAAAAACGGAAGGGGCAAGACATGCTCATCCGCGCATTGCCTGCGATTCGTGAACAGTTTCCGGACGTACTCTATTCGATTGTTGGTGATGGAGCGCAGCGTGAATCTCTCGAACAACTTGCCGAAGAACTGGGCGTCAAAAAGTCGCTTCAATTTCAGGGTGAGACGACCGACGAGGAACTTGCAGCCTGTTACCGACAATGCGACCTCTTCGCGTTGCCGAATCGAGAAATCGACGGTGACATCGAGGGCTTTGGAATGGTCTTGCTTGAAGCTCAAGCCAGTGGCCGTCCTGTGCTTGCAGGCGATTCAGGTGGAACGGCAGAGACGATGGATATCAACAAGACCGGCGTTATTGCAGACTGCACTTCTCCGGAACCATTGGCTAAAGCCATTCTCGAATTACTGAATGATGAGACTCGGCGGGATCAAATGGGACGCGAGGCAAGAGACTGGGTTGTCAGCCAGTTCGACTGGTCAGCGCTGGCTCGGCAAGCGGGGGAGTTGTTTGGGGTTGAGGTTGTTGCGGGGTTGGAGGGCTGTTCTGTGGCGGAGGTGTCGGAAGTGGCGTCGGAAGCGAACTGAATCTCATCGATACACAATTCTCACCAATGGCCTCCTTCGTGAACGATCAGTCTTTTGAGGAAGAAGAGATTCAAATTCCAGTGAATGTTGATTTCGGCGAGGGTCCCGAGGTACGAACTCAGCCGGTCTGTTTTGGTGTCCCTTTACCGCAAGGTACGCGGCTCTCGGCAGGACGTTTGCGTGACGGAAATGGTGGCTGCGCCTCTGTTCAACTGGAGCCGCTGAGCCGCTGGCCTGACAAATCTGTGCAGTGGATGTTAGTGGATGCGATTTTACCGGTTGGTTATTCGCCGGGGCCTTCGACTTTAGAACTGGGTGATGCTGAGACGCACTTCTCAAACGAGCCAACGCCTTCACCGAAGCAGGCGATATTGGTTCATGAGAGCGAGAATCAGATTGCCATCGAAACCGGGACTGCCCTGTTTCAGATTGACCGAAAAACTTTGCGACCGCTCGAACAGGTCTCTCTCAATGGCATTGAGATACTTGGGGCTTCAGGAATGCGACTCGTCGTTACTGATTCTTCGGGGGAGAAATTTGAAGCGGAGTGCGATGGCTGGAGAGTGGAAACAGCGGGGTCAATACGAGCCACGATTACCGGCAGCGCAAGCTTTCCTCAACTGAAAAGTTTGCGTGCGACAATCAGACTGAATTTCTATGCAGGCAGCGGACTGCTCCTTCTGGATGTCGCAGTTCACAACCCAAATCGGGCTCAACATCCCGGTGGTTTATGGGACCTGGGAGACAGCGGTTCGTTGTTGTTTCAAGATTTGTCAATCGAAGTCGAATTTGCCAAGGGAGCCAGTAAGAATGAGGTTCGTTGCAAAGTCGAGCCAGGTTTCCCTGCATCAGCAATACAGGATCAGAGCTGGAATCTTTACCAAGATTCAAGCGGAGGAGAAAACTGGAACTGCGTCAATCACGTCAATCGTGAAGCGAAGGTCACGACCAATTTCCAAGGCTACCGCAGCAAGTCAGGGACTGAAACTACGACGGGACTACGAGCAGAGCCTGTTTTTGACCTCTCGACGTCACAAGGTCGAACCGCGTTCGGGACTCCAAACTTTTGGCAGCAATTCCCCAAAGCGATCTCGGTGACTCAGGACAAAGTTCGAATCGGATTGTTTCCGCATGAATATGGTGACCTCCATGAACTTCAGGGAGGGGAACGTAAAACTCACACTGTCTGGGTCGATTTCAAAACTGGTGAATCAAACTTGGATGAGCTGGACTGGATTCACCACCCCGCAAAGGTTCAACCGACGGCGAAGTGGTGCGACTCAACTGGGTGCATTCCGCAGCTTGAAATCGACGAATGCCAGCGACTTAGCGACTTCGATTCATTACTCTCCGAAGCAGTAGGAAGCGACAAGGGAATTCTTGCTCAGCGGGAGAGGGTTGACGAATATGGTTGGCGAAACTTTGGAGAGATTTTCGCTGATCATGAGGAGGCCTACTATGAGGGCTCGCAACCGCTGATTTCGCACTACAACAATCAGTACGACATGATCCACGGGTTCCTGTTGCAATCATTGCGTACAGGAAAGAGCTCTTGGTTCAAGCTTGGCGACGATCTCGCGAAGCATGTGGTTGACATTGATCTCTACCACACGACGCAGGATAAAGCGGCGTACAACGGTGGTCTTTTTTGGCTCACTGACCATTATGTTCACGCGCACACCGCGACGCATCGGACCTACTCGAAGCACAATTGTCCTGCAAATGGAATGTATGGAGGCGGTCCCGGAGCGGAACACAATTTCACCAGTGGCTTGCTGCTACATTATTTTCTCACTGGCAATTCCAATTCAAAAGCGGCGGTTCAGCAACTCGCAAACTGGGTTGTTGCGATGGACGACGGGTGCAGAACAGTCTTCGGAATTGTCGACGATTCGTTTACTGGACTGGCGACTGGGGGCGATACCTACCATGGACCAAACCGCGGAGGAGGGTTTTCGATCAACTCCCTTCTCGACGCCTGGGTGCTGACTCATCAGGACGAGTACCTTCTAACAGCCGAGCGGTTGATACGCCGTTGTATTCATCCTCATGATGACATCAACAAAAACGACTTACTGAATGTCGAGGCACGCTGGTCCTACACCGTGTTCTTGTCATCCGTTCTGAAGTATCTGAACCTGAAAGCGCGTGCTGGTGACCTGGATCGCATGTATGCCTATGCTCAAGCTTCGGTGATTCACTATGCGAAGTGGATGCTCGAGAATGAACTTCCTTACTTCGACCAGATCGAGAAGCTGGAGTACCCGACAGAGGCTTGGGCCGTCCAAGAGTTTCGGAAAGCGAATGTGCTGAGGCTCGCTGCCGCACATACCGAAGGCGACTTACGACACTCTCTGCTTCAGCGAGGCAAGGAGTTTTCAGATCGTGCGTGGCAGGACTTGCTCCGGTTTGAAACTCGAACCAATGCCCGCTCTCTGGCTGTCATGATGATCGAGGGGATGACCGATTGTCGGCTGCGCGAGAATGCTGTTCCTCCAGCTCCTCAAGCTGATGCCTCTCTATACGGAGATTTCGGAACACCAGAACAATTTGTCTCACAAAAACAGAGAGTGAAAAGTCAATTACGTCAACCGGTTGGGATCGCCAAAGCTGTGGCCTCGACATTGAATCCGTTACGCTGGCAACGATATTGGCGTATTAAAAACAAAGCCACATGAAAGAGACGGTAAAAAATCTGGCAAATTTCGTGGCGAGCCTTTTGGCCTTACCATTTGTGGGGTGCTACCAACTGAGCAAAGCACTGATCGGAGAGACGCAGGCCTTCCCCGGTTACTCTCAAGCAGTGAGTGTTTTGCCCGGATTTTGTGGTATTTACTTCCGCAGATCGTTCTACCGATTCGTGTTGCCGTATGTCGGTAGAGATGTCTGCATTTGCTTCGGAACTGTTTTTTCGCACCCGGGGGTGTCGGTCGGAAATACAGCTTATCTCGGCGTCGGGTGCATGATTGGAGATGCCGAGATTGGTGACGATGTCTTGATCGGCTCGCATGTTTCTATCATCAACGGAAACCGGCAACACGGAATCGACAGGCTGGATCTTCCAGTTCGGGAACAAGCTGGCGTTTACCCGCGAATCACGATTGGTCAGGACAGCTGGATTGGAGACCGGGCAATTGTGATGTCAAACGTTGGCAGACATTGCGTCATTGGTGCGGGATCGGTCGTCACAAAACCTGTCAACGATTTTGAAATCGTTGTCGGAAACCCAGCTAAAGTCATCGGTCGCAGAGACGAACTTCAACCAGCAAAAGATTCTGCTTGAGCCTTGTCAGTTTACAATTTCAACCAACATTAAGAATCACTAACAATACCACTGAAATCGAGATCAACCACCAGGATCTCCAGATCTGAGACAAGGTTTGTTAGAGCTATAAAGTTCTCTTTTATGTGCGGGATTGCGGGTGTTCTCTTTACTGACGGTGCTCAGCCTGTTGAAGAAAAACGGCTGCGCGAGATGGCGGATTCCATCGCACATCGTGGGCCGGATGCGGAAGGGATTTGGAGAGCACCGGGAATCGGCTTGGCTCATCGTCGACTCTCGATTATCGATCTGTCCGATGGGAATCAACCGATTGCCAACGAAGACGGATCAGTTCAAGTCGTCTTCAATGGTGAAATCTACAACTACCAGGATTTGCAATCCGAACTCATCTCAAAAGGGCATCGCTTCCGAACCAACAGCGACACTGAAGTTCTTGTCCACCTGTACGAGGAAATGGGAGCTGAGTTCGTAAAGCGGTTGCGAGGCATGTTTGCAATTGCTCTATGGGATGTGAAGCGCCAACGACTCGTACTCGCACGCGATCGCGTAGGCCAGAAACCACTTTATTATTTCCAAGATGAGAAACGCGTTCTCTTCGGTTCTGAAATCAAGGCAATATTGAGTTGGAGAGACATTCCAAGAGAAATCAACCTGGAGGCCTTGGAGAGCTACTTGACCTTCGGAGTCGTTCCTGGGGAACTCTCCATTTTCCGGAACATTCACAAGCTGCCTGCAGCGACAACGCTCGTAATCGATCGAAACAACTGGAAGGCCACTCCTCATAAATACTGGCAGTTGAACTTCGAACCGGATGAATCAAAGAGTCTGGACCAGTGGATTGAAGAGCTCTCAAATAAATTTGATGAAACGACCGATGCGCATCGCATTGCAGACGTCCCAGTCGGGGCGTTTCTCAGCGGGGGAGTCGATTCAAGTGCTGTCGTTGGTTCACTCATGCAAACTGGGGCCGAAACGATCAAAACGTTTTCGATCGGCTTTGAGGAAGAAGCCTTCAGCGAACTCCCTTACGCCAAAATCATCGCAGAGAAATTTCAAACCGAACACATCGAAGAGACCGTCACTTCCGATGCCGTTGCCGGACTTGCAGATCTCGTCCACTACTACGATGAACCCTTTGCTGATTCATCCGCGATCCCGACGATGGCGGTCTGCAAGGTTGCTCGCGAACACGTCAAGGTCGTGCTTTCGGGAGATGGAGGGGACGAAGCATTCGGCGGGTATTCTCGATACGCACATGACCTCAAAGAAGCCAAACTGCGAGCCCTGCTCCCGGAGTGGTTTCGAAAATCAATTCTGCATCAAGCTGCAAATTTTTGGCCAAAGGCCGATTGGTTACCCCGTCCGATGCGGCTGAAGACAGCGCTTACAAATTTGTCCCTCAAAGACGACGCTGCATACGCGAACACGATTTCAATCTGCCGCCCCGACATGCGGCGCCAACTTTTTCGCCAAGATATCATTGAACAACTCAACGGGTACCACCCAGAAGACCGCATCATCCGTGGCTTCCAGCACGGAAACACGACACCACTCAATGGCATGCTCTCCGCCGACACCTCAATGCTACTCCCTGACGACTTTTTAACGAAAGTTGACCGAGCCAGCATGGCAGTCGGTCTCGAAGTACGTCCACCGATGGTTGACCACGAATTCCTCGAACTTGCAGCCAAGGTCCCTTCGTCACTTAAAGTGAAAGATGGCGAAACAAAATGGATTTTCAAAAAAGCTTGTGAGAAACGTCTTCCATTAGACATTATCTGGCGACGGAAACAGGGCTTTGAAATCCCCGCCGATGACTGGTTGCGAGGCCCCCTCCGAGAGATCTTCGAAACCCAAGTCCTCTCGCCGAACAGTCAACTTGCGAATTTCATTGAGATTAAAACCGCAAAAAAACTCTACAACGCTCACCTTAACAAAACCGGCCGCTACGGCAGCATCCTCTGGTCCTTACTGGTCCTTGGCTGCTGGATGAACCACTGGTGTCCGGAGTGAAGCCATGCGGATCGGCACCATGACTTTTCGGTTTGAAAAACATGTCACCTAAAATCACAATTGTTCAACTGCTGCATAGCATGACTGTCGGCGGCGCCGAGGTTCTTGCTGCGGGGTTGGCTCGGAGATTGGGGGACCGGTATCGGTTTGTGTTTGTCTGCCTGGATTCTGTTGGAGAGCTAGGAGAACAACTCCGCGATGAAGGTTTTCCTCTCGTCGTTCTCCATCGTGGAACAGGAATTGACTGGACCTGTTCGCGAGCATTGAAAGAAGAACTAAAATCGCAAGAGGCAACAATTGTTCACGCCCATCAGTACACTCCATTTTTCTATGCACTGACCACCGGAATTCTCGGACGTCGTCCTCCTATTCTCTTTACCGAACATGGTCGCTTTTTCCCCGATCTTCCTAATCGAAAGCATGCCATCTTCAACCGACTCTTAATGCGGAAAAATGACCGCATTGTTGGCGTTGGCGAGGCAGTTCGCAAAGCTCTTGTGGACAACGAAGGAATCCCTGAAAATCGAACTCAGGTGATCTACAACGGAATTGACCTCACGAAATTTGAGTCAACAGACGCTTCAGCACGCAGTACGATTCGCAACGAACTTGCCATCGGCGAAAATGATTTTGTCGTCTCACTTGTTGGTCGCCTGAACGATTTAAAAGACCACTCGACAGCGATCCGGACCGCCAGACGCGTCGCTGAACAACTCCCAAATTTCCGAATGCTTTTCGTTGGCGAAGGAGAAGAGCGTACGAAAATTGAATCAGAAATTCGTGATGCGCAACTTGAAAAGACAATCACACTGCTTGGGACACGCCACGATATTCCGGAAATTCTGCAAGCCTCCGATGTCTGCTTCTTGTCGAGCCTGAGTGAAGGAATCCCGTTGACGCTGATTGAAGGGATGGCTGCCGGACTGCCGGTTGTGGCGACAGACGTCGGCGGAAATTCTGAAGTCGTCATTCAAAACGAAACAGGTTATCTCGCCCCATCTGGAGATGACGAAACTCTTGCGGGTTACTTAATCACGCTTGGAAACGACCCGGCACTGCGGCGTCAACTCGGAGCAACTGGCCGTCAGCGGGCACATCAACACTTTTCAGAAATCGAAAACCACCGAAGATATCAGGAACTTTACGATGCGATGTCGGGCATCGCGTCCACGTAAGCTGCCACCCTGCAATGCAAAAAGAAGTCGAAACAATCCCTGAGATGACATCGAGCCAACCGCTCACACTTGAGGTTCTCCAAAATCAAGATGTGCTGAATTCAGCGTCCGGAGTCTGGAAAGACCTAACATCACCAAATCACCCAGCTGACGACCTGAGGTGGTTGCGGGTGCTTGCAAAAGGTTTCGATCATCGCCCGATTCTTTTGCGAGCCAAGCGTGGCGAAAGCGTGATCGGACAGCTCCCACTGGCCAAAGTTCAAGGCCCGATCTTTGGGAAATTTCTTGTTGGCTTACCTTATCTGAACTCTGGAGGAGTCAAAACAGACGACGAATCAGCTGCCGCGATGCTCATCGAAAAGGCCATCCACCTCACTGATGAACACAACTGTCGCTACCTCGAACTTCGACATGAAGAACCGAGGGTGAACCCTGGCTTCAATGCGGAACTCACCACAAAAATTCACATGCGACTGCCCCTCCAAGAAAACCAAGAAGCTCAACGAGCTGCCCTCAAGGCGAGTGTTCGCAATCAAGTCAAAAAAGGTGAGAAGCAAGGTTTCACAATCCATTGGGGTGGCCCCGAACTCCTGAATGACTTCTACAAGGTTTTCAGCCGGCGGATGCGAGACTTGGGGACGCCAGTTTATGGCCGAAAGTTCTTCGCTGCGATCCTTGATGAATTCCAAGACTCTGCTGAGATATGTTCTGTTCGCGATGGCAAAAAGCCTGTTGCTGTTGCCTTGCTGATTCATGGCAGTAATGTCACGGAAGTTCCGAGCGCGAGCTCTCTTCCCGAATACAATCGAACGAACGCCAACATGCTGATGTACTGGAACTTACTCGCACGCAGCGTCGAACGGGGCCAAACGATTTTCGACTTCGGCCGCTCCACAATGGATGGGCCAACATTCAAGTTCAAAAAACAATGGGGCTGCCAACAAGAACCCGCCACCTGGCAATACTATCTCCGCGAAGGAAGCGTTGAAGATATGCGGCCCGACAGCGGAAAGAAAAAAATGTTGATCGAACTCTGGAAACGCCTTCCCGTCTGGCTCGCCAACATCATCGGACCATGGATTGTCAAAGGAATTCCTTAAGTACTCCGATTTTTCGCGATTCTTGATATCGAATTCATCTGTAAATTGTATTCCTGAGATGCCCACCAACTCACTGAAAATCCTCGCTGTAACTAGCGAGATTCCATGGCCGTTAAATTCTGGTGGCCATCTTCGATCATTCTACTTATTACGTGAATTATCGAAGTCCGCTTCTCTGCGTCTGGTTGTTCCTACAGGTCCTTCTCAAGATACAAACGTGAGAGCACTTACCGAGCAAGAAATCAATGTGATCCCAGTTCCTGGATGCGTGAGAAAACGACACTCTGAAGTATGGAAAGTATTCAAATCAATCGTCCAACGGGAAGCTTACGTTTTCTATCGACGACACTACTGGAAACAAGTAGCTGCGGAAATCAGAAAGCAAATTGAACTCGATCGACCGGACCTGGTTTATTTTGATCATCTCGACTCATTTACCTATCGCAAGGAAATCGGTGACCTTCCGTTCGTCGTCGACATGCACAACGTTTACTCAGCGATATCTCACAGGCTCGCGAACGAAACATCGAATCCGCTGAAGCAAGCATACCTTCGCCACGAGACTCAACTGATCCAGAAGGCCGAAGAACAGGTGGCGAAGTCTGCTCGCTCAGTTTTTGCAGTCTCTGACATTGAACGTGAACACTTTCGATGTCTCGGTGCAACGTACGCATCTACAATTCCGAACGGAGTCAATTGCGAGCAATACAAAAACGACAACGAGAAACAAAACACAAACAACCGGGAGATTCTATTTGTCGGAGACTTGTCATGGGCACCGAACATCAGTGCTGCACTCTTTCTGGCAAAGGAAGTGATTCCAAAAGTTCGACGACACGCAAACGACGCGACCTTAACGATCGTTGGGCGAAACCCAGTCTCCGAAATTCAGGCACTCAACAACTTAGAGGGTGTGACCGTCATTCCGAACGCACCTGAAATCCTCTCTCACTACCATCGTGCCTCGGTCCTGGCAGTACCATTACAATCCGGAGGCGGAACCCGTCTCAAAATCCTGGAGGCCTTTGCAGCCAGCCTACCGGTCGTCAGCACCCCCGTCGGCTGCGAAGGTTTAGAAGTCGTCGATGGCGAACACCTTACGATAGCAGACCACGACGAATTCGCTGATTCACTTTCTAAATTCGTATCCGAGAATCGTCTCAATAGATTACAGACTTTCAACGCTCTAAACTTGGTTGAGAAGACTTACGACTGGAGTTCTGTTGGAGAAAAATTGGTCAGCGTCCTTTGCAAATCCTCGAAAAATGCCCCATGAACAAAACCACAAACAATATTGAATCCTCACCAACATCGCTATTAACTACGGATGAGGCTTGGAAATGCACAGTTTGGGATCTAACTGTCATTTGCATAATCATAATTGCTGGACTTGCAGTCCGAATATCATTCTTCACCGGCATCGCGATGGGGGACGATATCATCTATACGGCTCAGGTTCTATCTCTGGCACATGGTAGTACCCCAACACTAGAACAGACGCACTGGACCACAAGAACAGGCATGACTTTATTGCCCTCTGCAATTCTGAAAACAACTGGCAACATACAGCTTAGCCTAGTTTCCATCCCACTATTCTTCAGTACACTGAAAATAATCGTAGCAATAATTGGCGGCAACATTCTATTAGGTCGCAGATACGGGATACTTTCGGGAATAATCATGGCGACATTCCCGCTCGAAGTAATATATGCCACACACTTCTTTCCAGACATACCAGTCAGTTGTCTAAGCTCCCTCAGTCTTCTGTTCTGGATCCACGCACTAAAAACCGACTCTCGAATTTCCTACCTACTCACTGGTCTTTGCTTTGGACTCGGATACCTCTTCCGTGAGACGATACTACTAGATGGACCTGTCTACATTACATTACTGTTAACGAGCGGTCGAATAGTTCGTCCCAAAATACTAATCGCAACAATCGCTCCACTTACAACCCTTGCGGCAGAATCACTGTTGTTCAAATTCTACTATGGAGACCCCTTCTACAGAATCGATAGCATTCTTCGCACGCAAGAAGACCCTTCCAACCTGACTCTCATTAGCACATCCACTGCCGGTGGAGGGTTCATCACCGATCCTCTCCTAATGATTCTTCTCAGTCATGAATTCAGCATCTTCATAGCAGCGAGCATTGGACTAGCATTCTTTTCAATCCGGATTCGAAAAACCTCCCCTTTCGCAATTTGGCTAATATTTGGATTCATTTGGCAATATTACGGAACTACAGTCCCAACAGATTGGGTCCCATTGCAACGCGACCCCAGATACTCAGCTGGACTAGCCATTCCTGCCGCATTCATTCTAAGTTATCACATCAGCAATATTCGCATCCCATTTTTACGCTATTCTATCATTACTGCACTTTGCACAAGTGGCCTCGTATGTGCATCATTCGACAATGGAGGGAGTGCACTAGCAGCTCATCGCGAATTCTTGAGTAAAGAGCCGCCCGGTCCTGTCGCTTCAGAACCATATGAATTCGTAGCGCTGCTCTGGATTAACAATTCAGTTAACCCACCTCCAGGAGTTTCCCCGGGCACAGCGTTAGGTAGGAGCTCAATACTTCGCTCGGTCACCGAAATTCCATCTGTAACAGCAACGGCACCCTCGTCGGGAGATTTCATCTTAATTTCACCCTCGCGCCGGCCCAGATTATACAAGGACCTTCAGGGCAAGGGATGGATTGAAACGGAATCGTACCAAGAACATGTCCCGGCAGGACGACTACTGGCTGGAAAGCTCCTCTGTCTATTACCAGGGCAGCAACAACGTGCTATCGACGCAATGACTCCCAAGCGACTAGTCTTGCTTAGAAGGCGAGCAACTATGACTAAAAAATCACAATCGAGCGGGCAATGAGCATTAAACCTCGCACCCCTTCAATCCTACACACACGAGTTGTTACAAAAACCGGGGGAGGACCAGACAAGACCATCTTGAACTCGCCACGATTCCTTAAAGAACTCGGCTACTCAAGTGCTTGCGTTTACCTGCACCCTCCTGAAGACGAGGGAATCGAAACTTTAAAAACGATAGCAACTCAGTCGGAATGCCCGTTCATCACGATTCCAGACAGAGGTGCGCTGGACTTTTCGATTGTTCGCAAACTCCTCAAGGTCTGCAAGGAAAACAACGTCTCAATCTGGCATGGACATGACTACAAGACGAATGCGATTGGTTTACTTCTTAGACGATTCCATCGCATGCACCTTGTGACAACAGTCCATGGATGGGGGCACCAAACCCCCAAAGTCTTACTCTACTACTGGATCGATCGCCAAGCGATCCGTCGCCACGATCATGTCATTTGTGTTTCAGAAGACCTATACGAAACTTGCACGGAGATGGGAGTTCCTCACCAGCGTTGCAGCTTGATCCAAAA
This sequence comes from Thalassoglobus sp., assembly GCF_048270125.1. Taxonomy (NCBI): domain Bacteria; kingdom Pseudomonadati; phylum Planctomycetota; class Planctomycetia; order Planctomycetales; family Planctomycetaceae; genus Thalassoglobus; species Thalassoglobus sp. Next base: position 15,226 of record NZ_JBLWTN010000002.1, on the reverse strand, counting down.
CGCAATTGACTCTGAGCAGTTCAAACGGAGCACTTCAACCGACGAAGCCAAAACAACGCTCGGCTTCGAACAAGGTCAGTTTCTGATCGGGGCCGTCGGACGTTTGTCGGATGAAAAGGGGTTTGACCTACTAATCGAAGCTGTGACTCGATTGATCGAGGCTGGTCTAAACGTTGGGCTTGCGATTATCGGAGAAGGAGTCGAGAGAGAAAGACTGGAAAAGCAAATCGCGGAATCGGGTCATTCAAACCGAATCCAGTTGCTCGGCTACCGCTCTGACACAAAGTCTCTCTATGAAGCAATGGACCTATACGTCCTGAGCAGTCATCGAGAAGGGCTTCCCAATGTGGTTCTGGAAGCGATGGCAATGGAAGTTCCTGTCGTAGCGACCCGTATTGCCGGTGTTCCGAAATTAGTTCAAGACCGAGAGAATGGACTTCTTGTTGAGGCGGGAGAAGTCTCGCAAATTGAATCAGCAATTCGAGAGATCATGCTGAATCCCGATCTCCGAGACAAGCTCACGAAGAATGCCCGAAAGACCATTGAAAACGAATTCAGTTTTTCGGTCCGTATGGAAAAAGTCCGAGCAATCTATGACAAGCTGTTGAGCAACTCGACGAATCCCAGGTGAAAATATGCAACCCGAGGAATCAGCGACTGGGGGCAAAGAAAATCTGAAAGAACCTGCTAAGCCTCTTTCGACCTTCCTGATTTTCCTCCCAGTCCAACCAGTCCTCGCATTCCCCCAAAGACCCCGAAAACCTCACTTCATCTGACTGATCAAAAACAACCCAGCTACAATTTTGGGACTCATGAATTCGATACTCAGGCTGCAAGGATGTGCTCTTTGGCTTCTTTTCACATGCTGATTCAACAACCGAAGTCGCTTCAACTTGATATTCAATAATGCTTGCGGATGCAACGTTCATATCACGCCCCACTGATGAATCTCTGTTTGTTAAGCATACGCCAGTAGCGCGATTAGACAAATAGGAGTTTTTTCATACCCAAAGGCCTTCTCCGGGAAAACTCTTTTTGCATTTGACAAAGCGACTCCAATGGCGCCTCTTCTTGAATTTCTTCACTAAGTCTGCAAAATAGTATCCTCTGGAAGAAAGAGTTCAGTGAAGTTCAGGACTTGACTGTGTTGAAATCAGTGAATAATGGCGGAATCACCACAAATCACTGGATCTCATTTTTGCGACGGGGAAAGTCCACCATTGACCAGCAATAAAAGAACAGGTGATGGAGATTGGCTTAGAAAATCGTTTTCCCGATTAATTCTTCCGTATTGGATCTTACTCACTTATTTACTACTAGCCCCACATCCGCTCTGGTTCCTGACAGGCATTGGTCAAGAGGATGAATTTTCCATCTTCACAATGTCCGATCTGATTCAACATTTGCTTGCCTTCGCAGTGTTGGGTTTTCTTCTGAGCACTCAGTTCCCACCTTTAGGTCGAACCAGCAAGTTGCTTTACGCATCCGGATTCTACGCGGTGTTCACCGAACTGTTGCAGTGGTTCATCCCCAACCGATTTGCTGCAATATCGGACATGCTCGCAAATGCGTCGGGGCTAATCATCGGATGGGGCTGCTACCTGCTTCTGCGATCACTCTTCTCCCCCCGAACCGTCTCTTTCCAGACTCGATGAAATGCCGTTTGAGCAACCAAACAATCTACCGTGGCGAACTATCGCTTCGAGCTAAATACACACCCCAAAAAAATCACATTTCAGACTATGCACATAACGAGAGCCTAAACTTTCTGTGAAAACAAGAACATCAAAATTTGTAGCAAAAAAGGACATCAAAATCGCTAAACTTGCGAGGCTGTTAATCTTTGGATTGTCCTGTGCTGCATCGCTTCTTGTGCCAACCGAAGCTAAAGCAGAAGCCAAGTTTATTAAGAAAATCCCTTGGGCGGAACAAGGCCAGTGGATCAAAGCAGATACACATATTCACACGAAGTTATCCGATGGCTCTCATACAATTGCTGAAATCGCATCGAAAGCAGTCGAACATGGGTGCGATGTTATCGCAATTACCGACCGTAGTGACCGAGAACTTAAAGGAGCCTCGATTGAGTATGAGCGAGAGATCCTTGCTGCACGTCGAATATTTCCGAATTTAATCATCCTCTCAGGAATCGAATGGAACATTCCCCCGTGGAAAGGGGAGCAACACGTCTCATTATTACTTTCTCCAGGACCTGATGAGTTTCTCATCCTTCGAGAGTTTAAGCATAAATTTGATGATTATGAGCGTGAAGAACGTGTCCCCGATCTAGCTCACCAAGCTCTCAAATGGCTGGAGAGCACTACATCCCAGTCTGATTCTGAACCAGTACTATTCCTGAACCACCCCAGTCGAAAGTTAAACCAAACAGACGACATCCAGGAAATATTCAAAACATGGAGGTCAACTAATAACCTCATTGTGGGAATCGAAGGAGGACCGGGGCATCAAAAAGGGGAGCCGATTGGGTCTTACAAAGGCATTCTCAAACCCATTGACCGCTGGGACCCTTCGGTCGCGATGAACGGAAATGCATGGGACCAGCTTCTCAGCCAGGGACATGATGTATGGGGAGCAATAGCAACATCTGACTTCCACTCACCTAGCTACGACTACTGGCCTGGGGAGTTTGCAGAGACATGGCTGTACGTTCCAGAGCGCAGTGCTTTAGGAGCCATTGCTGCACTTCGCCAAGGGTCGTTCTTCGCAACACATGGCCACATCGTGCGAAAGGCATCACTTTCGGCATGGGCAACTGGTCTTGATCGACCAGCCTACCCCGGAGAAACAATCTCCGTCCCCGAAGGTGAAACCATTTTACTGAAACTCGAGTGCGAAATCCCTAACAACGATTGGTCTGGAGCGAGGAATTACCTCGATCAGCTGACTATCGTCAAGATTCAAAATAATGAAGTTGATGCGCTGGTTGAAGAAAGAATTTCTATCGAAAACGCGATTCTGGAAAATGGAATTTCAGTCCCTCCAGGTGGGTTAGTTCTCCGTGCCTTCGGACGTAGCTCAAAGCTTGACGGAGACAACTTATTCTTTTACTCGAATCCCATCCGAGTCGAAACCACTTCTCCATGGTTTGAAGGAAAGCAAACAGAATTTCCAATTCAAGCCGCGTATTGGATAGTGGGAACTATCATCTTCATTGCACTTTTTATTGCTTTGATTCGACGGCCTCCAATAGACAACTTCAAAAGCCCCTCACAAAAACGCAGCCCGCCTCAATCGCCAACAACGCGACATCACTCTCGAAACTCGGGGGGCGTCGAGCCTCTCTGTGAGGTCGATTGGACACCACCCGAGCAAGAGTCCAAAAATTGGTCGCCACTGACAAGTGGCATAAAGAAACAGAACTCTCAAACGAGAAATCCATTCGGTTTTCGTGTATTAATTTCACTTTTCACATCATCACTTGCATTTGCCACCTATGGATCATTTGTCCCATTAGACTACACACCGATTCCACTCAACCTCGCAATCGAGAAATACACACATGTGCTGAACACAAACTTGGATTTCAGCAGCCGGACTGACTGGATCACGAACATTTTACTGTTTGTCCCTATCGGCTTTTTTGGGCTTGGCGCGCTGACCGTGGACAAAGGAAGACGGTTTGCAGCGATCCTCGCTCCATTCGTCACTCTAAGCTGCGTCATTTCCAGTCTAATTATTGAATTCTGCCAACTTTGGTTTCCGTCACGCGTCCCGTCCCTAAACGACATTGTGGGCGAGTCTATCGGAGGAGGAATAGGTGTCCTACTTTGGGTGAGCGTTGGGCCTACCTTTGTGGCCTACTTCAGGACGTTATCTAAAGCGAAGACAAAAGATGATCGGGTTGCCCGGCTGTTGACCGGGTATTTTATCATTCTTATCACCTACTCTCTATTCCCATTCGACTTATCCCTTAGGCCAGCGGAGATTTTCAAGAAGTATGCAGACGGTCGTATTGAGCTGGTCCCCTTTAGTGCCTCACCTGTTCCAATTGAATCGAGACTTTATTCACTATTTGTTGACTCAGTAATCTTCACACCACTCGGAATACTCTTTGCAGGAACCTGGAAAAGAAACAATCTATACCGCACCTCACTCATGCGAATGGGAACTTACTCAATCTGCCTTTGCATGGCAATTGAAATCACGCAGCTACTCGTCATCAGCAGATCGACAAGTATCACCGACGTTTTCACAGGAGCATTTGGAATGCTGGTAGGTTCGTTTATCTACCAGCACCGACAGAAGAGCACTCTAACAAACAATCATGCTACTCAGAAAAAACTAGCGGTCTATTTCCTTGCGTGTATTGGCTATTCGACAGCACTCTGCCTCATTTTTTGGCACCCGTTCAACTTCACTCATGACTCAATCGTGATTCAGACACGGAGAGATCATTTCATTTCCGTCCCTTTGTCACGCCTACTCGTCGGGGACTATATTCATTCTTCCTTAAACATAATGCGAAAGTTTTTGTGGTTCACTCCACTCGGGTACATCACATACAGATTCACGGTCGCGCACCGAATTGAAAATCGCCATCACCAAAACATTGCCCCGCTAGCTCTCCTATTCCTTGTCACTTTTTCCTCCATTGTCGAGTTTGCACAAATTCTTCTCCCTAACCACTCAGCCGATGCGTTTGACATCCTGATCTATTTGTCTGGTGGGTTGAGTGGTTGGGCGATTGCTTCGTATGTCACAGGCATTGCCCTCCCTCGGCATCACTCCTTGCATTCAACGAAACATAAACAGGTTAAAATTGAACACTCACCTTCCATCCGTAAAAAATATGGTCGAGTCCCAGGCGCAGATGGACTTCGGGCAATGGCATGCCTAGCAGTCTTTGGCGTCCATTTTCAACAAATCACCTTACTAGAAGGGAACCTTGGCCCGATCAACATTTCACGCTTGCTACTCAATGGGAACACTGGCGTCTGCATCCTGTTCATGCTGAGTGGATTCTTTCTAAGCCTTCCACTGTGGAGGTCGCCCGCTGACGACTTAGTTCACGAGACACTGGAGTCTTTTTTCACCAAAAGGGTACTCCGCATCATCCCGGCATACTACCTGTGCTTAGTCGCCCTTGGACTCGGAAGGAATCTAGTTGTCGGTCAGGTCGACTACTCGAGTATTCTCTACCACGCATTATTTCTTCACAACTTCATAGACAATGAATTCTATAACATTTCCCCTCCATTCTGGACCATAGGAATACAAGTCCAACTCTACCTGTGCTTCTTCGTAGTCGTCGCCGGCTTCGGAGCTCTGCGAGCTTGGAGCCATAGAAGTTGGGCAATTCTGCTCCTGTCAATTACAATATCGTCCAGTGTTCTAAATCGCTCCTTGCTTACATTCGTTGCAGAAAAAAAAAGCACTGCTATAGACAATCTCAGCCCAGTCCTCACGCACTCAATATTAGCTCATGCTCCTATTTTTCTCTTGGGATGCTTAACTTCACACCTATACACTAAAATAATCAAACAAAAAGATAGGCGCAATTCGAACTACAGATCTATTTGGCCCGACACTATCGCGATAACAATAACAATACTTCTAATTACAATACTAGGAACAGATCTTGACGACCATCTTCGCACCGTAGGCGGTCGGTACAACTGGCCATACATTCCAGTTTTAGTGAGCATTCTAATCATCGCATCTCTAACTGGAAGTAAAGCTACTGGGTTCCTTGAGGCAAAGCCCATCCGAAGACTTGGAGAAATTTCCTACGGCTTTTACCTGTTCCATCTCCCATGCTTAAATCTAATAAACATGATGCTCCAGGAATTGCCACTCCCAGAGTCCCTTCACCGGTTAACCTTGCTTTTCGGCGGGGTGACCCTCACAGTTTTTGCATCAGAATTCAGCTACCGTGCGATCGAAAGTCCTTCCCTGAACTTCATCCGGACGACTCGACAACCTCACCCCAACGTTACCTAACCTTAACACGCCCCGAGACAATTGAACTTCAAAACTGGCCGAAAAAACCGACTCAAAAACATTTCACACCTCTTTACCACATTAAATTCGGCAGTCAAAATCTTGACCATCACTCTTTCCATCACCGCAACCTCCTGTCAGTCAGTCGCCAATCAAATTCTTAACCCGAAAGAAAATCTGCAAGTACTATCTCTTGTCTTTGGGGCTTTTCGGGTTAATAATTTGACATGGGTCGGTGGAAGTGTCGTACAATCCAGGTTACGTGTTGAACTGGTTGCTGACTGGTTGAGGGGCCGAATTGACATTGCTTGGAGACATTGCGGGGAATTCTGAATAGCGGGCACTCTTTATTACGGCATCGATTTTGAGTGATCCGAATTCGAAGGCGGTGCTCTCTGAAATATGGACGAAGCGACCATTTATCGTGAATCATCCATCGCAAACTCGCAAGCGGGACCAATTCATCGCTACTTTACTCCGCCGGAAGGAATTGAAAACCACCCCATGGTCGAGCAGCAACAATTGTCATAAACTTCCCAGAGAAACGTCTTATGCATCCCGCTGAGTGAAGAGTAACGCTGTCCGTCTAAATTATTTCATTTTTTCATTTGAGTATTCGAGAGGGCCGTTGTGGCTGACGAAGAGAAAAAAAACGCTGATTCCTCTGAGACCTCCAAGCCCGCAGGGCAGGAGGCATCTCCGAATGAATTCAAGGCGCATCGGAAGCGAACGACGTTCAACCTGAAACTTGCTCTGAGCTTGATTGCAGGAACGCTGGTTTTGGGAGTTGGTGTTCATTTCCTGCACGCCTATCAAGTTGACCGGAATGCCGATTCGCTTCTCAACGAAGCCAAGGAGGCACAGGCCCAGAGCGAATTTCAAAAAGCTGCTCAGTACTATCGAACGTATATCAGTTTTCGCCCGGAAGATTCCAAAGCGATTGGCGATTATGCAGAATTACTGGATGGCCTCGCCCAAAATGGAAACGATCTTCAGCGTGCTTACTTCACGTACGAACAAGCACTTCGCCTCGACGGTGCCAGAGACGATCTGCGTATGCGAATTGCTGAAATCGCCATGGCGCTTCGTCGCTTCACCGATGCTCTCGACCACATCAAGGTTCTCGAGAAAAAGTCTCAGCACGACTCGAAACTGTCGCTATTAGCGGCTCGCTGCTATCTGGCAAATGGCGAAGTTCCGGAGAGTGCAAAACGATACCTCAATGTGCTTAATGTCGATCAGACGAATGTTGAATCCTACTCAGCATTGGCAGACCTTTTTCTGACTTACCCTGAAGAGATTCCCAAACGACCAGAGCTCAAAGATGTCCAAGCTCCGAAGCAAATCGTGGACATTTTCCCTACACGGGCCGCAAAAAACGAACAGGGGGAGCTTGTCTACGATGGTCGAACTCCCGCAGAGCGAGCAAATGAATTTCTCGAAGCCATGGTCACCAATGGTGAGCCGAAATTCCAGGCCTACCTGCAACGCTCGCACTTCCGAACTCGAAACAATCAGCTTGAGCAAGCGAGTGCAGACATCCAAAAAGCACTGGAACTCGCTAAGGATGACCCAGAAGTTTTGCTTGCGGCAGCCACCCTGGAAATCACTCAGGCCAAAGCTGCACAACAAGCAGATGGGGATGATCTAGTTAATTCTCACCTCACAAAAGCAACAGAATTCGCTAAAGAAGGGCTGAACCTCCCAAACCCGAACCCGAATTTCTTCATGTCGCTCTACGAGGTGGAGATGCTACGAAAGGATCTGGTCGCTGCACAAAAAGAGATTCAAAATGGGCTTGATGCGATTGAGGCGGAACAAGAAGGTGCTGACTTAGAGAAACGTCAGGAACTGACTCAGACCTCCTTAATTTTTCAGATGACCTTCATCGACCTTTTGATCACTCAAGGGGGACAGTCGGCCCCAGACGTTGCAACAGAGAAGTGGTCTAAAGCTGAAGAATCCCTGAACGATTTCAGAACAAAGGCTGGGGAGTCCTGGGTTACGATCTACCTTGAATCACGACTTCATGTTGCGAGAAGAGAGTGGAAACAGGCGATCCCGAAGCTGGAGCGAGTTCGCAATCTACTTGCATCGACAACAGATTCCGGGCAGAAACTTGGACACCGCCGACTCATCGACCTGAATCTGGGACTTTGTTACCAGCGACTCAACAACCCGGACCGGCGTATTGTCGTCTTTAGACGTGCACTGACCCAGGACCCGCTCTGGCACATCGCGCGACTAGAATTAGCTCGCGCACTCAGAACGGCCAATCGTCATGATGAAGCAATCCAGACTTTCCGGTTACTTCAGGGAATCCCGGGAGTCCCACTGGAATTGGCTCAGCTACTATTATTTCGCGAGTCCCAAAAACCTGTCGACCAACAACGCTGGGATGTCGTCAATCAGGCGATTACCGCTGAGTTGGCACTCCGAAAGGAAAAAGGACTTCCATCAACCGCAGGCATTGAAGCTTTTCGTGCAGAGTTGAGTAATCTTCAAGGACGTCGCGAGGAGGCCGAAGAGCTTCTTGCTGAAGCACGCCTCGCCTACCCTGAAGACCCCGGACTGGTGACTGTCCAGGTCAGCATTATCCTCTCGAACCTCGAAGTCGAAAGCTCAGAACGGATCGAGGAAGCAAGACGGATCATCGAAGTAGCTGAAGAAAAACTGGGTGATTCGTTTGAGTTGCGAGCTGCAAAAAGCCAAATCGCCAGACTCATGGCCCCTCTTGAAGCGGACGGTCTGCTGACCTCGCTGCAAACGGGACTCGAGTCTTGGGACCCTGCGGAGATTGAACAATTACTGCAACGAATTGCGGGTGTTTACACAACTCTGGGTGACATCGAAGGGGAGAAGCAGACATGGCTGAAACTCGTCGAACTCGACCCGGAAAATCTTCTAGCTCGCGTCCACCTGCTTCAGATCGCGAACAACAACGATGACGGTTCCCTTAAGAAAAACCACCTTCCCAAGTTGATCGAAATTGAAGGACCAGGCGGACCGATCGGAAATGTTCTTCTCGCACAGGATCTTGTCGCTTCCGTAAAAACGCAAGAAGGGGAATTGACTTCGGCGCAACGAGATAAATTAATCCAAGCACGAGGATTGCTTGAACAGGCTCAGCTGCAACGTGCGTTCTGGCCGCTGATTCCACGAATCTTGGGACGTGTTGAAACACTTCTGGGTGATGAAGAAGTCGCTCTCGAACAGTTCCGCAAGGCATTTGAGCTTGGAGACCATTCACTGGAGGTCGTTTGGACCATTGTTCAAGACTTGTACAAGAAGGAGCGATATGACGAAGCGGGCAGGCTCCTGAAAGAAGCTTCTCAGAAAACGCCACAGTTATTGACGACCGGTCCTTTAGCACGCCTGGCTGCAAACGTCGCATGGCAGCGTCAGCAATATGGCCAGTCTCTGGAATTGTCCGAAGCGGCAGCTGAGAGTTCCAACGACTTCCGGGATCTTGTCTTGCTCAGCCGAAAACGAGCCGCAATGGAAGAATCCGATGAACGCGTCACGGAACCCCTTCGCACTGCAATCGAACGCTTCGAAAAAGAGCCCCAAGCATGGTTGGCCATGGTTGACCACCTCAGACGCAGGGATCAAATTGAGGAAGCAGAAGCAACGCTGAAACAAGCTGAGGGGAAACTCCCAACTGTCCCCCAACACTTAACTCCGCTGACATTGGCCAGAGGATATGAGCTGATTGGCAACGTCGAAAAATCGACTCAGTATTACCAGGCAGCTTTCGACACCGATCCGGAAAACACTTTTTTGCAATATGTACTCGCCGACTTCTATAGTCGTCAGGGAAACCACGACAAAGCGACCCCGTTCCTCAGATCTCTCAGCTCAACTGAAAGCAAAGCCACTCCCGAGCTAAAAGAATGGGCACGAAGCCGCTCCGCTCGAAGTCTTGCTTCTTCAGGAAACTACGCAGACATCAAGAAGGCTCTCAAACTCATTGACGATGCCGCGAGTCCGCAAGAGACATCATTATTCAATCTCCGCACAAAAGCAGAGATGCTTGCATCGCGTACCACCAAGGCGCATCACCGAGAACGAATCAAGATCTTGGAAACCATTTCTGACCGGGGTGAAATCAACAACGACGAGCGACTCACCCTGGCACGACTGTACGATGCGACAGACAACTGGGACAAATCACGTCAAACATTTGAAGGGCTGGCCCAAAGCCTCCCCAACGCCGACTTACTGATGATCGAATTTTCGCATGCTCTTGTTCGTCACGACGAACTTGACGAAGCAAAGAAGTGGTTGGAACGAGCGAGACTGAAATCCTCACAAACGTTTGCAATTTTGCGACTCGATGCAACGATCCAAAACAAAACCAATGGAATCGATGCTGCCGAGAAGAGCATCAAGGAATTCCTGGAAAATGTCGACTCGATCACAACATCGCCTCAAACAGTGCAGGACCTCCTCACAAATCGCGATGGACAGACAGTGCTACGTGATTTTTCAAAAACTCTTGAAACAGAGTCACCGGCTGAACACGCCAAATTTGTAGAAGGAACCCGACTTCTCAGCGATGGCCAAGTCGCATCTGCAATTCAAAAGTTTCTGCCATTTCTGAAACGTGATGACCTGAAAAAAGAAGTTCAAGCATACTTTCACCGCAAGGCTTCCAGACTCTTCACCGAATTAGAAGCGTACGACAAAGCAGAAACCTACTTCCGAAAAGCGATGGCGATCTCGGAACGAAGCTCGGACAACCTGGAACTCATCTCGATCCTCTCACGCCAAAACCACCTGAATGACGCCCTCGACCTTTGTGACCAACTCTGGGAGCAAGGTCCCGACACCCTGGCAGCCAAGACCTCAGTCGCAGTTTTAAGAACGGGTCAACCGACGAGCAATGAAATCAAACGAGTCGAAGCAAAAATCACATCAGCCGTGAAGGAATCAGCAACTCCTGATCAGATCCTCATGCATCTGGCAGACCTAAAAGATTTAGCTGGTGAACACGACCAATCGGTCGCTCTGTACGAACAAATCCTACAGAAAAACCCTCAAAACCTTGTTGCCCTCAACAATTTCGCTTACCTGAGTACTCTGGCGGGTAAAGACAAAAAACGGGCACTTGATGCGATCAACAGTGCAATTGAAGTCGTCGGCCCGATCGCTGCGATGCTCGACACCCGTGGTGTCGTGTACCTGAAGAGTGGAAATTTGGACAAGGCAATCGAAGACCTTACACAGGCTGTTGACGAAAACCCAACCGTTTCATCGCAATTCCGATTGGCGCAAGCTTATATGGAAAAAGGGGATAAGAAAAAAGCAACCAGTCTGTTCGAGGCCGCCGAAGAGGATGGACTCTCCCTCAAGGAGCTTCATCCACTAGAACGAAAAGACTTCGAAGAAGTCGAAAAATCCCTCAAGACCGGATCCTGATCAGTTCGTCAATTCCAGAGAGCGCTGCTCAATATCGAAAGTCAAAATAAATCAATATTTTTCCCGGAATGACCATCAAAGATTGACTATTTCCACTTCAACGTGGTACCTTATAGAGTTGTCTCGATTATTTTTTGAGTAAAGAAAATGTTTCGCAGTCGTCACATACTGTCTTTCCTGCTCGGGCTTTGTCTTGCATTTGCTGCGACACAAAGTGCGGATGCTGGACTGATCACAGGCGACATTTCTCTCACAGCAACACTACAAACTTATCCATCGAGCTCTCTCGCAACCGCAGATCACTCGCCTGAAGAAGACCAGCAAGAGAAACGCTTTCAAGAATTTGAAGAGTTCCTGACTCAACTTATTGGTTTGGCACAAAATCACAGCGGAGCTTCTTCAACCGGACATGGCCCATCAGGGTCAAGCTCTGTAATGAGCCCTGCCGCTCTTGATGAAATCCCAACGCTCTCAGAAGGCCGCCTCGTCAGCTATCTTGCTGAAGAGGACCACTTAAGTCTGTCTCCACCGTTTCTCGACGGAATCTTCCGTCCCCCCATGGGCTGAACGAATTTGCTACGTGTGCGATTGCAACGCAATCGCAGCTTAAACATTTCGTTCTATTACTATTCATAGGTACTCAAGTGAAAAACTTATTGAAACTTTCTCTACTCGGGCTTGTTCTTGCGGCGTTCAGCTCAACTTCGGTTGAAGCATCATTAATGATCGATGACTTTACTGATGACCAAAGCTTTGGCGCTACCACTGAATCAGTTAGCCTTGGCGATTTTGGTGTCACAGCGACAAGATCGTTGACTAAATCTCCTGCTGTACCATCCTATGACTCAAACACCACCACAGCATCACAATTAACTGGTTCAGGCCCTGGGACTTACAATGTTGACTGGTCAGCATTCACCAGTATGGGTGGCGAATTGGATTTTACTGATGGTGGTAGCTCTAACGGGTTTATTCTCAGCGGTTTAAGCATCCTCTCAGGCGGTACGCCGTCATTGAGCTTGACAGTATCAATCGGCATGGACGTTTTCTTCACTTTTGTTCCCGTCTCTGGTTCTGGATCTGCCGCCGATGTGTACGTCCCATTCGACGCATTTGGAGGAGTTGCCGACTTCTCAAAAGTGACCGGCCTCACACTAAGTACAACAATCCCTGCTGGTGGCCCTCCGGGATTCAGCTTACAATCAATCTCAGTCGGAACACCGGAGCCTTCTAGCCTTATCCTTTGTGGGTTTGGTTTGGTTGCTGCTGGAGCTTACAGCTATCGACGCCGTCGTCAGGGTGTGAAAGCGAATGCTTAATCTCTCTTCGGAAGACTTTTGTCTTTCGGCGTGATTTCAAAACTCGAAGGAAGCACAACTCACAAGGTTGTGCTTCCTTTTTTTCACCCCCCAGACACATGCGAAGTGGCCAAGAATTCAGGTCAAGACCAGTGATGGCGATTGTCTTCAAAAGTAGCTTCGATAGAGGTGTAGAAGTCCTGTCTCGTGGCGCACAGCCTACCACCTGACAAGCGACTCTATTCGCGGACACAAGAAACACGAACGTGTTCCGGACCACAGAATTCTCTTGATCATGCCTTCGATTGTTGACCGCTTCTCTCAAATCAGGTCCAATGTCTAGAGCAGTTTGCTCTACCGTGTGCCCGTGAAGAACGCACTTCTTTAGTAAATCGCTGTTCACCACGAGGCAGATCCTGCAAACCAATTCGAAAGATGCTCAAAACAGAACCCAACTCATGAAAAGACATTGAGTCGATGATCAATTTTCTATTGCTCGCAATTTTGATTGGCGTGACCTACTTCGTCGCCAACGAGGGTCCGCAAGGGGCAGCGATCTCCCTCTTCGCCGTGATCCTTGCTGGGCTGATCGCGATGAACTTCTTTGAGCCCCTGGCAGAGTTTATAGCGAGTAGTCTTGGCAACTCTTTTGAATGGCAAAATCGCAGCGACATCATCGCGATGCTCCTACTCTTCGCCGGTGGGGTGACACTCATCCGGCTGATGGGCGACCATCTCTTCCCCACGTATGCAGAAGTGACTCCCATGTTCTACGAGGTTTCTCGCTGGGGCTTGGGGCTCTTCACGGGGTACATCACGATGGCAATTCTTTTGACGTCGCTGCACGTTGCTCCACTTCCGCGAGAATTCATCGGATTCACTCCAGAAGGCAACAACTTCCTGTCAATCACTGCTCCTGATCGGGAATGGCTGGCCTTCACACAGTACGTCTCAGAGAAGTCCATGAAGCGTAGCGGAAATCGAATCTTCGACGGTGCCGAGTTCCCATCGAATCCGACCGAAGTCAGCACCCAAAGAATTTGGGCCTCTTTCCCGATTCGCTACGCAGCTCGACGCGAACTCTACACGACCGGTGGTCGTGCTCCAGTACAATCAGGGCCACCACCGATCAGCCAGCCACAGCAAGGTGGAGGAGCCCCGTCGGGTGGCGCCGTCGGTTTTTAGTGTATTGCCAATGCTTGCCATGCCCGTGAAGGTCATCACCATGACTTCATTGACTGCTCGACACGAGGCACAACGGAAAGACCGATATTAGATTTGCCCTGGAATCAGCTAGTTTTCATTCACTTCACAGTTTCACAGCACGACGGAAAGTTTCAGCACATGCTTGCTCACAATGTTTTCTTCACGCTCTTCGATTCCTCCCCGGAAGCCATCCAGGCGATGGTTGATCAATGCCACAAATACTTGAAGGATCACCCGGGAGTCGTCTTCTTCGCAGCTGGGGACTTGGCAGAAGACCTCGCTCGCCCCGTCAATGACCGCATGTTCCATGTGGCCCTGCATGTTATTTTTGACACCCGTGAAAACCATGACGCTTACCAAACCGTCCCCGCACACTTGGAGTTCATTGAAAACAACAAAGCCAAGTGGAAACAGGTGCGAGTGTTTGACTCCAACTGCTAGAACACTTTCGGAATGAGTGTTTGCTCCGTGAAAAGCTTTCGACACCGATGTGAAAGCGATCATCACCGAGATGAGTAGCATTGCAAATGCATAATGAAATTCGCCAAATGCTGTGGCACGCTTGATGCAGGCTGCCACACGTTTTGACAGACTAAGAGACCAAATGCCATGGCACGTTGGCCGGACAACACTCGTTCGAACCTCATCGCTCTCCTGCTGATGCTCGTGATCTTTCCGGCCCTCTGCTGGTTGGCTTGGTGGTACGTCAAACACTAGAGCAGTTTGCCCTACCGCGTGTCCGTGAAGAACGCATTCCTCTAATAAAAATACTGTTCGCCACGAGGCACAACGGAAAGACAAATTTTGGATTTGCTATAACGTATAACGAGTGCGAATATTGACCTGAGAAAACAATTCCGTCCACACAAACCGGGAAACTGAACTGATGCTCCGAACTCTCATAGCGTTTTCCTTTCTCCTGAAACTCTCAGTTGTCTCCTTCGCAGCATCTCCGGTTGATCAGTCGTCGGCACTGGAGGAAATCTCCACTGATTTCGAATTGTGTGATGGGCCAGCCTGGGACGGAAATGGCACGCTCTTCATTCCGGATGTCAAAGGAGAGTCGCTTTACAGATTTTTCTCACGGCAGAATAAACTGCTTCCTCTTCTCAAAAACACGGGGCGATTCAGCGCGTCGTTCTACAACAACGGTCAGCTATTTCTGTCAGACAACGGCAATGCCCGGATTGTCACATTGAACGGGAAGGACTTAGCCCGGATTTCTCACAGAAAGAATAAACGAAACGGTCGTTTTTTGCGTAAGTGATTTTGTTCACAACACTTTCGCACATCTAAACAGACCGTTTCGTCATGACACATTGTAACGACCAACTCTCGCT